>CAYQSI010000268.1:954-1502 GCA_964420185.1 uncultured Occallatibacter sp. | reverse complement strand
GCACCCTCTTTTTTTGCCCAACTAAAAACCATTGTGCGCCCGGGGAGGGGAATTATATGCAAGCGAAAAAAATCGCAAGTTCAACAAATAAAGGGGTGGCAGGCGGAGGGGAATTGAGTAAATGCAGCGAGTTAGCACCCGCTGCGCGGAAGTGAGCGAGTTGGCAAGTTAGCATCCGCATCTTCGGGCCGGATCATTAAGACGATTGTGCGCCCGGCGAAGGTAATTATATGCAAGCACCTGCGGTGCGGCCAGAGGCGCTGCGCTTGGGGCGAGTGGTTCCCACCCATCGCAAAGAACGCGATGGATGGGGCACCGAGGCCATTCAACCCCTGTAAAGTGTGCCTCAGGGGCTAAAGCCCAATTATTTGTTCAGCGGCAATTGCGGCCCGGCTGAAGCCGTGCCCTTGTTACAAAGCCCGCATCATCAAGTTTTTCAGCAGTCTGTAAAACCGTGCCCTTTCAAAAGAACAACATTTCAGAGAATCCAACAGGTCTAACCCTAATCCATGTTCCCTATTCCCTGGTCCCTGCTTTTCACATTTCTC
>CAYQSI010000268.1:0-886 GCA_964420185.1 uncultured Occallatibacter sp. | reverse complement strand
GGAGTAATCGGCGTAGAGCACCGCGCCGCCATAGCTGCCGCGGCGCACCGGCTCAAGTTCCTCGATGATCTCCATGGCGCGCACTTTGGGCGCGCCGCTGAGCGTGCCGGCGGGGAAGCATGCGCGCAGGGCGTCCACGGCGGTAAGATCGGGGCGGAGCTGGCCGGTGATGGCGCTGACGATGTGCATGACGTGGGAGTAACGCTCGATGAACATGAGCCGGTCCACCTTGACCGAGCCGAACTGGCTGACGCGGCCCACGTCGTTGCGGCCCAGATCGACCAGCATCACGTGCTCGGCGCGCTCCTTTTCGTCGTGGATCATCTCATCGGCGAGTGCCTGGTCTTCATCCTCGGTTGCGCCGCGCGGGCGGGTTCCGGCGATGGGCCGGTACTCGACCTTGCCCTGATGGACGCGCACCAGCAACTCTGGCGAAGAGCCGGCCAGCTCAAGGGTTTGCGTAGTGGGAGCTTTCAACTTTTTTAAGGAGTGCTTGAGCTTATTTGGCAATTCACCCAGGGAAGCCTCCGGCGCAAAGCGCAGGAAGAACATATAAGGGCTTGGATTGACGGTGCGCAGGGCGCGATAGACCTGGAAGCTGTCGGCCTCCGGATCAACGTCGAAGCGCTGCGCGATGACGGCCTGAAAGATGTCGCCCGCCCGGATGTACTCCTGGGTGCGTTGGACGGCGGCCAGGAAGTCCTTTTTAGCGGTGCGATGGCGCACCTTCAGCGCGCCTTTGGCTTTGTGCGCTGCCAGCCTGGGCAGCGGCTGGGCGAGGCGCTTTTCCAGCCGGTCGAGCCGGGCGATGGCCTTGTCGTATGCGTTGGCGGGCTTGCCGCGCGTCACGTCGGCGGTGGCCACTAGCCAAATCTCCTTGCGAACG
>CAYQSI010000267.1:0-1505 GCA_964420185.1 uncultured Occallatibacter sp. | reverse complement strand
AGCGGCTTCAGCCGCTTCCCGGAACCGGATCAGCATAGGGATAAATTCAGGTAAGCAGGCCTCCCGCTGCTACGAGTTGACGCGGCCAACGTTCGACGTTTCGCGATAGTGTCTCGAGCAGCGGGGGCTGCTTTGTTTCCCAACGAGATTCTCAGATGCCGTCGGGAACCATCCACGACTACTATAAGCCCTTCGCGGAAACAAAGTGCCTGCCGAAAGGAACTTTGAGATGTCTACCTTCGTGAAAACGGACGAGGAGTCTGGTTTTGCGGCCCTGGTGGGAATTGACTGGGGCGACAAGCAACACGCATGGTCCATGCGTGTGACCGGCTCAACGAAGTGTGAGCGCGGCACCATCGATCATAGCCCCGAAGGCATCGATGCCTGGGTATTGACCCTCCGCTCACGTTTCGATGGGCAGTTGATCGCGATGGCCGTCGAGCAGTCGCGCGGGCCGCTGGTGTTCCTGCTGGCCAAATATCCAAACCTGCGAATCTACCCGATTCATCCTCGCAGTTCGGCGCAGTTTCGCAAAGCGCTGCATCCCTCCGGCGCCAAGGACGATCCGGCGGATGCCGATATCTTGCGTGAACTGTTGGAGCATCATCGCGAGCATTTTCGGCCGTTAAGTCCGGATACCGTCGAAACCCGCGGATTGCAAAACCTGGTGGAAGCACGCCGCAAGCTGGTGGATGAAAGAACCGCGCATTCCAACCAACTCACCGCTCAGTTGAAACTGTATTTTCCGCAGATGCTGGATTGGTTTGACGATGTCGCCTCGCCGCTGGTCGGCGCGATGTTGGAGCGATGGCCCACGCTGCAAGCCCTGCGGAAGGCCCGGCGGGAAGGACTGCGCTCCTTCCTGGCCAAGCAGAACTGCCGGGGCAGGGAACGGATCGAGGAGCGAATCGAGCAGATCCGCAAAGCGATTCCCGCGACCAACGACCAGGCGATCCTTGTGACCGCGGTGACGATGACGAAAGTTTTGGTGAAGCAGATTGCAGTCTTGCGCGAGGGCATCACGGCGCTGGAGCGGCAGATCGCCAAGACGTCGGAGGCGCATCCGGACTTTCCCCTATTCGATTCTTTCCCCGGCGCCGGTCCGGTCCTGGCTCCTCGCCTGCTCGCGGCCTTCGGCTCCCAGCGGGATCGCTTCGCGAGCGCGGCCGACATCCAGCAGTTCAGTGGCATCGCGCCGGTCACCGAACGCAGCGGCAAAAGCGAGTGGGTGCACTTCCGCTGGGCATGCCCGACCTTTCTCCGACAGACCTTTCACGAATGGGCCGGCCATTCCATCGACTCCTGCGACTGGGCACGAGCATACTACCAGCAGCAGCGTGCCCGGAACAATGGGCACCACGCGGCGGTCCGGGCCTTGGCCTTCAAATGGATGCGCATCGCCTTTCGGTGCTGGAAAGACAAAGTCCCCTACGACGACGCCCTCTATGTCGACAGCCTTCGCCGACGCGGTTCCCCTCTGGTCAAACTCCTCGACTCAAATAATC
>CAYQSI010000266.1:0-1508 GCA_964420185.1 uncultured Occallatibacter sp. | reverse complement strand
ATAAGAAACAAACCCACCGTTATGCCGCCTTTGGGGTGATTTCCACGTTGTATCCGAGGTTCTGTAATCGGTTGACGAGTCGCAGTACCTGTTTGCCTTGGGCTCGGCGGTCGAAGTGGTCCGCGCCGATGTCCTCGTAGAAAGTTCCGTTTTTAAGCATGTGGTATGCGGCAGTGAGCATAGAAGCGGCTACGGCGCAAATGGCTTTTTTGGAACCGCGCCGGGAGCGCAGACGCAGATACTGAGCCTGGAGATAGCTATTTTTCTTACGTGAGGCCGCCCAGGCGCATTGGATCAGAGTGGTTTTCAGCCAGGGCGCACCCTTTTTCATCTTCGCGGATCGACGCTTGCCGGCGCTCTCGTCGTTGCGCGGACACAGACCAGCCCAACTGAGGAGGTGGCCTGCAGTCTCAAAGCGGCTCATGTCGATGCCGATCTCGGAGACCAGCACCTGAGCCGCGAGGCTGCCGATGCCGGGGATAGAGCTTAACAGCTCGATGGCGGCGCGAAAGGGCTCGACGTTTGCGCTCACCTCCTCGTCGATACAGGTGATGGCCGCATCGAAGGCGTCGATTTGATCCAGGTGCAGCTTGAGAAGAAAACGATGATGCTTGGTGACGCGACCGCGCAGCGAGGCCTCCAGTTCGTCGACCGAGGCGTGGATGCGCCGGTGGGCCAGCGATGCCAGGGCCTGCGGCATGGTCTGACCCGCGATTAATGCCTCGATGATGCGACGCCCACTGAGGCCCAGGATATCTGTCACTACCGAATCGAGCTTGATGTTGGCGTCCTCCAGCGTCTTCTGAATGCGCTGGATGTGGCTGGAGCGTTCGCGCACCATCTGCTTGCGTGTGCGCAGCAGGTCGCGCATCTGCTGGGTCGGTTCGTCGGGCACGAAGCTGGCACGGATCATTCCATGGGCCATCAAGTCGGCAAGCCAGGTAGCGTCGTTGACGTCGGTCTTACGGCCTGGCACGTTCTTCACATGAGCCGCGTTAGCCAATACCAGCTCAAACTCGCCATCCGACAAAATGTGCCAGACCGGCTTCCAATAAACGCCTGTCGCCTCCATGGCGATGTACGTCGCGCCTTCGGCGGAAAGCCACTCGGAGAGGCTCATCAGTTCCTGAGTTGTCGTCTTGAAGGTCTTGACTACAGTCGTGACCTTGCTGTCGGCCATGTGGCGAACACAGGCCACAACCGAGTCCTTATGTACATCCAGACCGGCGCAGTGAGCGTGAAGAACTTCCATCGTTGCTCCTTGTGCGCTGCCGACGTGGAACCCCCGTAGAAGGAAATCTAATAAGCGTGCTCCGGGGCCAAGTCACAGCCCGTGGCACAGTCAGGGGTGCTCAAGGGTTCCGGGTCCGACTAGAAAACAGGCTCTTGCGCACCAAGGAAAAACCGACCTCTGTGCCAGCCGCGCAAGAAAACTCTACACGATCCCCCCGACACCCGTTTCATGCGCAGCGGGTCGGAGATACCGGTGGAGGACTAGAAAGAAACAA
>CAYQSI010000265.1:0-1513 GCA_964420185.1 uncultured Occallatibacter sp. | reverse complement strand
CCATTTTGCCTGTGAATATCAAGTGCTTCGTCGAGTTCTCACGCAGACACTGAAGGCCCCTGCTCCCTCCGTTGGAGCAATCGTTAGGAAATCTCTGCTTAAGTTCTAATTCCCTAAGAACCTTCCCTCAGGGGCTAAAGCCCGCGTTGATTCTGCGACCTTTGCGGCACGGCTGAAGCCGTGCCCTTTCAAGACAGCGACTTATTCAGAGATTAGTTAGAGCATTTTTAATGTTTTTGTCATGCCAGAGTCGTGGTATCCCACCCTTGCCGCAAGAACAAAAACGCGGCAAGGATGGGGCACCCAGGACCTTACACGATCTATAGAAATGCTCGAGGACTGGCAGTTACGCGATCACTGCGACCTTGGCGCGCTTGCCCAGGCGGACTACGATGCGGGCGGGGAGGGCGGCAACAGAGACGAGAGTGCCTGCGGCGCCTTCTCCATCCAGCTTGACGGCTTTTTCGGCGATCTTGCGGTTGGCCTCGGCGTTGCTGGAGGCCAGGCCCAGATGTACCAGCAGCTTGGGCAGGCGAATCTGATTCGGCTCTGAACCGGCAACATTGGCAAAAGCAACGGCTACCTCTTCGAGGTCCTCCGCTGTTTCCTTCTGCTGGAACATGCGCGCCCAGTTTTCGTCGGCGCTCTCGGCGGCGGCTTCGCCATGGAAGCCGGCGGTGATGATGCGCGCCAGCCGCTTCTTGGCCTCCATCGGATGCAGCTTGCCGGCCGATACCTCGGCTTCGAGCGCGTCGACTTCCGATTGTTTGAGATCGGTCAAGAGGACCCAATACTTCCACATCAGCTCGTCGGAGATGGACATGAGCTTGCCGTACATCTCGGCGGGCGGCTCGTTGATGCCGATGGCGTTGCCGAGCGATTTCGACATCTTCTGCACGCCGTCCAAGCCTTCGAGAATCGGCGTCATCAGCACGATCTGCGGCTTCTGGCCGTAGTGGCGCTGCAACTCGCGGCCGCAGAGCAGATTGAACTTCTGGTCCGTTCCGCCCAACTCCACATCGCACTCCAGCGCGACCGAGTCGTAGCCCTGCATGACCGGATAGAGCAGCTCGTGGAGGCTGATGGGCAGTTCGGCCTGGAAGCGCTTGCTGAAGTCGTCCCGCTCCAGCATTTGCGAGACGGTGAAGTGCGCCGTCAGCCGGATGGTTTGCTCGTAGCCCAGCTTGCCGAGCCACTCGGAGTTGTAGCGGACCTCGGTGGCGCTTTGATCGAGAATTTTGAAGACCTGCGCCAGATAGGTCTCGGCATTCTGGCCGATCTGCTCGACGGTGAGCGGCTTGCGGGTTACGTTGCGGCCCGTGGGATCGCCGATCAGCGCCGTAAAGTCGCCCACGAGGAAGATGACCTGATGGCCTAGCTGCTGGAAGTGGCGCAACTTGCGCATCAAGACTGTATGACCGAGGTGCAGGTCGGGCGCGGTGGGGTCAAAGCCGGCTTTGATGCGCAGCGGGCGGCCGGTTTTGCGGCTCTCTTCGAGGCGCTCGCGCAGGTC
>CAYQSI010000264.1:0-1521 GCA_964420185.1 uncultured Occallatibacter sp. | reverse complement strand
CGCTTCCCGCGCTGGTCTGAATCGGAACAACCTCTTGAGACTCCACAAATAGGGATTAGGGAATAGAACTTCGCCCAAGCGGATACAGTTTTTCCTTTCGCACTTGTGGAAATGGAAAAGCAAGAGGAAAGACGGGTTTAAGCGGTAAGCCGTTCGAGCTGTTCGGGCTGAGTGATGGTCAGACTGGAGCCCTTGATGGTGATCCACTGATCGCGGCGGAACTGGTTGAGCAGGCGGGTGACGGTTTCACGCGAGGTACCGGCCATGTTGGCGATCTCTTCGTGGGTCAGAGCCATGGTAAAGCGGATTTCATGCTTGCCATTCCCAGCGGCGCGGCCCCAATCGAGCAAGAGACGAGCCAGCCGTCCCGCGGCCGAGCCGGAAAGCGCCAGCCGTTTGGCATCGTGAAAGACAGTCAAGTATTCGCCGGAGAGCGACTGCGCGGCATGCATACTGGCGATGCCGTGGCGCGAGAGGAAGTCAACGAACTCCTGCTTACGCACGGTTTTCACCTGGCAGGGCTCGATGGCCTCGGCGGTAACTTCATGGGGAACATTGGCCAGCACGGCGCTCAGGCCCATCACGTCGCCGGGGCCGGCAATCTTGAGGATCATGGTCTTGCCGTCGCGGGAAGTGGAGGAGACTTTTACCTGTCCGAAGCAGATAACAAAGACGTTGCGCGCCGGATCGCCCTCAGAAAACAGCTTCGCGCCGCGGGCATGGCTCATCATGATCCCGATCTGGTCGTAATCAGCGAGTGCCTCGGGCGTGAGATTACAGAACATCCGCAAATGGCGATGCTCACAGTTAACGCAATCTTCCGGGGGGTGATGGGGATGAAATGTGGCCATGAATTCGCCGCTGTGCAATTTGAAGTATAGCGCACTTTGGCGGGACGCAAGGGCGGCAAGGGATGGAAGGCAGGGATTTTCCCTGAATCTCCGTTGCCGTTCCATCTAGGTTCCGGGGCGCTGGCTCCGGCACGAATATCTGCCAAAAACGATAAAGTCGCTCCGTGACCAATCAGGCCGCGGAGCTTCCGCGTCGAGGCTTCGCGGCGCGGCTGAGACAACAAGCGATATAGGCTCGGGAAACCTCGCGGGCCAGTTCCTCCAACAACCGCATCCGCAGGGGTGGAAAACTTTGAAACGCCTGATTGAGCGCTTCGATGGGCAGCAACAGAACCGCGCTGGGGGTTTGTGCGGCGAGCGTACAGGTATGATGGCCGTCCCCCAGGGCAGCAGCCAATTCCACCAGATCTCCTGCGCGGGCCGGCGAAAGCGTCAGTCGCGTCTGCATGCGCTCGGCGCGGCGCTGGAACTGGCCCGAAACCACAAGATAGAGCCCCCGGCATATCTCAGACTGGCGAAAGACGACCTCCCCGGCATCAAAACTGACGCACTGGGCCGAACGGTTCAGCAGAAGCCCGATGGCCGGAGGACACTCCAGCAGTTCTGCCACGGGACGCGCTCGGACAGCTTCCATTCGCCTGGATCTTGCCTCACGTTGCATGGTTCCATC
>CAYQSI010000263.1:0-1530 GCA_964420185.1 uncultured Occallatibacter sp. | reverse complement strand
CCTACAACCAAACGTCCTCAAGTCATCTTAACTTAGCGCCATTCAGGGCTGACCCGAATGGCGCTTAGTTAGTGCCCATAGCTTTCTTGGACAATGGTTTACGACGAGTAGCATCTGGCAGTGTTTTGAACAGCATTGTCAGGGAGAGCTGCTCCATTGATTTTAGGATTTCCTGGGCATTGCGCCAGTTAGCTATGGCTTTCGTGATCCACAGGAACTGCTCCTTGGAAAGCGCCACGGATACGGTTTTGCCGCGAACCTTGCGACTCCATTGATAACATGGACCGCCTGCGCCTGGTCCACGGTTTTGCGCATACCCATGACAGATCCAACCGGTCTTTGCCAGTTTCCTGGACAATTGCCGGTACTCCTTATCCATCGTCGTGACGTTGATTTTCATACGAAAAGTGTAGCATATGTGTCAATAGGGCGGTATATATACCGCCCTATGAATACACCATATTTCTCCGCTTGGCGTTCGAAACTGGCCGCTTACGGGCGACGGGCGGCGCGCTATCGCTGCGCCGACGAAATCAACAACGAACTATCCCGCTTTCTGCCCCGGCAACTCCTGGCCGAGACTTTGCGGGGCTTGGGCAGCCGAAAACGGATATACACTCGCGAACTCACGTTTTGGTGTTTTATCTGGCAGGTGTTGCAACCCAATACCGCTTGCCGGGCAGTGGTTCGTAAAGTGCAGGCTGAACACGAGACGCGCCGCCGGAAAATTGACGAGAGCAGCAGCGGCTACTGTCAAGCACGTGCCCGCCTCCCGTTGACGCTTTTCCAAAACGGCATGGAACATTCCGCGCAGTCTGCGGACCGCATTGTGCTCCATCGTGTGCCAGGTTGGAATCGTCCCGTCAAAGTCATCGACGCTACCAGCTTTCGAACGCCAGACACACATGCCAATCAGAAGCGATACCATTACCCGACCGGACAGAAGAAGGGCTGCGGATTCCCTGTCATGCGGGCTTTGGCCGTTTTCTCTCTGGCAAGTGGTGCAATATCCCAAATCGTCACCGCTGCCTGCTATACCGCAGAGATGGTCATGCTTAAATCTCTGTGGCCATCGTTGTTGCCAGGCGACATCGCGCTCGGAGATCGAATGTATGGTTGCTTCGTCTTTCTGGCTGCCATGCCGTTGCAGTGCGTCGATGTGGTGGCTCGGCTCTCTCAAGGCCGAAACCTCGATCTGCGGCGCGCAACAAAGCTTGGACCAAACGACTGGCTCACATCTCTACCCAAACCGCTTCAGCGCCCTTCCTATATGACTCCAGACGAATGGAATGCACTGCCAGGCTCCATCACCGTGCGGATCATTCGCTCCCGCCTCCAAATCAAAGGCTTCCGCACCACAACCCTGTGGATCGTCTCAACACTGCTAGATACACAGCTTTATCCAGCCATCGCAATATGCGACTTGTACTTGCAACGCTGGCAAATGGAACTGTCTTTTCGGGATCTGAAAACCACCATGGCCATGGAGTCGCTTCGCTGTCGCACCCCGGACATGATCGAAAAAGAACT
>CAYQSI010000262.1:0-1560 GCA_964420185.1 uncultured Occallatibacter sp. | reverse complement strand
CCCCCCTCGGGGGCGGATTTTCCCATATCCGCTTTTAGAATATGTTTATGGGTAAGTGCTTCCGCGCCGACGAACTGAACCAGTCCCTGCTGTTCCCACCCTCTTTGCATGATTGGCTTCCTGACAATCACCTGGCCCGTTTTCTGGCGGATGTGGTGAACGTGCTGGATCTCGACGCGATCTACTTGTCTTACAACGAGAAGGACGGTCGCGGGATGTCGGCCTATGCTCCGGTGATGATGTTGCGGGTGTTGCTCTATGGCTACGCGACCGGGGTTTACAGTTCGCGCAAGATCCAGACCAAGACCTATGACGACGTGGCGTTTCGCTTCCTGTCGGCCGATGAGCATCCGGATCACAGCACGCTGGCGGAGTTCCGCAAGCGGCACCTGACGGCGCTGGCCGGTCTTTTTATGCAGGCGTTGCAGTTGTGCGCCAAGGCCGGTCTGGTGAAGCTGGGCCACGTGGCCATCGACGGCACCAAGATCAAGGCCAACGCCAGCAAGCACAAGGCCATGAGCTACGGCCGCATGAGCGAGACCGAGCAGCGGCTGAAGCAGGAGGTCGAAGCTCTGCTGAAGCAGGCCGAGGAAACCGATGCAGCCGAGGACGCCAAGTATGGCAAGGACAAGCGCGGCGACGAGTTGCCCGATGAGTTGTCGCGGCGCGAGAGCCGGTTGAAGAAGATCCAGCAGGCCAAGGCGGAGTTGGAAAAGGAAGCCGAAGAAAAGGCCGAGCAGGAACGCGCCGAAGCCGAAGCCAAACGTGCCGCTCGCAAGGAAAAGGAAGAGAAGACGGGCAAGAAGCCGCGCGGCCGTGAGCCGCAAATCCCCGCGCCGGAAGAGGCTCAACCAGACGCAAAGGCGCAGCGTAACTTCACCGACCCAGAGAGCCGGATCATGCCGGACGGAGCCAACAAGGGCAGTTTTTTGCAGGGTTACAACGCGCAGGCGGCGGTCGATTCTACCGCGCAGGTGATCGTGGCGGCGGAGATCACGCAGCAGGCCAACGACAGCCGTCAACTGTTGCCGATGCTGGAGCAGGTAGAGGCCAACATGGGTAGCAAGCCGGAGGTGGTCAGTGCCGATGCGGGCTACTGGAGCGAGACCAACACAACGCATGAAACCGTGGCAGGAATCGATCTGCATATCGCCACGGGCCGCATGAAACACGATCAAACGATGGCAACAGCCAGCGGGCCGCCACCGGAGTCAGCTACACCCAAGCAAGCCATGCAACACAAGCTCCGCACCGAAGCCGGGCGAGCCGTTTATAAGAGGCGCAAGGCCATCGTCGAACCGGTCTTCGGCCAGATCAAGGAGCAACGAGGCTTCCGCCGCTTCAGCCTGCGCGGACTGGACAAAGTGTCTGCCGGATGGAAGCTGGTGTGCGCAACCGCCAACCTGCTCAAGCTGTTTCGGTACGGTTGGACACCGCAAGCGGTATGAAATGCGTTGGGGAAGCCGGTTCGGCTTCCCCAACGCGAATGTAACCTGCCAACTTGGCCGACAAGATCCAAACGATTAAGAGTCCGCAAACTCCGGCGGAGATCATCCCGCT
>CAYQSI010000261.1:0-1561 GCA_964420185.1 uncultured Occallatibacter sp. | reverse complement strand
CAATTTGCGGCGAGTCCGGCGCGGGCGCCTGTGCGAAGGCAGTCAGGGCGCAACCAGGGAGCAGCGCGAGCAAGCACACGATTCCCCACGAGAAAAACGGTTTAAGAGCAGAGTTCCTTGCATTTCTCATGACGTAAAGAGGCTATTGCATTTGCCTCCTCTGTGTACACAAATTTGACCTCAGTGCCTGCGTAACGGACAACTGCAAGTAGGCTCATGAGGTTACCCAGGGCGTTCCTTGTGACCGAAGTCACAGAGCGGGGTGAATGAGGTCACTGCCTTCGCCTCTGGCAGGGGCGCAGACTCTGTATCCAATAGGCAGAAAACTACGCGGGCGCAATTCGGTGTGGGGGGAAATCCATGAACTTTGCAAGGGGATTGAAGACCATCGTCGTGGCCACGGACCTCAGCGGTCAGTCTGAAGCAGCTCTGGAGGTTGCCCGCAAGCTCGCCACAGCCTATGGCGCGCAAATTGTGCTGGCCCACGGCATCGATCCCTTGGGAGATGCCGAGGTCGATACGGTTCCCGGTCCGGTCCTGACACGGCTGACCGAAGAGGCGCGCGCGGTGCTGGACAAATTGTCCGGCGATCTGCTTCGGGAGGGCATCCAAAGCCATTCGGAGATTCGCCAGGGCGCGGTCGCGCGGATGCTTCTGGATGTGGTCCGGCAATACGAGGCCGGGCTGATCGTGATCGGCACCAAAGGTATGGATGGCGCCGGTCCGGTGATTGTCAGCGCCATCGCCGAGCAACTGGTCCGGCAGGCGCCGTGTCCAGTGCTGGCGGTGGCCGCGGATTGGAATTCCGGCGCTTTTCGTTCCACCGTGGGCGGGCCAGTGCTGCTGGCCATGGAGCGTAACGAGGCTGCGGCTGCGGCTGCCGCCTCTGCCTGTTCGCTTGCGCAGACTTTTCAGCGCTCCTTGCTGATGCTTCATGCGCGCAGAGCGGCAGAGGTCGCGGCTTTTCTGAACCCCTGTGGCACCACGCTGGAGGAGTTTGGCATTCACGCCAGCGGGCAGTTCCCGGTGCGTTCCATGATCAAGGACGGCAATCCGGCGAACGCAATCGCGGAGACGATCGCGCAATACCACCCCGGCATTCTGGTGGTCGGGGTCAAACGCGCCAGTGATGCGCCGGGACCGCATGGCACTACCTTCGCCTTGCTGGCTAGCTCCCGCGTGCCGGTTTTGTGCGTGCCGCCGGAATCGGCGTCCATCGCGCACAAGCCGGAGACTTGTGCATACGCAGAGACCCGATAACGAGGTCTGCCGAAAGAGGCGCGGCTTCGTTCTTTTCACGTGAAATGGGCTGGCGGCAAGGGGAATCCAACCGCCCGCTCTTGGTATTCCGGTTTTCCGGATTGGTTGCATTTGGAGCGATTTGCCTCTATGGAACTCGGCTCGCCGCAAACTCGCATCACCAAACGCGCTCGCCCCCAGGCGGTCGGCAGGAGGGTTGCAGCCGCGACCCGCCGCGCCGCCGGCGTTCGGGTGGAGACAGAGGGAGATGGAACCATGCAACGTGAGGCAAGATCCAGGCGAATGGAAGCTGTCCGAGCGC
>CAYQSI010000260.1:0-1563 GCA_964420185.1 uncultured Occallatibacter sp. | reverse complement strand
GCGAGGTTATAGGCTGCGATGACCTGGTTCATGGTCTGGTACGCGGTCGTGTAAATCTGCTCCTCTTTCTGGAGGTGCTGCTCCCAGTCCTGGAGTTCCGTCGCCCAATGCTGGAGTTCCTGTTCTCCCTGCGAGAGCTGTTGAATGGCATGTGCGCTTTGGGTTGGGTCGTAGACGATGCCGGAGCCGAACTGCGCATGCGCCGCAGGCGCGAGCGCGACAGCGAGAGCAAGAACGGGCAAGAGAAATTTGCTGGACTTCATGAACTCTCCTTTTCAGAAGCGCTGGGGCTGCGCCAGCGCAGTTTGTGGATAGTGGCAGGGTGAGGGCTTCTTCGGCGGGCGCGAGTGGGAGGCACAGCCAACCACGAGCACGCAGCCGAGGAAGCCAAGAAGAAGGACACGCATTACATCACCCCCGGCATGTCGTGGTTTTCGTATGCCGGCAGCAGCATGTCCTGGGTGATGTAGACCTTGATGCGGTGGCCCTCGCGGATCGTGATGGTCGGCGGGATATTGATGAAGCGGTCGAGCACGTTGGCGCCGGAGGCGGCAAGGCTCGACGCCATGCCCTGCCGGTACATGTCCGAGCCGCTTTCGGAATAACCGCCGTTGGTCGTGGCTTCGGCGGCGCCGGAGATAATCCCCAGAGCGATGGATGCCCCAAAGATTTCAAGGTAGTGGTTGTTGACCTTATCCTTGAGTCCCGTTTCACCCACCTGGTCGAGACCGTGAAACTGGTCGAGATCGACCGAGTATCCATCCGGCATGAGTAGGCGATGGAAGGCAACGGCCAGCCGCTTCTGGCCGAAGCCCGAGACTTTCTGCGCATCGCCAAGAATGAATGTCCCTTCCGGTATCAAAACGTGCTGGCGATCCTGGCTGTAAACGGGATTGGTCACCATGACCTTGACCGGCCCGGCGAATTCACCGTCAAGGCGATTCACCAGAGCGGTGTCGATAGTGGTTCCCTCGAACAGCACAAGGGGCTGACCGTGCGCGGAGTTGACATTTACCTCGGGCGCACGTTTCTGCCCATTCATAGCGGCGGCGATCTGCGAAGCAGGAGCCTGTTGCGGCGTCTCCGTTGGACGAGACGCAGGCGCATTGCTGCCCGTATTGAAATGGCTTACCGTGTCAGATTCCACCGATGAGCGCGATGCGCCCGCGTCGGCAGAAACAAGGTTGGAGGCAAACCGCGCTTTGAATGTCAGAGCCTTTTCGGCATCTGCTATCGGATCGTGCGGCGGTTCGGTGGTGGAAGGCGACGGCGCGACCGGAGTTACGCCACCGGCTTGCGTGGCGTTGGCTGCGGTCGCCACAGTTGTGGGCGACGTTGCCGCGCCGACGCTCTGTGCCTGCGTCTGCTGTTGGCCCTGGCGCTGGTCGGCGCTCAAGTCCTGCTCAAGCTCCTGAATCTTGCGTTGGTTGGCGTCCGTGGATACACCCACCGGCGACGAAGCCGTATCTTTCGGAGCCGGCTTGGCATGGTTTTTCGAGAACATCACCGCCAGCAGAATCAGCACGGCAAGGCCAGCCACCACGTAGCCTTGCGCCTGCTTGG
>CAYQSI010000259.1:0-1565 GCA_964420185.1 uncultured Occallatibacter sp. | reverse complement strand
CTCCTGTGGATGACTCGTCTCCCAACCGGAGAGACGTTTCAGAACCCACTCTCCCTCTGTTTGGGGAATGAGGACCAGTAGTGCATTATCGGGCGTCGCAATCAACATTGTTGAAGGCAGAGTCACAGTGGGCACAATGCTAAATCCGGCACGGCGTTCTTTCTGTGCATGAATCGTATAAGAGATGCTAGGCACCGGGGCTTGCGCATCTGTTTGGAGCCAAGCTATCGAACTGATAATGATGGCGCAGATAAGTCTGATCATTGCGCGCACTCCGGGTCCAGCACTGGATTGTTGGCAGGTGACCTTGGTCTCATACATCGTTTTATCAAGTTGAGGATACACCCGGTCACTCACAGACACAAAGCTGGTTATTGAAAAATGATCTACTTCTTCAGCAGTTCCTTGCTGCCCAGCAGATTGATTCCGGCCTTCTGCAAATGGGCAATCGCCGCATCGGGGTCGGCAAAGCGAAAGATGAGAATCGCCTCGTCGCCGCGCACGTCGGAGAAGGCATACATATATTCGATATTGATGCCGCTGCCGTCCAGCGCTCCCAAGATATCCGCGAGGCCGCCCGGCCGGTCAACCACCAGCACGGCCAGCACCTCGGTGACTTTGACAACGAATCCATGCGCCTGCAACGTGGCCGCGGCCTTTTCCGGCTCCGAGACAATCAGGCGCAGAATGCCGTACTGCTGCGTGTCGGCTAAAAACAGCGCGCGGATGTCGATGCCTTCCTCGGCCATCAGGCGCGCGGGAGCGGCGATGTGCCCCGGCTTGTTTTCGATAAACAGCGAAATCTGCTGAATCTTCATGACGTCCTCCTGTCGATGACGCGCTTGGCCTTGCCCTCGCTGCGCGAAATGGTATTGGTCTCGACCAGCGCCACCTTTACGCGGATTCCCAGCACGTGATCGAGCGCGCCCTGCAGCCTCTCATGCAGCCCCTGCAACGCGCCAATCTTGTCGTTGAACATCTGCGGCGTAACCTCGACCTCGACCTCCATCTGGTCGAGTCCCTGCTCGCGCGTCAGCACAATCTGGTAATGCGGCAGCGTGCCCTCGATCTGCAACAGCGCCGACTCCACCTGCGATGGAAAAACATTGACGCCGCGAATAATCAGCATATCGTCGCTGCGCCGCCCGATGCGGCCAATTCTTCTCATCGTCCGCCCGCAGGCGCATTGGCCGGTCATCAGCATGGTGATGTCGCGGGTGCGATAGCGGATCATCGGCATCGCCTGCTTGCTCAGCGTCGTCAGCACCAGTTCGCCCTCGCAGCCCTCCGGCAGCGGCTCGCCGCTTTCGGGATCGACGATCTCCGGATAGAAGTGATCCTCGAAGATGTGCAGGCCCTCGTGGCGGCGGCATTCGCAGCCCACGCCGGGGCCGATAATCTCCGAGAGGCCGTAGATGTCAAAGGCCTCGATACTGCTTGCGCCCTCAATGTGGCGGCGCATCGATTCTGTCCAGGGTTCGGCGCCAAAGACGCCCGCGCGCAGAGCCAGTTCCTTCATATTCACGCCCAGCGCCGCGGCGCGGTCCACGAGGTGCAGAAAATAT
>CAYQSI010000258.1:0-1567 GCA_964420185.1 uncultured Occallatibacter sp. | reverse complement strand
ACGGAGAGAATCGACGGGCCGAAATAGTGAATGGGGACGCCGATGTTGTCCCAAGGTCTCCACATGGCGTATGGAATCGGAACCCGCTGTTGAAAGGTTGCGGTGTACTGGCCACGCAGGAGAAGCTTGTTGCGATATTGACCGCGGTGAGGCAGGTTTTCTTCTGCGCCAAAGAGAATCGACTGATGGTTCCGTTGCAGTTCAGAGTAGGTTGATTGCCAAAAAACGTCGGCGGACGGTGTCCAGTGATTGATGACTCCTTCGGGAAAGACCTGGATTGGAGCATTCGAGTCGAGCGCGGTCTCTTGAACGTAGACGACGGCCTTATAGAGCGCCATTGGTGTTTGTTTGGATAGTTCGGAGCCTCCAAGTTCGGTGTTGTGGCCTTGCCAGGCGGGGGGAATGGTTGGACTGCCTGGGTGCGACACATAACAAATTGCGGCGAGCATCACCGCCAATAGAAGTGATGGCACTCTGTACCTCGACAGGGTCCCAAAGAGAATGATGGTGGCGATCAGGCCGGCCCAGCTGAGTCCTGGAAACAGAACGCCGGCGACGGTCAGAGGATTGACGATGCCGGTCGGTAGGAGGGCTGTGAGACACAGCCCGATAGGCAAAGCCCATTCGGCATTCATGCGGGGCGTCAGGAGCAGCCAGACCCAAGGGAGTGTCAGGACAACCGCCGAAACGAACCAGAGGATCACAATGGAGAGCGGATGCATTCCCGCGTCGTCGCCGAAGAATTGGGTCGCCCCAGGTATGATGGGCCAGATTGATGCTGCGTAGTAACAGCCGAGAACAGTCAGACGTTGTGCCGGTGCTTTCGCGGTGCTGAATACCTTGGGCAACGCGAGAAGCGCCAGAAGAGTGAAGAGGTGGCCGGACCAGGCAACAGCGCCGATTGTCAGTGCGACAAAACCGGCCATCAGGGCGGTTTTAGTAGAGCCAGAAGAGTTTTGCATATTGCACCTTCTCGTCGAGGCGGACTGGGCCGAAGTAGCGGCTATCGAAGCTGAAGCGGTTGTAGGAGGAAATGACCCATACCGTGCCAGGGCTGACTGCATAGGTCCCGAGCGGGACCAGCGGCATGGGCCGTCCGATTCCATCCTTGGGATACAGTTTGGAATTCGGGAGCAGTTTCCCATTCACGGCTACTCCCGCCTCGCTCAGAGTGACGGTATCTCCCGCCCGAGCAGCGATCGGCTTGAGCAGCGGGGCGTATCCGTCGCCGCATCCGAAGCTCTTTACCCTGTACTCTCTTTCGATTGAGACCTTCTCCGCGAGTCCGGTAGGGCAAATGAGAAGATCAGTCCCGCTCGCTGCGGGAACGATGCGGTAAAGACCTGGGGGAAGGGAATTGGAAGCGATGTTGAGCCGGATGCCGGCAAAGCCGAGCGCGAGGACGATGCTGACAGCAGCGATCACTGGTGCAGCGGAGATGAAGAGGAGTCGTTTAACGTTCATTGGAGTTGGCTCCGGCGTTTCTTTGGAGGTCGTAGATGCGGAAGTTTCTGTCCATCTCTTCCATGCCTTCGTCGAGCTGGGCGAAGATCTCCTGCATCTCGTC
>CAYQSI010000257.1:0-1572 GCA_964420185.1 uncultured Occallatibacter sp. | reverse complement strand
GGGGCGAGTGGCGCGCCGGTCGTCGCTCTATCGCACGGAGCCGGTTGGCTTTGCTGAACAGCCCAGCTTTGTGAATGCGGTGGTTCGGCTGGAGACGGCGCTCACGCCGCGCGCGCTGCTGGAGGGGCTGCTTGCGATTGAGCAGGAGTTTGGCCGCGACCGGGCGGCGAGCTTTGCGAACGGGCCGCGCACCCTGGACCTGGACATTTTGCTGTTGGGCGAGCTGGAGATTTGCGAGCCGGGGCTGGAGATTCCTCATCCTCGCCTGACAGAGCGGGCCTTTGTGCTCGTTCCACTCAACGAGATTGCGCCGGAGCTGCCGCTTCCGGGCCGCGGCGCGACAGTGGGCGAGCTGCTCGCCGGTTTGCAGGCTGACTTGGGGGCGGTGGTGCGGATGGAGTGGAAGGGCTGGGCGGATGATAGCGGTTCTCCAATGGGTGTACTCCGAAAACAATCCGCTGAGTGGCTTTTTCCTTAAGAAAAAGCCACCTTTGATAGCGTCAGCAACAGCATAGGTATTGGAGAACCGCTCGAGTGTCCTGAGTCAGAAGTTCCTGTCCTATTACGAGTTGTCATCCTGAGCGAACGGGGCCCCAAACGTACTTCCGTTTCCGGGGTCCCCACGAACAGGTCTTCGTTCGTGGGGTGGAGTTTGGGGGTGGTGAGTCGAAGGATCTGCGGTTGTTTTTCGATGAACTTCTGACTCAGGACACTTGATCGCGAGCATAGGAGAAGAACAGCGAGACGCGGCGATTGGCCTGACCGAGGATTGGACGCTCCTCTTTGTGGTTCATTTGCTGCGCGGGGGCGAGATCATCCGCATCATCTCAGCGCGTCCGGCGACGGCGCGGGAACGGAGGGTATATGAAGACAGTGAGTGAAAGAATATTGCAACGGCTGAAGAAAGATCGTCAGATGACGGTTATCAGTATCCGCATCCCGGAAGATGTGATCGACGATCTGAAAGAGATGGCGCCATCGCTCGGCTTCAGCGGCTACCAACCGCTCATCCGCGCCTACATCGGCCAGGGGCTGCGCAAAGACCAGGCGCGCATGGAGAACGGGCAGTTTCAGACGCTCGCCGAAAGCCTGCGCAATCACGGCATCAACGATCAGGTCATCTCCGCCGCCATCGCCGATGCGCAGCGGAAGACGGCGTAGACCTTCAATCCAAGAAGTTGCGAGGTCTTCCATGCTTTCCGCTTAAAGACGCGGAAGGGATGTGGCACCTGACCTTATATTGTGTCGTTACGGTTTGACATCTGCACTTTCGCCACTTATGGCACAGCTAAGATGTTCTATTGGCATAGAGATAAATTTTTCCAGTCGTTCATCGATTCTCCATGCGATTTTTACAGGGAGCATAATTTGTGCGAAATAACCAGTTGGCTTGTTCTTCTGGCTGTTATCAAGAATTGCAATCACTGCGTCAGGAACATCTTTACCGTCGAGCTGACACTTTTCGACGAATGACAGCGGCAAAAGCAGCGAATGTGGCGGGAGTTGCAGAATGTCTTGAACTAGGGCGTGTTAACACTATCTAAGGGCTTCGACGATCAAAACGAAATTGAT
>CAYQSI010000256.1:0-1576 GCA_964420185.1 uncultured Occallatibacter sp. | reverse complement strand
TAAGTTGAATTCATGGGCCAGAACTTTTTGCCGGACACTGTCAACCAGACGCTTCTATTTCCCCCGTCCCTTCACGACTGGCTTCCAGACGGCCATCTGGCGCGGTTTGTAGTCGACGTGGTATCGGCACTGGATCTGGACGCGATCTATGCCTCGTATCGCGAGAAGGATGGTCGCGGCCAGCCGGCCTACGCGCCGGAGATGATGGTTCGTCTTCTGTTGTACGGTTACGCGACCGGGGTCTACAGTTCGCGCAAAATCGAAACCCGCACCTATGAAGACGTGGCCTTTCGCTATCTGGCAGGCGACCGTCACCCGGATCACGCCACGCTGGCCGAGTTCCGCAAGCGGCATCTGATGGCGCTGGCCGGACTGTTCAGGCAGGCGTTATTGCTGTGCGCCAAGGCCGGTCTGGTCAAGCTGGGGCACGTAGCTATCGATGGAACCAAGATCAAGGCCAGCGCCAGCAAGCATAAAGCGATGAGTTACAAGCATATGACCGAGACCGAGGCGCGTCTCGAGCAGGAAATCAAGGCGCTTCTTCATCAGGCCGAAGAGACGGATGCCGCCGAGGACGCACAGTACGGCAAGAATCGTCGTGGCGACGAGTTGCCGGATGAGTTACAGCGGCGCGCGAGCCGGTTGCAGAAGATCCGGGAGGCCAAGGCGGCGCTTGAAGACGAGGCGCGCGAAAAGGCCGAGCATGAACGCGCCGAGGCGGACAAGAAGCTGGCCGCGCGTGAAGAGGAAGCGAAGCGCACCGGCAAGAAGAAGCGTAGCCGCAGGTCTGAGCCAGCCGATCCGGACAAGGCCAAGCCGGCCGACAAAGCACAGCGCAACTTCACCGATCCGGACAGCCGCATCATGCCCGACGGCGGGAACAAGGGCAGCTTCGTGCAAGCCTACAACGCGCAGATCGCGGTCGATTCCGCCTCGCAGGTGATCGTGGCTGCCGATCTAACGCAGTCGTCTACGGACAGTAAGCAGCTGCTGCCGATGCTGGCGCAGGTCGAGAAGAATCTGGCCCAGAAGCCCGAGAAAGCCAGCGCCGACGCAGGCTATTCTATTTCAGTGAAGCAAATGTGACCGATGCGGCAGTAACCGGGATCGACTTGTACATCGCGACAGGCCGCGACAAACATGGCGATCCGGCGGAGATCATCACCGGCGATGTGCCTGCTGGTGCGACTCCACGGGAGCGGATGCGCTATAAGCTGAGGACCGAGGCCGGCCGCGCGGTCTATAAGATGCGCAAGGCGATCGTTGAACCGGTCTTCGGACAGATTAAGGAGCGACGCGGCTTCCGTCGCTTCAGCCTGCGCGGCAAACAGAATGTCGGCAGTGAATGGAGGCTGGTGTGCGCGGTCAGCAACCTGCTGAAGCTCTTCCGATCTGGATGGGCGCTGGAAACCGCATAAAATCGGCGGAAAGCTGGCCATCCAAATCAGAATCACGGCTCAAAGGCATGGAATCGCAGAGAACACCCGATTCCGACAAACAGACCCTCTACCGCGCACTACGCCGATTTATCCTGCTTCCATCCAAAATCGCTATGCCCGACACACTCCTAGGGTGT
>CAYQSI010000255.1:0-1594 GCA_964420185.1 uncultured Occallatibacter sp. | reverse complement strand
TTACAGCTTTTCTGCCACGCTTTTTAACTGTGTGAAGAGGGTCAGGTAGTCAGGGCCGCCGGTCTTGGAGTCGGTGCCGCTCATGTTGAAGCCGCCGAAGGGATGCGCTCCCACCATGGCGCCGGTGCACTTGCGGTTGAAGTAGAGGTTGCCCACGTGGAATTCGCGGCGGGCGTGGTCGAGTTTGGCGCGGTCGGTCGAGTAGATTGAGCCGGTCAGGCCGTACTCGGTGTTATTGGCCACCTTCAGCCCCTCCTCGAAGTTGGCCACCTTGATGATCGCCAGCACCGGGCCAAAGATCTCCTGTTGCGCAATCACCGCATCGGGAGCCACGTCCACAATCACCGTGGGTTCGAGGAAGTAGCCGCCGTCCGCGGTTGCGGGAGCATGGCCGCCGGCAATCAGCCGGCCTTCCTTCTTGCCGATCTCGATGTAGTTCAGCATCGAATCGAGCGCGCCCTTGTTGATCACCGGGCCAACGTAGTGGTTGGCGGCCGGGTCGCCCACGGTCAGCTTGGCTGCGCGCTCGCGCACCTTTTCCACGAACGCATCGTAGATGGGCGCTTCGACAATGGCCCTGGAGCAGGCCGAGCATTTTTGCCCGCTGAAGGCGAAGGCCGAGGCCACCACGCCGTCAACGGCCGCGTCCAGGTTGGCGTCGGCGCAGACCAGAATCGAATCCTTGCCGCCCATCTCCAGAACCGTCCGCTTGATCCAGATCTGGCCTTTCTGAGTGTGCGCGGCGGCCTCGTGAATCGCCAGGCCCACAGCCTTCGAGCCGGTGAAAGAGATGAAGCGGGTCTTGGGATGCTCGACGACGGCGTTGCCGAAGGTGGCGCCGGAGCCGGGGCAGAAGTTGATTACGCCGGCGGGCATGCCGGCTTCTTCAAAGACCTCGACAAATTTGGCGGCCATGGTGGGCGCGTCGGACGAAGGCTTCAGAATCACGGTGTTGCCGCAGGCGACGGCGACCGCGGTCATGCCGCCCATGATGGCGAAAGGAAAATTCCACGGCGCAATGACCACGCCCACGCCCAGCGGAATGTAGTGCAGTTCGCAGCGTTCGCCGGGGTACTGAATGGCGGGTTTAACGGAGGGCAGGCGCAGTGCCTCGCGAGCATAAAACTCAAGGAAATCAATCAGTTCGCCCACGTCGGCGTCGGCCTCGCCCCAGTTCTTGCCGGTCTCGTAGGTGAGCCAGGCGCAAAACTCGAACTTGCGTTCGCGGACGATCCGGGCGGCGTTCAGGAGCAGGGAAGCCCTCTCCTCGACCGATGTCCGGCTCCACGACTCGAAGGCGCTCAGGGCAGCCTGCATCGCCGGTTCCACCTGCTCGGAGCCGGCCTTTTGGTGAATCCCGACGACCTGCGCGGGGCGCGCCGGATTGATGGAGCGGATCTTGCCTTCGGTTTTGATCCGCTGGCCGCCGATAATCAGGTCATATTCGCGGCCGAGTTGGCTGGCGACCACGTCCAGCGCGGCCTGCATGGCGCGCGCATTCTCCGGCGCCTTGAAGTCAGTAAAGGGTTCATTGGCAAACCCGCCCTGGGGCGAGCACGGATGAATAGAGGTGGTGAAATGAGTGGTTGACATA
>CAYQSI010000254.1:0-1599 GCA_964420185.1 uncultured Occallatibacter sp. | reverse complement strand
ACCAAGCCCGTTGGTCCTGCTGCTTTGCCAACTTTTGTTTTTGCTATTGCTGCACGTACTTCTTCCTCCGTTATTCGCTCAGCTGGGCCACTGGTCGGGCTAGCATCTTCCAAGAGGTCCTTGTTCCACTCAAATTCTTCATTTAGTAGCTTTTCGAAGTACTCCTTCCACACTTGCTTTATTCTTGAGTCATCAACAGCAATATTACCATCTCTGTCTTTCACGGAACCGCTACCAACCACATCCTTGTTACTTCTCACCAACTGCTTTGCAATTCTAAACAAGTTACCTTTCATATCTTCTTCGCTCAACTTAGCTCCAAACTTCTTTCGCTCTGTCTCCTGAGCTTTGTATATCTCTTTGCTTGCAATCTTTCTAGCATTGCAGTAGGCTGCCCTGTCTGTTTCAGACCTTGTCTGGCTCCAAATCTTAAACCTACTTCGTTTTTCTTCTACCAGTTTTGCCACATCCTGATTCCACCACCATGTTGCAGTGTGTCTTGTCAGACCCTTTGTTCTACCACATACTTCCTCAGTGGCCTGCAACAAGCAATCTTTCAAGCCCGTCCAGATGTTTTCCAAGTCCTCGGCATCCCTGTTAGATTCGTTGGCCTGCACCTTCTCCACAAAACGTCTCTGTACGTCAGGTTCCTTCAGACACCATACCTTTTGCCTGCTGACAAATTCTTTTCTCTTTTTCTTGATCTTTGCTCCAAGGTGTGCCACACTAACCAACAGCCTGTGCTGTGGAATGCAAGCCTCTCCTGGGATTACTTTCACATCTTTCAGCTTTGCACGATCACTTTCTCTCACCAGAATATAGTCAACCACTGTTTTGCACCCACCTGATTCATACGTGATCTTCTTTGCTTCGTCCTTGTTGAACATTGTGTTTGCAATTACCAAATCCATGGCACAAGCAAACTCCAAAAGCAACTCACCTTCCATGTTACGACTGCCAAACCCATTACCACCATGCACACCATGATATCCGTCTGCCTCTTTACCCACGTGTCCGTTCATGTCGCCACACACAAATAGACTTTCATTTGTTGATATTTCACTCAAGACTTTTCCCAACACACCATAAAATTCCTCCTTCTCCTCTGTAGACCTGCCTACTTGTGGAGCGTATACCGAGACTATGTTCAAGACGCTTTTACCAACAGTCACTCTCAGCACCATAATCCTCTCACTAATACGTTTCACCTCAATCACTTTTTCGATCCATTTTTCGGCAACCAAAATTCCTACACCTGCCAGCCCTTCTTCACATCCTGCCCATAAAAACTTATACATTGCTCCTTCCTTGCCAAGTGACCTCGCACTACCACCCTTCCACCTAGTCTCCTGCAAACAGCAAAAATCCAGTCTTCTTCTCGCCGCCATGTCAGCCACCTCGCCACTTCTCCCTTTCATGCTGCCAACATTTAAAGTCCCGATTCTCAAATTCATGTCACCAGCTCTTTTACCGAACGTCCGACTGGTGCTGGGATGCGTCCGGACCACTGTAGTCCATTTACTTCGAATACTGGCCAGCGGCTCGCCAGCAAACGCGCCTCTTGTTTCTCCGCGCGACAGGCGATGCGGCATGGTTTCT
>CAYQSI010000253.1:0-1620 GCA_964420185.1 uncultured Occallatibacter sp. | reverse complement strand
TGAGCCGGATGTCGGCGACGATGTCCTTCGGGCCCCGGTGCTCGTGCAGCACCTCAGCCTGGCCAGAAGTAGCCAGCGGCCCCTGCTGCTCCACCTCGGAGCCGCAATCGACCGCGCCCGGAGCCAGTTCCAGGTCGAAGTCGATCGGTTCCCGTTCCAGTTCAACAACCTTGAATTCCATGGTATGAGCCTACGGCGCAAGCGCGGGGGAGTCAATGCGCAAACCGCGGGACAAGACGCAGGCGCTGCCCCGGCCAAGGGGCCTCCGATCTTCCGCATAAACGAATGGACTCAAGCCCCGCCGGATTCTGCCGATGAGATCCACGAGTCCGTTGAGAAAGGGTTACTGAAATGGCTTGGCTGCGCAATCTCCCCATCTCCCGCAAGTTTATCGTCG
This sequence comes from uncultured Occallatibacter sp., assembly GCA_964420185.1. Taxonomy (GTDB): domain Bacteria; phylum Acidobacteriota; class Terriglobia; order Terriglobales; family Acidobacteriaceae; genus Telmatobacter. Next base: position 1,223 of record CAYQSI010000253.1, on the reverse strand, counting down.
CCTTCGGCATCGTGTGCAGTCTCTGCATTCTGCTGGGGATCTATACATTTGTCACATTTCGCAGCATCGCCCAAAAGAACGCGCAGGTGAGCGACAATAGCCTCCCTGCAGTGATTGAACTGGCGAGCCTTCGAGCGGAAATCAACGCACTGCGCCGGGAAGATCTCCACCTGCTGCTCTGCATGAAGCCGGGGTGCTTGACGGAAGAGGGGGTAAAGCGCCACCAGGCCCTTGACGCCTTCAACGCAGCTTCCAAGGCCTACGAACCCCTCATCAACCAGCCTGGAGAACGCGAACTGTATCAGAAGTTCTCGTCGGCTTTTGCGCAGTACCTTGAGGGCAGTGACCGCGCCAGTGCATTGATGGCCGCCGGCAAAACCGGCGACGCAATGGATCTGCTCTTGTCCGACTCCCTGAGACCCACTCTGGAAACGGCGTTAGCGGCCACCCAGGAAGACCTGGACCTCAACATCAAAGTCGGCACGCAAGCCTCTCACGGCGCCACCAGCGCCAGTGCCAGCGCCACTTGGATCAATGCCGGGGTCACACTCCTGATCGTTCTCCTCTGCGCGCTCATTGGCACGATACTCACACGCGTGATCGGGCCGCCCTTGCAGGCAGCTACTGTCGCGCTGGAGCGCGTGGCGGAGAAGGACCTGACGGTGAGCATGGATGAATCCGGCACGGACGAGATTGGCCGCCTTGCGATCGCCCTGAACACCAGTGTGACCGCGATGCGCAACGTATTGCAATCCGTAGCCCAGGGCGCGGATACGCTCTCGGCAGCCACCACCGAAATCAGCACCCGATCGGTCCAGACCGCCGGCAATGCCAATACTCAGTCCAGCAAGACCAACCAGATTGCCGCGGCGGCGCAGGAGATGACCGCGACCATCGGCGAGATCAGCCACAACGCGGAAAATGCCGCCAGCGCCAGCCGCGTCTCCGCCGAGACAGCCAACCAGGGCGGCGCAGTGATGCAAGCTACTGCCGTGACCATGGAGAAGATTGCCTCGGCCACCAGCACCGTCTCGGAGAAGATGACATCTCTCGCCCACCGCTCCGAGGAGATCGGGAAGGTGGTCAGCGTGATTCAGGAGATCAGCGAGCAGACCAATCTGCTGGCCCTGAATGCAGCCATCGAAGCGGCCCGCGCCGGGGAGCACGGCCGCGGATTCGCCGTCGTCGCCGGCGAGGTTCGCCGCCTGGCCGAGCGCACCAAG
>CAYQSI010000252.1:0-1626 GCA_964420185.1 uncultured Occallatibacter sp. | reverse complement strand
GAATCAGTCCGCGGCGGAGTTGATGGGCGAAGCCGCCACCGACCGCATGGCGCTGGCCAATACCCCCGGCGGCGACAAGATTCTCAACGCCATTCGCAATGCCGTCTCCATGCAGAAGGCCGTGGCCACCGAGGACGAGGCGTCGATGCTGCCGATGCGCATCGGTAAGCAGGAGCGCAGCTACCGTCTGCGCACCACGCCCATGCGCGACTCCGACGGACGCCTGCTGGGCACAGTGACCACGCTCGAAGACGTGACCACCCTGCAGGATACCGACCGCTTCAAGACGCAATTCATCAGCGTGGCCAGCCGCAAGCTGCGCGACCCGCTCTTGCAGTTGCGCCGCTGCCTCTACGCTCTCGGCCAGGGTTTTGGCGGAGAACTGCTCTCCTTGCAAGCGGAACTCGTATCCGATGCCAGCCACGAATCGGAGAAGCTGGACGACCTGATGGGCGACCTGATCGAAGTGGCCGAGTTGGACGCAGGCCGCCGCGAATTCGACATGGAGCGCCTGCGCCCGTTGCAAGCTCTGAACGAGGCTCGTGACCGCTTCTGCGACGACGCCGCAGAGAAACGCATTCGCGTCGAGGTCCAGGCTTACGCTGATCTCTCGTTCGTGCGCGCTGACCGGCGCGCGGTGCGATCCATCCTCGACAACCTGCTCTCGAATGCCATTCGCTACACGCCGCCCGAGGGCGAGATTCTGCTGGCCGCCGAAGAAATCAAGGACTTTGTAAGTTTCACGGTGCGTGATACCGGCCGCGGCATCGAGGCCGACCGGTTGGGCACCGTCTTCGACCGCTTCAATACATTCTCCGAGCGGGGCTCCGGCCTTGGCCTCGCGCTGGCCCGCCGCCTCGTCGAGTCGCTCGGCGGCCAGATTGCCGTCGAGAGCCGCCTCGGCCATGGAAGCACCTTCCGTTTTACTCTTCCCGTGGCGGCGGTCGAAGAAATCCGTCATCCCGTCGAGGTAGGCTAGCGCCATGGCAGAAATCAAATTGGAACGCCAGCAGGAACCCGCCAAGCTCCGTGTCTACATCGGGGCGGCGCCGGGCGTGGGCAAGACCTACGACATGCTCAACGACGCCTACAGGATGAAGCACCAGCAGGGGATGGATGTAGTCATCGGGCTGGTGGAATCCCACGGGCGCAAGGAAACCGAGGCCCGCATCCGCGACCTGGAGATCGTGCCCCAGCGCGTGATTCCCTACCACGGCGTCAACCTCAAAGAAATGGATCTGGACGCTATCCTGGCCCGCCATCCCCACACCGTGCTGGTGGACGAGCTGGCCCACACCAATGTTCCCGGCTGCAGAAACCGCAAGCGCTACGAAGATGTGCTGGAGTTGCTCGAAGCCGGCATCAACGTGATGACGTCGGTCAACATTCAGCATCTGGAGACGCTCAACGACGCCGTCAACCGCTCCGCCAACACCGTCATTCGCGAGACCGTCCCGGACAACTTCCTCAAGCGCGCCGACGAAGTGGTAAACGTGGATGTTACCGTGGACGAACTGCGCTCTCGCCTGCGCCAGGGAAAGATTTACGCGGCAGAAAAGGTCGAGCAGTCGCTGGCCAACTTCTTCCGCAAGGGCAACCTGAACATGCTGCGCGAGCTCTCCCTGC
>CAYQSI010000251.1:0-1628 GCA_964420185.1 uncultured Occallatibacter sp. | reverse complement strand
GTATGCTGTACGGTTCATTCATGGGACGGCTTGACATTCCATTTGTTATCGGGCGAAAAGGCAGTTTTTTATCTGTTGCTTTGAAACCAAGAAAACTGCCTTTTATCAAGCAACACTGAGAGATGTGAGGATATTGAAAGCATCATCTCGTCTCCTCGTTTTTCGGTCCGGCTGCTGATGCAGAATTTGCATCACAGCCGGCATTCTGCTTTTCGGCCCATTTCTTTTCCAAGTGCAATAGTTCCAGCCTGACATAGTCCCAGTACCCGGATGGAATTTCGGGATCACACACCTCTTCGATTACGTCCCGGAAGTACAAGAGGCTGAAGATCGGGTCGCTAGCGGTGCCGTTTAGAAGGCTGATGTATCTCCGGCAGCATCCCAGCTTAATGGCGCGTTCAATCTGGTCAAGCGCAACATCCCTCGCGAGAAGATCGAGGGCATACATCTGATCTGCTGCCGTGTAGGCGCACCGAATGCAGGCTCTCGCGAGCAGGAAAGACTTAATCCGTGCGAGGTACTCTTCACCCTTCGAGGGCTGGATGCTGTTGTTCTCCTTCGTATATGGCCAGTATTCGTCTGCGATCTCAACCTCCGTGCAATGATGCTGATTGACTGCGGGTTGGATGACGCAGATGCCTTGGCGCCGCAATTCGTCAAAATGCGACGATATTGAACGGCGGCTTCTTGTCAACGTGTGCGCGAGGTCAGCGTAGCTTATTGAAACCCTGCCGGTCCTTCTGCTTGCGTTCAGACAAAGGTAGAAGTACAGCCTAAATGCGCCATCGGATAGCGACACTAGCGCCTGCTGGACCTCCGGGCCTGCTGCAAACCAACTGGAGTGTTTTATTTCCATGATCTGGTTTCCTCTCGCCTCGGTCTGATGTGACCCGAAATGCTCCCCCTTGACATTCGCTATATGTTCGCCTATTATTGGGCCGCAGTCAATCAGCTCATTCTTGCGTTGATAGGCCAGCGGTTCACTGAGGTGAAATGCTCGTCAATCTCCGAAGCCTCGCTCCGCCGTCACTCTGTGGCCCCACTCTGGTTGATGATGTTGGGCTGCCCAGGTTCTGGGCGGCCGTATGGGCATCCTTTTTGCCTGCCGATCTCGCTCCGGCGACTGTAGGCAAGAAACTCGGTCAACTGGAGCGTTTATACCTGCACGCGGACGCGCTGCTAGGCCCCGGAGGTCTGGATAATGCTTTAACCGACTTCGACGTCGAAGTGCTATGCGACGCCCTCGGAGGATTCTTCTTCAGCATCAGAAACGCGACCTCGATTACGGCTGGCAGCGAGGATTGCTGGCAGCTTGCGATTCAATTTGTCACGGAGAATTTACAACGAAGATGTAGAAATTCCGCGGAGCCCGACCGGCTTGAAGATTTCAGAGACAGGCTAAGGGGGCTGGAGCTAACCCACGCTAAGCTGCATATCGGCCGAAGACGCCGCCCGGAGAGGGTCCGCTCGCTTCCGTCCGACGTCGTTGAGTATTTGTATCAATTGCTCGATCCAGAGTCTTCTATCAACCCGTTCCAGAATGGAGCATCGCGATGGCGCGTGTATGTCTCCTTTATCCGGCGCATCGCTCCTCATGCGCGCATTGTGCGGATTCCCAATGGGCAGCA
>CAYQSI010000250.1:0-1632 GCA_964420185.1 uncultured Occallatibacter sp. | reverse complement strand
AGGAGTCTGCGCGGCAGTACTGTTGGCGGATTTTCGGGTTTCCTGGTTTTGGGGTAGGTCCTGCCGATATTTGGTCTGGTGTGGGTTGGATGCGCCCTTTGGAGGCTTCCCTTACTCTGGTTTCATCGCGATTGGGTCCTTTGATCGCTCGATCCGGACGGTCTGACCTCGTTCATGCCGTGACCGCCTGCGCCATGACATGCATCCTGCGCAGGTTCAGCGCGGTGCAGGCCAATTTCCATTCAGCTCTGGCTTTCGACATGCCTCTCATGCTCATCTGTCGAAAGCCCAGGACGTTCTTGAGCCACCCAAAGACGGGTTCGACGATCCACTTGCGGTCCCGGTAGGCGGATCGCCCTTCTGGAGAGGCCATGCGCTCGGCCATCGCCGCCGTGCGGGGCTTCTTCTCGCGATCGATCGATGATCCCTTCTTGCCTTCACGGCCCAAAGCCACGACACTTTCCACAGGCTTCTTGGCCATCTCTTCGAAGACCTCCTCGCTGCGGTAGCCCGCGTCGGCCAACACGCGCTGGGGATAGATGCCGACCACATTCTTGGCGGCCTCGACCATCATGGGCAGGCATCCCGAATCGGCAGCGCAATCCACCACCTCTGCCGCCACGACGACCCTCGACTCCCGATCCACGGCACCCTGGCAGTTGTAGCCGTGGTCGAATCCGCCGTCGTTGCGCTTCATCATGCGACTGTCCGGATCGGTGAAACCTTCCTGGGCCTTGTCTTCAGGAATGCCAAAGTCCCGCTTGTACTTGCTTCCGCCCTTGGGCTTTCCGTCCTTGCCGCGAGGCTTGCGCTCGTCGTTTTCCGTGCGGCCACGTTCCTGATCGGCTTGGCGCTGCCTCTGTTCCAGCCGTGCCTTGGCTTCTTGGATCGCCGCCAATCGCTTCTCCCGACGAGCGATCTCCGCAGGAAGATCCGGCGTCGGATCCTTCGTTGCCGATTCGGTCCGGTCGACCGTTCCAGCCTTCTCGAGAAGGGCTCGGATCTCCTCCTGCAAAGCCTTCTCGGATTGGACCATCCGGCCATAGCTCATCGCCTTGTGACGCGATGCGTTGGCCTTCACCTTCGTGCCGTCGACCGCGATCGTACCGAGCTTGACCATCTCGCATTCGCGGGCGATCTTCACCACCTGCACGAACAGGTCTTCCATCTCCTTCAGATGCAAGGCGCGAAAATCGCAGATCGTGCGGGCCGCCGGGTAGTTGCCGGCTGCCAAGACGCGGAACGGAACATCCTCAAGGAGACGACGAGCGATCTTGCGGGAGGAAAAAACGCCCGTGCAGTAGGCATAGAGCAGGACCTTCACCATCATCGCCGGATGGAAGGGTTGGTTGCGGCGTCCCCCGAACCCATACCGGTCATGGAACGCCCGCAAATCCAACGCGTCGACAGTGTCTGAGATGAAGTGCGCCAGGTGGCCTGAAGGCAGCCATTCCTGAAGGGTCGGGGGAAGAAGAAGGGGGGCTTCGGGATCGTATGGCATGTAGCTCACCGGCATACCCTAATCTACCCTCAAACCCGCATAAATACTGGGCTTTCCGTGAATCCGGCGCACATTCCATGCATCAATCTACACAGAGAAAATGCCCCTCAAACTTCTGCCGCGCAGACTCC
>CAYQSI010000249.1:0-1634 GCA_964420185.1 uncultured Occallatibacter sp. | reverse complement strand
TCATGCCATTGAATGTATCCAGGGTCTCGCCGAGTTGCGCGCCGCTCCGCTGGTCGAGGAAGAGTATCACGGCCCGTTGCTGATAGATGCCGATGCCGCCGCGGGCACGCTCAAGGGACTGCTGGCTCATGCGTTCACGGCTAGCCGCCCGGCGCTGGGCACCGAGGCGCGCACCAATGGGCCTTTCGCCTCCAGCTACCATGCGCGTGTGCTGCCGGATTCTTTTGATGTGGTCGATGATCCGGGAGTGAAGAGTTACAACGGCAAGAGCCTTGTGGGCGCCTACGATGTGGACGAAGAGGGCATTCCAGAGCAGGCGGTCAAGCTGGTCGTCGCCGGCAAGCTGGAGAATTATCTGATTGGCCGCGAGCCGGTGCGCGACTTTCCTCACTCGAACGGCCACGGTCGCGCCGCAATGTTCGGCGTGCCGCAGTCGTCGATCGGGGTACTACGCATCACAGCCAAGGACGGTTTAGCTGCTGCGGACCTGGACCGAAAGCTGATCGATATGGCCAAGGACGGCGGCCTGCCGAACGTCTATTTTGTCGAGGCGATGGCCGGCGACATGGACCCGCGCCTGCTTTACAAGGTCACTCCAGACGGCAAGCGCGCGCTGGTTCGCGGCGCGCGGCTCCAGGATCTGGATCTGCGCACTCTGCGCTCCGGGATCGTGGCCGCCGGCAAGGATCTGTTTGCCAACAATCAGCTAGGCAGCCTGCCGGAGACGGTGCTGGCGCCGGCGCTGCTGCTCGATGACGTGACTATTCGCCGCGCCAATAATAAGAACGACAAGCTGCCTTTCTATCCGCCGCCGGAGTAGGTGGAAAGCTCTCAATCAAGCCTTGTCAAGAACGCCGCGCCCTCGGCGGGCCGCAGCTTGCGGGCGATTCGCTCGGCCTGCTCGCGGTTGTCGCCCTCAGGGCGGATGCGCACCCAGTAGCTGGCTTCGCCGGGGAAGTCAATGACGGTAGAGTCGGGGTACTTGCGCTCCAGTTGCGCCTTGAACTTGTTGGCCTTGCGCTCACTGGTGAAGGCGCCGATCTGCACGCACCAGCGGCCGCCAGTCGCGATGGGCTTGGGAGTGCGGTAGACATCGAGGCGCACCCGTGCCGTGCCCATGCGGTATATGCCCGTGGCCTTGGCCGAGGCGATGGTGAGGTCCAGAATCCGCTCCTCGACAAAGGGGCCGCGATCGGTGACGCGCATGGGGCTGGATTGGCCGGTCGTCAAGTTGGTGACGACGATCAGCGAACCCATTGGCAGTGTGCGGTGAGCCGCGGTCAGCGTGTGGTCGCTGAAGAGCTGCCCGTTGGCCGATTTGCGCCCCCGGGCCGCGGTATACCAGGTGGCCAGCCCCTCTTCGCTCAGGATAGGCTTGTGCGTCCTCACAAATTCCAGATCGTCGGCGCTGACGCCTCCCGGCGGCGCGGGAGTGGGCGCAATGCGCTGCGGTTGCGCCGGAGCATTGGAGCGAGCCGGCGCCTGAAGCGGCGGCGGCGCGGCCTGCGGCTCTGTCAGCGGTGCAACGGCCTTCCGATGACCGCAGCCGCTCACAGCCGCCAGCGTCAGAGCCAGCCCAGCCGCCGCACAAATTCTCTGGTGCTGGATCATTAGCGGCGCGGACTCCCGTCCTG
>CAYQSI010000248.1:0-1637 GCA_964420185.1 uncultured Occallatibacter sp. | reverse complement strand
GCCTCCTCAGCAGAATCTATGGGCTGATTCTGGTTCCGGGAGTCGGCCCAAGTTGTGATAAAGGGCGATTTCCATGGCTTCGTAGGTGCGGAAGCCGTACGAACGTCTGGTGACCACTCGAATCTTATTGTTGAGGCCCTCGACCACTCCGCTAGAAATCTCTCCTTTGGCCCGAAACCAGTTCAAGATCAGTGGCTCATGAGCACGCAACATGCGGGCCACCTTTTTCATCGGCTCCAGACGGCTGCGCATGGCGCGGAAACACCAATAGTCGAGAAAGGCTCCGGCCCAGATCGGGGATCTGTAGTGCCAGAAGTACCGGAAGGTCTCCTTCAAATCCCAGGCCCGCGCGGTGGCCAGTTTGCTGGCGAGCAGGGCATTCAGCTTTTGCCGGGCTCGCCCGTGTACCCGACTGCCGCGGCGGAGCAGCGTCCAGCGCATATGCTTAAGTCGCTGTGCGGCTTTCGTGCTCCCGGCCCGCAGGCGCGTGCTCTCGGTTCGGCGCACCTGATCGACTGCCTCATTCAAATGGCTCGTGATATGAAAACGATCCAGCACGTGCAAAGCGTGACCCGCTTGGGCGGCGATGACTTGCAAGTAGGGTTTCCACATGTCGCTGCACACAAACCGCAGCCCTTTGACCACGTCTGGCCCCAGAGCCTTCAGGCCCCGCCGTAGCGTGGCTTGCGAACGCCGTTTCCCCACCCACAACAGGCGTCGGCAGTGCGTGTCGATTTGGTAGATGACGGTCAAAAAGTTGTCCGCCCGCAAACCGCGTCCCCAATGAATCTCGTCCACCCCGATGGAGGCGACGCCGCGGAGTTCGCGGTGCGCCAAGCCCCACTCGACAAACCATTCCACCGACCGATAGACCGCTTCCCAACTGGTCTGGAACGCGCCCGCCGTTTCCCTCCAACTCAGCCGCCGCGCCCAGCGCGCGAGGAACCCCATCATGGCGCACGTCACGGGACGTTTGCCGTCGCTCCAGGGGATGTGCTCCACCACCACCCCGTGCTCAGCGCACAGGACGCGCCGTGGCGCGTAGCAAAAGTAGGTTGGGATTCCCCACAGCGGCACAAACAGCCAGCGCCGTTCCGGCAAGCAGTCGTAGCCCGGCGCAGGGTGCTGACAACGCGAACAGCGCCGGGGTATTCCGCCATGCGGCTCAACGCTGATCTCGATCGACTCGGGTCGGCCCTGCACGCCAAGCATGCGGACCTCCCGGTAGACGAAGCCCACGAAACGTTGCACCCGATTCAAAATGGTCTTAACCTGCAGTTGAATGGCTGGTCTCCTCGGTGGAGGAATCTCTTTCTCTCAACTGCAGATTAATCCAACCGGCTGGAGATCAGCTATTCTTCAGGGCAATCCACCGTGACCTTCTCCTTGCGCCACGGTCCCCCTATGGCCTTTGGTTTTGGTTCTTTTAAGAGAAAGGGTAACCGTAGCCGGGGCGGTGGGAATGTGGAAATCGCCGCCGGTGCGATTTCCAAGCGTTGGTGGGGACGGTGGAAAGCCTGCCGTTGGCATTCCACCGTTTCCACAACGCGTCATTTCCACGGCCCATCGAGATAGCACAGGCTCACCTCGAATCAGCCAACTTCACAGATTCTACCCACAGATTCTGCTACAGAGCC
>CAYQSI010000247.1:0-1638 GCA_964420185.1 uncultured Occallatibacter sp. | reverse complement strand
TGTGGGATCTTTACCTGATCGGCAAGGAGAAGCACGAGTTTCTGGTGAACGAATTCCTGCAAAAGAACGGCGCTTTTCTACACGCGCTGGAGTTGAACGGGCTGCGCAACTGGGATGAAAACCGAGCGGTGCGGCGGCTGGCCGAACAGTGGAATATGCTCTTGATTTCAGGCGGCGACCGTCACGGCGTGGAACCGAACGCCAACATCAATCTGACCAACGCGAGCAGCTTTACTGAGTTCGTGCATGAAATACGGCGCGAGAAGAAAAGCGATGTACTCTTCATGCCTCAATACGCGGAGCCGTGGAAGCATCGCCTTCTGCAATCGACCATCGACGCAATTCGTCACTATCCGGAATTTCCGCAGGGCTCGCGGACCTGGGACGAGCGCGTCTACCATCCGGACGCGAACGGCGTGGTGCGGCCGCTGAGCGACCTGTGGCCCAACGGCGCGACGCCGAAGGCGATGAGCTTGGTGCTCGGGCTGGTGCAGTTGATGGGCGCTGGCCCCCTCTCCGGCGCGCTGCGCATGGCGTGGAGTGAGTAGCGCCATTTGCGCCTGATCTTCTTGTCTGTTTCGCTCCGGTTTGCTCCGCTCACCGGGGTGTGCTAACCTTAGTTTCTGTGCCGTAGTACGTGCGGAGGGTCAGTGTGCCCGCGCGGATTTCGGGCCTCCGGGATGTTCTCCGGGTGGGAAGGGCTGGCGTAGCTCAGCTGGTAGAGCATCTGATTTGTAATCAGAGGGTCGGGGGTTCAAATCCCTTCGCCAGCTCCACTTTAGGGAAGCTGAAAACGGAGACTGAAGCGGCAAAAGATTTTTCCGGCGCTTGAGGTTTTGGAGTGCCGGACCTGTCCTCTGCGGCGATTCCACTGAGGTGCATGCTCCGATTGACCGGAGGTTTTCCGGGCGGGGTCAAATGCGCTGAATTGGCGTGCTGAAGTGGGTTGAACGCGGGGAGCAGGCGGGTTGGGCACAGGTGGCCGAGCGGTTAATGGCAGCAGACTGTAAATCTGCCGCTCCTTGGAGCTACGGAGGTTCGAATCCTCCCCTGTGCACCATGAATTGAGGGCTGATATGCGCGGATGGAGGCAAGCAGGATCGAATCTTGAGCTTGCCGCCCGGAAGCGCAGGATAGAGAGCCTTCACAGTACCGGTTTGGATTTGGACCGGAAGTATTGGGTAGCTCTGGCGCTGTATGCGGTTTTAGCGGCGCTGGCGTGGTTTACTCTGGGCGAGGGCAAAGTTTTTGTAGGCGCCAGGCCGGTGGAGTTGCGGTTGATTCCGCTGGTGATTCTTGGCGGACTGGCTTTGCGCACGGTGTTGGCCCGGCATGCGGAGAAGATTCGCCGCGGCGGGGATGCAAACGGTGGCACGACGCCGTAGAGTTGTAAGAAGGGCTGATGTAGCTCAGTTGGTAGAGCACTCCCTTGGTAAGGGAGAGGTCACCGGTTCAAACCCGGTCATCAGCTCCAGAATTTCAGATGACAGCGGACAGTTGACAGTTGTCAGTCATTGCGGTGGTTGGAAGGGTTGTTGAGCCTTCCAACAGCAGAAGAGAAAGTGCTAGCTGTTTGCTGTATCGGCGGGAGTAACTCAGTGGTAGAGTCACAGCCTTCCAAGCTGTTGGTCGCGGGTT
>CAYQSI010000246.1:0-1656 GCA_964420185.1 uncultured Occallatibacter sp. | reverse complement strand
CATCACAAGTTCTTTTCACTCGAAGACCTGAACCAGGCGATCCGCGAGTTGCTCGCCAAGCTGAACCATCGCCCCTTCCGCAAGAAGGACGGCACGCGCACCAGCCTGTGGGAATCCGTGGACCGGCCCGCACTGCAGGCGTTGCCCACCGAGCCGTTCGATCTGAGCCAGTGGTCGCGCGCCCGCGTCAACATCGACTATCACGTAAGCTTCGATGCCAACTTTTACAGCGTGCCCTACAACTTGGTGCGGGAACTGGTCGAGATCCGCTCGACGCCCACCACGGTCGAGATTTTGCACAAAGGCGCACGCGTGGCATCGCACCTGCGCAGCCGCGGGCGCGGACAGGCCATCACCATCGACGAGCACCGCCCCAAGAGTCACCGCGCGCACCTGGAGTGGACGCCCTCGCGCATGGTCCATTGGGCCGGGACTATCGGCCCCAACACGGCGCAATTGTTCGAGCGCATCATGGGGGACAAGCCACATCCGGAGATGGGCTATCGCGGTTGTCTGGGCATCATCCGGCTGGCGGAGGAGTACTCCGCGCAACGCGTGGAAGCCGCGGCCGAGCGCGCCCTGCTCACTGGCGCGTGCCGTTACAAGAGCGTGGAATCGATTCTGAAGAACTCGTTGGACCAGATTCCCTTGTCCTCTCCGCCGCCCGGAGCCACGCCGGCTCACGACAACATCCGCGGATCGGAATACTTCGAATAGGAGAACTCACATGCTGCAAGAACCGATGATGGAAAAACTGACGGCCATGCGGTTGCTGGGCATGGTGGACGCCTTGAAGGCACAGGAGCAAGATCCGGCCGCGCGCGAGCTGAGCTTTTTCGAACGGCTCGGCTTGCTGGTGGACCAACAGTGGACCTGGCGGGAAAATCAGGCGCTGGAGCGGCGACTGCATGCGGCCAAGCTGAAAGGGGCCTGCGTCGAGGAGATCGACTATCGGGCATCTCGCGGTTTGGACAAGAGCGTGATCCGCGCGCTGGCCCAGAAGTCGGCTTGGGTCGATCAGCACGAAAATATCTTCGTGCTCGGACCCACCGGCGTTGGCAAGAGCTTCGTTGCCTGCGCGCTGGCCCAGAAGGCCTGCCGCGATGGTTACTCGGCACTCTACCTGCGCGCCGTCGCGCTGTTCCGCGATCTGGCCATCGCCCGCGCCGACGGCAGTTTGCGCAGTTTGCTGGCGCGGCTCAGCCGCATCGACGTGTTGGTGATCGACGACTGGGCCATGGCGCCGCTGGCTGAAACCGAGCGACGCGACTTCTGGGAGATCTGCGAGGATCGCTATCAGACCCGCTCGACGATTCTGACCTCGCAACTGCCGGTGGTGCGCTGGCACGAGCAGATCGGCGACCCGACGGCAGCCGACGGCATCCTTGACCGTTTGGTTCACAACGCTCATCGCATCGAGATGCGCGGGGATTCCATGCGCAAGAAGCGGGGCCCGCAGCCGCCGAGCTAACGCTCGCCGGGTCACTGTGTGCCGAGGCGGGGACAGGACGTGCCGTCCTTTCCCCGCACCCCTTTCTTGGCTAGCGGCCCGGCTACCTCCGCTTCGCTCCGGATAAGTTTCACTTGACGATGGCGAACACTTCTTGCACAATCGAAGTGCCAGCGTCGCTGCGCTCCGAGAACTGTTCGCCTTCG
>CAYQSI010000245.1:0-1665 GCA_964420185.1 uncultured Occallatibacter sp. | reverse complement strand
GCCTCAAGGAATATGTACTCCAGGTAGGACGCTTTTTCACCGGTGAAAACGGCATTGTCGTGGCCCGTCTTCTGACAGCTCTTCAGGACAATCCAATCCTGCACAAGCAATTCCTGGAACGTGTTTACTCGCCGCGCGACAGGGAGTTTCGAGCCATCGTGAAAGAAGCAATCAAGAAGCGGCAACTCCCTGCCGACACGGAGGTGAGTGTCTTTATGGAAACGATTATCGGGCCCCTGCTCACCCGGTTGCTGATCCGTCATGAACAGATCGATGAGCAATTCGTCGGGCACGTATTCGACCGCGTTGTGGCAGCAACGAACGCCAATTCCCAAATGGAGTAATCTGCGAAGCGAGACAGCGGTGCCGCTTCATTCTTGAAATGGATGCGGAAAGGGCAGAGTACCCACACCAACGTTTTTGCCAAGACGTGGAGCCGTAATACGGGTGAAGAATGAAGAGCCGAAGCGATTCAGATTCATTGGAAGGAAGCAGTTATAGGACACTGGTCGAAGTCTCTACGGGCTCGTGTCACAGCCCGATGTTCACACGGTGCTGCACAGCATAACGGAAGCGGTGCTCCGCTTCGTTGGCGGGGCGCTGCGGAACATCAGTTGGGTGCTCGCCGAGGAGATAAAGAGAGCCTCATCGGACATACCCGGTAGGGTCTTTCTTCCACAACCCCGCCACCTCCACGCACATTCCTCAATCAAAGCAAGGGGCGTGATCTTCGTGTTTTTCCCAGAAGGATGACGCCAACAGACTTGCGCTGCCAATCAAAGATTACCTTTGCGGGTTTGGCGTGAGCACGCGGACCACCTCTTGAACACCGCACTCTGGATTCCCTGCGGAAGCAACCTACTCCGAATTCTGACTTCACAACTCGCCTCAGGCGAAGTCCGAACAGAGCCGATCGATGGAATTCTGGATCTCCAGGTCGGCTCATCTCCGTATGGCGACTCAGAACTCGCATTCCACGTGCGTGAGCAAACCGCAAGCAGCACAATTCTCCACTCCTCATATATGGAAGCGTCCCAGGCCCTCGACCCACTCAGGGTATCCTGGCCGCGCCGTCAAACCTGCCAGACCCGCCGTGAGCGCGCTCTCGGAAGATCGGGATAAACAAGACCATTCACATATTCGCGTGATTACCTCCGTAACGCCTCTGCGTATATTACACAACTGACGTAATACAGGTATGATTATAAACAAGAGGACGACGCTGCCGACAACACAGCGCGATAGCCCCCGGAAGTCGCTCAACTCGTTAGAACGATAGAGCGCCCTCGACAACAACCTCAACCGTGCGCATGAGTCGCGCACAGAAAGCGATGCCAAGAGTATGGCCACCCAAGTTGCACCTCTCGAAACCAGTGAGAAAACCACGAAGCCGGGACGCCGCAGTTCCAGAACCAAGGAACAGGAACCCGAACAGGTGGTCTCTCCAGAACCCGCAGCGGCTTCCACGATCCAGGAAGCCGACGCTCAACAAGAACTTGACGCCTTGGAGAATCAGGCGGAAGCCCCCCATAAGGGCTCGTATCTTCGTGAGAAAGACGGATACGACGCATTGTCGCCCGATCAGAAAGCGACCTGTGATAAGGACTTCCAGACGCACCTCGACCGGCGCACACGACCGATCGAGGTGCGCGACGGCGAGACCAG
>CAYQSI010000244.1:0-1677 GCA_964420185.1 uncultured Occallatibacter sp. | reverse complement strand
ATGTGAATCGCGAGCTGGATGAGATTCGCAGTTTGCTGGAGGCCGCACCCGGGTTGCTCAAGCCCTCCGCAAGATTGGCCGTCATCAGCTTTCACTCGCTGGAAGATCGCATCGTCAAGGACAGCCTGCGCGATGGCGCGCGGCAGGGAATCTGGGAGATTCTCACCAAGAAGCCGGTTACGGCCGGTGAAGAAGAGTTGGAGCGCAACCCGCGCTCACGGAGCGCAAAGCTGAGAGCGGCCGAGAGGATAGCCAACAGCTAGGGAGAAACACCATGGCGGCGTGCACAACAAGTTATTTCGAAGCGGGCAGAAGCTGGGACGCACGTGTGGCCGAGCGCAACGCCGAGATGATGGACCAGCAAGCTCAGCGGCGGCGGGGTATGCGCACGCCGGAGTTCTTCTTCCCCAAGCACTTTGACAACAGCCGCCTGATCAAAACGCCCGATCCGGTGCGGGTTCGCCAGATTCACCTCTTCTCCAAGGCCATCACTGTTCTCTTCCTGTTGACCATGATCTATGGGTTGCAGCACTTCAGCGCCATCGAGGGCGGCTACCGGGTGGAGTCGGAGAAGCAGGTGCGTGAGCAGTTGCGCGAGGAGAACCGCCAGTTGCGCTTGTCGGAGGCACAGCTCACCCAGCCGAGCCGCATAGACAGAATGGCCCGCGAGCTGGGTTTTGCCGAGCCGCAGCCAGGCCAGATGGTTCTTCCCAATACCGCTCCTGACGCCTCCGCCCCGGCGCTTGCGCAAGTGGTTCCTCCAGTTTCCGCCGTGCAATAATCCGGCGCAGTTTCTTCACATGAGCGATTGTCCATGTTGTCTCCCGTTCGACCCAGCAGAAACCGCAACACTGCGCCGCGCGCCATGCCTCTCAAGCTGGCGCGCTTCTGGCTTATCTGCCTGTTCTTTCTGTTTTGGGCCATTCTGATTGTCCTGCGCCTCTTCTGGCTCCAGGTGGTGCGCCACCAGGAGTATGTGGAGCGCGCTCAGAAGCAGCAACAGCGCACCTTCGAGGTGGCTCCGCGCCGCGGAGTGCTCTATGACCGCAACCTGCACGAGCTGGCCATGACCGTGCAGGTGGACTCCATCTTTGCCGTGCCCACCGAGATCGCGGACAAGCAGGCAGCCGCTCATACGCTGGCCGCCATTGTCCACACCGATCCCGATGACGCCCTGACCACCGAGGAACAGATTGCCGCCCGCCTCGTGGCCGGGCACAGCTTTGCCTGGGTGGCACGGCGCGTGACCGCAGAAACCTCGGCCCGCGTCAGGGAACTCATCAAGTCCGGAGCCGTGAAGGGAATCTACTTCCAGAAGGAGTTTCAGCGCTTTTACCCGGACAACGAAATCGCCGCGCAGGTGCTGGGTTATGTGGGCCTGGACGACGCCGGCCTGGGTGGCCTGGAGCAGAAGTTCGAGCCGCAGTTGCACGGCGTTTCCGGGCGCATGTATACGGCCATGGATGCGCGCCGCCATGTGCTCGGTTCCACGGAGCGCGAGCCAGAGCCGGGGCGGAACCTGACACTCACCATTGACGAGAACATTCAGTTCATGGCCGAACGGGCGCTGGACCACGCCATCGAGAGCACCCAGGCGGCCAACGCCACCGTGGTCGTCCAGGACGTGCATACCGGCCAGATTCTGGCGCTGGCCATCCGCCCCACCTTCAACCCCAA
>CAYQSI010000243.1:0-1679 GCA_964420185.1 uncultured Occallatibacter sp. | reverse complement strand
CAGCCTTCCAAGCTGTTGGTCGCGGGTTCGAACCCCGTCTCCCGCTCCAGAGTTGGAAATAGGCGAAAGGGCTGAGTGAGCCCGATGCGAGGCAGGGAATGAAGTTCGAGCAGGCAGCGATAGCCGTACAGGATGAACAGGGGTATGCGCGGCTTCATGCGCTTATCGCCGCGGCTTTCGACGCACGGGACGTGGAGGTTTTTCTGAGCCGCGTGGGCCGGTTGAAGCTGCGGATTCGCGACTTCGAGGGTGTTTTGAATCGCGGCCTGATGGGCAAGGAGGCTGCGGGCGTTTACGCGGCTCTGCCGGTCTCGGACCAGGCCCTCACTCGCGAGCGTTACCTGCAACAGGTGGAAGCGGTGCCGCCGGAACTACGGCAGCGGTATCTCAAGGTGTACGCCTACTATTGAGGCGCGCGACAGTAGCTTTTGCGCTTTCCCTGATCGGGTGGGCGCGACAGGAAAAAAGTCTAACGGAAGGGACTGAAGACCATGGCGAAGGAAAAGTTTGATCGCAGCAAGCCGCACGTGAACGTGGGTACGATCGGGCACATCGATCACGGCAAGACGACGTTGACGGCGGCGATAACCAAGGTATTGGGGAAGAACAACCCCAAGATCCAGTTCCGCTCGTTCGACTCGATCGACAACGCGCCGGAAGAGCGGGAGCGGGGCATCACGATCGCGACGGCGCATGTGGAGTACGAGACCAAGAACCGGCACTATGCGCACGTGGACTGCCCAGGTCACGCCGACTACATCAAGAACATGATCACCGGCGCGGCGCAGATGGACGGCGCCATCCTGGTGGTGGCGGCGACCGACGGCCCGATGCCGCAGACCAAGGAGCACGTGCTTCTGGCGCGCCAGGTAGGCGTACCGTGCATCGTGGTTTTCCTGAACAAGTGCGACGCGGTGGATGATCCGGAGCTGATCGACCTGGTGGAGATGGAAGTTCGCGAACTGCTGACCAAGTATCAGTTCCCGGGCGACGATCTGCCGGTGATTCGCGGCTCGGCATTGGGCGCGTTGAACGGCGAGCCGGAATGGGAAGCGAAGATCGACGAGCTGATGGAAGCGGTGGACACGTATGTACCGCGGCCGGATCGCGCGGTTGACCTGCCCTTCCTGATGCCGATCGAGGATATTTTCTCGATTTCGGGACGCGGCACGGTGGTCACCGGGCGCATCGAGCGCGGCAAGGTGAAGGTTGGCGAAGCTTGCGAGATCGTCGGTTTCCGCGAGACGCGGCAGACGGTTTGCACGGGCGTGGAAATGTTCAAGAAGCAGTTGGACGAAGGCATGGCGGGCGACAACGCGGGCATTCTGTTGCGCGGCATACCGAAGGAAGACGTGGAGCGGGGCATGGTTCTGGCAAAGCCGGGATCGATCACGCCGCACACGAATTTCAAGGGTGAAGTGTACATTCTGAGCAAGGAAGAAGGCGGGCGTCACACGCCGTTCTTCAAGGGCTATCGTCCGCAGTTCTACTTCCGCACGACGGACGTGACGGGAGTGGCGGAGCTGCCCGAGGGCGTTGAGATGGTGATGCCGGGCGACAACGTGCAGTTGACGGTGGAGCTGATTACGCCGGTGGCGTTGGAAAAGGGTCTCCGGTTTGCAATCCGCGAAGGCGGCCGCACGGTGGGCGCTGGCACCATCTCGGAGATTATCAAGTAA
>CAYQSI010000242.1:0-1707 GCA_964420185.1 uncultured Occallatibacter sp. | reverse complement strand
TGGTGAAGATTGAGCGCGAGGCGCGCCGCCTTGGCCTGGAGATCGCCGGCTTTTACCACTCCCACCCCGACCACCCGGCGTACTGGTCGCCGACCGACCTGGAAGAGGCCCACTGGCTGGGCTGCTGCCATCTCATTACGCGTGTCGCCCAGGGCAAGGCCTCCGAGACCAACGCCTTTCTGCTGAACGGCATGAGCGAAGAGGACAAACGCTTCGAGCCGCAGACGATTCAGGTGGACGATGAGAGCATTGGCCCCGATCGCAACTGACTTTTGAACATCTCCGCCCCCTGCAAATTTGGAAATAGGTATGCGGCGGGGATGCATATTACGAAAATTGGACAAAATTTATCTAAATAAGCATAAAACCCCTTTACTTTCGGGCTCTCCGCGCGCTCTAATCACAAATACTTGGAGCGTACGCACTCCCCGGCTTTCCCCGCCTTCGCGTCCGATCTCCGAGCAAACCAAGGAGGTTTTTCAAATGAACAAGCTCAGCCCCATTCTGTTGGGACTCTCTCTCGCGGTTGCTGGCAGTTCAGTGGCCGCGGCACAAGATCAAATGGCTCCAACGGTTTCGGCGTCCAAGTACTTGCAAATTACCGTGGAGTACACCAAGCCCGGCAAGGGCGGCGCGGCCCACGACAAGACGGAAGGCGCCTTCGTCCAGGCCATGATCAAGGCCAGGTTCCCCGTACACTACGTCGCTTTCAACTCGCTGTCCGGCAAGGGGCGGGCCATCTATTTGTCGAAATTCGACTCCTTTGCCGAGATGCAAAAGGCTAACAAGGTTTTGGAAGGCTCGGCCATCGCGGCCGAACTGGATCGCCTCAACGTGGCCGATGGCGAACTGCTGGAAGACTCGAAGCAGTTGATCCTCAGCTACGTTCCCGATCTGAGCTACAAGCCCAGGACCGACGTCTCGCACGGCCGTTTCATGGAAGCCCGCATCCTCCACGTTCGTCCCGGCCACGGGAAGGATTTCAATGATCTGGTGAAGCTGTGGATAGCGGCAGCCGATAAAGCCGGGGTCAGCGACCATTGGGGCGCATACCGCGTGGAGTACGGCGACCAGGTTGGCTCCTACGTCTTCCTCACCTCCGACAATTCGCTGGCCGATATCGACCAAGGCTACGCGGAGGAGGCAAAATTCACTGCGGTTCTGAGCGATGACGACAAGAACAAGATGCGCGAACTTCGCGCCGCGGCCATCGATGCCGACCGGTTTGAGCTGTATGCGGTCAATCCCGCGCAGAGCTACGTTTCAGAAGATTGGGTCAAGTCCGACCCGGAGTTCTGGAAGCTGAAGCCCGAGATGTAGCGAGAAAGACCATGCCATAGCTTTGCTTCACGCTCAACCCCGGGCATTGCGCGAACGGCTCCGTTCTCAACGGAGCCGTTCGCGTTTGTTAACCTGTAGTTGAGTGACGAAGTGTGACTTGCCGTCCAGGCGGAGACGCCTTCGGCGCAGAATATTGAATCAATCGCCACCGCATTCTTAACCCGAAACCTGAAGACGAGAATTGGACCATGACGACTACGACTAGCCCCACCGCACTGCCCGAGCTGACCACAGATGACCTTTCCCGCTACTCGCGCCACCTGATTCTGCCCGAGGTGGGCATGGAGGGCCAGCGGAAACTGAAAGCCGCGCGCGTGCTCTGCGTGGGCACCGGCGGACTGGGCTCGCCCCTGGCCCTTTATCTCA
>CAYQSI010000241.1:0-1737 GCA_964420185.1 uncultured Occallatibacter sp. | reverse complement strand
CGCTGGTCTGAATCGGAACAACCTCTTGAGACTCCACACCTATTCCCTATTCCCTATTCCCTGTTCCCTGCTTCCTGTCCCCTGTTCCCGAGGCGTGGATCAGTTGCGAGGCCAGCGAACAAAGCCCCTGGCGGAAGACCTCGCGCACCGCTTCCGGGGTCCATCCCGCGGCTTGCGGCCCGCCGTGCGCTTCCAGCAGCGCGGCAGCCTCCGCTGCGGTGAACCCGGCCACCGCGCGCAGCACGAAAACACTCCGCATCGCGGTCGGCAGGCTCGCCAGCCACTTTCTCCCCCGGTCGCGCTCCGGCCCGCCGATCATCCTTTGCAGTTCTTCTGTCGAAATGCCGGCCGAGGCCAGGCTGTCGTCCTCGATGCAGCTTGCGGCCGGCGCCAATCCCTTCGGCGCAGCCAGGCTTTCGGGGCCGCGCTGGGCCAGCAGGTCCAGGGCCGCGGTCGCCAGCGCTCGCTGGATGCTCTTGCGCGCCTCTTGCGGATCGTGGCAGACGGACTCCTCCGCATTGGCAATTGCCGTCTCCACCAGCCGCTCGCTCTCCTCGCCTTCGCCCACCAGCATCGAGGCCAAACTGTAAAGCCCGGCGGCAATCATCTCAAACATCTCCTCCATGCCGGCAGGGATCGGTTGGGGAGGAATCAGGCTGTCGTTCGGCAGGTTCGATTCCTGGGACATGGAGATGGCTCCTTTCAGGGGCAAGGCAAGCAAACTCATCATAATCCTCAGCCCGCCGGGCCAGCCGGGTCAATGCGCACCAGACTGTCTGCGGAAAAACCCGGTCCGGAGGAAGGCTGGGGGTTCAACCTCCGCAGAAAAGCCAACAGAATCACGAGGGCTGGTAGGAATGGGTTTCAACCCATTCATTTATCCCCCGAGGGAATTTATTTTCAACGATTTGCATTTCCCCGGCTGCTGAAACCATCCCCATGCAAGGCCGTCGCGCATCGTAAGATCAGCCAAAATGAAGAGCGTTATCATGGATTTGTATGGCTTTCCCGATCAAAACCTGCGTCATTTGCTCCGAAGAATTCGAACTGAGGCCGGACAAGCCCGGCTTCGCCAACCGCTGCCCAGCGTGCAGCGAACCGGAGGCCGCCGAGTCCGCCGAAAAGCCCCCTCTGGACGCCGACGCCCGCAAGGCCGAGATCGAAATGAACGAAGCCCGGCGGCGAACCATCCGCGACATGCTTTACCGCAAGGAGAGCTGACGGCCCTCCCAAGCATCGCAGGTGGCCCACCCTTCAACTAACCAATCACTGCGGGTTTGCTACAGAAGCCGTCCCAGCGATCTGTCCCGCTGCAAGTCGACGCGCATGTTGTCCTGCAAGCATCGATAAAGAAGGCAATCTGTCGCGCTCCAAGGCTGCAAACTGAGCAATCGCGAGCCATTTCGCAAAACGGAGGGCTTGCGGGTCGCCGGAAGAGCCGCGAAACTCCGGTTGGATGTCGACATAAATCGTTAAAACAGCCCAAAATAACCCCGATTTAAGCGCTTTTGCATATCATTTTGCCCCTTTTTCCTACATTTGAAGTAGGGCCTGCTCACTAACGTGGGTGGGCTTACTTTTTTGAGGAGGATGGGACGATGCGGAAGAGAGAGCGGGGTTTGGCAGGGCAAGACGCTGGAGGATCTGGTGGAACGGTGGTTGTGGGAGAGGGTGCTGGGAACAGGGAATAGGGAATAGGTGTGGAGTCTCAAGAGGTTGTTCCGATTCAGACCAGCG
>CAYQSI010000240.1:0-1742 GCA_964420185.1 uncultured Occallatibacter sp. | reverse complement strand
CCTCCGAATGCCCAGGGAGTCAGGTCACGCGGACTCTGTCAGCCGGGCAGGTCGGCAAAATTAAGTCTCCAGTAAGTCTCCAGAAACAGATGAACTCGCCAAAACCAGCATAAACACTGGGGTACGAACGTATTCTTACCTTCTGCATCGGAAAGTAACCCGGCGTCCTTGGACGTCCATTCGGATGTCGAAATTCGCTTGGCTTCCTTGCAAGAACAGCATTTAGTGCCCTGCAATGTCCAGTTGGGGAGATGGAAAGCCTGGCGGAAAGATATCCCAAGAAAAATCCTAAAAAATCTCTTGACAATCTTCTATGGGGCTTGCTAGAAACACAATCGTTCGTTTTTTGAACGGACGTTCGTTCTTTAAAGCCATGCCGAAGATTGCAAAACAACGGGCTGAACAGAACCGCAGCCAGATTGAGCAGGCGGCCCTTAGCCTGTTTACCTGCCAGGGATTTCACGGCACCAACATCCGCGACATCGCCGAGCTGGCGCAGGTTTCCACAGGCGCCATTTACACATATTTCCCCACCAAGGAAGCGCTGTTTGAGAGCGTGGTGCACAGCTACGAGAAGCGCATCCGGGCCTGGCGCGCCAACAAGGTGGAGAACCTGGGACCGCCCTTCTCCAAGCAAAGCCTGGAACTGCTGGCTGGAGAGATCCGGTCGTTTGTTTTCGAACACGCCGACTATTGGAAGCTGATGTACATCGACGTGGTGGAGTTCAATAACCGTCATTTTGCGCATAGTTTTCATAATGTTCCGGAACAGTTCAAGTGGCGACTGGACGCGGAACTGAACGAGGTTTCTGCAAATCCCGCGTGGTGCGGCATCGATCCCGGCTTTGTACTTGCGACGATTTACCTGCAGATTCTCACCTAT
The DNA here is from genome assembly GCA_964420185.1 of uncultured Occallatibacter sp. Classification (GTDB taxonomy): domain Bacteria; phylum Acidobacteriota; class Terriglobia; order Terriglobales; family Acidobacteriaceae; genus Telmatobacter. The sequence goes on along the minus strand of CAYQSI010000240.1, from coordinate 859 downwards.
TTTCTGGTGGAACGCCTATTCGGCGGCAACCAGCACCTCGGGGTCTCGGACGACACCGTGATCCGGAGGATCATCGATCTGGCTCTTAACGGCATTTGGAGAGAAGACCGTGGCGGCCAACCCCCGCCGGCCAAGCGCCCATTGGCCAAGAGCGAGCCAGCCAAGAGCAAGCCAGCCCCAAGCAGTCCAGCCGTGAGCAAGCCAAAGCTGGACAAGCCGGGCAGAGCGGCCAGCAAAAGTACAACCCAAAGAAGGAATCTCGCAAGCCTGGCAATTTGAAACTGAGGTGACGCATGAGAATCCGACTGATCGGGGTATTGTTGTGCCTGCTGGCGCCGGCCGGGCAGATGGCGGCGCAGACAGCGACATCGGGACAGATTGCAGGCACGGTGCACGATCCGTCCGGCGCGGCAGTGGTGGGCGCCCGGATCGTGTTGACCGCGGCAACTGGAGAGACGCGCGAAGCGCAGTCCAGCCGCGAGGGCTACTATCGCTTCTCTGGAATTGAGCCGGGCGAGTATTCGCTTCAAGTGACCGCGCAGGGTTTTGCCACGTATACCGCCGGAGGCATCCAGGTGGGCGTGACCGAGACCGTGGATGTTTCGCCGCGGCTGCAAGTAGGCCGGGCGACCACTAATGTCCAGGTGACGGCCGAGGCGCCGCTGGTGCAGACGGAAACCGCAACCACCGGGCGCGTGGTGCAAGAGCAGGAAGTGCATGAACTGCCGCTGCCTACGCGCAATTACCAGCAATTGCTAGGTCTGTCGCCGGGCACGAGCATTCCGTTGACCAACAACATCGCGCTGGGCCGGGGCGATGTGGACATCAACGTGAACGGTCAGCAGGCCACCAGCAACAA
>CAYQSI010000239.1:0-1756 GCA_964420185.1 uncultured Occallatibacter sp. | reverse complement strand
AGGCCAAGAAGGGCGCCAAGGGCGAGGGAAGGGTCTTTGCCAACACGGAAGAGATTCTGATGGCGCTGGAAGCCAAGGAAGTGGAGACGCTGTCGCCCATCCGGCTGCGCTACACGGGCAAGGTGCTGGATTTGACCACGGCCTATGACGACCAGGATCTGACGCACATTGAGCCTGTGGAGTTCAACAAGCAGTACATCACCACCACGGTGGGCCGCGTGATTCTGAACGACTCGCTGCCGGAGGGGATGCCATTCATCAACGGCCTGTTGAAGAAGAAGGGTATCGGGCAACTGGTGAACTACTGCAACCAGAACCTGGGCCTTGAAGTGACGGTCGGGATGCTGGACAAGATCAAGTCGCTGGGCTACAACTACGCCACGATCTCCGGACTCTCGGTTGGCCTGGACGATATGGTGATTCCAGACAGCAAGTACACCGTCGTGGAAGAGGCCGACAAGAAGGTGATCGAAGTCCAGAAGCAGTACATGGACGGCGCGATCACCAACGGCGAACGCTCGAACAAGGTGATCCAGATGTGGTCGGCGGTGACCGACAAGGTAGCCGACGAGATGTTCGGCAACATGAAGAAGGCGGACGACGAAGGAGCCTTCAACCCGATCTACATCATGGCCGACTCGGGCGCTCGTGGTTCGAAGCAGCAGATTCGCCAGCTTTCGGGCATGCGCGGACTGATGGCCAAGCCTTCGGGCGAGGTGATCGAGACGCCCATCACGGCGAACTTCCGCGAGGGGCTGACGGTGTTGGAATACTTCATTTCGACGCACGGCGCGCGCAAGGGATTGGCCGATACGGCGTTGAAGACGGCCGACTCGGGTTACCTGACGCGGCGGCTGGTGGACGTGGCCCAGGACGTGATCGTGACGGAGTACGACTGCGGCACGGTCGAAGGCATTTATGTGGGATCGATCGTCGAGTCGGGCGAGATCATCGAGGAGTTGCGCGACCGCATCATCGGCCGTGTTTCTCTGGATCGGATCAAGGACTACGACGGCAATATTGTGGTGGACGTGAACCAGGGCATCGACGAGGAGATTGCCTCGGCGATTCAGGCTGCGGGCGTTGAGCGGGTGAAGATTCGCTCGGTGCTGACCTGCGAGTCGCGGCGCGGCGTTTGCGCGCTGTGCTACGGGCGCAACCTGGGCTCGGGGCGCATGGTGGAACTGGGCGAGACTTGCGGCGTAATTGCGGCGCAGTCGATCGGCGAGCCGGGCACGCAGTTGACGATGCGTACCTTCCACGTGGGCGGCACGGCCAGCCGCGTTCAGGACAAATCGCGCCTGGACGCCAAGAACAACGGCTTTGTGCGCTTCATCAACCTGAATTACGTGGAGAGCAAGGACGGTACGCTGGTGGCCATGAACCGCTCCGGTTCGGTAGCCGTTCAGGACGAGCGAGGCCGCGAAAAGGAGCGCTACCAGGTGGTTTATGGCGCGCGCCTGCGGGTGAAGGACGGCGAACAGGTGAAGCTGGGCCAGTTGCTGGCCGAGTGGGACCCGTACACCTACTCCATCCTGACCGAAATCGGCGGCAATGTGGTCTTCAAGGATTTGCAGGAAGGCGTAACGCTCAACGAAGAAGTGGACGAAGTGACGGGCCTCTCGCGTTGGGTGGTTGCCGATGCACCGGATGAAAAGCGGCAGCCGACCTTCGTGGTGAAGAACGCCAAGGCGCACAAGCGCTACCTGTTGCCTCGCGGCGCTCACTTGATGGTGGAGGACGGCGACGAGGTGGG
>CAYQSI010000238.1:0-1788 GCA_964420185.1 uncultured Occallatibacter sp. | reverse complement strand
CGCTGTAGCTGACGGCCGCTCTGAGGATGGTGGCCGTTCCCGCCATTTTGGAGAGCGCCTCTGCGGTCTCGGTTTTGTTCGGTGCAAACGCAATTCGAATATGGCAGTTGGAGATGATGCTCTCGTGGTTGCCATATGTGTCTTTGAGTTGCTCGATGTCCTGCGTAATCAGGTATGCCTTGATGCCGTAGCCAGCGATGTAGGCAAATGCGGTCTGGAAGATGGGCATTTTGCCCAATGTCGCGAACTCGTCGATCAACAGCAGGACGCGGTTGTCCGGGCGGGCCTTGAATGTCTCGCCTGGCTTGAGCGCTTGTCGCAGTTTGGAGTTCCGTACTTCTTCGAGTTCCTCAGTCAATCGGTTCACTGTCATGGTAAAGATGAGCCTGAGCAGTGGCTTGAGGCGCTCGATGTCGCTTGGGGGCACAACAAGGTAGAGGCTCACCGGGTATTTGAAGTGCTTGATATCGTTGATCGTAAAGTCGCTCTCTTCGATGCTGCGTTGAACGAGAGGATCGCTGTAAAGAATGAGTGCTGTTTTCGCTGTGGACAATACGCCGGAGAACTCTTTGTCCTCTCTGTTGAGCATCTCCTGCATTTTTTCGAGGACGACAGGATGCACAAGCGACTTTTGGCCGTCGCGAAGATTCCAGTAGTTTGTCGAATCGATGTGCGGGGTTCTCATGGCCTGGGAAAAGTATTCGCGGGCAACATTCATCTGTTGCTGGTCCATTCCTTCCAGATCGATGGGCATTGTCAGGTCGGACATCAGAGGTGTGAGTGAGTTGGAAAGTTCCGTTAGCGTCGCAAAGCGATTCTTCCGTCGCGCGACATAGCATAGGTGCAAGATGAGGCCGGTTACGAGACTGGTTGCCGACTTGATCCAATGCTCGTCCTGGGCGCTTTCTTTGCCGGTTCTGCAAAGCATCTCTGCAATGTTCTGCGCGTCGGATACTTCGCGGAGCGTACCGACACGCACCTCGGCAAGCGGGTTGAAACGTGCTCCATGTTCTTCGACGGGAGCGAAGCGAAAGCAGACGTGCCCTGCGGCGCTTCGATAGCCAGCGGTCCTGTCCCAGTTTTCGCCTTTGATGTCGAAGATCACCGCGCTTTCTTCCCACGCGAGCAGCGTTGGGATGACAAGCCCGACGCCCTTGCCGGACCGCGTCGGCGCAAAGGCGAGAATATGTTCCGGGCCTGCGTGTCTGAGGTATTCGAGCGAATCGGTTCTCTCATCGTGCCAGGCGCCTATGTAGACGCCGTGCATCTGATTGACGAGTCCTGAGTTGCGGACTTCCTGTTCCGTGGCCCACCGCGCGCTTCCGTGAAGATCCTCGGTGTCCTCGGTGAGTTTCTTGTTGCGATGAATATTGAGTGCGGCGACTACGAAGAGCGAGAGCGCAAAGCCTACCGCTGCAATCAGGGTCGAGGTCAGCAGTGGCTGTCGCACAAGTGGGTCGGCAGAGCTGCCGAACCTGAGTATCCAGAGGAACCATTTGTACGGGGCGTACAGCCTTAAAGAGGCAATTTGGAATAGAGGCGGTCCGAGTGCAGGCTGGTAGTCGAAGTGCGAGGCGATGTGTTGTGTAGTGACGATGTTGGTCGCGATGATGAGAAGCAGGCCGAGCAAGATTGACCGCCAGTTGTAGTTTCCCAGGTACCCAGGCGTCCGCGGTTTCCGATAGAGAGAGTTGGTTGCGTTCATTGTCTATCGCTCCAGTTGGGTGCGAGGTAGGCTCGGCGGTGGAATGGTGCGGGAGTGTGCTTCAGCGCGTTGGAGGCTGTATG
>CAYQSI010000237.1:0-1789 GCA_964420185.1 uncultured Occallatibacter sp. | reverse complement strand
GTCGCCAACATGCTCAGGCTGTTCGCGGAATCGAGTAGAAGTTCCTGCGTGTCTTCAATTACCAGCACGCGATCGCCGGGCGTCAGCGTGCCAATCTCTTCGAGAATGGCGTTGGCGATCGTCGTTTTGCCCGCGCCCGTGCCACCGACGATCAGGATGTTCTTGTGAGCGACGATGGCCTGTTGAATGACCTCAAGGTGGTCGAGGTTCCTGACCGAGTCGATGAAGTCTTCCTGCTGTGAACGGCGGTTGCGTGGATCGTCCTTCGTCGTCAGGATGCCTTGCCGCTGAAGGTCTCTGAGGCTTCGCTTCTTGTCCGATTTGACGCGGATAGCAAACGACGGTGACGGAACCACCGGTTCAATCAATCCGGCAAAGCGGTACTTCCAGATGGGAAGCTGTGTCTCCAGAACTGGCCGCATCTCCGTCACCGTCGTCTTCTGCATGGACGCAATCGTCATCATTGCCCCGCGCGCCTGTCGGCTGGGCAACTCGCCGACCTGTTCGAATGGCGATCCGGTCCGCTTCACCCAGATGCGGGAGTCCTCGTTGACGAGAATGTCCTCAAGGCCGCTGGACTGATCGAGCAGGCCGACAATCACCGGCCCCAGCTCATCGCGCAGCTTCTCTTTGAGCCGTTCCTGCTTCTCGTCCGTGTGCGAGTCCTGGTTCATCGACTCCTCAATTCCGACCTCATCCCGTCCTTGCATTTGCCTCGTAGTGCCATGTACATTCCAATAATGATGAATGTAACACGATTCCGGGTCATTTTGGCAAATCTGTTTGAAAGGAGGTCAGTCATGGACAGAACACGGAACGCCGTCGAGCGGATGCTGGCCGCTCTTGACGCGCCGGCCTACGACCTGGGTATCTTGAGCGACCGGGGAATGCTCCCCGGCCTATCCAATCTGTCTGCGGGGAGCGTTTTCTCCCAGCTCGCGCTCCTCAAGGCCCACAATGCACGCGGCGCGCACATCTACATCCGGCCAGCGGGAGAGCACCGCTTCACCGTTCTCGACGACCTCAATCTGGATTCCGTAAACCGGCTCGCTGGCGATGGTCTTGAGCCGTGCGCCGTGGTTGAAACCAGTCTCGGCAACTTCCAAGCCTGGTTGAAGCACGATGGGGTGTACCTGGCACCGTTGTCCACATTCATCGCCCAGAACCTTGCAAAGCGGTACAGTGCAGACCCCAGCGCCGCCGACTGGCGGCGCTTTGGCCGTCTCCCCGGTTTTACCAACTGCAAACACAAGTACCGCAAGGACAACGGCCTCTATCCTTATGTTCTGCTGCGAAGTGCGGCGGGGGTGCAGTACCGACAAGCCGCCTATTTGCGCCTTGAAATGACGAAACTCTACCAACTCCAGGAACAGGAGCGAGAAGCGCGCGCCGCGCAGCACAGCGCCAATTCCTTTGCCACTGCGGGAAGGGCCTCTCACTCATGGCTCTCCCTGGAGCGTTTCCGCAACGCGCCCAAGTTCCACTTGCGCCCTGCCGCCGCCGACCTCGCCTATTGCGTCGCCGCATTGTCGCTACGGATGCCGGAGGATGCGATTGCCACGACCCTCGACAGCCTCTACCTCTCCCGCGACCCCAACCCCTCCAGGAAGGCTGCCTACATCAAGCGCACGATGGCGAAGGCGAGATCATGGGCACAACGCTAGGCACATTCCAGTTGCCGATACCCGCTCTTGCCTTCCAGCTCTGCCCGCCGCCAGTGTCTCCTCTGGTCCGGCCCCTTCCCGCCGCGGCGAGACCTCTGCAATCCCGACGGCTGAATCTGAGGAGT
>CAYQSI010000236.1:0-1802 GCA_964420185.1 uncultured Occallatibacter sp. | reverse complement strand
CGCCGCCGCTATCCGGTAGCCGTTTACACCGAGCAGAAAGACGACAGCGGTCAGACCCGGCAGGTCCGCGAGCGCAAGGCGCCCGTCGAGGTCGCCGGCGACCATCCGGGAATGCTTTTGAAGCTGGAAAACAGCCGCGTTCTGGAGCTGGCCGAGAGCATCATCTCCCGCTACGTGCACGAGGAGATCGACGCCGCTTACATCGTCTACAACGAATTCAAATCGGTAATTTCGCAACGGCTGGTGGTCGAACGGCTGTTGCCCATCATGAAGATCGGCATTCCGCAGATTGCCGAGGCCACCGAGCCGACCGAAGCCGAGCGCGAGCGCGCCGCCGAGGCTGCTTTGAGCGCGGGCATCCTGCTGGAACCGGTCGATACGGCCGAGGCCGACGAGGAATCGCGCAAGTTCGGCACCGCCCAGGTGGACTACATCTACGAGCAGCCGGCCGATGAACTCTTCAACGGCTTGCTGCCGCAATACATTTCCTCCATGCTGTACCACGCCATGACGGAGTCGGTTGCCGCCGAACACGCGGCCCGCATGACGGCGATGGATTCGGCAACCAACAATGCCTCGGATATGATCGACGCGCTCACGCTGCATATGAATCGCGTGCGCCAGGCCGCCATCACCAAGGAAATCATTGAGATTGTCAGCGGCGCCGCCGCTGCTTAGCACTTCGGAAGGCAGAAAAATGGCAGAGAATATCGGCAAGGTAATCAAGGTCTCCGGTCCCGCCGTGGACGTGCAGTTTGAAGAAGCGACGATGCCGCCCATCTATCAGGCGCTGCGCGTCACCAGCGAGGGCTTCACCGTGCCCACGCCCATCAGCGTGATCCTCGAGGTGCAGCAGCACTTGGGCGAGGGCCGCGTGCGTACCGTGGCCATGGAAGCCACCGACGGCATGGTCCGCGGCATGAAGGCCATCGATCTCGGCGGCCCGATCAGCATGCCGGTGGGCAAGGAGACTCTGGGCCGGGTCCTCAACGTGATCGGCAGCCCGGTGGACAATCTTGGCCCCATCGGCGAAAAGATGCGCATGCCGATTCACCGCCCTGCTCCTCTGTTCGACGAGCAGTCCACCCACGAAGAGATGTTCGAGACCGGCATCAAGGTCATCGACCTGATCCAGCCCTTTTTGAAGGGCGGCAAGATCGGCCTCTTCGGCGGCGCCGGCGTGGGCAAGACGGTCGTCATCATGGAACTCATCAACAACGTGGCCAAGAACCACGGCGGCTACTCCGTCTTTGGCGGCGTGGGCGAGCGCACCCGCGAGGGCAACGATCTGTGGCTCGAAATGACCGAGTCCGGCGTCATCAAGCCGGGGCATTGGCAGGATTCGAAATGCGCCCTCGTCTACGGCCAGATGACCGAGCCGCCCGGAGCCCGCCTGCGCGTGGCCCTCAGCGCCCTGACCGTCGCCGAGTACTTCCGCGACGTCGAAGGCTCTGACACGCTGCTGTTCATCGACAACATCTTCCGCTTCACGCAGGCCGGTTCCGAGGTTTCCACGCTGCTGGGCCGCATGCCCTCGGCCGTGGGCTACCAGCCCAACCTGGCCACTGAAATGGGCGAGTTGCAGGAGAGGATCACTTCCACCAGCAAAGGCTCCGTCACTTCAGTGCAGGCCGTCTACGTGCCGGCCGACGACTTGACCGATCCGGCTCCGGCCACCACCTTTGCTCACCTGGACGCGACCACGGTGTTGAGCCGCCCGCTCTCTGAGCTGGGCATCTATCCGGCAGTCGATCCGCTGGCCTCGACCTCGCGCATCCTGAGTGCGCGCATCGTCGGCCAGG
>CAYQSI010000235.1:0-1821 GCA_964420185.1 uncultured Occallatibacter sp. | reverse complement strand
AACCTGCCAGATCATTGGCCGCGGACGGAGCGCGTGGTTCGTTCGCATCTACGTCGTCCGCGATTCATAGACAAAGAATCGGATATACATGAGCAAGACCGTGCATGGCGGACCGCGCGAGGCGCAAGCCCACGTCAACCGCATGCTCGCGGAGCGAGACCTCGGAGGCAATCGAGGTCAGCCGGCGGGTGATGGTGGCCGAGCGAAGGGAGCCCGCGCGGTCGGCGATATAGAGGGCGACGGTTGTGGGAGTCGCCGGCAGGTGGGCCTCGCAGAGCCTGGTGAAGTCCTCGAAGTCTGTCCGGTAGGCGCGGAGGGTGGCAGGGGCTTTGGCAGCGTGAATGTAGGCTCGCGCCTTTTCGATCAGGTCTTCGAGGCCGGGGTAGCGCGCAGCCAATGAAAGCGTTGGGGTTTGCATAGGGGACGCTCCAGATGAGTGAAGGGAATGAGAAAAGCGACGGGAGGGGCGGTCGTCCGCACCTGTAGATAGGCGATAATCGGCCGAGGGCCTGTCCAGCCTGGGAGTTCCTTTACATACCGAAACGACGCCATGGGCTATCGGAGAGATGATCTGAAGGGTGTAAAACGCAACGGAAGGAGGCTGAACAGGGAAAACTGCCGGCAGGTTTGGCGGAAAGGAGAGGAATCATTTTCTGGAATGATCAGCTGCGACATGTGTTTACTGGATCAGGATGGCTTCCAGGGGCCGGGTGACACAGTCCACCTTCGAGCCAGAAAATCCACGCGCCCTTGGGAAGCGCCTCTTTCATTTCACAACCGCTGCGTGCGCCATTTGCTCCAGATTGTAGAAGTTCACTGAAGGACAGACACCTCTGGCAATATCGCACAAGTGCTCGTGATGCGTTAAATAGATGACCTGTCCACGCTCGCTCATTTCCGCCAATAGCCGGAAGGTTTCGCCAGCGCGCGGGTTCCCTGACACGACGAAGCGTCTTTTCCAGTTGGGCTCCACGTTGGAGTCGGTGGAATACCGAGGCGTAGTCAGTACGATCCGGCCGATGCCGACGACCTCGGGAAGAGAGCCCTCGGTTGAAGCGAAAGAAATCGGCGCTGCCAATCTCCCGCCCTTCGGATATATCAGTGCTCCGGGCCGAACAGTTTGGATTGACCCCAAAGTGTTGATCGACAAAGCCCATCAGTTTCTGCGTCCTTTCGACATTGTGTTGATCATTAAGTGTAGCGTCGGAAAAGTCGGCATTGTGCCCCCGGATGTTCCGCCCCCAGGCCCTGGCGCTTGGGTCGCCGGCCAATCAGCCATCGTCCTTCGAACCAAAAAGAATGCAATTGATCCCCGTGCGCTTGCCGTACAACTTCGATCACCTGTAGGGCAAGAAGTTTTGAAGACCGTTGTCTCGGGCGCCACCATCCCGCTCATCCAATTGAAGCTGCTGATGAACCTGCCCGTGTTTGTGCCCACAGTCGAGCAAGCTCAGCAAGCTGGGGACGTTCTCGAAAGAGAGGCACAACTTCAGCGAGAGATCGATAGCCTCCGCCGGGCTCAAGCCGAAGTTGCCAAGGACCTGTGGACGCTCTAGCTGCCTGAAACTCATTGGCAAACTCCATTCCAACCGCAACCGAATATACCTTGGAGGCAGCGTAGGGGATTACCCTACATACATATATGGTTACCGGAGAACTTCGCAATCAAGTTGACCGTCTGTGGGATGCGTTCTGGTCTGGCGGCATTTCCAACCCCCTTGAGGTGATCGAACAGATCACCTACCTGCTCTTCCTGCGCCGCCTGGATGATCTCCAGACGCTGGAGGAGAACAAGGCCAGCACCCTTGGCCAGCCCATCGA
>CAYQSI010000234.1:0-1839 GCA_964420185.1 uncultured Occallatibacter sp. | reverse complement strand
TGGTCGCCATTGTGATCGGCGGCCTGATGTTCGCTTACGGAGAGGGCCAGGCGAAGAAGACCATCGCCGGGATCGTTTTCGGCGTGGGCATGGCTATAGGCGCGGTCAATTTTATGGCCTGGCTGTTCCCGTCGTAATCCCCTGACGGCAGGCTCAACAAACACAATACAAACAACTTAGCAGGCAGAGAGGAGGACGCGAATGGCAGAGGGCGGTCCACGGCAGAACAAAGTTTATAAGGCGATGAACCGCCCGCTGACCATCCTGGGCGCGGAGCGAAGGCTGTTCTTTGTCGCGCTGATTACGGGCGGCGCCATCTTCTCGCTCATGCACTCGCTGGTCGGCGGCATTGGCTTCTTCATCGTGGGCGTGATCGTCGCCCGCATTGCCACCAAACACGATGTCGAGATTCTACGCGTGCTCATGAACTCCAGCAAATTTCGGCGGCGCTACGACCCCCTTAAGTGGGAACCCACGGAAATCACCATCAGGAACCACAATGCACAGAATTGATGCCATTACTAAGGATTGGAAGGAGGCAGGCTCGTTCCCCGCCCAGGTGAACCTGTACGGGTTTTGGGACGAGCACTGCTTCCTGACGAAATCGGGCGATCTCGGCTCCGCTCTCAAGATCGGCGGCGTCGATTACGAGAGCCTCGACCATGCCGGGCGGGATTATGCCGTGAAGCGCCTGGAAGCAGCGTTCCGCTCTCTCGATGATAAGTGCCGTCTCTATCAGATTCTCTTCAAGCGTAACCGGCCCGCGATTCCGCACGCCGAGTATGAGAATCCGCTGGTGCGCGCGGCCGTAGAACAGCGCAGCGCATTCCTGGCCAGTAAATCGGACCGGCTCTATTCCATCGATATCTATTGGGTCGTGATGATCGACGGCAGCTACCAAAAGACCGGCCTGCTCCACGCGCTGTCGCAGTTGCCGAAGCAGCCGCGCTCGTCGCTGCGCGACTTGCGCGCCCTGTTCTCCGGGAATAAGGAACGCACGCTTATCTACGAGCAGATCGAGCGCGGCCGTCTGCGCTTGCAGCAGAAGGTACAAAGTTTGAGTGGGCAGCTTAACGACCTCACCGCGGTCGAGCTGCCAGGGGCGGAGGAGACATTGCGCATTCTGCGCCGTCTCGTAAACTTCCGCCCCTCGAAGATTCAGGGTGCGCGCCTGTATGGCGCGCGTCATCTCGACTGGCAGATATGCGATTCGGAGTTGGAAGCGCACCGCGGCTACTTGCGTGTGGATGACGACTATGTCCGAGTCCTCACGTTGAAAGAGTTACCCAGCGAGACACGGCCATTGATCCTCAATGGCCTGCTCGACATCCCGGCGAACTTCCACGTCGTCACCGAATGGCATCCAGTGGACAACGCAAAGGCGCGGAAAGAAATCGCTTCGCGCCGCCGGCACCACCATAACTCGAAGACCAGCTTCGTCTCAAATCTCCAGGACCGGCAGAACACCGGACCGCGCGATGAGCTGGTAGACGACTCGAAAGAGGCTGCGGTAGCAGAGTTAGGCGCCGCACTGACCGCGCTGGGGATGGAGGGAAAGAACTTCGGCGAGTTCACGCTGTCGGTCGTGATCTATGACGAGGATCGCGCCAAGGCGGAACACGCCGTTGCCGAGTTTCAAAAGTTGTTTGCGCAGCACGATGGCCTTTTATATGAGGAACGCTACAACCTGCTCAATGCATTCTTCGCCACCATCCCCGGAAACCGGCAGTTCAACCTGCGCAAACAGTGGGCCCTCAATTCCAACTATGCAGATCTGGGCTTTCTGTTCAACGTGGACACGGGCGCACAGTGGAACCCGCATCTGGAGCGGGAATATCT
>CAYQSI010000233.1:0-1847 GCA_964420185.1 uncultured Occallatibacter sp. | reverse complement strand
TGTGAACAGACCAGAATTTGGATAACTGCGATTGTCCTTGCCTACCATTCTTTACCAGTACATAGATGTTCAATTTTGCTCAGTAATGCAGGACTCTTATTATCTTGCCATTCCTCTCTTAACGAAAGATGAGCAGTCTTGAACAGATTATTTACTTCCTTGTTGTTACTTTGGCTAAATCGTTTCGTGCCGTCATTCCACGTCATGCAGACGAAAATGACGGGTATTGGACACCGCGTCACCTCCGTTGGGAAAAATACACAAATGCACACATGCAAGGTTGGTATCGCAGGGGCCGCAACGGCACTATTGATTGTGTTGATGGCCGGATGCGGTCAGGAAGTAGTCAATATCCCAACCGTGGTGTCCACAACTCCCGCTTCAGGCGCTACGAGTGTCGTCATCAACACGACGATCACGGCGACCTTCAGCATGGCGATGAATCCCGCCACGATCAGTACATCCACCTTTACGGTGACCGGACCGGGCGGGGCGGCCATACCTGGAACCGTCACCTACAGTGGCACAACTGCGACCTTTACACCGTCTGCCGTTCTGGCTTACAGCAGCCTCTACACGGCCACGATCACCACCGGGGCGAAGGACGTGGGAGGAGTTCCGCTGTGTCCGAACTACGCGTGGAGTTTTACGACCATTACCCCGCCGCCCACGGCGACAGCCGTGGTTCCCGCCAATGCGGCCACCAATGTGCCCATCGGGCAGGTGCTCAGTGCGACCTTCAGCGAGGCGATGACCCCTGCCACAATCAACGCAACAACGTTTACGCTGACCGGACCGGGCGGAGTTGCCGTACCCGGAGCCGTCGCGTACTCTGGCACGGTTGCGACGTTTACGCCGACTGCGAACCTGGCCTACAGCACCGTCTACACGGCCACGATCACAACGGGGGCCGCGTCCCTGGCGGGCACGCCGCTGGCTGCGAACTACGTGTGGACCTTTACGACCATTACCCCTCCGCCTATGGTGGCCGCAGTGGTCCCCGTGAATGGAGCCACCAATGTGCCCGTCGGCCAGGTGCTCAGCGCGACCTTTAACGAGGCCATGCTCCCGGCCACAATCAACACAACGACGTTTACGGTGACCGGGCCGGGCGGAGTTGCCGTACCCGGAACCGTCACGTACTCAGGCGTGGTTGCGAGGTTTACGCCGGCTGCCAACCTGGCCTACAGTACTCTCTACACGGCCACGATCACCACCGGGGCTCAGGACCTGGCCGGCACGGGGCTGAGCAGTAAGTACACCTGGACCTTTACGGCCATTACCCCCCCGCCTGCGGTGACCGCTACAGTCCCCTTGAACGCGGCCACCAGTGTGCCTATCGGGCAGGCACTCAGCGCCACCTTTAACGAGGCGATGACCCCCGCCGCGCTCAATACATCTACCTTTATAGTGACCGGGCCGGGCGGAACTGCTGTACCGGGAGCCGTCACGTACTCTGGCGTGGCAGCGACGTTCACGCCGACTGCGAACCTGGCCTACAGCACCCTCTACACAGCGACGATTACAACGGGGGCTGCGTCCCTGGCGGGCACGCCGCTGGCTGCGAACTACGCGTGGACCTTTACGACCATTACCCCTCCGCCGACAGTGACAGCCACAGTCCCCTTCAACGCGGCCACCGGTGTGCCAGTTGGGCAGGCGCTCACCGCGACCTTTAACGAAGCGATGACCTGCGGTACGCTCACATCCACGACCTTTACCGTCACAGGCCCCGGCGCGACGGCCGTAGCGGGAACCGTCGGTTGCACAGGCAGCGTCGCGACATTCACTCCATCAGCCAGTTTGTCCTACAGCACTCTCTACACGGCCACGATCACAACGGGGGC
>CAYQSI010000232.1:0-1860 GCA_964420185.1 uncultured Occallatibacter sp. | reverse complement strand
GGCGACACGCCAATACGATTCTTGAGGGTAATGCCCTTGAGAGAGAACGGCTGAAGCAAGGATGTCATAGTTGCTTCTTTCTCGAGTCAGCCCCAGAGTTGGCTGGTCTAACGGTTCTTCCGTCGAATGATCGGGATTAGTTCAGCCCGAAGTCCTTCAGAAATGCGGTTGGGTTGAGTTGTCCATTCGAGGCAGTCACTCCACCATCGACAGGAAGATTCACTCCATTCACAAACGAGGCATCGTCGCTGGCCAGGAATGCGATTACGCTCGCGACTTCCTCAGGCTTTGCGCCGCGTCCCAATGGGATACGTTCAAGGGTCTTCTCCATTAGCGGGTGATGGTGTTGGAACGCTGCCGTCATCTCGGTCAAAGTCAGGCTTGGATTAACAGCATTGATTCTCACGCCGTGAGGGGCCAGTTCAAGGGCCAGGGAGCGCGTCAAATTCGATACGGCGCCCTTGGACGCGTTATAAAAGCTGGCATACCAGTCGCCTCCAAGGCCCGAAACTGACGACACATTCACAATCGATCCCTTTGACGCGAGCAAGTGCGGTAAGGCGGCGCGAATGGTGTAGAACACGCTGTCTACGTTCGTTTTCATCACCCTGTGCCACTCTTCTTCGGAAGTTCCACCAAACGACCCAAACGCAGAAATACCTGCGTTATTCACCAGGACGTCGATTCGATTGAATTCGTCGACCGCTCGTTTCACCATTCCGAGAACATACTCGTTCTCGGATATATCGCCACTGTCAATGAGGACTTTGTCGCGCGGAAAACCCTGCGCCGTGTCCTCAAGCCTGTTCCTTCGCCGCCCGTTTAGAACGACCGTCGCACCTTCTTCCAGAAACCGCTTGGCCGTCGCCGCACCAATTCCAGAGCCTGCTCCGGTGACAATGACGACCTTTCCTTCAAACCGATTCATTACCTTTACTCCAGTGCGTTTTGTCAGGGCCAAATCATCAGTTGAATTTCCTGCCAATTACGGCGATAGACGTTGTCGTATGGGTCATCAGGTGCCGCTATCAGACATTGATCGAGGCCGATGTTGCCGCGCAAACCAATTTTTTGTTCACAAACTCCTGAATGCCGAGATTGGAGAGCTCCTTCCCATAGCCCGACCGCTTGATTCCACCAAATGGCAGATCTGGTGCGCTGATAAAGGGATAGTTGACAAAGACCATCCCGGTGTCGAGGCGGCTGGCGACCCGTTTACCGTGCTCGACGTCGGACGTGTAGACCGAGCCGCCCAAACCGAAGGGAGAATTGTTGGCTAACGCAATCGCTTCCTCCTCGTCCTTCACAGGGAAAAAGAGGGCAACCGGGCCAAAGAACTCCTGCTGGAAGGCAGGGTTGTCAGGCGCGATGTTGGTGAGGATCGTCGGCTTCATGAACGCGCCTTGATGCCGAATCCGATCGCCTCCCGCGAATACATGCGCGCCATGAGCAACAGCTTCACGGACCTGTTTTAACAAGAGGTTCAGCGCGGACTCGGAAGCCAAAGGACCTAGTGTAGTGCTCTCATCCAATGGATCGCCTGGCTTCAATTGCGCCAATGCGTCACGAAAAGCGTTCAGGAATTGGTCTGCTCGCGGCCCAACTACGATGAAGCGTTTCGCGCCGATACAGGTCTGGCCGGTGTTGCCAATGCGCCCAAGGACGGCCATCTTGACGGCGTACTCAAGATCGCAATCCTCCAGAACGATAAATGCATCGCTTCCACCCAGTTCCATGGTCGATCGCTTCAGGTTTTTGCCGGCGCGAGACGCCACCGCTTCACCCGCCTGCTCTGATCCGGTAAGCGCGACGCCCTTGACGCGCGGATCATCGAGCAATGTGCCGACCTGATCGCTTGAA
>CAYQSI010000231.1:0-1913 GCA_964420185.1 uncultured Occallatibacter sp. | reverse complement strand
CTAACTGGTCAGTAAGCCCTTATGACACGTGTGGGAGGTACTCATTCCGTCGTTTTCACGGAAGTTTTCCGACCATGACTTTTACAGCATGGTCGGGAATGGCAAGCGAAAGTAACCAAAACTGGTTACCCGCCCAGAAGAGCCGCGGCGTGACAGGTGTTAGTGGACAGATAAACCGGCATTCCCTGACGTCGCCATAGGAAAGCTATCCCGTCATTTTCATCCCCGCCAAAATCAGCTACCTTCGGAAATCGTACTGAGCATGATGCGTGAAGCAACTCGCTACAGAGTGCCGGTGGCTGGAGACGCAGACAGAGATAGAGAGAGCCGGGCTGCGATGGAACCGCGCCGGAGGCGGGGGGCCGGAGTCTTCCCCCGCGCGCGCGAGGGGATGTTATGTGCGGCGCGAGGGAGGAACGTAGTCTCATGGACATTGTTCGACCGTCCCAGTATCTCCGCCGTCAGATCCGCCATGCTGCCGCCCACCGAGCTGAAGCGGAAGGTCCTGCCCGGATACTCTTTCAGCTCGACATCCAAGCCCTTCACGGACTTTACGGTTCCTTCGACCGTGTCGACAGGGACGTTGAAGTGCTTCTGAGCCACCTGCATGGTGGATTCTTTGGTCTGACGGACCTGTTCAGCGATGCGGTCGTACTCGGCCTCCAGAGCCGGGTTGTCCCGGCTCTGAGCCCGGGTGCGTGCCGCGTACTTCTGGTACTCCCTGCTGTAGGGAGCCACATCACCGAGGATGCGCATCTTGGCAATGTCAGGGTAGTCTTCGGGGTTGAGTCCTTCCAGTTCCGGATGCAGAGCTTCGTAGCCCTTGCCTGGCAGGCGGGCATAGCCTTCGTCCAGCTTGATGGAGGGATCTCCCTTGCGGAAGTTGATCAGGTAGTCTTCACCAGGTATCCAAGAAGGCATGGTGTTGGGTATTTCGTTGACCTGGGGTGTGTATCCTTCCGGCTGGATGAAACGGCGAAGAGGTTCAGTGTAGCCCACGAAGCCGTGTTCTACATCGGGGGAAAGGGCATCGGCGACTGCTGTACGTATCTCAGATATGTGTGTTATCCTTGTAGCTGCCATGAAGCGCGCCGCCCTTTATCTGCGAGTCAGCACCATCGATCAGCACCCCGAGACACAACTTTACGACCTCCGTCAACTGGCCGTCCAGCGCGGCTTCCAGATCGTCGCCGAGTTCACAGACAAAATCTCCGGCACGAAGTCCAGACGCCCCGGGCTTGATGCCATGATGGCCGACGCCCGCCGCGGCAAGTTCGACATCGTGCTGGTCTGGGCATCGGACAGGATTGCCAGGTCAGTCAAGCACTTCCTCGATGTTCTGGACGAACTGAACCGGCTCAACATCGAGTACGTCAGCTTCCGGGAAAACATCGACACCGACGGCCCGCTGGGCCGCGCCATCGTCGTGATCATCGGCGCCATCGCCGAGCTCGAACGCAACCTGATCATCGAGCGGGTCCGCGCCGGCATGAGGCGCGCCCGCCTTGAAGGCCGGCCTATCGGCCGTCCGACGCTCGCTCTGGACCGTGAAGCCATACTCGGAGATCGCCGGCGCGGACAGAGCCTTGGCGAGATCGCTAAGACTTATCGCATCAGCCGGGCTACCGTCCACCGCGTGATCCACGAATCCGCACCGGACCACCAAAAGCAGTTCGCATAAGGCCAACAGCGGCCGTTTCAAAAGGCCTCGAAAAACGCCCCTCGTAACTCCAACAAAACAAACGGTCGGATCTTTACGATCCGGCCGTTCGATAAGGTGTGCGTTGTGAAACAGCGAATGCCAGTCCAGATGGTCAGCCTGACACCTTGAAATAGAGAATACGCGTAGACAGGTTCGATGAGGGCTTGCCCCTGTCGGCGTCTACCCAGAATCCATCCCGGCTACATCGGCG
>CAYQSI010000230.1:0-1935 GCA_964420185.1 uncultured Occallatibacter sp. | reverse complement strand
GCAGGTTGGAGCCAGGATAGCCAGGACGAAGCCATCCTCTTCATCACGCGCGACAGCGAGTGGGCGAAGACCGGCTCACCTTACCAGCCTTTCAGCCTTATCGATGCTGCGCAACATCTCGCCTTCAACCCGAGCGACGACCCTGACGCCGACAGCTTCGACACCCAAGAGGAATTCTTCCAGCAGCGCTACGAGGAAAGCATCATCAAAGTGCTCGGCGGTTCGATTGCCGCCGCGCGCCTGGCCTTGTCGCGTGCGCTCGACTGGGACCTCACCACAGCGCTCGACCACGCCAGCCTGTCCGAGGTCCGGCTCGTCCGGAAGGAGAACGGGAAGTGGGAGGCGGAGATTCCCGACGCTACTTAAACCCAACCTGAACAGCCAAGCCGGTCGCCCAACCATGGCGGCCGGCTTGACCCCACCAACCCTGCCGCAATTCACTGTTGCAATTCCGGAGATCGCCGTGCTCGCAACCAATCACATTCGCACAACCATCCTTCCCAATGGCCTGACCGTTCTCACCGAGCGCATGGAACATGTCCGCTCCGTGTCCATGGGTATCTGGCTCAAAACAGGCGCGCGTCACGATGCGCCGGAACACAATGGCCTGTCTCACTTCGTCGAGCACATGGTCTTCAAGGGCACCACCACCCGGTCGGCACGGCGCATTTCCCTGGACACCGATGAGCTCGGTGGATACCTCAACGCATTCACTGCGCAGGACATGGTGGCCTTTCACACCACCGTTCTCGATACTCACGTAACCCGCGCGCTCAACCTTCTTGCCGACCTCATCCTGAACCCTGAGTTTCCTCCTGCGGAGATCGAGCGCGAGCGCGACGTCATCCTCGAAGAGATCAACGCGACCCAGGACAACCCGGTGTACCTTGCCCACGATGCCTTTATTCGGACACTCTGGAAGGGCGACCCGATCAGCTTACCAATCGGCGGCACGCCGGAGACATTGAGCTCTTTCACCCGTGACACGCTCGTGCGTTATGCAAAGGATCACTTCACTGGCCGGAATATGGTGTTCGTCGCTGCCGGCAACCTCCAGCACGACGATATGGTGGCAAAGGTGCAGCAGTGCTTTGGCCGCGCCCCGGCCGGCACATCCCTTCCCCGCGGGACGTTCCCCAAAGCATCTGCGGAGAGCACACTTATCGACAAACCGAGCGAGCAGGTGCAATTGCTCATCGGTGTTCCTGCTCCGCCACTCACCGATGCCCGGTACTTCACCGCGCACCTAGCGGCCATGGTATTGGGGGGCGGACCAAGCTCGCGTCTCTTCCAGTCAGTCCGTGAACAGCGCGGCCTGGCATACTCCATTACCGCCGACTACATGCCCTTCCACAATACCGGGTACTTCAGCGTGTATTGCGGCACTTCTCGCACTCGAGTCAGGCCGGTCCTGGACCTCATCCTTCAGGAGTTGCACTGCCTGAAGACGGAACCCGTCTCGCCAAGCGATCTGAGACGCGCAAAAGACCAGGTCCTCAGCAACCAGAGCATCGGGTTGGAAACAACCGCTGCCCGAGCAAATGCACTGGGAGGGCAGTTCCTGTCATTCAGCCGTGCCGTCAGTATGGAAGAGAGACAGGCGGCAATCGAAAGCGTCACCGAAGACCAGGTGATGCTGCTTGCGAACGCATTGTTCGACTCAGGCCGGATGGCCCTCGCGCTCGTTGGAGATATTCAAGGTCTGGAACTCGCGCTCGGCCGTCTGGATTGCTAACCACCCCGGCGCCGGTATAAGGCGTTGCCTGCCGGACAGATCACCTGCCCGGCATCCCATCCCCGTCATTTCATCTGATTCCACAACCACCTGTGCCTGGGCTTCACTGTCCGGACCGGGCCCGTCTGTACGAGTACTCGCCCTGCGGTTGGCCGACCTGGCTGATCGCGCATCCCGTCACTTAGGAGATTGCCATGCGG
>CAYQSI010000229.1:0-1941 GCA_964420185.1 uncultured Occallatibacter sp. | reverse complement strand
AGAAATCGGATGCCCACATGGCGCCGGTCGTGGATGGCCTGGATGACGCCGCCGAGACGGAAGGGCAGCCCTTCCAGACGAAACTCGGTTTCCACGCGCGTGTAAATACCCACCGGAAAGCGTTCATCGGTGCAGATGCGGCAGCCGCCCAAACTCAGATCGAGAATCCGGCCGGTCAGCCGGGAAGCGACGTTGACGAGAAAAATGACGGCCGAGGTATCAACCTCATGCCGGGACTGCTGGCGGCGTTCGCGACGGGCTGGCTTTTCTTGCGACGAGCAGGCAGGCTGCGCCTCGGTTGGCTGCGCTGATTCTGGTTTGGCTAGTTCCCGGAGGGTGGACGCCGCGACTCCCATGGCAGGGGCAGGTTCTTCCGTGGCTAACTGGGCTGTACTGGCTGCGGGAAAAGGGCTGGATTTGATCCGAACTTCCGAAAAGCATCCTTCAAGGGCTAAAGCCCGCGTTGATTCTGTTGCACTTACGGCACGACTGAAGTCGTGCCCTGATACAAAACGCCTTTTTGAAACACATTCCACGAGTTTTTCCGCAGCCTGTAGAGGCCGCGTGGATTCTGTTGGCTTTATGCTGGGTTTAGAACCCCCGCCTCCCTCCGAATCGAGTTTTATCGCAGCCTGCGTATCCAGCTTCTGGGCGTCTTTGGCGGCGTTCTCTGCCTCGACCTCACAGAGCGCCTCGACCAACTCTTCCCTGCGCCGCGCGGGCACATCCACAAAGCGGATGCCGACCAGATGCCGGCCATCGGTCCATTGCGTTACGCCGCTGAAGCGGAAGGCAAATCCGCGGACCTTGAAGGTCGCCTCGACACGGACCAGGTTGCCGGCGGTAAACCGCTCCTGGGTGCATACGCGGCAGCCGCCCAAGCTGATATCGACGACGCGGCAAGAAACTGTGGAACCGTATTTCACCAGCAGCAGACGGGCATCTTCATCCACGGCATAGCGGGGGGCGGCCCGGCGGTCTTGTCGCTCGGTCGCAAGCTCTGCCGCCTTTTCTGGCAGTTCCATTGCCATCACCGCCTGCATTCCGAGAGAATCAGTCTCCTTCAGCCAGTTCCCAGAGGCGTTATGGAGCAGGCTGCGCGGTTCAGCGGCCCTTCAAGCGGTCATACTCGTAAAGGTCGCTGGTGGTCCCCAGCGCCTCGTTGTACAGATCAATGGCGCCGGTCAACAGCTTCAACTCTTCGGAGAACTGGTGAATCGCGTGCAATTGGCTGGCCGTGGCGGGAAGCTCAGATTGGGGCGTTTTAATGAACTTCTGATGGCCGCGGTCCAGTAGCCGGGCCACCTGGCCCCCTACCAGCACTCCGGGAGCAACGGCGAAGGCCACCGGCGCGTCCTTGGCTGAGGCCACCAGAGCCGCTCCGGCCCCGTGCTTGCTCACCAGCACGCCGCCTGCAACTTCAGCGGACGGCGACTCATCGAAGGAGTGCGCGCGCAGCGTTTCCAGAGTCTGATCTAAGTTCGGATTGCGGGATTTTCGGCTCACGATTGCCTTCCAGTCTGCGAGGATAAGCATGTATCGGCAGAATTCTCTTGAAACTCCAACCTCGCACACTCAATCTCGCATACCCGGAGCGCTGACCGCAATTCCCATGAAGAGCAAAGATTCACAAGCGAAACCCGGCTCTTTGTTCTCCGAGCGCATCGGCAAGACGCCGCTTGCCCAACCTGTCCAGCTTGTCAGGCTGACCCCGGCGGTCTACGCGGCAATCCGCGCCCACGGCGAAGAGACTTACCCTAACGAGTGCTGCGGAGCGCTGCTGGGGCATTCCACGGCCGAGGGTTGGCGGATTGATGCGGCGGTGCGAGCCGGCAACGCCAGCACCGATTCCGCGCACAACCGCTACCAGATTGCACCCGCGGATCTGGTGAAGATTGAGCGCGAGGCGCGCCGCCTTGGCCTGGAGATCGCCGGCTTTTA
>CAYQSI010000228.1:0-1948 GCA_964420185.1 uncultured Occallatibacter sp. | reverse complement strand
TCTGCCTCGACCGAAATCGGGGCGGTCCCGTTGTCACCAGCCGGGTCTGGTGCTGCTTCATTGGGCAAGGAAGCTGGCCGACGGCTGAGCAAGGTGAAGCTGTCGATAACGACCTGAGTAAAGTTGTGCTGCACATTGCTTTTGTCGGTCCACCGCCTGTAGGCGAGGTGGCCGACCACATGGAGAGGATTGCCTTTCTTGACGTACTTTCTGATGACCTCGGCGGGCTTTTCGCCGTACATGACAAGGTTGTGCCAGGCGGTGGTTTCCTTCACTTCTCCAGTGCTCTTGTCTACATACTGGCTGTTGGTCGCCAGAGTGAAGCGGGCGACGGGGGTTCCGTTGGTGGTGTACTGGATCTTCGGATCGATTCCGACGTTTCCCAGCAGGATTGTCAAATTAACTGAACCGGCCATAGCAACGATGCTTCCTTTCCGAGTGAGTGGGTGGAGGTTGATGTTTGCGGCCAGGGGAGTCTTGGCCGTCCGGGAAACTGATTCGTTGTTGAGTTCATCCGCATCGGACGCAAGCTGGCAATTGAAACAATGGGTGAGGAAAGACACCACGTCCTCAGCCTCTTTGCCGAGGAGCGTCAAACTGCAAACGTGGTTGTCGCCCTGTCGAGTGATGAAGAGGTCGGCAATAAGGCCGCCGGTTTGTTGCAAGAAGTTCAAGAGGTCGGAGCGGTTTGGCGAGTTGTAACCGGTGAGGAAATCTGTGACCGTTCTCGCCAACTCGCCGGCAAAGACAAATGTTGTGGTGATGCCGGTTCCTCTGCTCCAGTCGGGATTGGTCTCCGATGGCGCGGGGACGCTCATCGTGAGCTCAACGCGCATGGTGGAGGACTTTGGAGGATTGGGTTTGAGCTTTGCGACTACGGTAAAGGGGTAGATCATCAAGAGGACGAGCAGGTAAACGAGAAATATTGCGGCGCAGATTAAGAGCGGGTGAATGAGTGGATGGAGCATTTGGTCCTCCTGAATCGTGGCAGAGTTGCCCATTGCTGCCGAAGGCTATTGGGTTCGATCGAGCTAGCTGGTTAAGTAGGTATTGCCGTTGTTGCGTGAGCATAGTGAGCCTCCTTCATGGTCTGGCGTTTTTGAGAATGCGATCGACGTATCCGTTGTTAAAGCCGAAATCCGCAGTTCCGCTGTTGTAGACCGACAGCGCGCGAAGCAGCGCATCGGAATTCTTAGGTGATGCCAGCCTTTGCGTGGCATAAGCTTCGGCAAGGAGGTTGGCGCCAACGGCGATGTTGGTGCAAGGGTCAAAGAGCCGTTCCGGATTGAGTCGAAATCGAGCGGCATTGCCGGTGTTGACCTGGAGAAGTCCGACGGAGACGGAGATGCGGCGCTGGAGGAGCCAGCGCATCCAGAGAACAGCCTCCAGTCTGGAATTCGGCTGGCGCGCAAGCTCAATCGCGTGGTTGGCGAGCCCTACCTTATCGGCGAGTTTCTGAGGATTGTTGATGCTGATGGCGTAAGGATGAAAATCGGATTCGGTCGTAGCTACGGCGAGCATGGTATTAAGCGCAGCATGGGGAGCGCAGCTGTTGAGTAGAGCGATCATTTGGTCTTGTGAATAGCGGGCGTTCGATTCGAGACTCGTGGCCGTGCGGTCCTGCGCGCGAGCGCCGGCCGAGGCCACACTGAGAAGAATCGCGAGAATAGATAGAAGCTGTTTCATCTGTTTGTCGCACTCACCACGGGAATCCAGAACAGTCTTGACCACGCTTCGATGGCGGATTGCTGAATCTCGGCGATATAGGTGCCTTTCGTCCAATAGTCGTTTGCAATTGCTACGATTACTTCCGGATGGTGTTCAACGGAGATGAGGATGGGAGCAACTAGGAGTTGCTCGTAGCAAATGATGGGCGCTGCGCGATTGGGACCGACGGAGAGAATCGACGGGCCGAAATAGTGAATGGGGACGCCGATGTTGTCCCAAG
>CAYQSI010000227.1:0-1954 GCA_964420185.1 uncultured Occallatibacter sp. | reverse complement strand
ATCCGAGCCGCGCACGTCAGTAAGCGCAATCGCCGGGATAAACCGGCGTGCAGTCGGGGATGAAAGAGCCCCACAAAGGAAGGAGTAGCGAACCACTTTGACCTCGAGTCTTGCACAGGTGTACTGCAAGGGACCTATCAGTGAAGCGTAGACAGAGGCATCGACGGGCCGGGAATTGAGCTTCGAAAAACGCAATCCGAGCGCCGACCGTGTGCTTACAACGGGAAGGCAAAAGGGGAGGATGCGCAAGCGCGAGTATCCTTTTCGCTCGGCGTAGTCCTAGAGCCAAGAGCACGTCGAGAAACTGCACGCGCGAGAACCGGGAGACCTCTCCAGCATCCGGACGGTCAACCAGACCAGGAACGGCGCGGGAAGCCAAAAGGCAAATCCGGGCATGAACGAGGGGGAGGAGTCGAACACGGGCGTAGTACCAACGAAGCCGCCGAACAAGAGCCGTGGAAACAGGGCAGGCGGAGGTGGTGGAGGGAAGGCCTGTGACTGAGGAGAACACGTGGAACCTAACACGAAACCAACACAGAGTGGAGAAAGAGTGTCCCAAGGGTTACCAGGTGTGCGCCAGAGGGCGCGGAAAAGCAAGCAAGAGCGGTTCACGGCCTTGCTCCATCACGTGACCACGGACCTGCTACGGGAAAGCTACTACGCGTTAAAGCGGGATGCGGCCCCGGGAGTGGACGGAGTGAGGTGGAGGGAGTACGAGACCGGGCTGGCAGAGCGACTAAGCGAACTGCATAGCCGGGTCCACCGCGGAACGTACCGGGCCCAACCCAGCAAGAGAAGGATGATCCCGAAAGCCAACGGGAAGCAAAGACCGCTGGGAATCGCGGCGCTGGAGGATAAGATCGTCCAGCAGGCCGTGGTGAGGATCCTCAACGAGATATACGAGGAAGACTTTCGAGGGTTCTCCTATGGGTTTCGGCCAGGACGAAGCCAACATCAGGCGCTGGACGCGCTGTATGTGGCAATGAAGCGGAAGAAAGTGAACTGGGTGCTGGACATCGACATCAAAGGGTTCTTCGATAACCTAGACCGAGAACTGCTGATGGAGATGATCGAGCAGCGGATCGCCGACCCGAGGATCCTGCGACTGATCCGAAAATGGCTCAACGCGGGAATCATCGAGGACGGTGCGTGGTTGGAGAGCAAGGCAGGAACCCCGCAAGGGGCCGTGATGTCGCCGCTAATGGGGAACATCTACCTGCATTACGCACTCGACCAATGGACCGACCAATGGCGGCAGAGAGCGCGTGGCGAGGTAACCATCGTACGCTACGCCGACGATGCCATAATTGGATTCCAGCACGAATGGGAAGCCCGGCAATACCTGAAGCAGTTGCAGGAAAGGCTGGGGGAGTTTGGACTGGAATTGAACGAAGACAAGACGCGGCTGATCCGGTTCGGACGCTTTGCGCGGGAGAATCGGGAAGAGCGGGGAGAGGGAAAGCCAGAGGCGTTCACGTTCCTGGGATTCCAGCACATCTGTGCGGAAAACAGCCTGGGGAGGTTCGAAGTCCGACGCATAACGGACGGCGGACGAAGGCGGAAGAAACTGCAAGAAATCAAGCAGGAGCTACGCCGACGAATGCACGAACCGATAGCCGAGACGGGAAAATGGCTACGAAGCGTACTGACAGGTTACTACCAATATTTCGCGGTTCCTGGGAACATCCCGGTGCTGAAGCGTTTTCGGACACAGGTGTCTCGCCAATGGTTTCGTGCGCTGGAACAGCGCAGCCAGAGGCGGCCCACCTGGGAGAAGCTGGGAAAGGTCATCGATCAGTGGCTCCCCATCCCTCAAATAGTGCATGCCTTTCCGGACGAGCGCTTTGACGCCAGCCGGCACGCGGCCAATCCGAAGTAGGAACCGTATGCGGCAGCACCGCAAGTACGGGTCTGTGCGGGGGGTGGCTGGAAACGGCCATCCCTACCGCGACGG
>CAYQSI010000226.1:0-1958 GCA_964420185.1 uncultured Occallatibacter sp. | reverse complement strand
CTCCACCCTTATAGAATTTGGTGAAGAATTCGACATAATGCAACCGGATTGAGTGGAGACCACCGTCAAGCATGCCCAGCGCCAGATTAAACGCGTGCCCGAGTAAGAATATCAGGACACCGACGATGATCATGACAATTCCAACAATTGAGAGACTTTTCATGCCGGGATTGATGAACATCCCGATAGACATGTAGTTGACGACCATCGCGATAGCGACCGACGAAAGTCCCACGGCTGTCAGACGGGTGTAAGAAAGAACGTGGGAAATAATCGTCGGGATTTCGATGATCTCAAGAACCGCGTCGCGTGCGATAAAGATGACGCCCATCACGATGAACACGATGGCAAGAACCATCCCTACCGAAAGCCCCACGGCCACAATGGGAAGCCCGGTGAGGTCCGGCATGAGCGGGATCGGGAACATCGACCAGATCGCGATGAGGATGCCCCACATCACGGTTATCCAGCCAAGGCTCGCGAGCACAGCTTTTAGGCGGTGGTCGCCATGGTCCTGGCGGGCGTGGTTGATCATGCCAAGCGCCCTTCCAAGCGTGACATACAGGATACCGACCCAGACCGAGATTATCAAGAGCTGGGCGATCGCTGCCCCGTGCCCACCGGCTTCAGTCACGCCAATGTTGAGGTGGCGGCTGTAGATGATCGGGGCCCACGGGAGTTCGAAGCCCAAAAATTCGCTGAAAAGGAGCCCGAAGATGATGCTCATGATGCTTGCGTTCCGAAGAATTTTGAGGAACTGGTGAACCTCGTCACCCTTCATGAACTTCCAGAGGCCAATGCACAGCGCAAGCATCAAAAGGCCGTAGCCGACATCGCCTACGATCACCCCGAAGAAGATCGGGAACATGATCGATAAGACAAGCGTCGGGTCCACTTCCGTGTACGTGGGCCTGGAGTAGACATCCATGAGCAGTTGCGCCGGTTTGGCAAAATCCGGGTTGTTGTACTCCACCGGCACGTTGTCGTGCGCGGGGTCGACCGGCTGTTCCGAGACAAAGACCCGGCCACCGGTCACCTTGTCGAGCGCCGCGCTAAGCGCTGCGATGCGGTCCGCCGGGACCCAACCCTCTGCCACGAACACTTTCGAGGTCGTGGCAAACCGTAACGGTGCCTCGGTCTGTTCGATCCGTGCCCGGAACGCTTCCTCGCACGCAACCAGAAGATCGGCATGCGACTCCTTGATCTTCGCGAGTTTTACGTTGATCGCCTCGATTTCTTTTTTCAGCGATGCGATCTGTTCCGTGTAATACGCGGTACGGGCCGTCGCAGTGCCGGTCTCCGCCGGGATCGACACCGACTGGAACTGCGCTTCCTGGAGTTCCCGTTCGGCCCGGGCCCGGTCGTTCTCCGTGACGACGACAAGGACAAACGAGCGTTCCTTGCCTTTTACGACCTGAATCTCGTGCGGGACGGAAATGGTCACGTCACGCGGGACATAGCCGGCGAGCACGGAAAAATGCTTAAAACCCTGCAAAAGAGCGAGATCCAGCGGGATCTCCTTAAACGGGGCGAGTTCCACGATCTTCTGCTCGTACTCCTTTGCCTTCGTATCGAGCTTCGACCGGGCACCTGTCAGTCCTTCGATTTCTTTTTCGATGCCGGGGAGATCCTGTTCGATCTTCTTCTGGATCTCCGGCGCACTCAGTTTCTGCTTTGCGTCGGCATCCTCGCCACGGATCGCAAAAACGTTCTCGATTGCCCTGACCTTGATAAGCTCAGCTGATGCTTCCGTCGCCCCTTTGAGAGGGGTGCCAATCTTAAAGCCCTCGTACCCTCCCTGCCCCTGCTCCACATAGTCTTCGATATGGAACATGTGCTCGCGGTACAGCTCGTTAATGATCGGTGCCGCCTGATCACGGGACGCAACGATAAGCATCCGGCCCATCGGTTTAGGCGCCAACATGCAGCTGCTCCTTAAACCGCGATACCAGCAGCTG
>CAYQSI010000225.1:0-1995 GCA_964420185.1 uncultured Occallatibacter sp. | reverse complement strand
CGCCCTCGACGAAGAGCCGAATGTGCTGGTGATCTTCAACCACCCCTTGTGGGACTTGTACCTGATCGGCAAGGAGAAGCACGAGTTTCTGGTGAACGAGTTTCTGCTGAAGAACGGCAACTATCTGCACGCGCTGGAGCTGAACGGGCTGCGCAACTGGGATGAGAACCGCGCCGTGCGCCAGTTGGCAGAGCAGTGGAATATGCTGCTGATCAGCGGCGGCGACCGCCACGGCGTGGAGCCGAACGCTAACATCAACTTGACGAACGCCGCCACCTTTACCGAGTTTGTGCATGAGGTGCGCCGCGAGCAGAAGAGCGATCTGCTCTTTATGCCGCAGTACGCCGAGCCGTGGAAGCATCGCCTGCTGCAATCGACCATCGACGCCATTCGCCACTATCCGGAGTTTCCGCAAGGTTCGCGCACCTGGGACGAGCGCGTGTACCATCCCGACGCAAATGGAACAATTCGGCCGCTGAGCGAGTTGTGGCCCAACGGCGCGCCGCCGCAGGCGATGAGCTTGATGCTTGCATTGGTACAGTTGATGGGCGCGGGCTTGGTCTCCGGCGGGCTGCGCCTGGCATGGAGCGAGTCGCGCCAGTTGCGCCTGGCCCTGGGCGAGTAGGTTGGAGGATCAGGCTGCTGGAAATCTGCGCGCGTTGATGAGGAGCGCCGAATCGGTTGCCTTGATAGGGCACGACTTCAGTTGTGCCGCAAATGCAACAGTATGAAAGTGGGCTTTAGCCCCAGAGGAATAGCATGTTTTCAGAACCTGCGCAGCAAGATGAAAACATGCTAACTCCGCCAGCTCCGCCCCGCGTGGCCTACTTCCCCGATTCCTTCCATGAGGTAAATGGAGTGGCGCACACCAGCCGCCACTTTGAGGCCTTCGCGCGCCGGCGCAATCTGCCCTTCCTCTGCATCCGCGCCGGCCGCCGCGCGCCCAATTTCATCCAAGAGGGGAACCTCTGGACGCTGGAACTGCCGCGCAGCTTTCTCTCCTTTGCCCTGGAAAAAGATCTGCGCTACGATCCGGCCTTCTTGCGCCATCTTCCGCTCATCGGCGCGGTGCTGAATCGCTTTCAACCCGATCTGATACACGTCACTGGTCCCAGCGAGTTGGGAATGATCGGCGCATGGCAGGCTCGCCGCCGTCGTCTGCCGCTGGCCGCCAGTTGGCACACCAACGTTCATGAGTATCTGGCGCGGCGCTCACAGTGGTTTCTGCGCCCGCTGCCTCGGCAGCGCTCGGTCGCCGCGGAGCAGAAAATCCAGGATTGGACCCTGGCCGTCGCGGCCAAATTCTACTCTCTGGCCGGTGTCCTTTTCGCGCCCAACCCCGAACTTTGCGCGCTGTTGGAGCGGACCACCAAACGACGCTGCTTTCCTATGCCGCGCGGCGTGGACGCGGAGCAATTCCATCCCGCAAAACGCAGGCGAAAGAGTCAAGACGATGGAATCGTGCTGGGCTTTGTGGGACGCCTCTCAGTGGAGAAAAACGTTGCCCTGCTGGCTCGGATTCAGCAGGAGATGGAAGCGATGGGCCACACGAACTTCCGCTTCCTTATCGTCGGCCACGGCAACGAAGAGGGCTGGCTGCGCGAGCGACTGCCGCGCGCCGAGTTTACCGGAGTTCTGCGCGGCGAAGCGTTGGCCGCCGCCTACGCCGGCATGGACCTCTTCGTCTTCCCCTCGCACACCGACACTTTTGGCAATGTGGTGCTGGAGGCGCTGGCCAGCGGCGTTCCGGCAATCGTCACTCCCGACGGCGGTCCGGCGACCATCGTCCGCGACGGCGAGACGGGCCGCATCGTCCCCGACGCGGAGTTTGCCGCCGCAATAGCCGGAGTGCTGGCCGACCCGGCGCGCCACGCAGCCATGCGTCAGGCCGCGCGAGCCTATGCGCTCACCATGAGCTGGGACGCGGTCTTTGAAGGCGTCTACGCGGCTTATGAGACGATTCTGCCCAAACGAGCGCAGGCGGCGGGGTAGCTC
>CAYQSI010000224.1:0-2015 GCA_964420185.1 uncultured Occallatibacter sp. | reverse complement strand
TGCGACTACATGCTGGAGCGCGAGATTCTGATGGGCGGCGAGGAGTCGGGCGGCATCGGCTTCCAGCGCCACCTGCCGGAGCGCGACGGCCTGCTCAATGCGCTGTTGCTGGCCAACGTGATGGCCGACGAACATAAGCCGCTGGGCCAACTGGTCGCCGATTTGCAAGCCGAGTACGGCGAACACCAGTATGGCCGCATCGATTTGCACATTCCAGAAGCGATCAAGAATGGCGCCATTGCCCGCGCGCTGGCTCTCAAGGTGGGCGACGCGGTCTTCGCGGGAATGCCTATCCTGCGCCAGCAGACCATGGATGGCGTGAAGTTCTTCCTCGGCAACCCCGAAGCGGCGACCAAGCCGAACGCCGCAGAAACCTGGCTGCTGCTGCGCGCCAGCGGGACCGAACCGCTGCTGCGCATCTACAGCGAGTCGTGCTCGAAGGAGTCGGTCGCCAAGGTGCTGGAATCCGCGCGGAAGTTTGCGATGGGCGAGTAACAGTCGTCAGTCGCGCGGGTTCACGCATCTTGTGTTCTTGTGAGGCAGGGCAGCGGAAATTATTGATTCTGCTTTGGTTAGGATAGGCGCCACGGCTTCACGGGATGTGTGGTTTTGTGTTCCCGTGAAGCGTGGTGTGGGAAGCTATTGATCTTGCAGGGGTTAAGACAGACTCCACAGTTTCACCGGCAAAAACGTAAAAAATCAAAGCGGAGCTAGCGGAGTTCGCGTAGTTAGCGGAGCTAGCGGTGCTGGGGCTGGCGGGGTGTGCCGCGCAGGACTTCTCTGATTTTGCTCAGTTATCATCTATCGATCAGTGTGTGCCAATCGAGCGCTATTTTCGGCAAACCCCAGCGGTGGCGCAGGTGCCCTGCTTGGGAACAAGGCTGGATGAAGGGGGTGGTTTCCCAAGTCTCAGAGGCGAGACCTGGGGCACCCGGCCACCTGCCTGGAAGATCGGGTACCCCCACCCCTATTTTGTACGCAAAATCCTTGTTTTCTTGAGGTTACGGGAAGGGTTGCGCCGTAAAATCCTGATAACAAAGAAGTTCCCTGCAAAATCTTCCAGGATAAGGAGTTACGTGCAGTTTCGGCCTCTGCGGGCAGCTTCCGTGCCGGGACGATGATTTGAAGAAAGACTTCTAAGGATTATTGTGCAACGAAGGGTGGAAATCATCTGCACTGGTACAGTGATCAGTGGTCAGTTTGCCCGGTTGTGGTTCATCGTCTCCCACATCTCAGAATCGAGATGTGGGCCAACCGCCCGCTCATCGCGAAAAAAACGCGATGAACGGGGCACAGCTTTTCATGGCTCATCGTGACTCTTCGGGGTTGATGTGCGGGCCACCTGCCGACGCTATTCTGATCGAATCACGGAAGGCATGTGGATAGCTTTATTTCTAGTTCTGCTTGCACCTGGAGTTATTCAATTTGTACGCAATTTCGGTGGGCGCCAGGTTAAACATCCTATCCCGTCCATCAAAACTCTCTTCGGCCCATCTGAAGAAGGCCGAATCGACGAAACCGGCACTCTTGACGAACGAGGCATCCAACAGCGGAACGTTGCCTATTATCAGGCGTATTTAATCATAGGGCCGCTCATCTTACTCGCCGTTTTTTCCCTCCTAATTCGTCGCTTCTTACAGGTACTCTTTCCACACATCGATAGAATGATGGGTATCTCCCTCTATATGCTCTACTTGTTGTATCTGCGTCTTCCCCATCAACTCATTCGCTGGCACGAGCCAGACATTGAAGAATAAGGGCAACTTTCTGATTTTTATCCTAACTCCGGAAAAACATCCCTCAGGGGCTGAAGCCCGCTTGATTTTGTTGCATTTACGGCACGACTGAAGTCGTGCCCTTTCAAAACTGGACTCTCACCACGCGCTGTTAAGTAACACGGTGGAGTCGAAAAGCCCGCGGCTAAAGCCGTTTTTGTTGCGAGACTGGTTTCAAGGGCCTGAAGTGTCTGCGTGAGAACGCCCGCAGTTTCGGCTTAGCGAGGTGTTCTGGTTAAA
>CAYQSI010000223.1:0-2026 GCA_964420185.1 uncultured Occallatibacter sp. | reverse complement strand
ACGCGCGCTCGATATTCCAAAATGAAAGATGCTCGCGGCCAGTGCTGCATCGGCTTTGCCTCGCCCGAAGACATCGACAAAATGCGCAACAGTTCCCGCGCCACCGGAGGCGATGACGGGAATGTTGACCGACTCGCTGACCGCTGCAGTCAGCTCGCAGTCAAAGCCGGTGCGCGTTCCATCGCAGTTCATTGAGGTAAGCAGAATCTCGCCAGCTCCGCGCTGCTCGGCCTCGCGCGCCCACTCGACGACGCGGCGGCCTGCGAGTTTGCGACCACCCTGCACGTAGACCTGCGCCTCGCGCACCGGATCAGCGGCATCGGGGTCGCGCCGGGCGTCGATGGCAACGACGACGGCCTGTGCGCCAAAGCTGCGGCCAATCGCGTCGATCAAAGTTGGATCTTTCAACGCGGCGGAGTTCACGCTGACCTTGTCCGCGCCGGCCTCGAAGACCTGTGCCGCATCGTCAGCCGTGCGAATGCCGCCGCCCACGCAGAAGGGAACGAAGAGCTCGCGCGCCGTTCTGCGCACCGTGTCGAGCAGCGTCGCGCGGCCTTCGTGTGTTGCGGTAATGTCGAGCAGCACGATTTCGTCTGCGCCCTCGCGCGCATGACGCGCGGCCTGCGTAGCCGGATCGCCCGCATCGACGAGATCAACGAATTGCACGCCCTTGACGACGCGGCCATCATGCACGTCGAGGCAGGCGATGATGCGTTTGGTAATCATGACCATCTCCTTATTCCGTGTCGGGAGACGAGTTCATTTAGCTCCACGCGCTGGTCTGCATTAAGAGAAGAGGTCGGGAAGAAAAGAAAGTGTGCTCCGCTTGTACGGAATATAGTGATTTTGTCATCTTGACCAAAGCCTTTGATACTTGACCAGGTATAAGTAAGTTCACAAATACCAGGAGTGACATCAACGATCCGTTCATCGGTGATCTCGGTTGTAGTCTCTAGTGATAGACGTCCGTTTTGAAGACTTGCACGGTAGCCTCGGTAAGCGTTGAATGTACGAAGTACTGGCAATCCAAATGTGAACCAAAGTGAACAAAAAAATAGACCGGCGACCTGTTGAGAGATTTCCGATTGGTGACGGAATATTGTAAATACAATGAAGCACAGAATAGTGACTGCAGGCCAAATGAGCTGATCGTATCGAAGGAAAAATGTACCTCTTCGATACATCCGATAGCCAGCCTTGTAATCAGCAAATGACATTTTGTAAGTAACTTTCATCGCACTACCTCCAAAAAGTTCTTGAGAATCTTCAGCCCCGTTGTGCCGGATTTTTCCGGATGAAATTGCACGCCCATCACGTTGCCAAACTCGACGGCCGACGCAAAAGATTCGATGTAGTGCGTGACGGCTGCGGTGTCGGCGGCGACAGGAGCGCGGTAGGAGTGTGTGAAATAGACATACTCGCCGGGTTCGACTCCGGCAAGAAGCCGCGAATCTTTGCGAACTTCCAAAGAATTCCAGCCAACGTGTGGAACTTTTTCCAAACTTTCCGAAAAATGTTCGCACGATTCGGCGAAGTGTCCAAGACCGGGTTGCGCGGGCGCTTCGCTTGATCCAGCGTAGAGCCACTGCATCCCAACACAAATTCCAAGAAAGGGAACGCCGCGCTGAATCGCCGCGCGAATCGCGGAGGTGAGACCGGTTGCGTCAAGCCGCTCTGTTGCCGCAAAGTGGCCAACGCCGGGAAGCACAATGCGCTCCGCAGCTTCTACAAGTGCGAGGTCGCCGTCCGTTACGACCGTCTCCGCGCCCAGGTGGCGCAACGCCTTGAGGACAGAAGTCAGATTGCCCGCTTTGTAATCGATGACGGTTACGCGCATCACAATAATCCCTTCGTCGATGGCAGCATCTCTCCAAGTTGTTTGTCGCGCGAGCAGGCTACGCGCAGCGCCCGCGCAAAGGCCTTGAAGATGGCTTCGATCTTGTGATGATTGGAGCGGCCGTACATCGTCTTCACGTGAACATTGGCGCGTGCGCCGCGCGCAAAGCCCTCGAAGAAATCTGTAACC
>CAYQSI010000222.1:0-2039 GCA_964420185.1 uncultured Occallatibacter sp. | reverse complement strand
TTCCGCAGAGCTACGACTGGGGCGTGGAAGCGCAGGTGGATTGGTACGAGTCGTACGCCGATCTTGATGGTGAGCGGACCAAGCTGCAGGTTTTCGAGATGCGTTCGATGGCTAGCGGCGGGGCATTTCACCGGGCCTACACGCATGCCACGCAGCAGGCATTTCTTGAAGCCCACGAGTTGGCGTTTCGCTACTTTGGCGGGGTTTTCCAACTTCTCCGCTACGATAACCTTTCAAGCGCGGTGAAGAAGATCCTTCGCGGTCATCGACGGGAAGAGACCAGCCGCTTCATCGCTTTCCGTTCTCACTGGCGCTACCAGAGCGAGTTCTGTAATCCGGCTCGTGGCAACGAGAAGGGCGGCGTCGAAGGCGAGGGCGGCTACTTCCGGCGCAACCACTGGGTGCCTGTTCCGGCAGCGGCCAACCTCGATGAACTGAACGATTATCTGGCCGTCTGCTCGAACGAAGACCGGCGGCGCATTCTGAGCGGGCGCACAGAGACAGTTGGCGCCGCGATGCTGAACGAACAGCCGCACCTGTTACCGCTGGCCGCTGAGCCGTTCGACCTGGCTGAGATCAGCTTTCCAACCGTCGATAGTCTGCGGTGCGTGCGGGTGCGAACCAACCGCTACTCGGTTCCGTTGCCGCCAGGCACGAGGGTAGAGGCCAGAGTGCATGCCGACACGGTTGAGCTGTGGCATGGAGGCAAGCGCGTTGCGCGGCATGAACGCAGCTACAGCCGTCAGCAGAAGGTCCTCGATCTGGAGCACTATCTTGATGTGTTGCGCAGGAAGCCGGGCGCACTGGCAGGCTCGACTCCGTTAGCGCAGTGGCGGCAGGCGGGACGCTGGCCAGCATCCTTCGATCGGTTGTGGGAGGCGCTGAACCTGCGCCATGGCCGATCCGAGGGCACGCGGCAGATGATCGAGTTGCTCGAACTTGGGGCCAGCCATGGCTGGGACCGATTGCGTGTCGCCGTCGAACAGACACTGTCGATGGGATGTCACGATGGCGCCGCGATCCGGCACTTGCTCACTGCCGAACAGTTCAACCGGCCTGTGATCGCAGCCATCGAGATCGGTGATCTTGCTCGTTACGAACGCCCACTGCCGGTGATGACCGGCTATGACCAGCTACTGTCCAACGCCATGGAGGTGCACGCATGAAGCCCTCCACCGACAACCTGGAACAGGCCGCTGTTGCCCAACAGTGCCGCGCCTTGCGTCTGCCCGCCGTGGCCGACCAGTGCGCGTCGCTGGCCGAAGAGGCCATCAAGCAGCGACTCACTTACCTCCGCTATCTGGAGGCGCTGCTGGCCACAGAACTGGAAGAACGAGAGCGCAACACCATCGCACGGCGGATCAAGGATGCTCATCTGCCGCGCATGAAGACGCTCGATGAGTTCGACTTCAGCAAGGCTCCGCAGATCCAGGCCACCAAGATCCATGAACTGGCGCAAGGTGGCTATATCGAACGCGCCGAGCCGATCATTTTGATCGGTGATTGCGGCACCGGCAAGACGCATCTTCTAACTGGGCTGTGCGTGGCTGCCTGCCGGCAGAAGCGACGAGTGCGCTTCGCCACCGCCGCGGCGCTGGTCAACGAACTGGTCGAGGCCAAGCAGCAGTTGCAACTGCGCCGCGTACTGGCTCGATGGGAACGCTATGATCTGATCGCCATCGATGAAGTCGGCTATGTGCCGATGGCCGATCTGGGAGCGGAGTTCCTCTTCCAGGTCATCGCCGAACGGGCGGAAAGGGCCACCGTCATCCTGACCACGAACCTGCCCTTTTCCGAGTGGACTCAGGTGATCCCCAACGCTCGCCTATGCAAAGCGCTGCTGGATCGCATCACCGACCGGGCGCACATCATCGAAACCGGCGCCGACAGCTTCCGCTTCCGGCGAACCGTCGAGAAAGGCAGGGCCAAGACCACGGGCTGATCGATGCCCGCGCTGTGCTCCGGGCTTTCGCTACGCTCCAGCCCGGAGCACAGCGCATCTCCATCCCTCTACCTTGTCCAGCAAGCTGCCACAGATG
>CAYQSI010000221.1:0-2040 GCA_964420185.1 uncultured Occallatibacter sp. | reverse complement strand
AGGCGGGCGCATCCGCACAGCCGCGCGGCGAAAACAAGTCATGCAGGCGTGTCAACAAGGATGGGCAAAGCCGCGTCTAAGCGTATGAATACCTTTTAGTAGAAAGGAACAACGCACCCATGATCGATTTCAGGCAATCCCTGCGTTTTGCGCGGAGCAAAGCGCCTGTCTTCGGCCTGTTCGCCGCCTGTTGCTGCATCGCGTGGGCGCAACCGGGCGGCCCACCGCCGGATGGACCGCCGATGGGCGGGATGCAGCAGATTTCGCGCGGCCCCAGTGTCGAGCGTGAATTAAAGATGCTGACCAAGCTGCTGACACTGACAGCCGAAGAGCAGACGCAGGTGAAGGCCATTCTGACCGATCAGCGCCAGCAGATTGATGCGCTTTTCAAGCCAGCCTCGAAATCCGCCTCTGATAGCACCTCCGACGAGGCTCCGATAAGCATGGAATCCAGCGCGACGACGCGCGCATCGATCAAGGCCATTCGCGAAGCCGCGCAAAGCAAAATTGCCGGAGTGTTGTCCGACGGCCAGAAAGCCGCGTTTGCGCTGTGGGAGAAGAAGCAGCAGCAGGCCGAGGCGCAGGAGGAGAGTGAAGATATGCCGCCTCCGCCGCCCGATGGAGGAGATGGTCCTCCGCCTGATGGCGGCGGCGGGCCGGGTGGTGGCCCAGGTGGTGGACCTGGAGGCGGCGGGCCGCCTGGAGTGTGAGCACGAACTGTTCGAGCTGAAGCGCGATTCCTTTCGTTGTAAATAAATGCGGCAGATAGGAGCTACAAGTGTCTGACAACTCCTACTCCGCCACGCCGTCGTTGATCTGCCCGCAATCCATGCGCAGCGTTTCGTTGTCATTGAAGGACAGACCGTTCAAACGTGGAATTGACTTCGGTGGATGGTCCGGTCGGAATCATCACATGAGGGCATTCGTCAAAATTACTGTTCATTGACGTAGCAATCTCCTTCAGAATCAGTGAGAAACACAACTGGCGTGAAATAGGGAGCCTTATCTAATGCGGTGTCATTGATCGAACGCGGCAAGCTGTCGCCCTGGACACGCATTCCGATGAGCATAAAACCGTCAGTGTCGTTTCCGCCGAAGGCGCTGATGATATAACCCTCATTGGCCAGGGTAGCTGCCGCTGAGCAAACCTCGCCGTGCTGCGCAATGGTTGTTTGTGTTTCGTACACAGTCGTTGTATCGCCCTCCCACCCGTAGGAGATCAAGTTGGCATTTCCGGATGCGTCAAAGGAGGCGGCTGTGATAATGCGACTAGCAGCGCCTACCGATGCGGCTGTAGCCGGAATCTGGGCTGGTGAAACGACATCCAGCCTGTGGTCGAAGCCTTCAGTCTGCGCTGTTTCTACCCATGACATGGCGAAGAGACCCGATAAAGGCTCCATGTCCAAAGATGTCACAACAATATTGGAAGTATCAATCCATTGCCGCAAATCCGAAGTAAAACTCGAATAGGAGTCACCCCTGTAGTACATGGTTAACCCGGTCATGGGAGGAGGCAGATTTAATGCATCGAAGCCCCATCCGCAATCACCTGAATCATTGCAATTGCCATCTCCAATTTCGAGAGGGGTACCCACGGTGTTGCCAATAAAGTTCAAGGTACAGTCTTCATCACAATTAACGCCGCTCTGCAAACCCCCGTCGTCTAGCAACCCCGGAAGACTCACTTGCTGGAAGAGTAAATACCGGAGGTCGCCCGCCTTGGGTGAGCGCGGTCCAGCAATGAGCGTAGCGGTGTTGCTGGCAACAAAGCTGGATAGGTTACTGACGACAACCTGATAAGAACCTATCAATGTCGAACCAACTCCACCGAACTCGACGACGGGTGTTGAAAAAGTGGCATCATTCGCTCCGAGGATAGCGACGCCATTCTCACTCCACTGATAGCTGAGTGGCCCGGTTCCGGTCGCGGTCACGGAGAATGTTGCGGTTTTACCGATAGGCACAACCTGGCTCAACGGCTGAACGGTAATAGCAACATCCTGAACCGGAGGAGTTGTTGTGGTGGTCGCGGAATTGGAT
>CAYQSI010000220.1:0-2044 GCA_964420185.1 uncultured Occallatibacter sp. | reverse complement strand
AGGAAGAGACCGACGAACTGGAAAAGGCCGCGGCCAGCGGCGGCAACCAGCCTCCCCGCGAAGTCCGGCACACTGGCGCCAAGGAACCCGCACCGGAGCGGAGCCAGGAACGTGGCGCCCGTCCCAGCCAGAAGCCAGAGCAGAAGCAGGAACCGCGGCAAGAACGCCCGGCAAAGGATCACCGTTTGACGGTTGAGGCCCTGCCGGAGACTGAGGCCGCTTCCCTGCCTGTTTCCGGCTCCTTGTCCCTCTCAGATCAGGCCGAAGGCAACGAAGAGGATTCCGGCACAACCGGCGCCAAACGCTGGCGCGGACGCCGCCGGCGCCGCGGTAGCCGTGGCGCTGTGGAATCGCCCGAGAGCCAGCCGAAGAGCAGTGAAACTCCGGCGGCCTACATGGAGAAGATCCCAGAGACTGAACCGGAGGTTGCTTCGCAGATTCACGCTACAGCCGCACCCCGTTTCAACGCGGCTCCGGTGCAGACCCCAGCCCCGTTTGTCCTTCCTGGCGAGTCGCTGTCCAAGTATGGCGGCGTTCCAGCAGAGGATGCGCCCAAGCCCGCTGCCGTGCCAGTCCGGCCGTCGAGCACCTTCAAGCCCACCACACTGATCGAGTCGCCCCTCCAGTGGGACGGCAGCGGCTTGCTGCCCGGCGAATCGCTCTCCAGACATTCCAACCGCCAGGACGAACCGCCCGTGGAAACAGAGGCCGAATCGCACGACCTCCTTGCCGAGGCGCCTGAAGCCGGCCGCTTTGCCCCGGATGCCATCGAGGAACAGGACTTCTTCGAAGAAGTCACCGAGCCTGAAGAGGAATCCGCCCCGGAATCTGCTCCGGAGCCCCTGGTTGAGATGGCGAAGCAACCGCTTGCCCCCACAACCGAGGAAGACGACCTGGAAGAAGAAGAGGAGCCCCTCGAAGAGGATGAGTTCGAGGAGACCACTGAAACTGCATTTGAACCGGAAGACGATGCAGCCGCCTCCCACAACGTGGACCCGCTGCCTCCTGTTGGGTTCCGGCTCTTTGGCTTAGGCGGCAAGAAGAAGGCCGAGGAGGATGCCGCAAAGCCGGCGGCCAAGCCAGCTTCGGCTGCCCCGGTCTCGACGTATGCTCCCGGCAGCGGCCTCATTGAAGAAGAGACCATCGAGGAAGAGGAGTTCAACGCTCCCCGCCATCCTCATCACCACGGCAAAGCAGAAGACCACGACCTGGACGACTTTGAAGAGGAAACGCTGCCCAACAATCTGCGCACCGGCGATCTGGGCGAGATGTTGCAGGAAGCCCACCTCGACCACCGCATCCAGTTGAACTTCGACGAAAAGAATGGCGAAAACGAAAGCTTCGACGACGAAAACGAGGAAGAGCCTTCAACCGAGGGCCAGCCCGCCGCCGGAGCCCCAGTTCAACACCGCCCGGATCGCTCCGCCCGCGGACGCCGTGGCCGCGGAGGCTCGGCGGCTCCGGGCGCGCAAGGCGCCAGAGGCCGCGGAATGTCGCGCCGCTCGATGCAGACCTCCGACCTGCCGATCATCAGTGATTTGTTGAAGCCCGGCCAGGAGATTCTGGTCCAGATCGCCAAGGAGCCTATCGCCAAGAAGGGCGCGCGCATTACTTCGCACATCGCCCTCCCCGGCCGCTTCCTGGTCTTCATGCCCACCGTCTCGCACATCGGCGTCAGCCGCAAGATTGCTTCCGAGGAGGAGCGCCAGCGCCTCAAGAGAATTCTGGTTCACGAGCGCGGCGAGGCTTCCGGAGGTTTCATCGTCCGCACCGCCGCCGAGGGTGCATCCGAGGAAGATTTACGCGCCGATCTGCGCTTCCTCCTCCATCTGTGGGCTGAGATCAAGGAGCGCTCCGACACTTCCAAGTCGCCGGCCCTGATCTATCACGATCTCTCGCTGATCGAGCGCATTCTGCGCGATCAGGTCAGCTCGAATTTCTCGTCAATTTGGGTCGATTCCGAAGCCGACTACGAGCGCATCGTGCGCTTCCTCAACCGCTTCTCGCCAACGCTGGTTCGCCGCGTCAAGCTCTACACCAAGGA
>CAYQSI010000219.1:0-2076 GCA_964420185.1 uncultured Occallatibacter sp. | reverse complement strand
TTTCCGGGACAAGGTTCGCAGGCCGTTGGCATGGGCCGCGAACTTGCGGAGCGCTATCCCGTTGCCCGCGAGACCTTCGCCGAGGCTGACGAGGCCTTGGGCTTCCCGATTTCAAAGTTGATCTTCGAGGGGCCGGCGGAAGACCTGAAGATGACGGAGAACACCCAGCCGGCCATTCTCACGGTGAGCACTGCCATCCTGCGTGTGCTGGCCCTGCACGGGATCGAGCCGGAGCTGGCCGCTGGTCACTCCTTGGGCGAGTGGAGCGCTCACGTGGCCGCCGGGACGCTGTCCTTTGCGGATGCCGTGCGCTCCGTGAAGGCCCGCGGCAAGGCCATGCAACTGGCGGTTCCCGCCGGGCAAGGCGCGATGGCCGCCATCCTCTCGCTGGACCCCGCCCAGGTGACCGAGGTCTGCCAGCAAGCAGCGCAGGAGACGGGCTTGACGGTCTCCGCGGCCAACCTGAACTCTCCCGGCCAGACGGTGATCTCCGGCGCGCTGGCGGCTGTCGAGAAGGCCTCGGCGCTGGCCAAGGCCAAAGGCGCGCGCCGCGCTGTGCTGCTTCCCGTGAGCGCACCCTTCCATTGCGCCCTGATGCAGCCCGCTCAGGAAGAAGTGGCGCGCGTGCTGGGCACATTGGAACTGGCCGAT
Source organism: uncultured Occallatibacter sp. (assembly GCA_964420185.1). Classification (GTDB taxonomy): domain Bacteria; phylum Acidobacteriota; class Terriglobia; order Terriglobales; family Acidobacteriaceae; genus Telmatobacter. The sequence goes on along the minus strand of CAYQSI010000219.1, from coordinate 1,425 downwards.
CCCCGCATTCCTGTGGCCGCCAACGTCACCGGTGGGCTGGTCATGACCGCCGATGAGGTTCGCGACGCCCTCATCCACCAAGTGACCGGCGCGGTGCGCTGGGTGGATTGCATGAAGACGCTGATCGACGCGGAAGTGGATACTTTTCTTGAGGTTGCTCCCGGCAAGGTGCTCTGCGGCCTGCTGAAGCAGATTGACCCGGCGCAAAAATCCCTGAATGTGGAAGACGCCGCCAGCCTGGAGAAGGCGCTGGCGGAGTTGACGGGCGGGAACTCCTAGGGCGGATGAGTCGCTCAGTCTACGGCTTTCGGGCTTCTTCCGGTTTATTCCTTGGCGGGCTTTTTCGCTTCCTCGGCGAGTTGCTCGGAGTACTTATAGGCGCTCGTCGAGAGTTCGAGAGCCTTTCGGCTGAGTTCGTGAGCAGTCAGATGATCTGCTTTGCCATGGGCTTCAGCGGCGGCGGCGTGGGCGTGGGCTGCCATGTTGTGGAGTTCAGCAGCTCGGTTATGCGTACTCTGGGTCATGATCTTCTCCTCGCTGGTTCGATGCAAACCGGGAGGCAGAGTCCTCGGGAAAATTTGTAGATGTCCGCATAAAGCCAATGGGCTACATCCTCACCGCGCTTCCGCGAAGAGAATGTAGCCCTTTCAACTGTATTGGGCTGGCTCGCTGCCTCTACGGCCCGAGGTAAATCTCCACATCGGGCGGTGAGAAGTTGAGCTGGCGCGTCTTGGGATCGTAGTCCAGGTTGAGCGCCTTGCTCTTGCGGCCGTTGATCAGGGTGGCCGTCAGCAGCACATTGCCGTACATGCGCGCCGCGACAATCTTGTGGCTCTGAATGTCGCCGTACTCGTTATCCGGGCTCTGGGAACTCCAATCCTGCTGGAAGCGATCAAAGGTGTAGGGGCCGGTCTGGGCTGGATGCTGCTGCCAATCCTTGTCGTGCAGCCAGATGCCGTAGGCCGTGGGCAGATCGTTCTTTTCTACCGCTCCGAGAAACCGGTTTACCGCCATTCTTCCTCGCAGGTGGTTGTTCCAGTTCCAGGGCCAGTCCACTGGGCGGCCGGCCACCAGCCACCAGCCCACAAACAGCACCAGCAGCAGCCCGGCCATGCTGCATAAAATCACACGCCGGCGGCGATCGCGGGCTTCGTCAAAAACTGGAGCGTCGAGCAGGGTCATGGGGCAGGTTCCTCGAAAGACAGGGGTCAGGGATCAGGGGTTAAGGATCACGGCCCTCGCTGTTACAGAATAAACCGATTCCCTATGATTCTTTAGAGGCCGGAGCCAGATTGCGGGTTCCCGGCCGGAATCTTTCGTTCCGTACTACATTAGACACCGGCTGCCGGTCTTCTGTTCCCTGTTTCCTATTCCCTGTTCCCTATTTGTGAAGTTTCAGGAGGTTGTCCATTCGATCTGAACGCG
>CAYQSI010000218.1:1162-2088 GCA_964420185.1 uncultured Occallatibacter sp. | reverse complement strand
CTATGTCACCCACCCCAATCCCTTCGGCGTTTCGCTGGTGGAGGACCAGATGCAAGGAGCAGTGGTGATGTGGGTCTTTGGTTCTCTGGTCTTTCTGATTCCGGCGATGGTGATGACCATGCAATTGTTGCAAAGAGACAGAGGGCAGCGAAGGCGGAATCGTTGAACTGCGCCAACCTCAATCCCCAATTTCATTGGGTACGATTGTCAGCCGCGCGGTAAGCACCACCAGCGCCACCCACAGCAGGTCCGCGCAAAGCAGATGCAGCACCTGCGCCCAGACCGGAGCCAGCAGCGCCACATTCAGCACTCCCACAGCACAAACGCCTGCCAGCAACGCCAGCACCAGCGCAGAGAGGCGGCGATCTTGTTGTTGCCGGCGCGCGCGCACGAGAAGCAGGATCAGAAAGATGCCGACTGCGAGCGCGATCAGCGGGTGCGTCCAGCGCCAGCGCACCAGCCAGAGACTGTTGGCGGAGAAATCCTGCGCCAGCGCCGCGCCCAGCGACGAGGGCGGAAAGAGCGTATCGCCCAGCGCTGCCAGCAAGCCGCTCACCCCCACGATCATCACCGCCAGTATGCCCATCCCAGACCGGATGGGAGCGGTCAGGCGAATCGTCTCTCTGCGAAATCCGGTGCGGCGACCGAGCAGGTGCGCGGTCAGCGCCAGCGCGGCCAGCAACAGCAGCGTATTGGTGAGATGCAGCGCCAGAAAGGCCGGCCGCAGCGGGGACTGGCTCTGCGCGGTCAGCCCCAGGGCCACCAGCAACGCGCCCAGCAGCGCCTCCAGCAGCGTGAATCCCACCGAAGCCACGGCGGCGGCGCGAGCCAGATGGCCGCGAACGGTGCCGGCAAAGCTCCACGCCGCCAGGGCCAGGACAGCCAGCAGCGAGAGTCCGCTGGTGATGCGATGGGTGAATTCGATG
>CAYQSI010000218.1:0-1118 GCA_964420185.1 uncultured Occallatibacter sp. | reverse complement strand
CAGAATTACCGCGATAAAGTACGCAAGAACGCCCCACGCAAAGGCGCGCAAGGCAATCGTGGGAAGGCTTTGCTCCTGATCAGAAACGGTGGCAGGGGACATCGATCGAACCTCTTCATTCAAGATAAGGCCGTCCGCTCAGGAATACTATCCTTGCGCAAGACGCAGCATCAGATACGTGACCACGCCGGTGAGCGAAACGTAGAGCCAGAGTGGAAAGGTCCAGCGCGCCACTTTGCGGTGCAGGGGAATCCGCCCGGTGAGCGAGAAGAAGAAGGCGGCCAGCACCAGCGGCAACGCCACAATCGCCAGCAGGATGTGGCTGGCCAGCAGCGGCAGATAGACCGTCCGCAGCGCGGCGTGGAGCGGGTAGCGTACATCGCCGTGCAGCGCGTGATGCAGGATATAGCTGACCAGAAAGAGCGTGGAGAAGGCAAAGGCGGTCATCATGGCTGCGCGATGCGCCGCAATCCGCCTGGCTCGGATGAAGATGTAACCCAGAAGCAGCGCGGTGGCGCTGAGTCCGTTCAGCAGCGCATTGAGCGCGGGCAGGAACGAAAACCGCGTGCTGCCCGCATCCGTGGCGGGATGGACGTAGATCAGCCAAAAAAGGAAGAGGATGGCGGCGGCGCTGAGGATGAGGATGGCTGCAATGGCGGAGCCAACGCCGCTGGGAGCGGCGACTGCCGCAGAAGGTTTGCTCGATGAAGATGGGTTCGTCATGGCTTCCTCATGGTTTGCGCGCGGCGCAGAGCATCAGCGCGGTAAAAAGCAGAGGCAGATAGAGCACGCTGATCTTGAGCAGATCGCGGGCCACCATCTCGCTCTCCGCCGCGGGGATGGGGTGCAGGACGCGGGTGAATCGGATGGTATAAGCCAGGTAAACCGCGCCCAGCGCGATGGCCGCCAGCGCATAGCGAATGTCGGCCATGCCCAGCGCCCAGGGAGCAAGGCTGACGGGAATCATGAGCACGGCGAAAACCAGCGCGGTCAGCACCGTTGACAAGCCATCCGGATGAACCACCGGCATCATGCGCAAACCGGTGCGGGCGTAGTCCTCGCGGTAGAGCCATGCAATCGACATGAAGTGCGGGAACTGCCAGACAAACAGGATGGCG
>CAYQSI010000217.1:0-2133 GCA_964420185.1 uncultured Occallatibacter sp. | reverse complement strand
TCTCCATCGAGAAGTAGGCCACAAGGCCGGAGATGGGAAAGGTTTCGTAGGAAAACGGCTTGGAAGATGTCGGTTGCATGGTTTTCGTGTCTCCACGGCGCTCCCAAACTGAGAAGCGCCGCACGGAAAATCGAGAATACTGTACGACCGGCCGGGCATAGGTGTTCTTCCCCGGCCGTTATCGGGGCAAACTCCTCTTGATTTTATCAAGGAAAGCTTCTGCGAACCCCCGGACTACCGCGGTTTATCCCGCCGTGGTCCATAGCGAATGAATGTTTCCAATGGGTTGAGCCGAGGACGAAAATGTTTTCCTCCGCGGCTCGAATTCCAATTGCCTCTGGCCCGCGCTATTTCCCCATCACCTCCGCGCAGCCCGCGGTCAACCTCTCCCAGATACGGTCCAGCCACGCTTCGTGCTCGGGTTTCATCAACACCGAGCGCAGGCAAGTCACCAACCCGGCGCCGATTGCCGCGCGGGCTTCCGGTTCAGCCCCGGCCAACGGCTCAAACCATCTCAGCGGCAATTCGACGAGCGCCAGATGCAAATCCCGCGCGGCGCACGCGTCAAAAACATTCCGCGCCAGTTCTGAGGCTCGTTCCGGCGTCTCCGCCTTCATCTTCCAGACCACAATATCGAGTTCCGGCGCTCCGGCAAGGAGCGGCTGGAAGTACCCGGATGCATCCTGACGCAGCCTCCGGTCCATATCCATGGCTGCCGCCCTGCCGTGAGCCAGCCCACGGGCAAACTCTCCCCCCGGCTTGAGCGGCAAAAGCCGCTGCGTGGCCCACAAAGCCACTGCCGCGGCTCCGGCCCGGGAACACTCCAGGCTGATCTCGCCCAAGTGCAACTGCTTTGAGGTGAAGTAGGTATACGGTGAGTCGTGCTTGTAGAAGCGCCCCACCGCTGGGTCGCGGAACAAGACGCACCCGCAGCCGTAGGGCTGCAAGCCATGCTTGTGCGGGTCAATCGCGATCGAGTCGGCCTCGCCCGCCGCCGCGTAAGCCCGCCGCGCCGGCTCATCGAGAGCTTCCGGAATCAGCCGGAAGTAGCCCCCGTAGGCCCCGTCCACATGCACACGAAAACCGTACCGCTCGCGGAGCGCCAGCACTTCGTCCAGCGGGTCCACCGCACCCATGGCCGTCGTGCCCAGCGTCACCACCACTGTGCCCACATCGCCCTTGCGCAGTTCGGCTTCCAGCGCCTCCATCCTTATGCGCCCGCAATTGTCGACCGCAATGGGCACATAATCCAGCTTTAGTACACCTGAAATGCGCTGATGGGTATAGTGCGCCTGCTCGGAGCCCAGAATCCGCTTGCCCGGCGCCAGTTGTCCAGCCACCCACAGCGCCTCAAGGTTGGCCAGCGTGCCGCTGGAGGTCAGATGGCCCAAAAAATCCGTCCAGCCGAAGATTCCGGCTATTCCTCGGACGGCCTCGATCTCCATCTCCGAACTGGCCCGGCCCCCATCGCGCGCGTGGTTGTTGGGGTTGATCGTCATGGCCAGCGCATAGGCTGCCCGCGCCAGCGGGTGCGGCGGCTTCATCATCTGCCCGGCATAGAGAGGATGAAAATAGGGATAGTTATCGCCCAGCCTGTGCGCCACATCCTCCAAAACCTGCGCCATCGCCGCCGGGTCGGCTGCGGACTCCAAAGCCGGCTCAAAGACGGGCAAAGCACCGAACTGCTTTTCAAGCAACTCGGTGGCGCGGGACAACAAATCGGGGACGGGGTCCTGGAGCATGGTAACCTCTTTCGGTAACACACAAGCGTACGACGTTAATGCGTTCCATTTCAATCGATTCCAAAATTCTAGAAAGGGAAAATGTTGCAGGATGCAACATTTTTCACACTTTTTCTTGCGGGGAATGGTACACTGGATACAGCGTTAGAGCCGAAGCGGGCGTGAGCAGCACTCGCCCAACCAAGCAAGATTCTGCCAGTGGTCGCTCCGATTCATCCAGCGCAATTCAATTCAGGAAACACGAGCAAAATGGAACAAGGTACTGTGAAGTGGTTTAATGACGCGAAGGGCTTCGGCTTTATCTCGCGCCAGAACGGCGAAGACGTTTTTGTGCACTACTCTGCAATCAGCTCCAGCGGTTTCAAGAGCTTGCAGGAAGGTCAAGCCGTGC
>CAYQSI010000216.1:0-2138 GCA_964420185.1 uncultured Occallatibacter sp. | reverse complement strand
CAATTACCTTTCAATGATTCGACATCAAATGATTTGCGGAATTCAACCTGCCTGCTGTGCGCGGGCAAACTGCACCAGGGCGCGCATATTGCGGTGGGGCGTATCGCGCACAATCTCGCAGCCCGCGGCCACAATCCACGCCGCGCCCGCCGAAGCCTGCAAAATCTCCAACGCCTGCGCGATCGTCTCCGGAGAGCCGTTGCGCACCTCGCGCACAGGGTCAAGGTTGCCGGCCAGCACCTGCCGCGTTCCGGTCAGGGAGCGCGCCTGATCCATGGCCACCGGATAGTCAATGTCGATTATGTCACAGCCCATCGTGCCGGCGAGTTCAAGAATGCGGCGGGTATTGCCGCAGATATGCAGACGCACCTTGCAGCCCTTTTTGTGAATGGCGTCCACCAGCCGCTTCTCCCACGGCCAGACGAACTCCTTGTAAACGTGCGGACCCACCAGCGAAGCCGCTGCGTCACCGACTCCAATAATGTCCGCTCCCGCTTCAATCTGCGCATCGGCAAAGAGAATCGCTCGTTGCAGCGTGAACTCGAAGAGATCGTGAACAAACTCAGGGTCATCGGAGAAATCGGTCATCAGGCGGCTGATTCCGCGCAGGTCAGCAGACTCCGCGCACGGCCCTTCCACCCATCCTTCGACAAACAGGTCCCTGCCCACGCGCTCGTGCAGCAGTTCGATTCCCTTTATACGGTCTTCCATGCGCCCGCCGGTCATTGCGCTGGGGACATTTATGCGGGCGAGCAGCGACTTATCCAGAAACAGCGCCTGTTCCTCGTTGATGGCGGGCGGGCGGTCGTCATACCATTCGATATTCGCCCCTAGGTCGCAGGCCTCCCGCGTGGGATCGGAGATGGTGGAGACATAGTCGAAGCCAAAGCTCTCGGCTGTCTTGATCTGCGCCTCCGCCATGATGCGGTGATCACGGACATACTGCCCATATTTGACGCCGAGCACGTCGGCGGCAAACATCATGGTGATGGGCATGCAGGGAAGGCTGTCAGCATTCTCCCCAGCAAGCACGGCAAGAATTCTCTCGCGCCCTGTCATCCACAGCACTTTCTTTCCTGAGAATCAACTCCGGCGCGAAGAACCATCTCGGCCAAAGTACATCTTGCAGAATACGCCCCGGTAAGCAGCCTCTGCAACATTACTTACCTGTGCCGTATGAAGGTTCCGGCCTGCAACTCCCGAACGGCCTGCTGCAACTCGGCATCGGTATTCATCACAATGGGTCCGTACCAGGCCACCGGCTCCTCAAGCGGCTTGCCGGAAACGAGTAAGAAACGAATGCCCTCGGGACCTGCCTGCGCCACAATCTCATCGCCGCGATCAAAGAGCACCAGAGAGTGGTTGTTGGCGTCATATACCGGTGTGGCAGTGGGATCGACCGGCGACTCGGTCAACACAGCCTGGGGTGCGGAGGCATCGCGGAATGTCCCCGTTCCGGCAAAGACGTAAGCGAAGGCGTTGCGCGTTGTCTCCATCTGGATGCGCTTGCGCTTGCCGGGCGGAATGGAGATGTCCACATAGCGCGCGGCTACATTCGTTTCAGTGGCCACACCCTCCACCGGCCCTTTTTGGCCCCAGAACTCGCCGCAGATCACACGGGCGCGACTGCCGTCGTCCTCGGTTACTTCGGGAATGGCGCTGGCGGGAATGTCCTGGTATCGCGGGGCGATCATCTTGAACGCCGCGGGCAGGTTGGCCCATAACTGGAAGCCGTGCATGCGGCCTTTTGCATCGCCGGAGGGCATCTCCTGATGCAGAATGCCGCTGCCGGCGGTCATCCATTGTACATCGCCGGCTGTCATACGGCCTTTGTTTCCCAAGCTGTCGCCGTGGGCCACCTCGCCGGCCAGCACATAAGTGATGGTTTCGATTCCGCGGTGGGGATGCCACGGAAATCCTGCGATGTAATCGGCTGGATTGTCGCTGCGGAAGTCGTCCAGCAACAAGAAGGGATCAAACTCGGCGGTTTTGCCAAAGCCGAAGGCACGCTGCAACTTGACGCCGGCGCCCTCGACAGTGGGTTTGGTTTCAAAAATATGCTTCACGGGGCGAAGCGACATGGCAGACACCCTCCTCGATACAAAGGGTTGGATGCGAGATAGATATAGTTCGTTGCA
>CAYQSI010000215.1:0-2141 GCA_964420185.1 uncultured Occallatibacter sp. | reverse complement strand
GATGGCGTCAATGCCCAGCTCCTTCAGGTAGTCAAGCCGCGCGGTGATGCCGTTTAGGTCGCCGATGCCGTCGCCATTCGAGTCCTGAAAGCTGCGCGGATAAATCTCATAGATGACGGCGTTCTTCCACCAGTCGCGCTCGCTGGCGGCGGGCTGTGCGGCCTGCGCGCGCGGGCTTTGGGCAACGGCGCTGAGCATGGCAGCGCTCATTATCAGGGCCAGGATGCTCAGAGAGTATTTTTTTGTCCAGTGCATTGCGGTCTCCTCGAAGGATTGCGCTGCTGGTGGATTGACGCACGGCGCGGCGCAAGGCAAAGTATAGCACCGGCGATGGAGCTCACAGAGTTCGCTGCGCGCTCCTACTGCTTCTCCGCCGGCCGCTGCGGAAAACTCGCCTTCATGCGGCCAAAGTCGATGGTGAACTTCGGGTCCTCGCGCGTTCCCTCGATGTGAATGGGAAACTCGGTCCCCGCGCCGTCTTTTTTAAAGAAGCGGTCGGCGGGCGTCATCAGCAATCCCTTCCATCCGCCCACCATCTTTGACACCGATGCGTCCATCTTCGCGCTGCCATCAAAGTTCAACACACCGCCCTCGATGCCATAGATACCTTTGAGCTGAATCGCCGCACCCGGCACGGTGTAGATGAGCGCAGGCAGCGTCACCACCCCGTCCGCCATTTGGAAGTTGCCCTGCATCTTCGACAAAATGCTTGCCGGATCAGCGCTCTTCAGCTCCTCCGGACGGCCCTGACCGCGCAGGCTCAGCTCAGCGATGCGCCCCTGAATCTTCTCGCTGCTGAAGCGCGCATTCTCCAGCGCGAACCAGCCGTCCAACTTCAGCCGCTCATGCACCGGCGCCGGCCCAGGCGGAATTCGCAAAGAGGTCTTCACCTTCACATCGCCGCTCAGCAGAGGCGCAGCCGAGCGGCTGGCCAGGCGCAGGAAATCCTCAATGCGCCCCCGGTCCACATTCACCCCGAGCGCAATCTCGTGGCCGCCATATTGCTGCGCGCCGTCCATCACGACTCCACGCAGGCGCACAATCGATCCCTTCACATTGAAGTGCGATTGGCCCAGCACTGCCTCCACCGGCTCCAGCCATGTGTCGCCATTGGTCCCATCCACGCGCGCATGGAAGCGCGTCGTGAGCCTCATCCCATTGCCGAAGTGCGTAAGCCGGAAATCCGGCGTCTCGGTCTCGCCCTCCACCGTCAAATCGCGCAGTGTGCCCGCGAAGTGGCCGGTTGAGTTGAGAGTCCCCGCAATGCCTTTGAAGCTGGCCAGCTCCGCCTGCTCCATGCGGTACTCGCCCTGCAACGGCGCTTCGCCAAAGTCCACACCCTGCCAGGGGCCTATGCTGCCTGTTGTGGAAACCTTCCCGCGCGGCCGCGGATTGGTCAGCTCGGCGTCAAAGTTGATTGCTTCGCCGGAGGCGATGTTGGTCAGCTTGAGGCGCGCAATCGTGAACTCCAGTGGCAGCTTGCCCGGCTTGCGGTGCATGAAAGCGAAACTCGTCCAGGCTGATCAGCGGCTGGCCCGCGCCTGCGGGAATCGTCACGGCAGCAACCTCGGCGGGCGGCCAGATGCGCAACCCCTTGCCCTCGGCCCATAGCCCGTTCGCCAGCGAAAGGTGAAAGCTGTCCAGCTCAACCCGCGCGTGAAAGCGATTCTCCAGGCTGGCGATAATCTGCGCCCGCAAAAACGGCTCCCCCCGGCGCAGCCCGAACTCCACCATCCCTGCCACCGCGGCGAGTGCCAACAGCAACCCGGCCGCTACCCACTTCGCCCAACTGCGCCTGCGCCGACGCGATTCTCGAATCTCCAAGACCACCACGCCCCCCAATTTCCCTTATTGTCTCAGAGTTCACTTGAACAACCGTGCATTGATAGAACCTTGCCCGCCAATGGATAATGGACTAGAGCTACCATTGATCGCATGGCCGCTCATTTCAAGTTATTTGACTCTTGCGTGGGCCACGAAAGCAGGGCCTATCTCACAGCCCAGTTGGTTACTTACATCGTCGAATCTCAAAACTCCCCGCAGAGCGCGGACAAGAAAGGCTTTCCAGGATGAACAGCTTTAATAGCAGGGCCGCACTAACTTCCGGCAATCAGACTTATACTTTCTACCGGCTTGCGGCG
>CAYQSI010000214.1:0-2153 GCA_964420185.1 uncultured Occallatibacter sp. | reverse complement strand
CGATGGTGCCCGTCTGGATGACCAGAAAGAGCGTCCAGCCGTAGAGAAATCCCCAGAGCGGCCCGAGCGACTCACGCAGGTAGACGTACTGCCCACCAGCCTTAGGCATCATAGCCGCCAGCTCGCCATAGCTGAGCGCGGCGGTCATGGTCAGGATGGCCGTGACCACCCACGCGCCCAGGAAGAGCGCCGGGGAGTTGGTGCCGCGGGCGATATCGGCATCGACGATGAAGATGCCGGAGCCGATCATTGACCCGATCACGAGCGCGGTGGAGGAGAAGAGGCCAAGGCTCTGCACCAGCCGGGGCGCGTTGCCTGGAGCTTCGGGCTCAGGAATGGAAATGGGGTCTGGGGTCGTCGTTGGCAAGATTCATACCCGAATTTGGCACAGATTTCTGTAGATTTCTTTGAATGGATGATTTTACCCGGTTTCAGGGCGGCGTGCGCCGGGATTTTGCCAGATCTACGGCTCAACCGCCCAAGTAACTATATGCCCCACACTTGCCAAGGTAGGGATTGATCCTGCGAAGCTCATGCTTATCCCAGTTCAGCGATCCACCTGCGGAACTCGGCCGCCGGGTCCGGCTGACGAAAGAGTCCGCCAGCAACAGCCAGGAGTGTGGCTCCGGCAGCCAGGACAGCAGCAGCACGGGGCGGCGTGATGCCGCCGATTGCCACCAGCACAGGATCGGGCCCGGCTAGCTGGCGCAGATGCCGCACGCCCTCGATGCCGATGGGCGGCGCGGAAACCTGCTTGGTGCGCGTCGGATAAACCACGCCGATGGAAAAATAGTTTGCCGGAGTTTGCAGAATGCCCGGAACGAATGCTTCACCACCGCCGAAGGTTCCAATAATTTTGTCGGGACCAAGCAGCTTGCGAGCTTCGGCAGGCGAAACGTCGCCGGAGTCTACATGGACTCCGTCAAAGCCGAGCTGTTCCACCAGATCAGCACGGTCATCGAGAATCAACTTCACCTGCCCGGCGGGCATCGCGGCGCGAAGAATCGCGGCGTCGGCCAACAGCTCGGCCTCGGCGCCGGTCTTCCACCCCAACGACGAAGACCTGTCGTTGGGGACCCCGGTTTTGTTGCGGTACTCGAGCAGCGTGACGCCAGCATCGGCCAGCGAGCCGCCCAGCCGGCGCAGGAATTCCGCGCGGCCTGTGGGCGGAATGAACGAGGCATCGAAGATGGGATAAATCTTGGGCCACTGATTGAAGATTGGCATTTGTTTGGTCACCATTACCTTTCCGAGAAGACTGTTAAGGAATCTCTGAACAATACATCGCTGTAAAGCCGTCATTCCCTCAGGGGCTAAAGCCCGCCTTGATTTTTTGCGTTTACGGCACGACTAAAGTCGTGCCCTGATACAAAACGACTTTTCGAAACACATTCCACGAGTTTTTCAGCAGCATGCAAAGGCCGTTGTTTTTCGGCACTTATGACGCCCTTCGACAAGCTCGGGGCAGGCTAAAAGTCGTGCCTTGACACGAACCAACCGTTTTTCGCAGCTAGTAAAGTTCTTCCATTTCACGGCATCAACTCGTTCGACGATTCCTAAACTCATCTAGGGAACGAATGACGCACTTCCTTCATTTCTTTCGCGCCTCGGCTTCGGCCAGCCATCCGCGGCGCAAGTTTTCCTGCGGAATGCTCGACAGGTAAGGCTTGATGTCGAGGATCGGCGTGCCGTCGAGCATATCCACGCCACGAACGCGGAGCGCTCCGCCTTCGCGGCCCAGCAGCTCAACTACCGTGAAGCCAATGGGATTGGGACGGCGCGGAGATCGCGTGGAAAATACGCCGTGGGGGCGATTGTCGGAGGGAGGCGTAAAGAGCAAATCGAAGCCGTCTGAACGGTCGAAGACCCAAAACACCATGAGGTGCGAGTAGCCCTCGATGTCGGTGAGGCCGAGATCAAATGCGGGCAGGATATTGAGTACCCCCTCCGCCTCGTGCTTAGCGCCAAGCCCCTTCGGGATTTCCTTTGGATTCTGGAAGGGACTGCTTACAAATCCGATCGGTTGCGGAGTAAACATAGGCGCCCGTGCCTCCTCGTTCATAGTAAACCGAGGCGGCAGAGAGGCCGGGGACAGAAAAAGGGAATAGGTGTGAAGTTTCAGGAGGTTGTCCATTCGATCTGAACGCGAGAAG
>CAYQSI010000213.1:0-2154 GCA_964420185.1 uncultured Occallatibacter sp. | reverse complement strand
CGTCCACTGCATCGTTTGGAATTGGCACCTGCGAGATGTCGTAGAGCATGTTGTTGGTCAAAATTTGAATCGGGGCCATGGGAAGGAAAGGGAGGAAGGCGCTCGCTCCCAACACGCTGAACATATTGCCAAAGTTGGAACTGGCTCCCATACGGATGTACTTGAGAATGTTGGCGAAGACCTTTCGCCCTTCGATGACGCCACCTTCCAGCACCATCAGATCCTTCTCCAACAGAATGAGATCCGCCGACTCTTTGGCGATGTCGGCCGCCGTGTCGACGGAGATGCCAATGTCCGCGGCGCGCAATGCGGGAGAATCGTTGATTCCGTCTCCCATGAATCCGACCACATGGCCCTTGCCCCGCAGGGCGCGAACAATTCGCTGCTTGTGGGCGGGAGAGAGTCGCGCGAAGAGCGTTGTCTTTTCCGCCGCTTCGGCTAGTTCGGCGTCAGACATTTTCTCCACATCATCGCCCAGCAGCATCGGGTCGGCGACGAGTCCCACCTCACTGCATACCTTGCGACTGATCAGGTCGTTGTCACCTGTGAGAATTTTTACAGCGACACCATGTTTGTGCAACGCTTCGATTGCGGTTGCGGCGGTGCGCTTGGGCGGATCGAGAAAAGCGACGTACCCTTTCAGAACCAGATCGCGTTCATCATCCTTGGAGCATGCTTGTTTTCCCGTCAGTTCTTTGATGGCTACCGCCAAAACCCGGAATCCATCATTGCTGAGGCTTGCATACTCGTCCTTTAATCCCTTTATCAGGTCGGGGTCCATGGGCGAAAGCTTTCCATCCAACTCGAATTGAGAGCATTGATGAAAAATCTCTTCAGGAGCGCCCTTGGTCAGCAGAATAGCCTTGCCTTCCGGACTCTCGACGAGGACAGACATCATGCGCCGCGTGAAGTCGAAGGGAATCTCGTCCAGCTTCTTGAACTTTTCGACCAAATCTTTTTGATGAAAATCTGTGCTATTCAGAATCGCCTTGTCGAGCAGATTCTTGAGGCCGGTCTGGAAGTAACTGATGAGGTAGCCATCCAGAAGCACTTCATCCGTCTCGCGCCCTGCGACATTGCAGTGCCGCTGAATGACAACCCGATCTTCCGTCAACGTGCCGGTCTTATCGGCGCATAACACATCCATGCCGCCGAAGTTCTGGATCGCATTGAGGCGTTTGACGATCACCTTCTTGCGGCTCATGGCAAGCGCGCCTTTTGAGAGGCAGACGGAAACAATCATGGGCAGCATCTCTGGGGTTAGTCCCACAGCCACGGCCATCGCGAAGAAAAAGGCTCCTCTCCAATCGTGCTTTGTGAACCCGTTGATCAAGAAAACCAAGGGCACCATGACGGCCATGAGTTGAATCATGAGCCATGTGAAACGGCTAAGCCCTTGGTCGAAACTTGTCGGGGGGGCCTCCTCCGTGATGGAGCTTGCCATTGTGCCCAGATAGGTATGAACTCCCGTTACAACTACGACTGCGGTCGCAGTGCCGCTCTGAACGCTCGTGCCCATGAAGCAGATATTTTTGAGTTCTGCCGGCGAGCTTGCTGGTTTGGGATCGGAGTCGTGAAACTTTTCCACGGGAAGCGACTCCCCGGTGAGCGTTCCCTGGCTGACGAACAAATCTTTCGCAGCGATCACTCGCACGTCCCCCGGGATCATGTCTCCGGCGGAGAGATTGATGATGTCTCCAGGAACCAGGTCGCGAAGCGGAATCTCCTCAGTCTTGCCATCCCGCACCACCGTGGCAGTCACGTGGATCATGGCCTTGAGCTTCGCGGCCGCTGAGTCGGCACGCGCTTCCTGCACAAACCGAAGCGCCGCGCTGAGCACGACCATGCCCGCCATGACGGTTCCGGCGCGTGCATCGCCGGTGGCATAGGAAATCGATGATAGCGTTGCCAGCAGAATGACCAGAGGGTTGCGCAGGATGATCAAGAGGCGGATAAACCAGCCGCGCCGCCGTTCCTGCGCCACCTCATTCGGCCCTGACGTGCGTGCTCGTTCTTCTGCCTCGGCCTGAGTCAGGCCCTCGGGAGTCGTTTGCAAGGACGCAAGCAGTTCATTGTTCTCCTTGCCTGCCGCATCGAGGACCGATGGGGAAACGCGGATGTTACGTTCCTTTGCCTTCGCAGGAATAGGTGAGA
>CAYQSI010000212.1:0-2173 GCA_964420185.1 uncultured Occallatibacter sp. | reverse complement strand
TCGCCGCGTTGGTTATGAAGCCATTCTGCTTCGCGTAATCGAAAAGCTCTGTGCCGGGGAGGGCGTGAGCGATGGAGACCTGGATAGTCTCGCAGTCGAGCCACTTGGCGAACTTGATGGTGTTTTGAATCGATTCCTTAGTCTCACCAGGTAGACCGAGAATGAAGTCGCCGTGAATGACCAAGCCAAGCTCATGGCAGTCGCGGGCAAAGTCGAGTGCGCGCTGAACAGTGGCGCCCTTCTTGATGTTCTTGAGGATCTGCGGGTCTCCGGACTCGAAGCCGACGATAAGCAATCGGCAGCCGGCTTCTTTCATGGCCTCCAGCGTCTCGCGGTCAGTGGTTACGCGTGAGTTGCAACTCCAGGTGAGGCCAAGCGGCTTGAGTTTCTCGCACAACTCGATGGTGCGCGCCTTCTGGATATTGAAGGTGTCGTCGTCGAAGAAGAATTCCTTGACTTCGGGGAAGTTCTGCTTGGCCCAGGCCAACTCGGCGGCTACATCGTCGGTGGAGCGCTTGCGCCAGGCGTGCCCGCTCAGGGTTTGCGGCCACAGGCAGAAGGTGCATTGCGCCGGACAGCCGCGCGTCGAGTAGAGGGCGATGAAGGGGTGCAGCAGGAAGGGCACGCTGTAGCGCGTCACGTCCATGTCGCGCTTGTAAATCTTTGTGGCCCACGGCATCGCGTCCAGGACTTCCACCTGCGGGCGATCGGGGTTGTGGATGATCCTGCCGTCGAGTTTGTAGCTGATACCGAGAATTTCGCTGAGCGGCTTGCCCAGGGCAAACTCCACCACCGAGTAGTCGAACTCGCGGCGACAGATGAAGTCCAGTGCTGCGCACTCGTTCAGCGCCCGCTCCGGGTCAGTCGTCACCGGCGGCCCGACAAAGGCGATGCGAATCGAAGGATTGGACGCCTTGATGGACACGGCCAAGCGTTGGTCGCTCTTCCAACCCACTGTAGAGGTGAAGAGCACTAGAAATTCGTAATCCTCGCAGATTTTGATGGTCTCATCCGCAGAAATGTGGTGCGGGGAGGCATCGAGCAGGCGAGAACCTTGAAGAAGGCCAGCCGGGTAAGTCAGCCAAACCGGGTACCAGTAAGACTCAATCTCACGGGTTGCTGGCCAGCGCGAGCCGGCGCCACCGTCAAAGCCCTTGAACGAGGGCGGATTCAGGAACAGCGTTTTCAAAGGCATAGACATTCCTTCAATTCAATGGAGTATTTGCCAAGATCGTATGCAAGGCCAATTTGTGTGCCAGCACGAGGCATGCCGGCATTCGCGGGCCGATTCCCGATTCCAATGCGTCCGAGTATTGCATGTAAGAAGGTGTATATTGCCGCTGACATATGCTTTGTCTCCTTTGCTTGCCTCATTCCACGTGTGGAAGGTAACAAAGCGACCATACGCCTGACCCTATCGAAGTATCTGCGGCCTGCTATCTCCAGATCAGATGCTGCTGCATTTCTGCTTAATCACAAATCCATGCACGCTGCTTTCCTCGTCTACCTATGACGACTGGATGATCCGCACAATCAGTTCGGCACAAGCATCGATGCCAAGAGTGCTATTCAGCCAGAGATGGTAGAGTCCGCGATTCAACGAATCGCAGCTATAGTAGTTCTGTGCATAGTGCAAACGTTCCGCATCCATGCAGTGCAGCAGGGCTTGCAGGTCGCGTTCCTGCGGATGCCGGAGCTTCATCCGCTTGAGTTTATCCGCGAGCGGCGCATATACCAGCACGCGGAGCACATGCGGGTCGTGGTGTAACACGCATTGCGAACTGCGGCCGATGATGACGCATTTACCCACCCTGGCGGCCTCTTGAATCACGTTCGCGGTGAATTGTTGCAGCGTATCGTGATCTATTACTGAATAGGACTCCAGGCCCCCGAAGTTGAAGCCCTTCATTACTCGCTCCCACCACGTGTTGGTGTGTTCGTCGGCCGTCTCAGCCCAAGAAGGGTCCACCTTCCCCATCGCTGCAACCCGCTCGATGATCTGCTTGTCCACGCACTCCCAGCCCAGCAACTCCGCCACTTTGCGCCCGATGTCGGCGCCTCCGCTGCCATATTCTCTTGCAATTGTCACCACATTGAACATGCTTCCTACCTCGGTGTCGTCACTGCATCACTCTTTGTTCGTTCTGCGCATTTCGTGTCCTACGTTCCATTC
>CAYQSI010000211.1:0-2225 GCA_964420185.1 uncultured Occallatibacter sp. | reverse complement strand
GGCGGAGCCGGCGCGGCAGGCTGAAAGCCGGGTCGCTCCCGCCCACACCCCACCCAACTATCCATGCCGTCTTCCGCTATGTACATGTTTGGAAAGGGGTTATTTGGTTTTCTACATGCGGACATGTGAACCCTCCCGTGAACCCCTGAGTTCACTTCGCTGGAGTTTGGGATAGCTGTACTCAAGCAACACGGTGGTGAAGCAAGGCTGGAGCGCTACGCGAGGTTGCGCAGCAACCGGGCGCACTCCATCGTCAAAGAGCCGCGCACTCCGGGGCGGAGCATCGGAGAAGCGATTCCAGAAAGCATCTTTGGCGGCAGAAAAATTGAAGTCGGAGCCGGAGACATATAACAGCTCGAAGTTGCCAATTGCACGCAGCAGCGGGCCGGCGGCAGAGAGAAGGCGCAGGAACCTTTCGGTTGTGGCGAGTCCCTCGTCCACGAAAACGAAGCGCACCGCCGAGCGCGTTGGCTGAGTGCGGTCTGCCAATGAGATGGGGAAAGCTGCGAGCAACGGAAGCAACTGCCCATCGTCGTTGGTGAAAATGCTGGGCGCAATTCCACGGTCCTCGCTGAAGAAGCGGATGCGTTCCGCATCGGATTCGAGGTAATGGTCCGTGTCATTTTCGAGCACATAATCGAGCGCCATGAGACGCGCGCGCACCTGGGCGTCACCCTTCCTGCGCCTGAACTGCGACTCAGCATCGCCAAGCAGCCGATAGATGGTCCGTGAAAACAAGTGGTAGACGTGCCAGCCCTGCTTGTAATCCAGGAACTCGATGTGTCCGGCAACGCGTGCCTTCTCCAGAAAGCGCATGACCAGGGCGCCCTTGTTGCGGTCGGTGAAGTAATCGAACTGCCTGCGCACGAAATAGCCGGAGTGCACGGCCACGAGGTACAGGAATGTGGCTTCGCGCTCCGTGTAGCCGAGCGATTCGATTGCGACAATGGGGTCAACGGTCACGGTCACAACTCCAAAATGTTTTCCATCAGGTGATGGTCGTTTTCGATTCTTGAGGTCAGAGTCGCGCGGTCGGAAGACGACGCGTAGACGTGGAAGCCAGCCTGCGCCTTGTTGCGAAGGTGACCGGGCCGGTAGGCCGCGGTCAGGACCTCGATGTCCTCGTGGCCGGTGCGGGAGCCTTGATCCTGATCCGGTTCGGAGTCCCGGTCGTCCTTCCTGGGCTGGTCGTATTCAATTCGCGCATCGGGAATCTGAATCCTGCCATCGACGAATGGCAACTCGAATTTCTCGGCGACCTGCTGTTTGATCTCCGCCATGTCCCGCTGGGGATCTGCTTTTCGCTCGGCGTAGATAGCTTTCTGAATCTGCGACTTCAATTCAAAGTCGAGTTGGACGCGAAGGTTCGTACCACCCTTGCGCTCGATCTGCTCCGCTTCCTTGCTGTAGGCGCGGTAAATCTGGGCATCATGCTCCACCTCGCGCGGCTTGACCATGCCTGCGTAGAGCTTCTGATCCTGCGGTAATCCCGAGGTCTGACGGGCCACGTCGCGGCCCGTGCGGGTGAGCGTGACAACCTCGATGCGCTCGACTCTGCCGCCGCGCCCATCGCGCCGGGCGTTCACGGAATCGACCTTGACCAGCCCCTTTTCGCGCAGAAAGGCCAGGTCGCGCTCCATGCGAGAGCGCCGGTTGTCATAGACTGTCTCGGCAAGATCGCGGGTAGTGACGACGCGAAAGCGTCCCACCTCGGCAAGGACTTTCCGTTCCTCGTCGCGCAGCGACAGTCCCACCGCCTGCTGAGGTATTTCATTTCTACGGGTGCGCTGATCCGTGGGCCGATCATGTGCCACCCCGCGGTCCCGAGATTCGCGGGGACGCTCATGGCTCGCTGGCCTATCATGTTTGACATGGGGAACCTGCGGTCCACGGCGGTCATCGGCGCGAGCCGCAAAGTTTTCTCGGTGTCTCTCGACCGGAGAGGGTTCAAGCGAAGGCGCCGCTTCTGGCGTGCGCCGGCGCGGGACCTCGTGGGGAACATCGAGCCGCACTACTCAGCCTCCTGCTGTTCGGGCGTGACATCAGCCGAGAAGTCGAGCGATGCCTGCGGAGCGCCAGCCGGTTCCTCTTTGAGCTGGCCCTGAATGATGGTGACGTCGTACTCGGAGACATCGCCGAACGACTCCATCTCGCGCTGGGCAGCCTCCCGCGCCGCGCGGACACGGGCCACGTGGTCGATCGAGCGGTCCATGTATTCGTCGTCG
>CAYQSI010000210.1:0-2230 GCA_964420185.1 uncultured Occallatibacter sp. | reverse complement strand
GATCCTTCAAGCCGCGCTGCTGAAACTTCCACTTCTTCCCGATCTTGGCAATGATTCCTTGTGCCTCCGATGGGTCCATCAGAATCGCTCGCGTGTTCCAGCGGTATTCGCATGGCACCGCATCCAGAACCGAAAGTGCGCCGGGATAGGTGGAGCGCGGGAAGGCATCGACCGACAGTGTGCGCAGATGGCGGTCCCCCATCATCGGTTCGGTTCCGCCGCGAAGATCTTCCACCGCCAGCAGATCATTGAGAAAGACTGGAATCTCCGGCTGCATGACTGGGCCTTTCATGCCCGTTAAGCAGCGGCGGAGGTACGCGAGCAATTCATCGTCCACGCGCTCGTACCCATCGCCCAGGTTCGTGATGACAGCCTTCAGCCGCGACACGGGAAATTGTGCCGCGAAGACATCCTCGAATTGGCGAATCTTCGTTTTGAAGAATCGCAGTGCCTCTGCTCCGGCGTTGGCCCCTTCACTATGAGTCGAGTCCGATCCCGACATCATGAAACCCGTAAGCTTCTCCGAAGCAACCAGCGGCGGCATATATGTCAGAACCAGGAAGTATTCGTTCTCGAAATGGCTGCCCTCAAGGGCGAACTGCTCCCGCCGCTCCCGGTCAACCAGCGCGGTGACAGCGTCGGGGAAAGCGCCTTCCGGTGAGTAGCCGCTTGAGAACGAGCGGAAGGAATCCACCTGAATCATCCATCCACTTCCAAGCCGCAGAATCCGGTTCATCCGCCGCGCAATCGCCGCCATCTCCGCATGAGTGGCGGACTGAAGATCAGGCCCCCGGTACTGCCAAGCTGCCAGCAGCGATCCATCGCGCTGCAACACAATTCCATCATCGACCAGCCCGAACCACAGGAGCAGGTCGGCCAATCCAGTTGGCTGATTCCGCGTCTCTCCAAACACAGCTACCTCCAGCCCCGCTTTGGTGTTTTACCAAAGGCAGTAACCCCGCTTTTGGCGGGGTAAAAATCTTTGTATTGCAGGTGACGGCTGTAGACCTTCCGCATCATCGGATCGGCCTTGCCGATCCTCGCCAGGACAATGACAATCGTCCAGAAGCCAACAATCGCCAGGACAAACGAGACGAAGGTCATGACGCTCACGGCCATCATGGCCGCGCCAAGCCCGGCCATAATGACCATCTCCCGGTCACCGCCCAGGAGTTGCTGCGGCCTGCTCAACGAAGTCCGCATGATGGTTTGTTCCGGTTCGTTCATCGCTCTCTCCAAGAACAGCAGCTCGAATAGACGGGGATGGCCGAGAAAGCTCCCATCCCCGTTTCAGGGATTCTGTGTGGTCACCCTCTCGCAACGAACGCAAGAGCCGGCTGTGTGATGGCGTGGACCGGCTGCGCGAGAGAAATCTCCGCAGCCTGCCCGATGAACGAGGACATCACCTGTGCGGCGAAGACGACGCAGCACACGGCAATACCGACGTGCAGCAGCCGCTTCATCGTCTCGCCCATCTCGCCGCCGGCAAAGGCCAGCGTCGCTCCCAGCGCCACGATTGCAACTACCGAAATGGCATAGGCGACCGGCCCGGTCAACGATGTAACCAGCGTCGTCAACGGGCCTTCCCAAGGCAGGTTGGTTCCGGTCTCGGCGGCGAATGCACAGCACGAGCCCGCCGCCAAGGCGAAGCCAAGCATGAGGGCCATCTGGGCCGTCCGCTGCCGCGCCAAAAGAAAACTACGCATTTGATTCATCGATTCCTCCGAGTGCCCTCCGGCACGGTTAAGCGAAAGGCAACTTCATCTCGCGGCCTTCCACGGTTGGACTTCAGCTCCGCCGATGCCGCGCAGAGCTAGGGACTTTCAAACCTGCGTCATGAGGTAGCGGCCACCCTCATACCCGGTGACCACAGCCACCTCTTGGACCTTCCGGCCCGCAATGGGATCGTTGACTACTGAGATCACCAGATCGACGGCGCTGCCGATCATGCGCTGTTGCGGCGCATCCGTCGCTTCCCGTACCAATGCCTCCAGCCGGTCGAGCGCCTCAGTCGCACTATTTGCGTGGAGTGTCGAGACGCCGCCCGGATGTCCCGTATTCCAACTCTTGAGCAACGGCAGCGCCGCGGCTCCATCGCGGACTTCTCCGACCACGATCCTGTCCGGCTTCAGTCGCAGCGCTACTTTGAGGCACTTCAACTGGTCGAACTCCGTAGTCGCCAACATGCTCAGGCTGTTCGCGGAATCGAGTAGAAGTTCCTGCGTGTCTT
>CAYQSI010000209.1:0-2231 GCA_964420185.1 uncultured Occallatibacter sp. | reverse complement strand
ACCGGAGCCCGCTGTGCGATGAACGATGTATCGCTGTGGCGGATGATGAGCGGCCACATTCCTGTTTTTTCACTTTTTACTTTCTTTCCGGATTGACAATACCGCCGGCTGACCGGCCGAACGGGATTTTTCAAGAGCGATTATCCGTTAGATCACCTGCCGAATTGCGGCAGGAATTTCTGATCGATTGATCGCTTTTCCCAGTCCGGTCGGACCGGACCAGAATTTCGTTTCAATCGATAGCAGGTAGGGGAACCTGCGTATCGCCCACACAACAAAAAAACGCAATCACGAGGAAGCAGAGGACCGTGAGTTAATGCAGCAGAGATCTACCCATTCAGAAGAATCTGTCAAACCACCTGTAACAAAATCGAATTATGCATCGCATGATGAACCGGCCAAAGAACCCCTGAGGGTCACGCAGGAAGCCGTCGAAGCGTACGAAAAGCGAACCGGCTTCTCTGGCATCGGGAGGATCATGGTCGAAGACGGGCACTGGCTTATCGTCACAAAAGAGGAGCTCGCAAGATCCAGGGCCCAGGAACAGACCAACCGCACCATGATGTCACGCCAGCGGGGGCTTGCATGAGCCCCTGTGCAGCCGGCCATATTTTGCACGGGGACGAGGGCCGCGTACATATCTGCATCTGGGAAGAGCGGTACCAGATTTGCCCGGAAGATCTCGGCATGCTCTTCTTTGTGGGCGATCGCGTGCCGCTCATGAAAAAAGGTCCGGCCCTGCAGGTCTACCAGATATCCGGCCTGGTCTCCCTCAGCCCCTCCGGGCAGGCCGTCATCATCGCGATCGACAAGCAGCGGTACATGGTGCCTCGCGCCAGGCTCCTTGCAGTCGCGCTCGGGGAAGAAGCATCCTGTGATTTCTTCGAGATGCCCGAAGAAAATTCGGACATTGAAATTATCTCGCCGCACAAGGAAGGTGCGACTTCATGACCAGCCGTCGCGGTACGCTGGTTGAGGCGGGGGCCCGCGAACTGCTCCAGACCCACGGCTACACCGTCCGGGTTACTCCTCCCGGTTTTAACAAGCGGCTCCCGCCGGTCCATCTCATCGCAACCCGGCCACCGGGCGAAACCCTGTTCATCCGCATCCAGAAATTGTCCCACCGGTCACCTACGGCAGAGTCCATCGAGAGAGATTGCCCGAACGATCTCACGCAATTCCGTAAGTACATCTCCAACCATCCCGAAGAAGCGGGGCTTCGCTGTGAGATCTGGATCTACACCCTGACGCACGGCTTCCGGTGTTTTGAGATTCTGGCGGACAGCATCCGCGAGATCCCGAAACCCGCGCCGCACTCTCCGGAAGTTTCCCGGGCCCGGGGTGAGGCATGAGCGCCGTGCGCCGCATGCAGGTGCTGGAACAGCAGGCCGGAAAGATTCTCATAAGTCTGGGTTATGAGCCGGTGATCGTGAGCAACTTTGTCCGAAGCTGCCGGTATATTGCCTTCCATCTGACTGCCAACAAGAAACTGGATGACGGGACCATCGATTCCGTGATGGTGAAACTGAAAATTTCCCTGCATCCGATCGAGTCCCTTGAGGAAGCCGCTGTATTCTGCCGTGATGAGATTGCAAGCGTGAAGAAATTTTTTGAACGGCTGCCCCCGGATGAAAAACCCTCCCGGTTCGAGGTCTGGTTCTCCATTCCACTGAACGGATTCCAGCAGTTCGAGATTACCCGTCAGGGCATACGGGAGATCCGGTCACCCGGTGACAGGACTTCTTTCACGCGAGGCGATTCATGATCGCGCAAAGTGCATTCAGTGCCTCGAAACAACGGGCTGCTGAGCTGCTCATTTCCCGGGGCTATGAACCGATCCTCCCCGTAGAGGAATGTTACATCTCCCACTATATCCCGCTCCACCTGGCAGGGGCAAAGGGCGACAACGAGGTACTGTGCGTGAAACTCCGGATGGCGTATGGCGCGGTGAGCGTGCCCTATGTCGAATCGTTTTGCCGGTTCGAGATCTGCCAGTTTCGCGCGCTCCTGACCATGGACCCGGGCAACATTTTCATCCGCTGCGAGGTCTGGGTCGTGTCGCCGAACGGCTCCATTCACTGCTACGAGGTTTTGCCCGACAAGATCCGTGAGGTGGCTGCCTATGCCAGATGAAGGAACATGTACGGCCAGGACTACCGAGAAGATCGATGGCATTCCGCTCTACCTGATCCCAAAAACGATCGCGGAGCAGATCAAGAAGAAGGGCGATG
>CAYQSI010000208.1:0-2252 GCA_964420185.1 uncultured Occallatibacter sp. | reverse complement strand
ACTCCAAGGTCATCAAGGCCGCCGACGATATGTACTCGCAGGTCAACAACATGACGCACTAGACAGTGGAGAGTGGTCAGTGAACAATGAACAGTTTTCGAGGAGGGCGGGATGAGAAAAGGGCTGGAATGGGCGATCTGCTTGGCGGTGCTGGCCATCTCGGCCACGCTTTCGGCGCAATCGCACGTTGCCGTCCGCTCCCGCGCGCAGTCGATTCTCTCCTCTGGCTCTCTGGCATTAAATTCGGAGTCGGTGCTGGGAACTCAGGCTCCGGGCGTCGCGCCGGGCGAACTGGTGCCGGGCGAGATAGTCCGCGAGATCGACGACCCGCACACCGGCGACCGCTGGCTGCTGCTGCGCAATGCAGAGGCTCCGGGAGGACCGGGGCGGCTGGTGCGGATTGCGGTGCGCCGCGAATCTTTTAGCGGTACAACCAGGCCATCGGCGCACTCGTCGGAAGAGACGACCCTGCTGCCAGCCATTCACTCAGGAGATCGGCTGACGGTCGTGGAGCACACGGCGCGCGTGGATACCACGCTTGAAGCGTACGCTCTGGCTCCGGCCGCAGTCGGGGGCACACTGGATGTGCGTCTGGCGATCGGCGGCAGAGTGGTGCGGGTTGTGGCCCTCGGTACAGGCCGCGCGGTCATCCAGCCGGAGACGGGAGAACAGCCATGAAATTATTGCGATGGAGAGCTTTCCGGGCCGGGTTTCTTCTTGCGCTAGTGGCGCTCACAGCGGTTCAGCCCACCGCGGCGATCAACCTCAAGAAGAACTCGGACCCAGCCTTGGCAGGCAAGGCAACTCCGCCCGAAGAGGCGCTGAAGGCTTACATCGCGCGGGTGCGGGCGCAGCAGGCGGCCGAGGTGAGAACGCCCGGCTCGATCTGGAGCGCGGAGGGTCGCCTCGTGCGGCTGGGCACCGACGCCAAGGCGGTGCGGCTGCACGACGTGGTTTCAGTAGTGGTGAGCGAGAGTCTGGCGGCCTCGACCGACGGCCAGGTGAAGAACTCCCGCTCCTCGAATGCCAGCTCCGGAATCACCTCGCTCTTCGGCAAGCTCAAGACCTCGAATAATATGCAGAATCTGCTCGGCGCGACCGCCGCATCGGGACTCTCGGCGCAGGGCCAAAGCACGACCAACTCCAGTTTGGCGACGACCTTCGGGGCCGAGGTGGTGGACGTGCTGCCCAACGGAATGCTGGTGGTGCAGGCGACGCGGCAGTTGACCTTCTCGCAGCAGACACAGTTGATCCGGCTGCGCGGCCTGGTGCGCCCGGAGGATGTGAGCGCACAAAATGAGGTGCAATCGACGGCCATGACCGATCTGGAGTTGGAAGTCACCGGCAAGGGCATCGTCAACGACTCCACCTACCGACAGAATCCGGTAGTGCGCTTCCTGGAGAAGATGCTGGTGTTTTAGAAGCAGGGAACAGGGATCAGGGATCAGGGGTCAGGGGTTAGGGATCAGGGGTTAGGGATCAGGGGTTAGGGGTTAGAGGTTAGGAGTTAGGAAATGAAGCGGCAATTAGAGCATTTTCACCGTTAGTGCTAGGAAGCTCCGTGCCCCATCCATTTCATGTTCTTTATGAAATGGGTGGGAAACCACGAAATCAATCCTACAGCAACCCTGAAAATGCTCTAGCCAGAAGCTGGAAGCCAGGAACCGGGAAGCTAGATGCGAGTCGCGAGCAAAAACACGGCGCGGTATATAAGGAGCAGAATCCTGCGGCGGACGCTGGCCTTGTCGCTCGTCTTTGCCGCGGCTTTCGCTCTGGCCGCGCCGCCGGCGCAGTTGGCGCGCATCAAAGACGTGGCCACCATCGAAGGGATTCGCGACAATCAACTGGTGGGCTACGGGCTGGTGGTGGGGCTGCGCGGCACTGGCGACAGCTCGCAGACGATCTTTCCGGCACAGACATTGATCTCGGCGCTCGAGCGGATGGGCATCACCGTGCCGCAGACCGGAACCAACAGCGCCAGCAATATGCAGGTCAAAAATATGGCCGCGGTCTTTGTGGTGGCCACGTTGCCGCCCTTCAGCCGGCCCGGCTACAAGGTTGACATTACTGTCTCCTCGGCCGGCGATGCGCGTTCGCTGGAGGGAGGCATTCTGCTGATGACTCCGCTCTATGGGCCGGATGGGCAGATCTACGCCCAGGCTCAGGGTTCGCTGGTGCTGGGCGGCTACATGGCCACTGGCGGGGGCAATACCAAGCTCTCCAACCATCCCACCACCGGGCGGATTCCCGGC
>CAYQSI010000207.1:1275-2281 GCA_964420185.1 uncultured Occallatibacter sp. | reverse complement strand
CAAGCCCTTGCCCAGATCTTCAAGGCCGGCGCCGATGGGCAGCCCATCCTCTGAAAACGCTGTCTGCGTGCGGCCATAGACGATTTGCAGAAACAACTCGCGCATCGCCACATTGATCGCATCGCAAACCAGATCGGTATTCAAGGCTTCAAGAATCGTCTTGCCGGGAAGAATCTCCGCGGCCATGGCTGCCGAATGGGTCATTCCGGTGCAGCCAATCGTCTCCACCAGCGCTTCCTCGATGATCCCCTTCTTGACGTTCAGCGTGAGCTTGCAGGCTCCCTGTTGAGGAGCGCACCAACCCACCCCGTGGGTCAGGCCCGAGACGTCGGTCACTTCCTTGACCTTGGTCCAGCGGCCTTCTTGTGGAATAGGCGCCGGACCGTGATTCGGCCCCTTGGCGACTACGCACATCTGTTCAATTTCATGTGTATGCATTGGGAGTTGCGCTCCTTTGTTCGTGTTTGGTTAACAGCTTGCGTTTCATCAACTTCCATAAAGCATTTTGGCTCAGGAAGATTCCTTGGGCAGACTTGTTAGCAAAGCCTGCCAGTATTTCGCCGACAGCCGATTCACCGCCTTGAGAGGCCTTGGCGCAGGAATGGTTTGGCAATTCGATCTGATTATAAATCGGCCCAATTCGATGGGATGTGACCGCTGACGCACCTGTGCAGTGCTCCGAAGCCCGTTTTGGGGCCCGTTTTGGCGTACTATCTGCGACTGCGCCCATTTAAGGCGCAATTACTGAATGCGGCTCACGTCGCGCACGGCGCCGCGAGCGGCGCTAGTGGCCAACGCGGCGTATGCTTCGAGCGCTTTAGAGACCTTCCGCTTACGCGTGGCGGGCTTCCATGCGGCAGCGCCTTTGGCTTCGGCAAGCCTGCGCCGCTCCGCGAGCTGCGCCTCGGAGAGATTGACGCGCAGCACGCGCCTAGGAATGTCGATTTCAATAATGTCGCCCTCTTCCACCAGCGCCAGCGAACCGCCCTCGGCCGCTTCCGGAGAG
>CAYQSI010000207.1:123-1198 GCA_964420185.1 uncultured Occallatibacter sp. | reverse complement strand
GGTGGGATAGAGCATCTCCTGCATTCCCGGACCGCCGCGCGGCCCTTCGTAGCGAATCAATACCACGTCGCCGGGAACGACCTTGTCGCCCAGAATCGCCTCGACGGCTGAATCCTGACTCTCAAAGATGCGCGCCGGGCCGATAAACGTCAGGCGCGCGGGATCGACGCCCGCCGTCTTCACGATGCAGCCGTCTTCAGCGATATTGCCAAAGAGAACCGCAAGGCCGCCGTCTTTGCTAAAGGCGTGCGCGAGGTCGCGAATCACACCGCTCTCGCGGTCGAGGTCCAGCTCGGCATAACGGTTGCTCTGACTAAAGGCCTCGGTGGTGCGCACTCCGCCGGGAGCGGCGCGATAGAACTCCTTGACGGCCGCGGTTGGCGCGCGCTTTACATCGAGGTTATCAATGGCCTCGCCCAGCGTCGGCGCGTGCACGGTGTGCGTCTGGCGATGCAGCAGCCCCGCCCGGTCAAGCTCGGCAAGAATGGCGAAGACGCCGCCGGCGCGATGCACATCTTCCAGATGCACGGCAGGCGCGGAGGGAGCGACTTTGCAGAGGTTCGGCACACGGCGCGAGAGGCGATCAATGTCGGCCATCGTGAAGGGGACTTCACCTTCTTGAGCCGCGGCCAGCAGATGCAAAACAGTATTCGTTGATCCGCCCATGGCAATGTCGAGCGTCATGGCATTCTCAAAGGCCTCGAAGGTCGCAATGCCGCGCGCGAGCGCCGTTGCGTCGTCCTGCTCGTAGTAGCGCTTGGCCAACTCGACAATCGTCCTGCCCGCCTGAAGGAAGATCTCCTTGCGGTCCGAGTGCGTGGCCAGCACGGTTCCGTTGCCGGGAAGACCCAGGCCGAGCGCCTCGACCAGACAGTTCATCGAGTTGGCCGTGAACATTCCCGAGCAGGAGCCGCAGGTTGGACAGGCCGAGTGCTCGTATTCATCGACCTCGGCGTCGCTTACCGTGGGATCACCGGCGATAATCATCGCGTCAATCAGGTCCACGGCCTTGACGATATTGCCCAGCTTCACCTTGCCGGCCTCCATCGGCCCGCCGGAGACAAAGACCACGGGA
>CAYQSI010000207.1:0-110 GCA_964420185.1 uncultured Occallatibacter sp. | reverse complement strand
CAGCGCATCGGCGCAATGGGCATTGACCATGTACTCGACCGAGTCGGCGATCAGCTCGCGCGAGGGCAGGCTGTAGAGCATTCCGTCATGGCCCATGGCGATGCCGTCGT
>CAYQSI010000206.1:0-2298 GCA_964420185.1 uncultured Occallatibacter sp. | reverse complement strand
AACGCGGACGCCCAAACTCAAGCGCCGCCCTCCCGTTTCTCCGGAACCCATCTCGATGCTGCCGGGCTCCGATAATCTTTCCAGATGAGCTTTTGGCCGCTAGCTTCTAGCTGCCGGCTCATCTCGCTTGCTTCGATGCTTGCTTCCAGCTTCACTCTTGCGTTGAAAAAGCTGGAGGCTGCCTCTAAAGGTTGCTCACGTACTCAGGCAGCTTCTGGCCGGCCTTCAACCGGACATAAGCTTTCTTCCAGTCCGGGCGGAAGCCGGTGAACTTGCCACGGCGGCGTTCTTTGCCCAGAACATTGGCGGTACGGACCGCGGAGACCTTCACTTTAAAGAGAGCCTCGACGGCCTGCTTGACCTCGGTCTTGGTGGCCTCGGGAGCGACATCAAAAACCAGCGTTCCCTCGGTCTCTTTCACGCCCAACCCCTTTTCGGTAATCAGCGGGCGGCGAATCACGTTGTAAAGTGTCGGCATCAGGCGGCCTCCGTCTGCGCGGCGAGCTTGCGCTTCGACGCGTTTTTCTCAAGCATTTCGGCGAGCTGCTCAATGGCGGCCTTGGAGAAGATGGCCCGCTCATAGCGAAGCAGATCGTAGGGGTGCACCTCATTGTTGAGCACCAGTTCCACGCCCTTGAGGTTGCGCGCGCCCAGTACCAGCCCCGCGGTAAGCGTCTTGCCGTTCTCAACCAGCAAGGCCGTGCGCTTGACATCAAGCTTGGTAAGCGCAGCGCGATAAAGCTTGGTCTTGGCTTCCTTGATCTCAAGCGTATCGACCACCGTCAGCTTGCCGTCGGCCAGCTTGGAAGCCAGCGCCGAGCGCAGCGCGCCCAGCAGCTTCTTGCGCGGAAAGGCGTAGTCGTAACTGCGCGGCTGAGGTCCGTGCACCGTGTAGCCATGCCGCCACAGCGCCGAGCGCACCGAACCGATACGTGCCCGGCCCGTGCCCTTCTGCTTCCACAGCTTCTTACCCGAACCGGCTACCTCGGTGCGGCTCTTGGTTGCGGCCGTGCCCTGGCGCAGCGAGGCGCGGTAGTGTTTCACCGCCTCCCACAGCAGAGCCTCGTTCACCTGGTCGGGCGCGAAAAGCGCGTCGGCCAGCTCAAGCGAGCCCACCTTTTCACCGTTCAGATTCAATACATCCACGTTTGCCATCGTCTTCTTCTTCCGCCGGAGTCTTCCCGGCTCCAATCTCTTTGCGCCCGTCAGGGCGCGTCTGCCGCACCGCAGGTGCTTACTTGCGCTTGCCGCCGGCCTTCTTGGAGGCCTTCAACGGATCGACCGTGCCGGATCCGGCAAAGCCACGGCGCTCGCGCGGCGGAGTCTTCGCCTTGGAGATCAGCACATACCCTTCGCGCGATCCGGGCACCGCGCCCTCGACCATCAGAAGGTTCTCTTCAAGATCGATGCCGCGGATGCGCAGGTTGCGCACTGTGATCTGCGCAGCGCCCATATGGCCGGGCATACGCTGGCCGGGAAAGACGCGCGACGGATAGCTGGAGGCGCCGATCGAGCCCTGCACCTGGAACATGTGTCCGTGACTTGCCAGGCCGCCGCCGAATCCGTGACGCTTCACAACTCCGGCAAAACCCCTGCCCTTGGAGGTACCAATCACGTCGACAAACCTGGACTCAGAGAAGATGTCAACCAGAACCCGGTCGCCAGCCTTGGTGGCCACAACGCCATCGGCGTCAAGCTCCAGGGGTACTTCTCTGATGACTTTCACTGGCGGCGCTTCGGTCTTGGCGAAGTGCCCAGCTTGCGGCTTGGTCACGTTCTTGGCCTTGACGAACTCAACCAGCCCAATCTGCGCGGCCTCGTAGCCATCCTTGGCCAGAGTCTTCAACTGCGTAATCACGCAGGGTCCGGCTTGCAGCACCGTAATCGGGTGCACATCGCCCTTTTCGTCGAAGACCTGCGTCATGCCGATCTTTTTACCTAGAATTCCCGTAACTGCCATGTTGTCCTCACCTCATCATGCGATGTTGTATTCACCGCACTGCCGGGGCTCTTCCGAGCCTTTCTACTGCTTCGCGTCGTTACCGTCCGGCTTTTGCGCCCGAAAGAGGCGTATGCCCAAGCGGCTAGTTCACTTCTCGAAGGCCTTGATCTCGACATCGACGCCGGCCGGCAGGTCGAGCTTCATCAGCGCGTCCACCGTCTGCTGGGTCGGTTCGAGAATATCGATCAGCCGTTTGTGCGTGCGGATCTCGAAGGCCTCGCGCGACTTCTTGTCCACGTGCGGCGAACGCAGCACGCAATACTTGTTCTTGATCGTCGGCAAGGGAATCGGGCCGG
>CAYQSI010000205.1:0-2372 GCA_964420185.1 uncultured Occallatibacter sp. | reverse complement strand
CATCGCTCCGGTGATTCACAAGCTGTTGACCTCGGCGGTGGACAACGCCAAGTATGTGGCTGGTGAGCAGGGAACCGATCTGGACGTGGACAACCTCTACGTCAAGCTGGCTCTGGCCAACGACGGGCCGCGCATGAAGCGCATCCGCCCCGCCCCGATGGGCCGCGCCTTTCGCTATCAGCGCAGGCTTACGCACATCATTCTTTCAGTGGCCGAGCGCGAGGGAGCCAAAGGCTTGGTGACCAAGGTGGAAGAGCCGTCAGTGGCGCCGAAGGCAACCAAGACGAAGGTCGAGGAGCCAAAGGCAACGCCCAAGGCGCCGAAGGCAACCACGAAAAAGGCCGAGGAGCCGCAGGCAGCGCCCAAGGCAACCAAGAAGAAGGCCAGCACCAAGGCCTAGAGGGTTTTGAGGGAAATAGCATGGGACAGAAAGTCCATCCTTACGGATTCCGGCTGGGAGTGAACAAGCCGTGGCGTTCGCGCTGGTTCTCTGAGCGCGACTATGACAAGCTCCTGGTCGAGGACGTGAAGCTCAAAGCTGAGCTGCGCGAAAAGCTGAAGGCCGCCGGGGTTAGCTCGGTAGAGATCGAGCGCCCGGGCAACAAGCTGCGCTTTCTCATCCGCACTGCCCGGCCGGGCATCGTAATCGGCCGCAAGGGCGCGGAGATCGAGAAGCTCAAGACGGAGCTCGGCAAGCGCACCAGCCGCGATGTGTTCATCGACATCATCGAGGTGAACAAGCCGGAGCTGGACGCGCAACTGGTCTCGGAGAACATCGCGCTGCAACTGGAAAAGCGCGTCAGCTTCCGCCGCGCCATGCGCAAGAGCGTGGATTCGGCGCTGCGCTTCGGCTGCAAGGGAATCAAGGTGCGCGTTTCGGGCCGGCTGAACGGCAACGAAATCGCGCGCTCGGAGTGGTATCTGCAGGGCCGTTTGCCGCTGCACACCCTCAGGGCCGATATCGATTACGGTTTTACCGAGGCCAACACCACCTACGGCGTGATCGGCGTGAAGACCTGGATCTATCGCGGCGACATCTACGAGCAGAAGCGCCGTCAGGCGCCGCCCCTGGGCACGTCGGTATTTTAAGAACAGCCGCTAGCTTCTAGCTTCTAGCCACTAGCTAGAAGCCGCCCGATCAATGGCGGATGAGGCTGGGGTACGGAGAACGAGCTGGCAGCTAGAAGCTAGCGGCTAGTAGCTGATTTTCGAGGTTTTCGCTATGTTGATGCCAAAGAAGGTGAAGTTCCGCAAGCAGCAGAAGGGCAAGAGGCGCGGCAAGGCGTGGCGCGGCTCGACGATCTCATTCGGTGAGTATGGCTTGCGGGTTTTGGAGTGCGGCTACATCACTGATCGGCAGATTGAAGCCAGCCGTATCGCCATGACGCGTTTCATCAAGCGCGGCGGCAAGATCTGGCTGCGCCTGTTCCCGGATAAGCCGATCACCAAGAAGCCGGCTGAAGTCCGCATGGGCTCGGGCAAGGGCGCGCTGGACCACTGGGTAGCGGTTGTGCGGCCGGGCAAGATCCTCTTCGAGATGGAAGGTGTGGACCAGGCGACTGCGCGCGAGGCTATGCGCCTGGCGTCGAACAAGCTGCCATTGCTGACCAAGTTCGTGATGCGGCCGGGCGCTGAAAAGGTTGAGGCCGCGGCCAAGTAAGCCGGGCTGAGTGAGTTAAGACGCTCTGGAGGCCCCAACGAGGGGCGCCGAAGAGCGCCGGAGAGAGAAACACAATGGAACTCGAGAAGATTCGCAATTTGAGCGACGAAGAACTGGCGCACCAGGAGAAGACCACCTCCGAGCAACTGTTCCGGCTGCGCTTTCAGGTCTCGCTGGGGCAGAACGACGGAGTGAAGAAGCTCCGCCAGATGCGCAAGGAGATCGCACAGATCAAGACCGTGGCCCGCGAGCGCGAGCTGGGCATTCGCGGCGAGGCCGCCGATGCTGGCGCGGCCGCGGACAGCAAGAAGGGAGCCCGTTAAATGACGGCGACTCAAGAGACAGTGCAAGCGCCGGCGGCAGTAGGCGCCCGGCGGAACGAGAAGGTCGGCGAAGTGGTTTCGACCAAGATGCAGAAGACCATTGTGGTCGAGGTCGAGATGCGCAAGGCTCATCCCAAGTACAAGCGGATTGTGCGCACGACCAAAAAGTTTTATGCCCATGATGAGCAGAGTTCGGCGCGGATGGGCGATGTAGTGCGGATTCGCGAGACCCGCCCGCTGAGCAAGCTGAAGCGGTGGGCTTTGGAAGAAATCGTCAGGCGTTCAGCCCTCGGTCAACTCGAGGACGCAGCGCCCAAGGCTGCCAACTAGCGCGAGAGCGAGTAAGGAGAAGAACCCATGGCTGTGCAAATGAGAACCATGCTCGCGGT
>CAYQSI010000204.1:0-2391 GCA_964420185.1 uncultured Occallatibacter sp. | reverse complement strand
GATGGACAAGAAGACCGCCGCGGCCCAGGTGAACTCCGACTATACCCAGGACCAGTTGCAGGCGCAGACCGACAAGGCTCTTTACGATCTGGGCGTAATCTCCGGTCTTGCCTACAGCAAGTCAAAGAATACGGCCGACCAGTTGGCTGACCAGCATCAGCTCAGCCGTCAACAACTCGAAGTCAACCAGAAAGCGATCAAGGTCCAGCTTGCCTCGGCGCAGACCCGGATCGATCAGGCCAAGGCGCTGCTCGATCTCTATCAGAGGCAGGCGCAGGCGCTTGAGGTCAGGGCCGGAATCTCCGGCGCGGTGGCGCCGCTTGCGACTCCGCTGCAAGTGGGCCAGCACGTAACCGCTGGGACCTCGGTGGCCGAGGTAATTCAACTCGACAAACTCAAGGCCGCTCTGCAGATTGCCGAGACGCAGGCGCGCGATATCCAGATCGGTCAACTAGCCTCCATCGACACGCACAACGGAATTATTCCCGGCCACGTGACCAGAATCGATCCGTCGGTCGTGAACGGAACGCGCACGGTTGACGTTTCACTGGATAGCCCGTTGCCTCCGGGAGCGGTTCCACAGCTGAGTGTGGACGGCACCATCGACCTGGAGCGCATGACCGATGTGCTCTATATGGGCCGGCCCGCGCTGGGCAACGAGAACTCCACGTTGAGCATCTTCAAGATCGACCCAGACGGCAAGGGCGCCACGCGCGTTCCGGTCAAGGTGGGCCGCGCCTCGGTCAACAGCATCCAGGTGCTCGAAGGCTTGAAGGAAGGCGACACCGTGATTCTCTCCGATATGTCGCGCTGGGATAACGTGGACCGCATCCGGCTGGAGTGAGTCCTGCGCGGACTGCGGGTGGCGCTTCGCACACTGACAAAAATCAAAGAAGAAAACTAACTACCAACAAGGGAGAGATCATGACATCGAACGGCACGCTGATTGAAGTTGCAGACCTGACCAAGATTTTCTACACCGACGAAGTGGAGACGCACGCGCTCTCCGGCATTCACCTCACCATCTCGCGCGGGGAGTACGTGGCCATGAGCGGCCCATCGGGCTGCGGCAAATCCACGTTGCTCTCGATTCTGGGCCTGCTCGACACACCTACGGGCGGCAGCTATCTGCTGAACGGCAGCCCGGTGGAGAAACTGAGCTTCAGCGATCGCTCGCGCATCCGCAACCAGGAAATCGGCTTCATCTTTCAGAGCTTCAATCTGATCGGCGATTTAACGGTCGAAGAGAATGTCGAGCTACCGCTCACCTACCGCGCGGGCATGGCCTCGGCCGAGCGCAAGAAATGCGTGAAGGAGGCGTTGGAGCGCGTCAGCATGGCGCACCGCATGAGGCATTATCCAGCGCAGCTCAGTGGCGGACAGCAGCAGCGCGTGGCCGTGGCGCGCGCACTGGCCGGCGCGCCGTCGATCCTGCTGGCTGACGAGCCGACGGGCAATCTCGACTCCAAAAACGGCGAGGCGGTGATGCACCTGCTGGCCGATCTGCACCGCGAAGGCTCTACCATTTGCATCGTCACGCACGATCCACGCTTTGCCAAACACGCACAGCGCGAAGTGCATCTCTTTGACGGAAAGGTGGTCTCGGAAACCGAGCTGAAGAAGCTGGAAGAGGAAGTGGAGGCGTAAGAATGCTGCAGGAACTGCGTTATGCAACTCGTCAATTGCGCCGGACGCCTGGCTTTGCCGGTCTTGCCATCCTGGTTATGGCGTTAGGCACCGGAGCCAATATCGCCTTGTTTACGGTGGTGCGCAGTGTGCTGCTGAAGCCGCTGCCGTTCAACGAGCCGAACAGACTGGTCGAGCTATATGAACACAGCAACGACGGCGAATTCGCATTCAACTCAGTTGCCGGGGGTGTATACGCGGAGTGGCAGAAACAGAACCGCAGCTTTTCCGACCTGGCGCTGCTCGGTGAGGAGGAATTCAATCTGGCCGGAGCAGGCGATCAGCTTCCTGAAAAGCTGCGCGGAAGCGACTGCACGTGGAATCTGCTGTCTACGCTCGGCGTGCGGCCGGCGCTGGGACGAGACTTTACCGCGGCAGACGACCAGCAGTCCGCCGC
Organism: uncultured Occallatibacter sp.; assembly: GCA_964420185.1. Lineage (GTDB taxonomy): Bacteria > Acidobacteriota > Terriglobia > Terriglobales > Acidobacteriaceae > Telmatobacter. The sequence continues at coordinate 308 of CAYQSI010000204.1, read as the reverse complement.
TGGCACGGTTCTGCTCAGCTGGAGCCTGTGGCAGCGGCGCTTCGGCGGCGATCCAGGGATACTGAACAAAAGCATTCATCTCAACGGCCATCCCTATACCGTGATTGGAATCTTGCCATCCGGATTTGCTTTTCCGGACGCGGCAACGCAGTTATGGGCACCGGTGTATTACGACAAGCCGGTGAGTTGGACGGCGGCTTTGGACAATCACGTCTTCCAGGTCGTGGGTCGTTTGCGGCCGGGGTACTCAGAGAAACAGGGCAAGGCGGATCTTTCGGTGATTTCGCGCCGCCTGCACGATCAGCATC
>CAYQSI010000203.1:0-2401 GCA_964420185.1 uncultured Occallatibacter sp. | reverse complement strand
CGCTCATACAGGCGCAGCGTCTGCGGGTGAATTTCGTACATCTCGGCCACCGCCGAGATCATGTAAGCGCCTTTGGACTTGCGTTTAGCGGCCATGTGACTTTCCGAATCAGCTTACCTTAGTTCGTTCGCGCCCTGTCCCCTGTTCCCTATTCCCTGTTTTTTCACAGCTTATCAAACAGCAACACCCGCGGGTCCTGGTTGTTCAGCTTGGCCAGTTCGCGCATGATTTCTCGGCTGCGCTCGTCGTTGAGGTGCGGGATCAACACCTCGATGGTCACAATTTGGTCGCCGCGTTGGTCCGGGCGCTGCGCGTTCTCCACGCCCCGCTCTCTCAGGCGCAGCTTTTGCCCACTCTGCGTGCCGGGAGGAATCTTCAACTGCGCACGTCCGTCGATGGTGGGCACGTCCACCTTGGCTCCCAGCGAGGCTTCGGGCACGGTCACCGGAACGGTCAGATGAATGTCGTCGCCCTCCCGCGTGAAGACCGGGTGCGCGCCGGTGCGGACGATGAGGTAGAGGTCGCCGGCCGGGCCGCCGTTGAGTCCCGCGTTGCCCTTGCCTTGCAGGCGGATGCGCTGCCCGTCGCGTGTGCCGCCCTTGATGCGAAACTCGACTGTCTCGGTGCGGCTGACCACGCCCTCGCCGTGGCAGGTGACGCAGGTATTGGCCGTATGTCCCGTCCCGTTGCACCGCGGACAGGAAATGTTGAACTTCATCCTCCCGCCCATCTGCGTCACCTGGCCCGTGCCGTTGCACTCCGCGCACTGCGTCAGGCCGCCGGTCGACGCCTGGCCGTGGCAGGTGGGGCAGATTTCCTGGCGATGCACCTGGAGCCGCGCCTGGCCGCCGCGAATGGCCGTCCAGAAGTCCACCGTTGCCTGGTACTCCAGATCAGTGCCCGGCTGCGGACCGCGCGGATGCTGCGGCTGCTGCGCTCCGCTGAAGATGCCTGAAAAAATGTCCTTGAAGCTGCCCCACGAAGCCGAACCCGCCCCCGCCTGCTGGCCCCCGTGGTGTCCTGGCCGCTGTCCCGGTCCGTTCTGGAAGCCCGTGAAATCGAAGCCTTCGAAGTCCACCGGCATTCCGTGCCCGGCGCTTTGGCGCGCATAGGCCTCGGCCTGCGCCGGGTCGATCTGATCGGAGTAGAACCCTACCTGGTCGTAGACCTTGCGCTTCTTCTCGTCGCTCAGCACGTCGTTGGCCTCGGAGATTTCCTTGAACTTCTCTTCAGCCTGCTTGTCTCCCGGATGGAGGTCCGGGTGATACCGCCGCGCCGCCTTGCGGAAGGCTTTGCGAATCTCCTCCGGGGTGGCCGTCTTCTTAACGCCGAGCGTGCCGTAATAATCCTTGTTCGTGGTCGTGGGCATGGTCTGTTTGGACTCGTTTTCTGGTTACTGAATCAGCACTCCGGGCTCTATGCATCTGAAAGCTCTCATCCGGGGTTCGCAATGAGTTGTCACCCTGAGCGGAGTTTACGCGCTCTTTGCGCCAAACGCAGTCAAAAGACCCGCTCTCGTCTCTTCATCGGCAAAGAACCGCATCATGCTTAACGCTTATCGTAACGCGAGAAGCGGCTAATCGCTCATTTCTGTGGCATCGTGACGTCACGCGAAAGACGATGTTCGTGGAACCGATCTCTTGCCGTGTCAACCTTTTCTCGCGGCAGCTTTAGCCGCCGGCTTGGCGGCGCTGGGCTTGGGGATGGCGTCCAGGTCCACCTTGCCTTCGGCCAATTGCATCAGAAAGTCCTGAGCAGTGAAGGGTTTTGCGTCCTTCAGCAGTTTGCCGGCGCGGATGTAGCTGCCGTCGGGCTGCTGCAAGCGGGCCTTCACGGTGTCGGCCAGATACGCCGGCAGAATCTCGTCGTGGATGCGGGCGCGGACGGCCGGGTCGCGAACCGGAAAGACCACCTCGCAGCGCTCGAAGAGGTTGCGCGGCATCCAGTCGGCCGAGCCGAGATAGATCTCGTTGTTGCCGCCGTTGGCGAAGTGGAAGATGCGCGAGTGCTCCAGAAAGCGTCCCACAATGGAGCGGACCCTGATTCTTTCCGAGAGTCCCTTCACTCCAGGGCGCAGGATGCAGAGGCCGCGGACAATCAGGTCGATCTCGACGCCCGCTTGCGAGGCCTGGTAGAGAGCCTCAATGACCGAGGGCTCAAGCAGGGCGTTCATCTTGGCCACGATGTGAGCGGGCCGTCCGGCCTGGGCGTGCTCCTGCTCGCGGCGGATGAGGCGCAGAAAGCTTTCGGCCATGGTCAGTGGCGCCACCAGCAGCGGGCTGTAGTCGTCGATCTCGGCATGGGCGGTCAGGTAGTTGAAGACCATGTGGACCCGCTCAGTGATCTGCGGATCGCTGGTGAGCAGGCTCAGGTCGGTGTAGAAGCGGGCAGTGACGGGGTT
>CAYQSI010000202.1:0-2419 GCA_964420185.1 uncultured Occallatibacter sp. | reverse complement strand
CGTACCCACGTTCACGTGCGGCTTGCTGCGATCAAACTTTTCCTTCGCCATGGTCGATCCCCTTCGTTCCCTGAATTCCTGAACTGCTTCCGTTACTGCCTGTTTCCATCTCGCGGTCACCCTCTTCGTGCCGGGCCCGCAGCTTCAAATCCGATCCTACTTGCCCTGCGCGCGACCGATAATTTCGTCGGCAATCATGCGCGGAGCCTCTTCATAGTGTGCGAACTGCATCGAGTAGGAGGCACGGCCCTGGGTGGACGAACGAATGTCGTTCACGTAACCGAACATCTCCTTGAGCGGCACCATCGCCTTGATCACCTGCGAACCGGCAGCGTGCTCCATGGCTTCGATGCGCCCGCGGCGCGAGTTGATGTCGCCGATAATCACGCCCATGAACTCCTCGGGGACGGTGACCTCGACAGCCATGACCGGCTCGAGCAACACCGGCGATGCCTTGCGCGCGGCTTCCTTGAAAGCGATGGAGCCGGCGAACTTGAAAGCCATTTCGTTCGAGTCTACTTCGTGGTAGCTGCCGTCGAAGAGCGTCACCTTCACATCCACCATGGGGAAGCCGGCCAGGATACCCAACTCCAGCGCTCCGCGCACGCCCTGATCGATGGGCTTGATGTACTCCTTGGGCACCACGCCGCCCTTGATGTCGTTGATGAACTCGTAGCCCTTGCCCGGTGCGTTGGGCTCGACGCGCAACTTGCAGTGGCCGTAGTTGCCCGAGCCGCCGGTCTGGCGAATGTACTTGCCCTCAGCCTCTGCCTTCTTGCGGATGGTCTCGCGGAAGGCTACCTTGGGTTCGCCCACATTGGCCTCGACCTTATGTTCGCGCCTCATGCGGTCAACCAGAATCTCCAGATGCAGCTCGCCCATGCCGCTGATAATCGTCTGGCCAGAATCCTCGTCGGTGTGAACCTTGAACGTGGGGTCCTCGTCGGCCAGCCGCGAGAGGGCAATGCCCATCTTCTCCTGGTCAGCCTTGGTCTTGGGCTCGATGGCCACCGAGATGACCGTATCCGGGAAGGTGATGGCGCCCAGCGCGATGGGATGATGCGGCGCGCACAGCGTATCGCCGGTCTTCAGATCCTTCAGGCCAACGCAGGCGCAGATGTCGCCAGCCAGAATCTCGTTGACGTCTTCGCGCTTGTTGGCGTGCATCTTGACCAGGCGGCCGATGCGATCCGTTTTGCCGGTGCGAGGATTGAGCACCGTGTCGCCGGTCCTGAGCGCGCCCGAATAGACCCGGACAAAACCAAGCTTCCCAAAAGGATCGTTGATGATTTTGAAGGCCAGGGCCGCGAGCGGCTCGCTGTCTTCCGGCTTGCGCGCCACTGTATGCCCGTTGTCGGGGTCAATGCCCTCCACCGGAGGCTTGTCCAGCGGGCTGGGCAGGTAATCGACAACCGCGTCCAGCAGCGGCTGGATGCCCTTGTTCTTGAATGCGCTTCCGCAGAGTACCGGGAAGATTTTCAGATCGATCGTGGCCTGGCGAATACCGGCCTTCAGCTCGGCAATCGACGGGGTTTCACCTTCGAGAAACTTCTCCAGCAGCACATCGTCGGTCTCGGCGATCATCTCAATCAACTGCAAGCGGAAGGCTTCGGCCTTCTTCTGCAGCGCGGCGGGAATCGGCTCGATGGAGAACTCGGCGCCCATCGACTCGTCGTGCCAGACGATGGCCTTCATCTCGATCAAATCGACGACGCCCTTGAAGTTGGCTTCCGCGCCGATGGGAATTTGCAACGCGACCGGACGAGCGCCCAGGCGCTTGCGGATGGTGTCAACAACGTGCTCAAAGTCGGCGCCGTTCTTGTCCATCTTGTTCACAAAGCAGATGCGCGGCACCTTGTACTTATCGCCCTGGCGCCACACGGTCTCACTCTGCGGCTGCACGCCGGAGACGGAGTCAAAGAGCGCCACCGCGCTGTCCAGCACGCGCAGGCTGCGCTCGACCTCGGCGGTGAAATCCACGTGGCCGGGCGTGTCGATGATGTTGATGAGAACATCGTGCCAGGTGCAAGTGGTGGCGGCGGAAGTAATCGTGATGCCGCGCTCCTGCTCCTGCTCCATGTAATCCATGGTCGCGGTGCCTTCATGCACTTCGCCAATGCGGTGCGTGATGCCCGTATAAAACAGGATGCGCTCTGTCGCTGTCGTCTTTCCGGCGTCGATGTGCGCCATGATTCCGATGTTCCGGCAACGATTCAGAGGTATGGTGCGAGCCACGGCAATTTCTTCCTTGCGGGCGTTTGATCTCCCGCGGTTCTATTCAGTTCAGCGGGTCCGGAACTCCGGGCCCTCTTCAGCCGGCGCAGAAGTGCGCCCCGGCCACAAATCTCTCAGTTCCCGCCGGATTACCAGCGGTAGTGGGCAAAGGCCTTGTTGGCCTCGGCCATGCGGTGCACGTCTT
>CAYQSI010000201.1:0-2451 GCA_964420185.1 uncultured Occallatibacter sp. | reverse complement strand
TCGCCCATTTTGCCTGTGAATATCAAGTGCTTCGTCGAGTTCTCACGCAGACACTTCAGGCCCCTGAATGCGGGCTTGCAATTCAAGTGGCTTTAGCCACGGGCCTTTCGTATATGCTACTGAGATGCGGCTGGCTCCCCAAGAAACCCGGACGTATCTGGTTACCGCTGTGACGGCGCAACGCCGCAGCCTTTTTCAGGTCACGGCCACGGCGGAATTGCTTGAGCATACCATCCTTGACTATCACAATCAGGGCAAATTCCTCTTGCACGCGTTCGTCATCATGCCGGACCATTTCCACGCACTGATTACGCCCGCTCCGGATGTGTCGCTTGAAAAGGCCATACAGTTTATCAAGGGCGGTTTCTCCTTCCGCCTGAAGAGCAAGCTTGATGTGTGGATGCGCAGCTTCAATGAGAGCCAGATCTCGACGGAAGAGAAGTTCATGAGTTGTGCGCGGTATATCGAGGAGAACCCAGTACGGCGAAACCTTGTTGCGACGGCGGAGGCGTATCGCTTCAGTTCGGCTGCCTGTGGACTGTTGGACCCAATGCCTCTCCACATGCAGGGCGACAAGACACGCGGCGGGTGGTCCAGGTCCGACCATCCATAAAAAAATGGGTACCGCAGTTCATAATTCTGAGACCTGGGAAACCACAACCCTCGACCCGCCCATCGTCCCCGCCGTCTTCTGTGTTACCCTCACCCCAATCCCATGACGACCGAGAAAAACAAGCTCTATTACGGCGATAACCTTGAAGTCCTCCAGCGATACATCAAGGACGAGTCGGTGGACCTTGTCTATCTCGACCCGCCCTTCAACTCCCGCCAGGACTATAACGTCCTCTTCGCCGAGAAGGACGGTTCCCAATCCAGTTCCCAGATTCACGCCTTCGAGGACACCTGGGAGTGGAACATCGAATCCAAGCGCGCTTTGTATCAGGGCACGACTTCAGTCGTGCCGAACCCGCCCACAGAAGCATTTGGGCTTTACAGGCCGCGGAAAAACTCGTGAAATGTGTTTCGAAAAGACGTTTTGTATCAGGGCACGACTTTAGTCGTGCCAAAACCGCTCACAGAAGCATTTGGGCTTTACAGGCTGCGGGAAAACTCGTCGTTTTGAAAGGGCACGACTTTAGTCGTGCCAAAACCGCTCACATAAGCATTTGGGCTTTAGCCCCTGAGGGATGCTTCCCGGGCGTTCGGATCAAATCCTGCCCATTCCCGGCAGCCTGTGGAACTTCGCTGACGGGGACCTGCCCGCAAACCGGCTCGATGGGCGCGTTGGCGATTTGTCACTCTTTGAAATCCAGCCGCCGAACGGCCAATAGAGGCAGTGACGCTGTACCTTGCCTGACAAATCCACGAGCACAGAAATGGTTAGGTCCTTGTCTTAATCACGAGAGGTTCCCCATCCCATTTTGGATGGAAGCGCCTAAACATGCGCAAACGTGTATCGAAAGATCTATTATGAAATCGTCTAAAAATCAATAATGGAGTCAGCATGCTAATCAAAAGTGTTTCGATTAAGAATTTTTGTTCTTGCAGCAATTTGACTATCGAGCTTGCTGCATTCAATCCCATCATCGGTTACAACAATTCTGGCAAATCGAACATGCTGCGCGCCATTGGATGGCTTCTAAAGAAGTCAGTTTTACCGAAATCGTCTTTTTTTGACCAAAACCAGCCAGTAATCGTCGAAGGTATTATTTCTGGGGTAGACCTGAATCTATTACCTACAAATCAGCAACAGGCCACTGCGCCATATGTAATCAATAGCGAATTGTGCTTCCGTCGACGCCAAGACACACCCCAATCTACTGCAGCCCAAATCAAGATTGAAGTACTTGATCCTGGAGCGCAGCAATGGAAACCAAATCCGGCGGGTCTGGACACCGCTATTGGTGTTTTATTTCCAGATCCACTTTACATCGAGGCCATGGAAGATGCGGCTGAGGATGTTGGTAAATTTGGAGCAAAAAATACTATTGGGGAACTCATCAAGAAAACGATCCTTCTGGTCAGACAGAATAATGCTGCAGCTGTTCATGAAATTGATTTGGCATTGCAACGATTGGATTCCCACTTAAACGGAACAACCCGTATCCAAGAGTTAGCTTCCTTAGAGGCGAATGCTACCAATGCCGTGGATGATTTCTTCCCAGGACTTTCCCTTAAGATTAATTTTCAAACGCCACAGCTCGATGAAATTTTGAAGGGGGCCACTGTTGACCTGTCAGAACGTCCCGATTCTTCTCAGCCATTCTCCTCATTCGGTCATGGTGCACAACGCACCGTGCAGATGGCTCTAATTAGACTCCTTGCAGAAACAGCCCAACAAACAACTGGCACAGGGCCAACAACTGTACTGCTAATCGATGAGCCTGAACTCTACCTGACGTTGCCCTCAGAATGCGTATCTCTTAGCGTGCCGGTTTGAAGAGATTAATT
>CAYQSI010000200.1:0-2458 GCA_964420185.1 uncultured Occallatibacter sp. | reverse complement strand
TTCTGGGCGGCAAGGAAGTGCTGGCCGACCTGCACGACGAGCGGACCAACAAGCGCTTGCTGACCAAGGCGGCGATTCTGGACCGTGAGACGATCGAGCGCATCTCCACAAAGAACCTCAAGCGCATCCGCTACGCCGACAAGGACCCCCGCGTCAACGAGCAGATCGACGAGATCGAGGAGATGACCTCGCGGCAGATCGAAGTGTTGCGCAAGATCACCAACGAGAAGGTGGCCAAGCTGCAAAAGGGCGATGAGCTGCCTCCGGGCGTGATCAAGCTGGTGAAGGTCTATGTCGCGATGAAGCGCAAGCTTTCAGTGGGCGACAAGATGGCCGGCCGCCACGGCAACAAGGGCGTGATTGCGCGCATTCTTCCCGAGGAAGATATGCCGTATCTGCCCGATGGAACGCCGGTGGAGATTGTGCTGAATCCGCTGGGCGTGCCTTCCCGTATGAACGTGGGCCAGATTCTGGAGACGCATCTGGGCTGGGCCGCACACGTGCTGGGCGAGAAGATTGCCGCGCTGATCAGCGCCAATACCGATGCCGCGTACACGCGCGAACTAATGAAGAAGGAGTTCGCGGGAACCGCGGCGCTGCGGCAGTTGCTGGAGCTTGACGACGAGATGCTACTTCGCGTGGGAGCAGGCATGAAGCGGGGCATCTGGTTCGGGACGGCGGTTTTCGACGGAGCGCGGGAGAGCGAGATCAAGGCTCTGCTGGCTGCGGCCGGGTTGCCTTCTTCGGGCAAGACGGCACTGTTCGACGGCATGACGGGCGAGCAGTTCGAGCAGCCGGTGACGGTGGGCTACATCTACATGCTGAAGCTGTCGCACCTGGTGGACGACAAGATTCACGCGCGGTCGATCGGGCCGTACTCGCTGATTACGCAGCAGCCTCTGGGCGGCAAGGCGCAGTTCGGCGGGCAGCGCTTCGGCGAGATGGAAGTGTGGGCGCTGGAGGCATACGGCGCGGCTTACATTCTGCAAGAGCTGCTGACCGCCAAGTCGGACGACGTGTATGGCCGGACAAAGATTTATGAGGCCATCGTGAAGGGCGAGGCGGCCATCGAGCCGGGCGTTCCGGAGTCGTTCAACGTGCTGATCCGCGAGTTGCAGTCGCTGTGCCTGGACGTGGAGCTGATCAAGCGCGCGGATATCGTGCGCAAGGTGGCGCCCGAGCCGGAAATCACAGCGGCAGTCGCCGACTAAGGTTTGAGGTTTCCCAGGTCTCGGAATCGAGACTTGGGGCGCCGAACCGATTGAGTTAAACCGGCCGGGAGTTGCCAAACAGGCAGCGCCGGGCCGGACGCAAAGAGTCATCGGGGTCCTTCTTGAAAGCGGTAAACGCCGCTTCCCGGGAAGGGAGGGCCCTTCAGGAATCCCGGGAAAAGCCGCGGCAGGCGCCGAAGGGCCCGCCAAGGAGGGTCGCCTTGTTCCGTTCGAACCCGTTTGAGCTTTCCAGCCCCATCACTGATTTTGACGCAATCCGCATCATGCTGGCATCGCCGGAGAAGATCCGCAGTTGGTCTCATGGCGAGGTAACCAAGCCGGAGACCATCAACTACCGCACGTTCAAGCCGGAGCGCGACGGGCTTTTCTGCGCGCGCATCTTTGGGCCGGTAACCGACTGGGAGTGCCTGTGCGGCAAGTACAAGCGCATGAAGCACCGCGGCGTGATCTGCGACAAGTGCGGCGTGGAAGTGACGGTGAGCAAGGTTCGCCGCGAGCGCATGGGACACATCGAGCTGGCGTCGCCCTGCTCGCACGTGTGGTTCTTCAAGGGCCTGCCGTCGAGGATCGGGCACCTGCTGGACATTTCTCTTCGCGATCTGGAAGCCATTCTCTACTTCGAGTCCTATGTAGTGGTCGATCCGGGAGACGCGCCGGTAAAGGAACGCGAGGTCATCAAGGACGAGACCAAGTACCGCGAGTTGGACGCTCAATTCCGCCCCTCGGGGTTCAAGGCGATGATGGGCGCGGAGGCTATCAAGGAGCTTCTGAAGCGGGTCAACATCGAAGAATTGGGTATCGAGCTGCGCGAAAAAATGAAGACGGAAACCTCCGCGCAGAAGAAGCTGAAGTATGCCAAGCGGCTGAAGGTTGTGGAGGCTTTCCGCAAGAGCGATAACAAGCCGCAATGGATGATTCTGGACGTGCTGCCGGTGATTCCTCCCGAGCTGCGTCCGCTGGTGCCGCTGGATGGCGGGCGGTTTGCCACTTCGGATCTGAACGACCTTTATCGCCGCGTGATCAACCGCAACAACCGGTTGAAGAAGCTGATGGACCTTCATGCGCCGGAAGTGATTGTGCGCAACGAGAAGCGCATGTTGCAGGAGGCGGTGGACGCGCTCTTCGATAACGGCCGCCGCGGCCGTGTGCTGAGGGGCGCGAACAACCGTCCGCTGAAGTCGCTCTCGGATACGCTCAAGGGCAAGCAGGGACGCTTCAGGCAGAAT
>CAYQSI010000199.1:0-2462 GCA_964420185.1 uncultured Occallatibacter sp. | reverse complement strand
GTCCCCGACGCTGTTCTCGAGGCGGCCATCAAATGCAAGGCCGATTTGCTCGTAATGGGTACGCAGGGAGTGCACAGAGGATTAGGCCACCTGTTGATTGGCTCGAACACCGAGGCCCTGATGTTGCGCTCCCCTTGTCCGACTCTTACTATCGGCCCGCACGTGCTTGCCGGCGTCAATCTCGATGGACGCTTCAACAAAGTCATTTACATCTCACACTTGCGACCAGAGTCAGCCGCTGCTGCGCCGTTTGCACTACAACTGAGTCAGCTTTTGGCAAGAGGAATTGAAAGCTATCAGGTTGTGAAGACCAAGGAGCTTAAGGAGAACCCAGCACAGTTGCAGGGAATCGCCGAAGACTACTGCTCTCTATTGCGTTCATTTGCCCCAGATATCAGAGAAGAGTGGTGCGATCCTGAATTCCAGATGAAGCAAATCATCACTCCGGAAGAAGTACTACAGAAATCTCTCGATTCCTCTGTGCTGATGGTTGTGGGTGCGCATAGCGCGCCGCTTCTCGAACGTCATTTTCACACAAGTTACCCTTACAGGCTGTTGGCAAATGCCATGTGCCCCATCGTCACAGTTCGTAGCTAGATTGACGACAACGAGCCTTGAGAAAGCCTTTCGCTGCCTGGGAAGGAGGGAAATTGAGGTTGAGGAAAGGTTTGTTCCGGATTCACAGCTTGGCGTGGGGAGCCATTCTGTTAGCGGCAGCGAGTTTGAATGCGGTTTCCGAGACACACACCGACCCACTGAACCGCGACCCACTTGTCCGTGAAGCCTTCGACCACTTCTACCAGTTGGATTTTGAAGGCGAGGTGGAACTGTTCGAGCGCTTGCACACTATGCACCCCGGCGACCCGCAGGGCACTGCGTTCTTGCTGGAAGCCGTCGTCTTCCAGGAGCTTTACCGGCAGGATCTGCTGGACACGACCTTTTACGCTAACGACGGTTTTCTGTCCGGCAATCATGCCACCACAGAAGATCCAAAAACACGTGACCGTATCTTTGTGCTCACTGACGAAGCTATACGCGAAGCTGATGGGCGAATTGGCAGCAATCCGAGAGACGTGGACGCACTGTATGCTCGGGCCTGGGCCCGGGCTCTCAAATCGATCTACGTAGGCATGGTGGAAAAGAGTTACGGCTCCTGTTTCCTGTTGGCCATCAAGGCCAAGGACGACGACGCGCGTGTTCTGCAACTGGATCCGGACTATGTAGACGCTAAGCTGGTGGTTGGCATTTACGAATACGTAGTGGGTTCTCTGTCGTTTCCTTTTAGGCTACTCATCGGCTTTGCAGGGATCACTGGGTCCAAAACGCGTGGCATGGAGATGCTGCATGATGCAGCCAATCGAGGCACCCTGTCCAGTGTGGAAGCGCAGACCGCCATCTCGCTATTTTTACGCCGCGAGGCGAAGTACCAAGAGGCGATACAGGTAATCCGCAAATTGAAAAACCAGTATCCACGCAATTATCTGTTTTGCCTGGAAGATGCCAATCTGCGCAAGGATGCCGGTAATGGCATGGCCGCTGCCGCGGCCTACCGTGAGATTCTTTCCGCGAATGCAAAGCGCGGCTACTTCACCTCGGCGCAGCTTGAATTAACCTACTTCGGCCTGGGCGAAGCACTGCGGGGGCAGCGGCATTATGGTGAGGCGGCGCGAGCGTATGAGCAGGCCGCGTCGAGCACAAGCGTGGGACCGGAGCTTAAGGTTCGGTCGCTCCTGGCCGCCGGCCAGTGCCACGACCTGAGTGGAGACCGCCAAAAGGCCATCAAAGACTATAACGCCGCCATCGATGCCGGTCCAAGGACCTCCCGCGCCAGCATTGCAAGAAAACTCCTGCACAGTGCTTATCGGGGAACCTGATATTGCGGATGCATTGAACGATTCTCAAATAATTCAATTAGGGCGATTCAACCTCAGTTCTTCTCGATCATTCGCTGAAACAGAGCACGAGATGAGGTTCCAGAGGAAGTGCGGGATCCATTTCGTTGGACCGCTGTCCTCGAAAACAGCAACTAACCTGCCTCACTACCAAACTCTTCGCTGACAGACCACGGAGCGAAGCGTGGTGTACCGCCGTTCTGAAAACTGCATACAGATCCTTGAGCACAACGCCGTTTTTCAGGAACTTCCATGGCTCACATCGCGCGAATGGCGGACGTAAGCGCGGCTATCTTATACAGATGGTGGCCTATAAAGGAAGCATTGCTGATTCGATCTGGTTGTGTCCCGGGTGCACGTCTACGTGAGGGCGATTGAGACATCTGAATACCGAAACTATTTGGAAAAGATCTCTTGACGGGATGTTTTTTATGGCGTACAAATAAATCGGACGTTCGTTCTATTTAAGGCGTCAAGAACTGCCGACGCTTCGCCGTCCTGAGGAGGATTTACGGAAGACAATCTCTCGAAACGTATTCAGCTCATCTGCGCCTGGTGTGGACCGGCCTT
>CAYQSI010000198.1:0-2470 GCA_964420185.1 uncultured Occallatibacter sp. | reverse complement strand
CCTGTGTGGACGCCTGTCCTGTCGATTGCATCCACCCCAAGAAGGACGAAGACGGTCACGCCGAGGCCGACCAGTTGTTCATCGATCCAGTCGAGTGCATCGATTGCGGCGCATGCGTTCCTGCTTGCCCAGTCTCGGCTATTTTCGCGCAGGACGACCTGCCGGAGAAGTGGGCCAGCTTCGCGGAGAAGAACGCCAAGCACTTCGGCCGCTAAGCGGCTTCAAGCCGAATTTGAGGTTTGAGCATTTCCTCAGCGCGCATCCCGTCAGGCGGGATGCGCGTTTGTGTCTGTGCGGCCGGGTCTATCCGATCAACTGCATTCCCGCATCGCGCGCGGCTCTGCGGTCGAAGGTCACGGTCCGAACACATCCAGCGGCTTTTGCGGCACTGGAGATCAGGCAATCGGCAAAATCCGCATTACCCTTTCGATAGAGTATCAAGGCGCTTTGAACAATGTTCATCTGCTCAATGACGATCTCCTCTCGTGTAAGCAACTGACCCAGAATCGTCATGATTCCTCTGCGGTCAAGGCGTTTCTGGCTGGACATCACCCATACGAGTTCCAGGATGGAAGCTAATCCAATCCAACCCGGCTCGGCGATGGTGAGCGAACCCATTACCGCATCGGCCTTTGGGCTTTGCTGGGAATCGTCCTGAAGAAAAAAGCGGGCCAAAACATTCGTATCCAGTCCGGTCACGCGGCCTCTCCAGTGGTGAGATTTTCGCGCGCTTCACTGCGAGTTGCTGCATCCAGTTCCCTGGCATGATCGAGGACGGCTTGGTCCATCTGTTCAATCGTGAGCACGTGGTCCAGTTTCGGAATGCAGCCGCGCATCTCCATGACTGACCCGGTCTTGGGCCGGAAGACGTACTCGCCGTCTTCGACCTCATAGAAGTCGATCCGGACGCCAGGCTTCAATCCGAGAGCCTTCCGAACTTGGATGGGGATTGTGATCTGGCCTTTTGAAGTGAGAGTTGCGCTGGGCATCGAAATTCCTTTCAGGATTGATTATATCTTACATTTATTTCATTTCCTTACTTTAAGGTAAGGATTCTCTTCTGGTGATGCAGTCGAGAGCGGGGAAGAGTGCGATGATGGAATCGCATGAGCGTGCTCACCTCCGAAGCCGTGGTTTTGCGCACCTGGCCGGTCCAGGAGGCCGACCTGATTGTGAGCTTTTTTACGCGCGACTATGGACGCATGCGGGGCGTGGCCAAGTCGGCGCTCAAGAGCCGCAAGCGGTTCGGCGGGGCGCTGGAGCCGATGACCCTGGCGCGCGCCTGGTTTGCCGAGCGGCCGGGGCAGGAGTTGGTTCGCCTGGATCAGCTCGAAATCATGCGCTCGCCGCTTTCGGCTCCGGTCGATTCTGTGCGCATGACGGTGCTCAGTTTCTTTGCCGAACTGCTGGAAGAGGCGCTGCCCGACCATGATCCCCAGGAGACGGTCTTCCGGCTGCTGGTGGCCGTGCTGGAACAGACCACGGTCGAGCAGCCGTGGATGCCGTTGACCTACTTTCAGCTCTGGATGACGCGGCTGATGGGCTTGTTGCCGGAGATCGGCCATTGCACGGCCTGCGGCGAGGCGCTTGTCGCCGGCCAAGCCAGCTTCAACACGCTGGGCGACGGCCTCTTCTGCCCGGTGCATCGCAACGGCAACGCCAGCGGGCTCTGCGCTGATTCCTGGCAATTGGCGCAGCGAATGTTGCGGGCGCCGGTTTCGGCCTTTACCGCCGAAGCCTGGCCCCGGCGGCGTGGGGAAGATCTGCGCCGCTTCACGCTTCAGGCCCTGGAGCGCCATCTGGAGCGCAGACTGCGCTCGGCTGAGGCGCTGGCGCGGCTGGGGAGCTGATCGAAGCTGCAAGGCTGATAAAATCTATTGAGTCCCATGAAGAGAGAATTGCCCGTGCCTTTATCCCAGGTTTTGTCCCAACCGAAAACTACTCCGCTCACCTTTCAGGAGCTTTTGTTCCGCTTGCAGGGCTTTTGGGCGGAACGCGGCTGCGTTTTGCAGCAGCCCTTTGACGTAGAGGTCGGTGCGGGAACCATGGCGCCGGAGACTTTCCTGCGCGTATTGGGGCCCAAGCCCTACAGGGTCGGCTATGCGCAGCCTTCGCGGCGTCCGGCCGATGGCCGCTACGGCGAAAACCCCAACCGGCTCTTCCGCCACACGCAGTTTCAGCTCATTCTGAAACCGCCGCCGGTGAACGTGCAGGAGCTCTACCTTCAATCTCTGGAAGCCATCGGAATTGATCTGAGCAAGCACGACCTCAAGTTTGAAGAGGACAACTGGGAAGGCCCGACGGTCGGCGCCTGGGGTGTCGGCTGGCAGGTCATGATGGACGGGATGGAGATCACCCAGTTTACCTACTTCCAGCAATGCGGCGGTCTGGATCTGGACCCCATCTGTGCCGAGTTGACCTACGGCCTGGAGCGTCTCTGCGCCTTCATGCAGGACGTGGATTCGGTCTA
>CAYQSI010000197.1:0-2477 GCA_964420185.1 uncultured Occallatibacter sp. | reverse complement strand
ACCCAGTCTCTAAATCAGGAACCAGCGTGCGAACTCCGCGAATTGTTCTGAGCAGTTTGCATCAGCGTCACCGGACAAGCACCACCCACCGCTCCCTGTCCACCACCACACGTCGACCTCTCGTCTCATTCAAGCGATTTTCCAGCCCAGCGCTCAAAGGAACACTAATGCCTATTCCACAATTCCGCCCATCGATTCGTGACTCCGAAACCGTTACCTGCCCGCACTGCAGCACCCGCCAATACCCTAAGAATGGCAGCTGCATTCGCTGCCATTGCACTCTCGACGTTGACTACGTGGCTATCCAAATCGGCGCTTCGTTCGATCCGCGTGCGGGAGATTACTCGACGGAACTGGCGCGCTGGATCGGCGACCTGCTTCGAAACCTGCGCAACCGCCACGGCATTTGCCAGTCTGAGATGGCAAGGATGGCTGCGGGGATTGACCGCAGTTACCTGTCCAAAGTGGAGAACGGTCTTGCTCTCCTTCCGTTAAGCAAACTACTTCCGCTCGCCCAAGCCCTGGGTTTGACCACAGTGATCCTGCGTTTCGAGGGAACCAGAGTGGGGGCAGTTCCGAAGTCAAGCTGCCGTCGTTAAAGCCGGCGACCTTCTATCGAATGATGTGCTCTGCAGGAACAATCCAAAGTACCCAATCGCATTCCCAGTGGTCTTTCCTCTCCCACAATCAAAGAAGCGGGCCGGATCGGTGAAGATCACGGCCCGGAAAGGAGTCATCAAGTGGGAACGAATAGACACGAAACGCCCGGCGAAGATGCACAAGAGAAGAGGCATCGTCCGGCATTTGACGCCTGGAGTGACGAGGGAGCCAGGCTCTTCAACGAGATTCTGGACGAGGGGAGCGCCTACATTTCGGCTGTTGGCTATCCCTCTGAAGACCTCGAGATGCGTCTCGATGACGCACTATCCGAATACTTTGATCCGGAAATGCATGACCCGGACGAGGAGACCTTGCCGCCCGGCGAGATGGAACTGATCTTCGAGAACTCTTACATCATGTAGGCCCGCGCCAGGATCTGGAGCTGGATCGGCCAGAAAGACGAGGTATCGCATCCCTCTTCAAACGCATCGGCAGCAGGTGTTCCTGCACCCGCAATGCCACGACGATGTTCGAAGACAACCACTGGAGACGCTCAATGGGAACTTCAATCCTCCGCATCATCTCTATTAGCCTGCTCAGTACCATTGCTCTCAAGGGGTGCAGAACCAGGGGATCGGAATACGTTCAGCTGCTAGGTAAACACGAAAAATCCGAACGATACGTTCCAGGTCACACGGAACAGGGACGCTTACCTGATCGTCGGCCGGCACCAAAGGCGAGGATTGGGAGCCATCCACAAAGGTGGAATTGTTGAGGTCAATGGTGCGCCCCGATCCGCAAACTTCACTCCACACGAGACGGACCGACACCATTGTGGGACCGGAATTCTGGGGAGAAATCGAGTACAAGAGGCAGAAATGAACAGCCAGGGCGACTCCCGGCCCGACTGCAATTCCTCCGTCCAGTTGAATCTCAAAACTTCGGCGTGCTTACCTTTGATCCGCCGAGTTCAAAGTCGATAGGAGTACTGATGAACGATTTCGACACGTTCCTACAGCTACCATTCAGTGCACAAGCAGCTGCAATCTGCTTCTTCGTATGCGCAACTTGCCTCTTTGTGATGGTCCTTGCTGCGCCGCGGAGGGATTGCTTTTTTTTGCGGTGGCGCGCGGAAGTAAGATTTCTAGCTTTGCTTTTCTCGCCGGTGCTGCTGATTATTTGGCCCGTTGTGCTCTATGCGCTGTTCCTGAGATCTCGCGGAATAGGGCCGGACGATCTGCTGGACTTTGACGACGATTGAGCGCCGGCAATGACCAGCGTGGCGATACTGCCTTATTCTGCCGGTTGCGTTGGCTGATATCTGATTGCGAACTGTGAAGCCCGGGCTCGCTGCGATTGCCCATTGATCCCTCGAGGACGCGAGCGCATAGCCCTCTCTTGGTCCACGCCAGATGCTCAGAAACCGGCCCAAATCCCCTGCTACTGACTCGGATAGGGTCCCCCGTACAAATCTCGAAAAGCCACCGGTCTCGCTAACCTATTGCTCTTTTAACCGGAACCACAGATTCGGACTAGCCCCGCTCGCGAAATAGGCTTACCTGTCCACAGTGGACATGTCTTGAAAAATGAGCAGAATCCTTCCGAGATGTCCTCAAGGTGTCCATACTTTCAGCTCGGACTTCAGCGCCTCAGAAGGTATGGACACTTTAATTAATCTGTCCATATGGACATGTGACCGCACGAAGTTCAGAGAAACAAACGCCCCTCACATGTCTATATGGGCACGTTTGTCCCGTGCCGGAACCCCGACGGCCGGGTTCCGCCCTTTCCCACCTCCGCACACCTCCGCTGGTCCGTTGAAAGGAGTTCTCTTTGTATCCTTATATATGTCCCGCGTCCGATCAAGCCCCTGATCT
>CAYQSI010000196.1:0-2510 GCA_964420185.1 uncultured Occallatibacter sp. | reverse complement strand
CGTCGGCGGGAACTGCGGACTCGCGGGCAAGCTGGCGGCCCATCTGGTCGCGGCACTCCTGCACCCAGCGGCCGAAAATGCGCGAGTCGGGCCGCGCGAAGTAAACGTGCTCGAATATGCAACTGGACTGCGCGACGCCGCTGGCGAACTGCCGGCTGGTGACGCCGTCTTCGGTGACCATGACCAGTTCGCCGGGAAGCACGTCGCGCTCAAAGGTGGCGCGCAACAGGTCGAGGGCGCAGGATTCACTGGAGAAGATGATGGTGTCAGGGCCGCCAGCATTTTTGATGCGACCCATCGAGAGCGGGCGGAAACCGCGCGGATCGCGAGCGGCGAAAATGCGGTCGCGGGTCATCATTACGATGGAAAAAGCGCCATCAACCTGGCTGAGCGAGTCGGCGATGGCGTCCACTAGGCTTCCAGCGGGCGAGTGGGCAATGAGCTGGACGATAATCTCGGAATCTGACGTGGTCTGGAAGTAAGCGCCGTCGCGCTCCAGCCGAGCGCGCACATTGCCCAGGTTGACCAGGTTGCCGTTATGGGCGATGGCGATGAGGCCCTTGGTTGAATCAACCCGGATGGGCTGCGCGTTGAGCAGCGCCGAGTCGCCGGTGGTGGAGTAGCGAGTGTGGCCGATGGCCATGGAACCGGGCAGCTTGGCGAGCACGTCGTCGGAAAAGATCTCCGAGACCAGGCCCATGCCCTTGATGTTGGCCAGATGCTGGCCGTCGGCGGTAGCGATGCCCGCCGACTCCTGGCCACGATGCTGGAGGGCGTAGAGGCCGAGGTAAGCCTGGCGAGCGGCATCCGGATGGCCGTGAATAGCGATGACGCCGCACTCTTCGTGGAGAGTGTCGCCTGCCGCGGCAGGGACTAGGAAACAGGGATCAGGGATCAGGGACGACGCAGCCGAGCTGGCGCGGAATTCATTCGTTTCGTCTGCAACACCCTCAACCCCCTGAAAGAGCATCCCGCTCATGCTGTTGCCTCGCCGTGGAGGGTGGTTTCGAGAGCGTCGGACCAGAGTTTGCGCAGCTTGCTGAGCGGCGCGGAGATAAAGGGCTCGCCGTCTACGGAGATTTCCAGACGGTCGCCGCCGGTCGAGCCGATGCGCGTGGCGAAGAAGCTGTATTCGCTGGCCAGCTTCTCGATCTTGGAGAGGTTGGAGGGGTGCGTGGTGACGAGCACGGTCGAGGCCGGTTCGGCGAAGAGGCCGAAGAGCGGATGAACCAGAAGAGACTGCTCCTGCTCGATAGTGGCGCCGATACCCTTGGCAAATCCCGCCTGCGCAAGAGCAACTGCAATGCCGCCGTCAGAGATGTCGCGCGCCGAGCGAAGCAATTTTTTCACGGCCAGCAATTGCAGCAGCGTGTGCAGATCGGCTTCGGCATCGAGATCGAGCGGCGGCGGCGTGCCCCAGAGGCCGCCGAGCACGACTTTGGCGTATTCGGAGGAGCCGAAGGCGGTGAGTTTGGCGTCAGCCGAGGCTGCGGTCTCCGTTGCGTCTTCTGGAACGATAACCTCTTCCGCGTCGAGTTCTGGAGGTGGAACCTGCCAATGCAGATTGCGATTGTCCACGGGAAGATCAAGATTCGGATCAGGCTCTTCACCGCGCGGAACCGGCCAAAGCAGCAGAATCGCGTCGCCCGCTTTCTGAAAATCCGCCCCAACCGCTTTGCTCACGTCCTCCAGAATGCCCACAATCCCCAGAACCGGCGTGGGATAAATTCCTTCGCCTTTGGTCTCGTTGTAAAGCGAAACGTTGCCGCCGGTGATGGGCGTTCCGAGGGCCGTACAGGCCTCACTGATGCCGTCAATGGCCGTCGAAAGCTGGGCCATGATCTCCGGCTTCTCCGGATTGCCGAAGTTGAGGCAGTTGGTCGCGGCCACCGGGGTTGCGCCGGTCATGGCAACCTTGCGTGCACACTCGGCTACGGCGTGCATCGCGCCCAGCTTGGGATCGAGGTAAGCCCAGCGGCCGTTGCCGTCGAGAGCCATCGCCAGCCCGCGTTCGTGGCCGGGTGTGCCAGTGCCCTTGATGCGCATGACGCCAGCCTCGCTGCCGGGGCCGATCACGGTGTTGGTTTGCACCATGCTGTCGTACTGCTCATAGACCCAGCGCTTGCTGCAGACGTTCGAACTGGCCAGCAGTTTTTTGAGGTCGGCCGTGTAGTCGCGGTCTTTGGCGAGCTGCTTCATAATTTCTTTCGTGGGCTCAAGCGCCACTGGCGCCTTCCACGTGCCGACAGGGCGATGGTAGAGTGGAGCATCGTCCGTGAGCGAATGGTTGGGAATGTCGGCCACCAGTACGCCATGATGGCGAATGCGCAGCCGCGACTCCGTTTGAACCGTGCCCACGATGACGCCATCCAGGCCCCATTTTTTGAAGACGCTCAGCACCTCGTCTTCGCGTCCCTTGGTGGCTACCAGCAGCATCCGCTCCTGGCTCTCGCTGAGCATGATCTCGTAGGCGCTCATGCCGGTCTCGCGCTGCGGAACCAGGTCCAGCT
>CAYQSI010000195.1:0-2530 GCA_964420185.1 uncultured Occallatibacter sp. | reverse complement strand
CGATCAGCGGCTCGCCGGTCTTTGCCAGCACAAACGCTCCGGCGGCCTCGTCCCAGTCGAGCTTGAAGCTGGTGGATTCGGCCGAGATCCAGATCTGGCGGACGGGCGTGTTGGGGGTGACGACGAACTTGCTCGATCCGTCATCGAAGAGGACATTCATCGCGCCGTTGTTGTCCTCGAACTCGAAGCTGCCGCTGGCGTCCTCGGCGGCGATCAGGGCCTGCTTGAGGCGTTCGAGGGCGCGCTCGGATTCGCGGCGGAAGGTGGCTTCGTCGATCATGGGTTTAGTGTAGCCGTTCCCGCGCGCAAGGGAGAACCCAACTCATTGCGAGAGGATCGCGACGAATCGAGTGCCGCTGCAACCAGGCTCAGAAGGGGATGTCGTCGTCGGTGATGCCCTGGTCGGCGTAGTCGGGCTGGGCTGCGGGGGTGGCAGGCGCGGCGCTTGAGCCGTAGCTGGCGGTATTGGACTTCGAGTAGCTGCCGCCGCCTTCGCCGCTGCCGCCGCCGGGCTTTCCGAGCAGCGTTAGTTCGTTGACCAGGATTTCGGTGCGGTACTTCTTCTGTCCGGTCTCTTTGTCGTCCCAGGAGCGGTTGGAGATGCGGCCTTCGATGAAGAGCTGGGTGCCCTTCTTGACGTAATCGCGGACGATCTCCGCCGTTCGCTGGAAGCAGACGAGGTTGTGCCATTCCGTCTTGTCGGTCCAGTTGCCGTCCTGGCCCTTGGTGCGTTCGGCAGTGGCGAGGCCAAACGTGGCGATCTGCATCCCGCCCTGCGTAACTTTGAATTCGGGGTCTTTGCCTACGTTGCCGAGGAGAAATACTTTGTTGACGCCTTTTGCCATTTGTCTACGCTCCAGAGGTGCTGTGTCTGCGAAGGATGAGAATAGCAGATTGGGGTTTGTGGGGGTGTCAACTTATTTGGACTGGGGTGGTGGCCACTGTTCGATGACGCGGTCCACGATCTGGTCAATAAGGCTATCGGCGACCAGCGCATTCTCAGGCGCAACCTGAATGCTGCGCACGATGCCGGAATGGTCGGCGACCACGATGAGGGGAAAGTCGGTGGCGACGAAGGTAGTAAGGGTCTGGTTGGGAACGACCAGAGTGGGGGTACCGGCAAGAAGCTCGGCGGCGGTTGGCTTGGGGGCAGTCTGTGGATCGGCAGGCTGTGTTGCGGCACCGGCGGCAGCTGGCTTCGTGCTGTGCGGTGCGGCGGTCCTGGAGGCCGATTTGGGGGCTGCCTTCAGAGTTGGCGGTGGCTGGTTGGCCTGCGCCAGCAGCGCGTAGAAGCGTGCGTCCAGCTGATTCAGGCGAATGGCGGTAGTGGTGAATTGCTTCCCCATGCCCACGCACTGGGCGCACCAGTCCGGAAAGAGGAAGAGGACGGTCGCGGAGCCAAGCTTTTTGTCGAGAGCGCGCGTTGGGACGGAGGATGGATTGAGAAGATCGGCAAAGGTTGGTATGGCAGGCAGCGGCGAGCCGAGCAGTTGATATTGGCGGCGGGATTGGGCAGTGAGGATCGCGTCGTCCGCAGAGAGGCTGGCCGGAAGTGCGGCTTCCAACTCGTCGAAGGAGGCTGCGGCGTCCATAGGCCGGTTGGCGAACTGCTGCATGGCGGGCAGTGCGATCGCATCTGCATAGAGGGTGTACAGCGGAAGAGGCGGGTGGGCGCTGGACGCTGTAGCGGAACTGGGCGGAGTGTGGGCCCGCAGTAGAGAGAGCAGAATGGGCTGGCGCTGGTTGAGCAGGTTCATCGCCTGGTCCGTGTGGATCATCTGAACGTAATGAATGGTGGCATTGGTCGCATCGGATACCAGATCGTCGTAGGGGACGGTTCGGAGCATGGTCTGCGCCGTGCCAAAGGCGTTCACGGGATCGTCGAGACGCAGGCTGGCCAGAATCTCGTACTCGAAGGCTGTGGCCAGATTGGGGAAGCCGGTAAGCTTTTCGGCAGGAGTTGCCGCGCTCTGGGCAATGAGATAGTTCGTCGCGGCCTGCCGGACGAGATCCCATTGCTGGCCCAGGGTGCAGAGGCGGGCGTAAGCAAGCAGGTCTTCGCCGGTGAACTGCTCCGGGGTACGGGCGGTGCAACTGTCGCTCGCCTGCTTCATGCCGGCGGCGAGCGCGGCAAGCTCGGCATCGGACCAGTTCTTGACCGAGCGGCGGATGATGTCGAGAGGGCGCATCGCCTCATCGTAGGCGGCCTGCGGAGAGAGCTGAGGCGCCTGCGTCGAGGGCTGCGCGGGTTGCGGTGTGGGCGGGGGTGCAGACGTCGGAAGCGTTTGTGCAAGTGCAAGGCGGGTACAGAGCAGCAACAGAAGGACAGGAAGCCGACGCATGATTTCCCCTCAGTAGACTAGACGTAATTTGCAACGGTTCGTCCGATGACAATTCGATATACGATAAATATCGTAGTTCAGAATAGCAAACAATTAGCGTTTGCGGCTACCTATTAGCTTGGCAACCGCCAGGGCGAGGGTGAGCGTGCCCAGGGGCAGGCAGGCCATGGCGATCATCAGGGCCAGCC
>CAYQSI010000194.1:0-2591 GCA_964420185.1 uncultured Occallatibacter sp. | reverse complement strand
CCCGTTTTGCTTATGACTCCTATCGCCGCCTCATCCAGATGTTCGGCGACGTCGTTCTGGAAGTGGAAAAGAAGAAGTTCGAGCACATCTTCGACGGCGTCAAGAAGCGCGCGAAGGTGAAGTTCGACTACGAGCTCAAGCCCGAAGCCCTCAAAGAGATCATCGCCGAGTACAAGAAGCTGATCAAGAAAGAGACCGGCAAGGACTTTCCGCAGGCCCCGCTGGATCAGTTGGTCCTGGCCCGCGACGCCGTCTTCAGGAGCTGGAGCAATGATCGCGCCAAGACCTATCGCCGCATCAACCGCATTGACGACTGGCTGGGCACAGCGGTCAACGTGCAGACCATGGTCTTCGGCAATCTGAGCGAGAACTCCGGCACAGGCGTAGGCTTTACGCGCAATCCCGCCACCGGCGAGCACGCCTTCTTCGGCGAGTACCTGATGAACGCTCAGGGTGAGGACGTGGTCAGTGGCGTCCGCACGCCGCTGCCCATCAGCGAGCTGGAACGCGCCATGCCTCTGGTCTATGAGCAGTTGCGCACCATCACCGGAAAGCTGGAAAAGCATTATCGCGATATGCAGGACTTCGAGTTCACCATCCAGGATGGCAAGCTCTATATGCTGCAAACCCGCAACGGCAAGCGCACCGGCCTGGCCGCTGTTCGCGTGGCCATCGACATGGTCCGCGAAGGCCTCATCACGCAGGAAGAGGCCATCTTCCGCGTCGAGCCCAATCAGTTGTACGACTTCCTGGTTCCCCGCCTCGTGGAAAAGGGCGAGAAGATCGAAGTGCTGGCCACCGGCCTGCCGGCCTCTCCGGGCGCGGCTGTGGGTCAGATCGTCTTCTCCGCCGAAGAAGCCGTCAAGCAGCACGCGAAGGGTGCCTACAAGAACATCATCCTGGTGCGCGGCGAAACCACCCCTGAGGACATCGCGGGCATGGAAGTGGCCGCCGGTATTCTCACCTCTCGTGGCGGCATGACCTCTCACGCCGCTGTCGTCACCCGTGGCATGGGCAAGTGCTGCGTGGCCGGCGCCGGTGACTGCATCGTGGACGGCGACGCCAAGCAACTGCGCGTCAAGGGCCACACCTACAAGCAGGGCGACTGGATCTCGCTGGACGGCACCACCGGCCGCGTGATCGCAGGTCAGCTCAAGACGCTGGACGCTCAGCCCGACGATCCGGATCTGGTCAAGTTCATGAGCTGGGTCGATCCGGTCCGCAGGCTCCATATTCGCGCCAACGCCGACATCCCTCGCGATGCCAAGAATGCGCGCCTCTTCGGAGCCGAGGGCATCGGCCTCTGCCGCACCGAGCATATGTTCTTTGCTGAAGACCGCATCGAGCACATGCGCACCATGATTCTGGCCGACAACGAGAAGGACCGCCGCGCCGCCCTCAAGAAGCTCCTGCCCATGCAGCGCGCCGACTTTGTTGGCCTCTTCAAGGCGATGGAGTCGCTCCCCGTCACCATCCGCACAATCGATCCGCCGTTGCACGAGTTCCTGCCCAAGCGCGAGGATCTGATGGTGGAAATCCAGCACCTGGAAGACACCAAGCCTCGCTCGCCGAAGCTCAAGGAGTTGCGCACGCTGCTGGCGCGGGTCGAGGAACTGCACGAGCAGAACCCCATGCTCGGACTGCGCGGCTGCCGCCTCGGCATCGCCTTCCCCGAGATCACCGAGATGCAGGTTCGCGCCATCATCGAGGCCGCTGTAGCGGCCAAGGTCAAGGGCGGCGATCCGCATGTCGAAATCATGATTCCGCTCATCGGCTCCATCGAAGAGATGCGCAACCAGGCCGCCATCGTTCGCCGCGTTGCCTCTCAAGTCTTCGAGGAGAAGGGCACGACCGTCGATTACATGGTGGGCACCATGATCGAACTGCCGCGCGCCGCCCTCACCGCCGATCAGATCGCCGAAGAGGCCGAGTTCTTCAGTTTCGGAACAAACGACCTCACCCAGACCACCTTCGGCATCTCCCGCGATGACATCAACCAGTTCCTGCCGGCCTACATGAAGGCGGGCATCTTCAAGCAGGATCCCTTCGCCACCCTCGATCAGGCGGGCGTCGGGCAACTGGTGCAGATGGCGGCTTTCAAGGGCCGCAAGACCCGTCCCACCCTCAAGCTGGGCATCTGCGGCGAGCATGGCGGCGATCCTGAGTCCGTCAAGTTCTGCCACAAGATCGGGCTCAACTACGTATCCTGCTCGCCCTTCCGGTTGTTGACGGCAAGGCTGGCGGCAGCGCAGGCGGCACTCCAAGAGCAACAAACGGGGCCAGACCTGCACAACGGCACCTGCTGAACAGTTAACCGGTAAAACAGCGAGGCGCGGCCGAAAGGTCGCGCCCTCGCTGCGTCTGGGCGGGTGAACCGGACAGAAATAACTACTTTGACTCGACCTTATGCCAGGTCGTACAGGCCCATCGACGGTCTTACTTTGTTCCCTCGCCGCCCGGTGCGTAGTAGCCTTCGCGCGTTACCACGGTCAGGTCGTCCTTGTTGGCCTTGAGCGCGATCTTGTGATAACCGCCTTCGGTGTCCACTTTATCGGGCGTGTAGGTCAGCAGGTACTGGCCCCGCAGTTCCT
>CAYQSI010000193.1:0-2597 GCA_964420185.1 uncultured Occallatibacter sp. | reverse complement strand
TGGACGATGTTGAATCCGCCGATCCCGACCTGAAGGTCGTCATCGAGCCGTCCGATCCGTCGGCGCTTGCCGCCGCCAATGGCGTCACTAAACTCGTATCCGCTGGCGAAGTCGATGCGGCGCGCGCCCAGGCACAGCTCGCGCAGAGCCATGCCGCCGCCGCCGTTGAGCAGTTCCGCGCCGAGTATCCTACCGCGGCACTGAAATTCGATTACGCCTTCCACAATGAAAACCCATTTGACGTGTCAGCCATTTATCACGATGACCGCTTCACTTACGTCAAGTCATCGGCCGCGGAGAAGTTTTCCATCTACGAGGTAAAGGACGGCAAGCCCGACCTCATCACCTTTCAGTTGAAGGACGGCACGTACATCCTGCCCAAGATCGTGGACAAAGGGTATCTCGAAATCGGCAAGCATCGGCTGGAGTTCCAGCGGAAAGGACAATAGGTGCCGTCGATGCCCGAGGAAAAACAGACTCCGGAAATAGAAACACAGCCAGTCTCGCCAACCGCGCAGGTCCGCGACAAGCGCATTCTGCCGGAAGGCGTTGTCCCGAAGCAGGCGCAGGGCTATGTTGTTGCGGGACTTGCCGTGCTCATCCTGCTTGCCGTGATGTTCTCGAAGAACCACGCCAAGCCCGCTCCGAAAGTAACCGCTTCATCGCAGGTAGGTATGTCCACGGACGCCAACCAGCGCAAAATCCAGGAGCTTGAGCAGGACTTGAGCGCGGACCAGCGGCAGAGTCAGCAACAGGCCCAGGCGCAAGGAACCGGCGCAGTTGCGTCGCCTGCAACTGCGGCGACGGCAACGAATGCCGCGCAGACTGGTGGCTCGGCTCCTGCTACGCAGTTGCCGCCCGCCACCGAGCCGCCTCGCGATCCGGTGGTGGATGCCGAAAAAACAATAGCCTTCAAAGCGCGCTTTGCTTCGAATCTCGTCTCCGCTGGTGACGGGGTTTCGCGTCCAGTCGCGCCCCAGACGGACTCCGCAAATGCGGATGCCGGCTCGCTCTCGGCACATCCAACGGCACTGCCGCAGCAGGCTCCTGCTTCGCAGGCCACTGCCGCGAACGGGCAGAAGCGTGCGCCGGAGGTGAACGTCAACTCCGCGCACGGCCAGCCCTTTGTGGTGTTCGAGGGCACCACTATTGACACGGCATTGGTAAATCGTCTCGACGGCGAGTTTGCCGGGCCAGTCAAAGTCATGGTCACCAATCCTGTCTACAGCCAGGATCGCCAGCATGTGCTTATCCCGGAGGGCACCTTCATTCTGGGCGATGCGCAGAAAGTCTCTGGCTTCGGCCAGAAGCGCCTTGCCGTCACCTTCCATCGCCTGCTCATGCCGGATGGGTACTCCGTCGATCTCGACCAGTTTCATGGTCTCGATCAGGTGGGAGAAACCGGCCTGAAAGATAAGGTCAACAACCATTACCTGCAAATCTTCGGTGCGTCGATTGCGTTGGGGATTATCTCCGGTGCGGCGGAAGCCACGACCAACGGCGGTTATTCCGAAAGCGGTTCCGATATGTACCGGCAGGGCATGGCCTCCAGCCTTGCCGCCTCCGGCGCAAACGTGCTCGATAAGTTCATCAACATTCCTCCGACCATCACCATTCGTGAAGGCCATCGGATCAAGGTCTACATCACCCAGGACATGCTGCTCCCGGCATACGAAAACCACGACATGCCAGGGGTGATGTGATGCGTGTCTTCTTTCTTGCTCTCTTCGGATTCGCGCTCGTGGTTGGCTGCGCCTCCCCCTCGCGACCGCCGAAGAAGCCATCACCCTGCCACTACCCACAAACCGCGCCGGTCGAAGCCCGGCGCTTCTGAATAGGAGACCCCATGAAATCGCGCAAATTGTTTTTCCCAGTATTCGCTCTCCTTGTCATGCTCGGCGCACAGGCCGCGCACGCACAGTTCGGCTCCGGCATCGTTTACGACCCGACGCAGAGCGCCCACGCCATTCAGCAGCTCAGCCAGGGAGAGCAGGAACTCCAGCATTGGGCGACAGAACTCCAGAACTGGGAACAGCACCTACAAAAAGAGGAGCAGATTTATACGACCGCCTACCAGACCATGAACCAGGTCATCGCGGCCTACAACCTTGCCTATCAGATGTCACGGATGCCGCATAACCTTGAGGCACGTTACAAATCCGACTTCTCCAAGTGGACCACTGTCTCGAATCCCAGCCTCGCCGGGTCGAATACTTCCGGCATCACCTCGGCATGGCTCAATGCCCTTGATCTTGGCAACCCCACTCGTGCCGCATCCGCGTATAGCGGCGCGGTGATTCAGGTGAAGAGCGGCAGTCTGTCTTCGCAGGACTCGACGACCCAGGCCACGATCCAGAACCAATACGCCAGCTCCGAAATCGGTCAGTCCAACGTGACCAATCTGCTCTCTACGCTGGGCACCATCCGCTCGGACTCGCAGACCTTCCAGCAGAAGCTCGCAAACCTTGAGTCGGACACCTATTCAACCGATTCCAGTCTTCAGACCGAGGTTGGCGTACTCGCCAAGATCAACGCGGCGACAATGCTTCAGATTCACTCGCAACAGGACACCAACCAGATCCTCGCTGCCGCTGCTG
>CAYQSI010000192.1:0-2655 GCA_964420185.1 uncultured Occallatibacter sp. | reverse complement strand
GGACGAAGGCTTCAGCGATCCATTAGGCTTTGGGTATTGAGGACCAGAGCTGCTGTATCAGGAGAAGCCTTCTATGAAGATTGTAGGATGTGATTTCCATCCGAGTTGGCAGCAGGTTGCGGTTTTTGACCCGGAGACCGGGGAGTTGGCCGAACTGAAGCTGGTGAACGGAGATGGGGAGGCAGAGCGGTTTTATCGTGCACTGGAAGCGCCGGCGCTGGTTGGAATCGAAGCGTGCGGCAACAGCCAGTGGTTTATCGAGTTGCTGGAGCGGCTGGGCCACCTGGTTTGGGTGGGCGATGCGGCTCAGATTCGTGCCAGCTATGTGCGTCGGCAGAAGACGGACCGGCGCGACGCAGGACACATTCTCAAGCTGCTAATGGAAAACAGGTTTCCACGATTATGGACGCCGAGCGCCGAGCAGCGGGACTTGCGCCAGTTATTGATTCACCGGCACAAGTTAGTCGAGATTCGCACGCGGGTGAAGAATGGGTTGCAGCACTTAGCTCTGAATCGCGGCGTACAAAAACATTCCAGGCTATGGAGCGCGAGTGGAAGGGATTATTTGGAAAAGCTTCCCCTGGAAGGCTGGACTGCGCGGCGGCGCGAAGACTTGCTGAAGCTGCTGTCTGAGTTAGACAAGCACCTGGACGAGTTAGACCAGGCGGCAGGCAATGCGGCTGAAGAACATCCGCAGGCAAGGCTGCTGATGACTCAGCCGGGTGTCGGGCCGATAACATCGCTGGCCTTTGTGCTGACCATCGGCGATGTGAGTCGGTTCAAGCACAGTAATCAGGTGGCCAGCTATCTGGGCTTGATTCCGCGCGAACATAGCTCGGGGGGCAAGCAACGGCTGGGAGCGATCAGCAAGCAGGGCAACCGGTTCATGCGCCAACTGCTGGTCGAGGCGGCGCAGAGTGTAACTCGGCTGGATGAAGGATTTCGCAAAGAGTATGCGGCGCGCTGCCACCACAAGCCGAAGGGTGTGGCGAAGGTGGCGGCGGCCAGGAAGTTAGCAGTGCGACTCTACTGGATGTTGCGGCAGAACGTTGGATATCCAGAGATCGCCCTTATCGAGAGCAGCCCGCGGGTGGCCCTGACCGGTCCCGGCGGCGCACTCGGCTCGCCTTTACGGGGCTCGCCGGTGGCCGCCAGCCAGGTCGTGACCTTGAATGAGCGCTCTCGCATCCAGCAATAGGCTGGATGTCCGCATGGAAGCATCATGGCCGGTTGTTGATGGCCGTATCGATGGTTGGTGGGGCGTTATGCTCGCCGCATGGTGATGCAGCGTGAATCTCCCAGAGCTCTGGTCCTCAACCCCTCTGGCAAGTGACGCGGTGCTGACGCACCGCACGGGATTTTTGTGCTTGACAAAGCCTTCGTCCTTATCGAGGGCCACCCAGCTTCAGTGGAATATTTCAGACCCCGGCACCTGGGCCACCCGCCCTCAGTTTGGCCCCTATTGAATAGGCGGTCGAGGCAATGAGCGGTAGCGTAAGAGCCACCTGATCGAAGCAATGTCCATTTACACTACACCCATATCCAAAGAAGTGATCCCAGACCGAAGAACTATCCCTTTCAAAAAAAAGAATCCTAATGCAAAGAAACGCCAACGGCAATAGCCAGGTCCAGACCATAATAGTGCGGCGCATATATTTCGCGAGAACAAAACCAACGATGAGTCCAAAGATCGCCTGCACCGGAAATCCGGGTATTCCTGTAAGCATCCAGCGGAGTTGCTGGACGGTAATTGATGGATAAAAGGAGTGAGCGAGCTTAAACAGGAAAAAAGTCCCCATATTGGCCAGAAAGAGGATCCCGACAGTACCGATTAACAGATGCAAAAAGATTCTGAGCAACATCCTCAATACACTCATGGTATTCTTTGACACCTTATGTTTCATGCTCATAATATCCTCCATGTTTTTGATCCTTCACTCCTTCCAGGCATTTTGGATGCACTTCGCCATGTCGATGATGTAAGGAATAATATCCCAAGCGCTTCCTGATTCGGCTTCTTTGCTTAGCAGTGGATCTACTGGGTATGGTCGTGGATCTAACGTCGGCAATTTTTGTTTTTTGGGAAAAGGCTCAGAGTTATCTGCCCCCATGCCGGCAACGCAGCCAACTATTATTCCCCATTTAGTTCCTTTACCCGGCGCTTTCGTGTTATTTGCGGCGGGTACCGCGCATTCACCCTGACCATCGCATTGCTGATCTAGTCCCTGATCTTGAGGATACCAAGAATTCATATCCGCTATATCTTGCGCTGTTGTTGTCGAACCGGGAAAATAATCGCAGTCATTACCTATACAAGCGTATTGAGCAGTCATGCCCCCAAACATATCTGTATAAAATCTGAAGTTACACACATTTCCTGGGCATTGTACGGCTGCACCCATTTGCATTGCATTAAATACTACATTGCACGGCGCTGGTGATCCATCCATCAAGCAATTACCGTACCCATCCTGATCTGGATTCTCGCCTTTCGAGTCGGTATAACTTAAAGGGCTATTATTCGAATACACATATCTGTTCAAGCTCTGCGGATTGGATGGGTCATAACTTCCGTCATACGGGTCTGGCGCCATCCAGCGGCCTTGTGCGTTGGAGTATTGGCGGAAGTCGGCGTGGTCGGTCGCGGTCTCCTTG
>CAYQSI010000191.1:0-2673 GCA_964420185.1 uncultured Occallatibacter sp. | reverse complement strand
CGGTGCTGGTCGAGCATGTGCGCGTGGTCAAGAAGACGGTTTCGAGCAAGCAGGGTCAGCGGACCAAGGGTGGCATCGCCGAGCAGGAATCGCCCATCGACGTTTCGAATGTCGCGCTGATCTGCCCCAACTGCGGCCCCGCGCGCGTGGGTTCGAAGACCGAAGGCGACGTCCGGGTAAGGGTCTGCAAGAAGTGCGGGCAGACGCTGCCGACCAAGAAGTAGTGGGATCCAAAGCCGGTCTGATTGAGCGCCGATGCGCCCACTGGAACGGCCAACCCCTTCCGCAACGGTAAACGGCCAACATGGGCCACTCCGGGAGCCGGAAGAAAGAGAGCAGAGCAAAATGGCTGCAAGGCTGAAAGAGAAGTATCACAAGGAAATCAAGCAGGCTCTCAAGAAAGAGCTGGGGCTTGAGAATTCCATGGCGGTTCCGGAGTTGAAGAAGATTGTCGTCAACATGGGGCTGGGCGAGGCTACGCAGAACACCAAGCTGCTGGACCCGCTGGTAGCCGACCTGACGGCAATTACCGGGCAGAAGCCGGTGACCACCAAGGCGAAGAAGTCGATCGCGGCCTTCAAGGTGAGGGCGGGAATGTCGATTGGCGCCATGGTCACGCTGCGCAACGAGAAAGCCTACGAATTTCTTGACCGGCTGATCTCGACGGCGCTGCCCAGGGTGCGCGATTTCCGCGGCGTTTCCACGAAGAGTTTTGACGGGCGCGGCAACTACACGCTCGGCCTGCGCGACCAGCTCCTCTTCCCGGAGATTGATTATTCCAAGGTGGAGAAGCTGAAGGGCATGAACATCACCATCGTGACCACGGCGAAGGACGACAACCAGGCGAGGGCGCTGTTGCGTCACTTTGGCATGCCTTTCCGCCAAGGGGCTTAAGACCGGCCCGCGTAGGACCAGAGGGTTTGAGGATTTATGGCAACTACTGCAAAAAGGGTGAAAGACGCGCGGAAGCCGAAGTTCAGCTGCCGCAAGCACAACCGGTGCCAGCTTTGCGGGCGACCGCGCGGGTTCCTGCGCAAGTTCGGCGTATGCCGCTTGTGTTTCCGCGCGCTGGCGCTCAAGGGAGAAATTCCCGGTGTCACCAAGGCGAGCTGGTAGTCGAGCCGCTGGAAGCTGTTGCGTAAGTAGCCGGGGATGGTTCCGGCAAGTGAGCGAGGGCCGGCGGCAAACCGCCGGCAGACATTCCCGCAGGTTCTCCCCTGAATCCCGCACACGCGGGGCGGGGAGCGAACGGGGAATGAAGGAGAAGGAATGAGTCTGACCGACCCAGTAGCCGATTTTCTGGCGCGGATCCGGAATGCGATCCGGGCGCGTCATCAGAAGCTGGATGTACCCGCTTCTAAGCTGAAGACCGAGATCGCCCGCATCCTCAAGGAGGAGGGCTACATCTCGAACTACAAGACCCAGGAAGAGGAAGGCAAGCTGGTGCTGCGCGTGTACCTGAAGTACGGCGGCTCAGAAGCGGCTATCCGTGACCTGGCGCGCATCTCGCGTCCCGGTTGCCGCGTCTACATTGCCCACGACGAGATCAAGCGCGTCCAGGGCGGGCTCGGCATCTCGATCATGACCACCCCCAAGGGCGTGATGACCGGCCGTCAGGCGCGCCGTGAAGGCGTCGGCGGCGAGCTGCTCTGCGAAGTTTGGTAACGGCAGGGAATAGGGATTAGGGATTAGTTTCGACGAATTTCGCTACCGCTGTTTTTCTAACCTCTAATCCCTAACCCCAGTTTTACGGGCTGCAGTGGAACGATGAGACATAGAAGCCGGCAACAGTTTGCTGAAAGCTGTTAGCTCAAAGCTGTTTCTCGGGACTCGCAAGCCAGATGAAGGATTGATTCGATGTCGCGAATTGGAAAGAAGCTCATTCCGCTGCCCGCGGGCGTCAAGTACAAGGTCGAGGGCAACACGGTTATGGTCGAGGGGCCCAAAGGCAAAGTCTCAGCGTTGATCGCCGACGGCATTACTCTGGAAACCAAGGACGGCGTTCTGCACGTCAACCGCGAGAACGACAGCCAAGCCGCGATGCACGGGCTGACGCGCTCCCTGGTCGCCAACGCTGTTCACGGCGTTACCACCGGCTGGAAGAAGGAACTGGACATTGTGGGTATCGGCTATCGCGCCGAGCTGAAGGGCAAGGGCACGGTGGTGTTCACCCTCGGCTACTCGCACCAGATTGAGTTTCCGCTGCCCACGGGCATCGAAGTTGCCATCGACCCCAAGCAGCTTCACCTGACCATCACCGGCATTGACCGGCAGAAGGTGGGCCAGGTGGCGGCCGATATGCGTTCGCTGCGCAAGCCCGATCCGTACAAGAACAAGGGTGTGCGCTACTCCGACGAGAAGCTGAAGAAGAAGGCCGGCAAGACGGGTGCCAAGTAAAGCAGTGAGCAGTTGACAGTTGACAGTGAACAGTCGAAAAACACGATAAGCAACCGGAAACTGACCACTGACTACTGATCACTGAAAACCAACCGAACGGGGCCGCAGGGCGGCTCCGCCGATAGGAACGAGAGACTATGATCACGCAGACCAAGAGAAACGCAATTCGCCAACGCATTCACCAGCGCATCCGCCGCAAGATGGCCGGCACCGGCGAGCGGCCGCGGCTGAACGTCTATCGCTCGCTCAACCACATCTACGCGCAGGTGATCGACG
>CAYQSI010000190.1:0-2718 GCA_964420185.1 uncultured Occallatibacter sp. | reverse complement strand
TCGATGTCTTGTGCTCGGACAAAACCGGAACGCTGACGCGGAATGAACTTTCTGTGGCCAGTGTTCGGTCTTTGCCAGGATTTGACGAGGCGCACGTTCTCGGCCTTGCGGCTTTGGCGAGTTCCGAGGGCGGCCAGGACCCGGTCGATGCGGCGATTCGCCTGGCTGCTTCTCACAAGCCAGCATCGGATCTGCCCAAGCTGGCCACATTTGTTCCCTTCGACCCAGCCAAAAAAATATCGGAAGCTACCGCGACGAATGCAACAGGGGACACAGTGCGCATCATCAAGGGAGCCTATGTCGCGGTCGCAGCTCTCGCATCCGGATCGCCTGCAACAGCCGGCGTCGTTGACGAACTTGAGAAACAAGGGTTCAGGGTTTTGGCAATCGCAGCCAGCTCCCCGAATTCCATACAGCTTATAGGTTTTATCGCCCTCAGCGATCCGCCGCGGAGTGACTCGCGCGCGCTCATTTCGGAGTTGCAAAGCCTCGGCGTGCGCGTGGTCATGGTGACGGGCGATGCCCCGGTTACAGCCTCAATCGTCGCGCAGGCTGTTGGATTGAGCGGCGCTGTTTGCCCGCCCGGAGTACTTCCGCTGAGCGTTCAGCCAGGCGATTTCGCGGTCTTCGCCGGCATTTTTCCCGAGGGCAAGTATGACCTCGTCAAAGCATTCCAGAAGAGCGGTCATACGGTCGGCATGTGCGGAGATGGCGCCAACGATGCACCCGCACTTCGCCAGGCGCAGATCGGCATTGCGGTTTCGACGGCAACCGATGTGGCGAAATCGGCTGCCGGTGTTGTATTGACCGACGCCGGGCTCGGCGGCATCGTAGCTGCTGTGAAAGAGGGCAGAATCACATTTCAGCGCATCCTTACCTACACGCTGAACTCCGTGATGAAGAAGATTCTGCAGGTACTGCTGTTGGCGGTGGGCCTTGTCATGACCGGGCACGCGGTTCTGACTCCCATGCTGATGGTCATCGTTATGATCACCGGCGACTTTCTCGCCATGTCGCTCACCACGGACAGGGTGCGCCCTTCAAAGATGCCAAACTCGTGGCAAATCGGCCGGATTACAACCGCGGGCGCGATTCTCGGAGCGTGTTTCCTCGCGTTTTCTACAGCCATCCTGGCAGTAGGAATATATCGACTTCATTTTGGAATCGAGGCACTCAGAACCCTCTCCGTTGTGGGCATCGTGTTTGGTTGCCAGGCCACAACCTACGTCATCCGGGGACGGGGCCAGCTTTGGGGCTTGCGTCCCAGCGCCTGGCTCATCTTGTCTTCCGTGGCCGACGTTCTTATCATCTCCACCATGGCTGTCCGTGGAATTGCCATGGCTCCGTTGCCGATCTCGATTGTCGCCTATGAATTTGCCGCAGCCATCGTCTTCGCTGTTGTCCTGGACGTGGTGAAGATCCCCGTCTTTGCCCGCCTCCATATTGCCTGAGTATCCATGAAAACAGCACACATCGCGGTCGCTACTCGCTGCGGAGCGCATCGACTTGAGCTGTAAAACGCATCAATGCGGCGTATCTTGGGGAGTTGCTGGTTTGGGGGGAAGGAAGAGATGTTGAGTTCCCCGCCAATTGCAGTTGGGCGGCTGCGGCTTCAATTTGACTGTTGATCTCAGCTCCAAAGAGAAGCATGAGGCCGGAGATATAGAACCAGGTGAGAAGAATGATCACTGCTCCGAGTGAACCATAAACGAGGTCTGAGTGTGTCATTCATGCGTTCGGATCTGGACGCCCTGTTGTATCTGAGATGGAGGTTGGCCCCGGTTCACCTGCGGCGCATTGTCTTCCTTTGGCGTCAGTTCATGCGCTAAGGCTTATATCTTCTGATCGCGCCGGGCTATTGCTCGCACCGTCTGCCGTGCCACATTCTTCTCCCACTGGCCAGCCTCAAGTCAGACTGCGGCGTTCGTTGGTAACGCCGCAGCATTTTGCCAGGACCTATTCTGCTTAACTTCTGAATGGACGACAAACCAGCCGGACAGATCTTCACCAATTATTGGACCATACGCATGGCGGTACTTATTACTTCTTCCCGGTTACATGGCCGTGTCCATCGCGAACTTCATTCGCTTTGAAGTGGGGAATCTTATCCAGACGCTTTGACGGCTCGGGTTTCTCGCCACGCTGCGGCTTCGGACCGTTATAGCCGTGTTCGGGATGAAGACGGTTATTTACGTGGCCCCGAAAGTTTTCAGGACCATGAAACCACGGGCCAGTGCCAATAAAGACGCCACCCGAAAACCACTCCGGGCCGTAGTAGCCGTAGGGAGCACACTCATAAGGAGCGGCGTCGTAGTAGCCGTAGGGACATTCGGGCGCAACTCCAATCTCCACGGCGATCTGAGCCGCCGCTTTCGGAGCGGTTGCCAGCATAAAGCATCCAGCTACAGCCGCTAACACAACAAACTTAAATCCGGTCATAGGTTCTCCTCACTCTTTTGGGGCAGTCATCAAGCACCCTCAGGCTATTCATCGTAGCGGCTTGCCCCATCATTGACTGTGCAGAATGGACCAGATGCAATCGGTGACGAAAACGGAGATTCCGTTCGGAATTCGCCCCCCCCCCCCTGTATCCCTGACCCGGCTTGAGCAAAGCGGAACAGCATACTCCCATCCCGGAAGCGGCAGATTGGCCTCAGCAAAATCTTATGGAGCAGGCACGGTGATGACTGTGTTCACGATGGTGATCGCCGCATTCAA
>CAYQSI010000189.1:0-2773 GCA_964420185.1 uncultured Occallatibacter sp. | reverse complement strand
TGAGTTCGATCGTCTAATTTGGCCCACTTTGATCGTTTGATTTGGCCCACCCTATTGACCCGGATGAAACGATATCCGGGATGGACAGGAGAATCAAAGTGGAGCTATTCGAACAGATCCGGCTTGGACACGCAGCCGGAGAGACGATCAAGAGCCTTGCCGAGAAGCACGGCATTCACCGGCGAATGGTGCGGCATGCGATCGCCAACGCCGTACCACCAGAGCGGAAGAAACCGCTCCGGGAGCAACCGAGACTGGGAGCGGTGAAGGAACACATTGAACGGATGCTGGAGGCCGACCGGCACGCCCCGCGCAAACAGCAGCATACGGCACACCGGATCTGGGTCCGTTTGCGGCAAGAACATCCCGAACTTCCGGTTGGAGAGCCCACCGTTCGAAGATACGTTGGGCAGCGCAAACGCGAGTTAGGTTTGAAGGGCCGGGAAGTGTTCGTGCCCCAGAGCTACAGTTGGGGGCAGGAAGCTCAGGTCGATTGGTTCGAGGCGACGGCCAAACTGGGCGGTGAAACTTCAAAACTACAGTTTTTCGCGATGCGGAGCATGGGCTCGGGAGACGCTTTCCACCGGGCCTACACCCATGCAACGCAGCAGGCTTTTCTGGAAGGACACGAGCACGCCTTTGCCTACTTTGAGGGTGTGTTCCGGACGTTGCGCTATGACAACCTCGGCAGTGCCGTGAAGAAGATCTTGCGCGGCCGGCAGCGCGAAGAAACCGAACGCATGATCGCCTTCCGATCGCATTGGGGATTCCAGAGTGAATATTGTAACCGGGCAAGCGGCAACGAAAAGGGTGGCGTGGAAGGAGAACTCGGCTGGTACCGCCGCAACTGGCTGGTGCCGGTTCCGGAAGCAGCCGATCTGGAAAGTCTGAACGCGCAGTTACTGGCCGACTGCATTGCCGCCCGCAGCCGCACGATCATCGGCAGAAACCTGACCGTGGCCGAAGACTGCGCCCTGGAGCAACCGCACTTGTTGCCCCTGGCGGAGGAGCGCTTCGGAATCCACGAAACAATCTATCCGCTGATCGTGGACGGAAAGGGCCGCGTCAAGGTAAAGACCAACTGGTATTCGGCTCCCCTTTGGCCGGGCGTACGAGTGACGGCGCGTGTCTGGCCATCCTGGATCCGGATCGAGCATGACGGCAAGTGCGTCGCGTCGCACCCACGCAACTACGGTCGCGGCCATCAGATTCTCAACCTCGAACATTACCTCGACGTTCTGGAAAAGAAACCGGGCGCGATGGCCGGATCGACCCCGCTGGAGCAATGGCGGCAGGCCGGGCGCTGGCCGGAATGTTTGGACCGGATCTGGAAGAAACTGGATGAGCGGCACGGCAAGAGTGGCGGCACCAGAGAGATGATCGGTCTGGTGAGAGCCGGACTCGGCCACGGCTGGGACAGCTTGATTGAGGCCGTGGAAGAAGCCTTACGTTTAGGAGTGAGTGACGCAGCGGCGGTACTGCATATTCTGCACATGCCGGACGCGGAGGAACGCCAACGGTATGCCCTTGCCTTATCGGAAGACCTGGCGCAGTTTGAACGTCCGCAACCGGTGCTGGATAACTACGATCTGCTGTTGGCGGGTCCTGGCTGCGGCCAGGGGGTGATTCAATGAAGGCGCACACGGAACCGCTAGAATACGCCAGTGTCCGGCAGTATTGCAAGACCGTACGCGTGCCGGCCATCGGAGCGAATTTCGTTTCCTTGGCGGAGCAAGCGGTAAAGGAAAATCAGACGCATGTCCGTTATCTGGAAGCGCTGCTGCAAGTGGAGAGCGAGGAACGCGACCGGCATGCGATCGCCAATCGGACACGCGACGCGCAGTTGCCGCGGGTGAAGACACTGGAGGAATTTGATTTTGCACAGGCGCCGCAGATTCCGGCGGCGAAGATTCGCGAGTTGGCCGAGGGCGGGTACATTGAGCGGAGCGAGCCGATTGTGCTGATTGGAGAATGTGGCACGGGTAAGAGTCACCTGGCCACTGGCTTGTGCCTGGCAGCCTGCCGGCAAAAGCGCCGGGTAAGATTTACGACAGCGGCGGCTTTGGTCAACGAACTGGTGGAAGCCAAACAGAACAATCAGGTGCGCCGTGCGATGGCGCGATGGCAGAAATACGAACTGATCGCGCTCGATGAAGTTGGCTATGTGCCACTGGCCGATATCGGCGCGGAATTTCTGTTCCAGGTGATCGCGGAACGAGCGGAGAAGGCGGCGTTGATCGTGACGACCAATTTGCCGTTTTCGGAATGGACCAGCGTATTCCCCAACCCGCGACTGTGCAAAGCCTTGCTGGATCGCATCACGGACAGAGCACACATCATCGAGACCGGAACGGAATCGTTCCGCTTTCGCCGGACGATGGAAAGGAGGAAGAAAAGGCCGTAAGGTGATCGTGCTGCCGCCCCGAAACTGGTCGGCAAACCGGAGGGTGAGTTTTAAGAAGGCATGAGCAGATCTATCAATCCGATTCGGCCATTCAAAACCGGGACAGCGTGGCTCTCGCCTCCGTCCCGGTCCCATCGTCTTGATGAGTCTGCAGCCAGTTATTCCTTGATGGGGTGCTCTCCAGCATTGCCCATCTCCGCTTCACCGACCGGTTCCTATCTTCGGGCTGCGCGCATGTTTCTGTCAACCGTTCGCAGCGGAAATCCAAATTATCTTCTGGACTCCAGCGACTGGTTAGGACAAAATATCAACATCCAGGGTGGGCCAAATTAGATGATCAAAGTGGGCCAGGCCGGATGATCAAACTCA
>CAYQSI010000188.1:0-2817 GCA_964420185.1 uncultured Occallatibacter sp. | reverse complement strand
GCCTGGCCTACTCGATGGCCAATCTGGACGATGAGTTCAATGCGCGCTTCCCCGGTTATGGGAATGCGAACCCGACGAATTACGCGGGCATGTATCGGAATTGGTACAACACGAACCTGGACACCGCTCATTCGGCGTTGAAGGTTGCGGGGCTTCAATACTCGCAGCTTAATAACGATGCTGCGTTGGTGCGGACGTTGCAGCAGCAGTCGCAGAACTCGACGACGCTGTTGCAGACCCTACAAGTGGGGAACTCTCTTGCCGCTCAGGAATTGGCAGAGCTCGAAAAACTGCGCCAGTTGATGCTGACGGACATCACGTCCAAGGCCACCTATCAGGCACAGCAGGCAGCCTCTGCGCAGGCTGACGGCGACATGAACGATACGTTCTTTACGGTTCCTACCGGATCGAATACGGACACTCGGACGTATGCGCCGGTTCCGCAACAGTAGCAGGGAGCAATTGCGATGAAATTGAGACACAGGTCGTTGTTGATATTGAGCGCGTTGGTGATTGCCACGGAGGCTCTTGCCTATGCGCAGAGCACGGCGCCTCAGTCCGGGCCGTCGGATCTGCTCGATGTGTACAAGAACGCAACCACGACCTGGGTCTCGACTGCGTTTGGTTATGCGAACAAACTCTTCGGCCTTCTTGCCTTCATCGATTTCACGTGGGCAATGATCGTTCTGTTCCTGGAAGGGCAGGAGTTGCAGGGGTGGATTGCGGGCTTCTTGAAGAAGTTTATGACTATCAGCTTTTTCTACGCTCTGCTCATCAATCAATCGACATGGTTTCCTGCGATCATCAACAGCTTCGTCCAGATCGGCCAACAGGCCGGAGGGGTATCGGGGTATCTGAACCCTTCGGACATTTTATGGACAGGCGTTCAAATCAGCGGATCGATCCTGGCCGCCTGCATCCCGAATGCCGCGGCAGGCGCCACGGCTGGAGGGGTTTTGGGAATCATCGTTCCCGGCGCTGGGGCTGCTCTCACGGCCGCCTCTCTGATTCCCGCGCTTGTCGCGCTGTTCTGCGCATTATTGATCTTCCTCGCCTATGTGGTCATTACGTTGACGTTCATCATGGCGACGGTCGAAAGCTACGTCGTGATGAGCGCTGGGTTGATCTTCCTCGGGTTCGGCGCATCCCGATGGACCGTTCCATACACCGAGCGCTATATCTCCTTGGTCGTATCGACGGGAGTGCGGCTGATGGTCCTCTACATGATTATCGGTCTCGGCCAGACCTTATCGAACACATGGGTTCAGCAAGCCTCGCAAATCCCCCTGAGCACGGCCGGGCTTCAATCGCTTTTCGGACTGCTAGCCAGTGTCATCGTCTTCATGGCGCTCGCGTGGCAGGTGCCGAAGCTCGCTGGCAGCATCCTGCAAGGATCGCTGCAGATGGGCAGTTCGGACTTGATCGCTCCTGCCATGTCGGCCGCGATTGCGGCGGGTACGATTGGCGCCGTTGCGACGGCGGGAGTTGGAGCGGTCGCGGGCGGCGTGGGCGCATTGGCTGCGGGTGGCGGAGCGGGCGCGGCAGGCGCTGGTGGGGCGGGTGGAAGTTTCATGCCTGGCGGGGCTGCTGGCATGGGCAGCACGATGGCCGGTGGCGGAGTCAGCGGCGCTGCGCCAGGCGTTGAGGGCGCAATCAACAGCGTGCCGCCGCCTTCTCCGAGTGCGAGTGGAGGAGATGGTGCAGTTGTGGCCGTCGACCCTCCGCCTGTAACCGTGGGCGCGCAGGGAGAAAAGGGTGCACCAGAAGCGGATGTGACTTCGGGCTGGTCACCGGCCTCCGGGCAGAATGTTCAAGGTGTTGGGAACGCGGCTCCGGAGACGGCAGTGGCGGATGAAAGTGCGACCGCTGTGGAGAGTGCTTCTGGGTCGA
Organism: uncultured Occallatibacter sp.; assembly: GCA_964420185.1. Taxonomy (GTDB): domain Bacteria; phylum Acidobacteriota; class Terriglobia; order Terriglobales; family Acidobacteriaceae; genus Telmatobacter. Next base: position 927 of record CAYQSI010000188.1, on the reverse strand, counting down.
GTCCGGTATCTGGGGTTAGCGGACAGAGTGTCAGGGCCAGAAGGCGCAGAGCGGAAGGGCAAGCGGGTGCTGGGCCGCAAACGATGGCGGGACTCGACATTGGGGGTTCGACAGAGGAATCGCCTGAAGTGATCGTTGGTGAGGCCGAGGAACCGGATGGAGCGAGCGGCAGCACAAGCGTGCCCGTGCGCGGTGGCGGAGAGAGTGTGGGGACTGAAGGCACTCAAGCTCCGGATGTAGCTGGCTCCAATGAAGGTTCGATTCAAGAGACCGCTTCGGTGCCGTCTGTCGACGCGAGTGGTATCAATCCGGCGTCTTCAGATGCAGGCGGAAGCACTGCGGCCAGTGAGGAAGCGAGTCCCGCATCTTCTGCGCCGATTGAAGCGCCGGGCGTAGTCAAGGAAGGCCCTCTTGGAGGGGTGAATCCAGCAGTAGAGGAAGCGTCGCGCAGGCGGGGTCGTTCAGACGATCGGTCGCTAGGCGAGAAGATTGCGGGGATTCATAATACCGCGGCACAGGTACAACAGCATCTACCGGACGATTCGGCGACTGTGACGGCGCCGACTCTGAACATTCATCACGGAGAGTAGGAGCGAAAGATGAGCGCATCCCTGGCGGAAGTAAAAGAAGAACGTTCTGGCAAAAGCAGCCCGTACCTGGCGGCTCGCGACGAGTGGAACGAGCGGTATCGGGATTTGATCCTGGCTGCGCGCAATTGGCGGCTTCTGGCCGTGACATCGAGCATGGTTGCGCTCGTCGCGGTCTTGGGCTTGATTGTGATCGGGGCGAAACCCAAGGTCATTCCCTACATCGTGGCGGTGGACAACCTGGGCAAGGTGGTCGGCCAGGGTACGGCGGTTCAAGCCCCGGTTGCCGACGACCGTTTGAAACGCGCGGCGTTGTGGTCCTGGGTCCAGGATTGGCGGA
>CAYQSI010000187.1:0-2831 GCA_964420185.1 uncultured Occallatibacter sp. | reverse complement strand
TCTGACCGCTGTCGTCTTTCTGCTCGGTGTAAACGGCTACCGGATAGCGGCGGCGCATCATATCGCGGGCCTTGCGACCCACGGCCTCGACGTCAATCTCCTTGTCGGGGTTGCCGTTGATGAACTGGAAGGCCGTCTTCAGGATGTTCGCATTGAAGGCGCCAGCAAAACCCTTGTCGCCGCTGACAACGATCAGCAGCACCCGCTTCTCGGGGCGCGTGATGAAGAGCGGATGGCGCAGGTTGCCGGTAGCCTCATCGAAAATATCGACGCGGCGGGTAAGCGATTCGAGGACGCTGGTGATCATCTTGGCGTAAGGTCGAGCCGCCAAGGCCCGCTCCTGCGCGCGCCGCAGCTTGGCCGCCGAGACCATCTTCATGGCCTTGGTGATCTGCCGCGTGTTTTTCACGCTGCGGATGCGCCGCCGTAGATCGAGTACGTTTGCCATTTTCAGTGCTCAGTGATCAGTGGTCAGTGATCAGTTGTTCGTAACCGGTTTTAAGTTGTCAGCAATCAGTTTTCAGCGATTCCAGCGGACCGGCCACGACTGACCTCTGCTCACTGTTCACTGACCACTGGTCTTTACGCTTTTGCCGCGGCCGAATCCGCCACGAAGTTGGCGTGGTACTCCTTGAGCGCCGCGTGCAACCGGCTGCGCAGATCGTCGTCGAGCGCCTTCTTTTTCGTCAGGTCCTCGATCAGCGCCGTCTGCGCCGCGTCGAAGTACTTGTAGAGGCCAACCTCGAAGGCGCGAATGTCGGCGACTTGCAAGTCATCCAGATAGCCCTGCGTTCCCGCGAACAAAATCACCGTCTGCTGTTGCCAGGTGAGCGGCTGGAACTGCGGCTGCTTCAACAATTCCGTGAGGCGTTGGCCGCGGTTGAGCTGCTTCAATGTGAGCGGGTCCAGGTCCGAGCCGAACTGCGCGAATGCAGCCAGTTCGCGGTACTGCGCCAGATCGAGCTTGAGCGTGGCGCCCACCTGCTTGACCGCTTTGATGGCCGCCGAGAAGCCCACACGCGAAACCGAAAGCCCCACGTTTACGGCCGGACGGACGCCGGAGTTGAACAAGTCCGTTTCCAAAAAGATCTGTCCGTCGGTGATCGAAATGACGTTCGTCGGAATGTAAGCCGAGACATCGCCAGCCTGGGTCTCGATGACCGGCAGCGCGGTGAGCGAGCCTCCGCCCTTTTCCTTGCTCATCTTCGACGAGCGCTCCAAGAGGCGCGAGTGGAGATAGAAGACGTCGCCCGGATAGGCTTCGCGGCCCGGTGGACGGCGCAGCAGCAGCGAAATCTCGCGGTACGCCATGGCGTGCTTGGAGAGATCGTCGTACATGACCAGCGCGTGGCGGCCCGAATCACGGAAATACTCGCCGATGGCCGTGGCTGCGTAAGGCGCGATGTAGAGCATCGGGGCAGGTTCGCTGGCCGAGGCGGCCACGATGACCGTGTGGCCCATGGCGCCCGCTTCGGTGAGCGTCTGAACGACCTGGGCGATCGACGAACGCTTCTGGCCGATGGCGCAGTAGATGCAGATCAGATCGTTTTTGGCGTTATTGATAATCGTGTCCAGCAGCACGGCGGTCTTGCCCGTCTGGCGGTCGCCGATGATCAGCTCGCGCTGACCGCGGCCAATCGGAATCATGGAGTCGATAGCCTTGAGACCGGTGGCCATGGGCTCGCGGACCGGCTGGCGATCAATGATGCCAGGGGCCAAACGCTCGATTGGCAGGGAACTCGTGGAGGCAATGGGGCCTTTGTCGTCGATGGGCTGGCCGAGTGCATTCACCACGCGGCCGATCATGCCCTCACCCACTGGCACGCTCAAGATTGTGCCGGTGCGCTTCACTTCGTCGCCTTCGCTCAACTCGGTGTAGTCGCCCAGAATCACCGCGCCCACCGAATCCTCTTCGAGGCTCAGGGCCAGTCCGGCAATGCCGTGCGGAAAGCTGAGCAACTCGCCGGCCATCGCCTTGTCCAGTCCATGAAGGCGGGCAATGCCGTCGCCGAGCGAGGTGATGGTCCCGACTTCGTCGACCTGGACCTTCGAGTCGTAGTTCGCGATCTGTTCGCGAAGGAGTTGCGTAATCTCGTCTGCCTTGATCTGAGCCATCTCTGTCCTTTTAGGGGTTAGGGATCAGGGTTTAGGGGTTAGTTTGATTCTGCCAACCCTGACTTCCTACCCTGGATCCCAATTCCCGTTTCCTAACTACTGAAAACTGTTCACTACCCGCGGTCAGCATTTTCTAATCCCTGACCCATAATCCCTAGCCTCTGTCACCTATCCGGCGACAAGAGCTTCCTTCAACCGTTCCAGGCGTCCGCGGACCGAACCGTCATAAACCGTGGAGCCGATACGCACCACCGTTCCGCCGAGAATGGATTGGTCAATCTTGAAGCTAGCTTGAATCTTTGCGCCGGCCAGTTTGCCGACCCCTGCCACCAGCCCGGTGCGGTCCTCTTCGCTGAGTTCGCGCGCCGTTACAATCTCCACCGGGCGAATGCCCTGCCGCGCTTGCAACTCCGCGCGATAGGCTTCGGCCACCTCGCGCACCTCACCGATGCGGTCGTTGTTAATGAGCACCGCCAGCAGGTTGCGCAATTCCTTCCGAAGCCCAAGCTTGATGTTCAACTTGTCCAGAATCGCTACTTTTTGCGTGGCGGCAACGGCCGGATTAACAAAAAGGTCGCGTAACTCGGCGCTTTCATCCCATGTGGCAAGAAAGTCGTTCAACTGCTGGTCGAGCGCGGCTGTGTCCAGTTTTTCGGCTGTCACCACGTCGGCAAAAGCGCGGGCGTAACGCGCAACAAAGGCTGCCATCTAGTTCT
>CAYQSI010000186.1:0-2832 GCA_964420185.1 uncultured Occallatibacter sp. | reverse complement strand
GCCATCAACAAGCTGCTGGAGGTCGCCCGGGAGGGGTTCGATTATGTGGTGGTCGACGCGGGATCGAGACTCGATCTGCAGCATACGCGCCTTTTCGATGAATCCACCACCATCTACCTGGTCACGCAGGTCGGCATTGCCGAGCTGCGCAACTCAAATCGGCTGGTTTCCCGGCTCTCCGTTGCAGGAGGCCCGAAACTCGAGATTGTGATCAACCGCTACGACCCTCGCAGCCTGGAAATTGCTGAGGATCATGTCACGAAGGCTCTCACCAGGCCAGCCCAGTGGAAGATTCCCAACAATTATGCCGCCGTGCGGCGGATGCAGACCACAGCGATCTCGCTCATGGAAGGTGACTCACAGATTGCACGGGTGATCCGGGAGATGACCAGATCCGTCTCCGGCCAGCCGGCCGTCCCGGAAAAGAAGAAGGGGTTCAGTTTCTTCCGGTGAGGGAAGGCCCGCCTTGGCCATACCTGTGAGCCGCTTGTGCAAGTTCCCTGCCCTGTTCCTTGAACGGCTCGCCCTGGGTTCTGGAAAGGCTGTCTTCCTCGGCATTTTCCCGTTCCAGCCCCGCTTTTTCCCTTCCAACCGGCGCAAAAAACCGCGCCGCGCACCGCTTGCGTTATCATTGCGTCTATAAGGATGAGCGGCCTGTTTCCCCTCAAGGGCCGCCCCGGTGGTGTGTGTGTCTCGATTTTTCCAGCGATTTGTTTTCGTTCTTTCCGTGGCGATCTTCGCCGCCCTGGGCCTGGGCTTTCTCTTCGGCGAGTTTGGCTGGTTTGGCGTTCATGCCGGTGGCCAGCAGGATGGCGCCTATAGCCAGATGCGCATCTACGCCGATGTGCTCAAAAAGGTCCAGACCGACTACGTGACCGAGCCCAACATCAACAACGTGACCACCGGCGCGCTGCACGGCCTTCTGGAAAGTCTCGACGCCGATTCCAGCTACCTGACCCCGACCGAGTACAAGATCTACAAAGAGCGCTCGGCCACGGGCGTGGCGCAGATCGGCATCACCGTCTCCAAGCGATTTGGCTACGCTATTGTGGTCAGCGTACTGCCCGGTTCGGCTGCCGACAAGGAACACATCTCCGATAGCGACGTCATCGAGTCCATCGGAGAGCAGTCCACGCGCGACTTGTCGCTGCCGGTCATCCGGATGCTGCTGGAAGGCAAGCCGGGGACCACGGTGACCCTCTCGGTGGTCCGTCCGCGGAAGGCCGACCCCGACAAGCTGACGCTGACCCGCTCCGTCGCCGACGTGCCCGCGCTCGCCAAGCAGCAATATGAAGGCGCGACAATCCTCTATTTGAAGCCTGGCGCGCTGACCGCCTCCCGCGTAGACGAGGTTGCTGCCCAACTCAAGGCGGCCAAGGGCCGCAAGGTGCTGCTGGATCTGCGCGACTCCTCTGATGGAGACGCTGCTGAGGGCCTGCGGCTGGCCAATTTCTTTATCAGCCAAGGCACGTTGGCCTCACTTGAAGGCCAGAAGTTTCCCCGCCAGACCTTCACTGCCGATCCCGCCAAATTCCTGACAGACGCGCCACTGGCCGTGCTGGTCAATCGCGGCACCTATGGCCCGGCCGAGTTGACCGCTGCCGCCATCGGAGACTCCAAGCGCGGCGACGTGGTGGGCGAGCGCACCTTTGGCGAAGGCTCCGTGCAAAAGACCATCGAGATGCCCGACGGCTCCGCTCTGCTGTTGACTGTGGCCAAGTATCAGACCCCAGGCGGCAAGAAGATTCAGGACGAAGCCGTAACACCCACCGTGCTGGTCGGCCAGCCGTTCGATGAAGAAGAGGAAGCGCCTCCCGCCAAGGGCGACGAACCGCTCACGAAGGCCCTCGAACTGCTGAAGGCCAAAAACGGCTGATCAACACCGGCTGATCGGACCCGGATAAGAATCAGGAACCGGCGCATCTCATTTCTCAAAAGGTACGGGCCTCGGCCCGTACCTTTTTTATTACGGCAAATCCCATGCGCCGGAGATGGGCCGACGACTTCATCGCGTTCCCACCCTTGCACGGCGTGGTACGCGGAAGCCAGCCCGGCCAACTCTCGCGGCGCTCGCGTGCTAGCCTTGGGCTGAAGCATTTCTCTGCTGCGCGCAAGAGAATTGCCGATGAGGCCTGAATCGTTTGGCTGTCCCCCGCACCCAGCCCCCTGAATTTCGCGACGTTGGCCGGCCCCGCTGGCTTCAAGGTCAGCCGCTGCCCGCGCACCGAAGGCGCAAGCTGGCTGGCAAGGTCGCGCTCGCGGCACTGCTCACTCTGGCAGTGATTACCGGCTCGCTAGCCGGGCTGACCTTGGTCTACTCCGTGGATCTGCCCCAGATTCACGACCTGGAGCGCTATCGGCCCTCCACCACGACCGAGCTTTATGACCAGAAGGGCCGCATCATCGGCTCGTTTGCGCTGGAACGGCGCGAGGTGGTCAACTACGACGACTTTGCGCCGGTGCTGCGCCAGGCTGTGATCTCGATTGAGGACAAGAGCTTCGAGTCGCACTGGGGCATCAATGTGCTGCGCATCGCCGGGGCGCTATGGCATGACCTGCGCAGCCACGGACGCGCCCAGGGCGCATCCACGCTGACCATGCAGTTGGCGCGCAACCTGTTTCTCTCCTCCGAGCGCACGGTCGGCCGCAAGGTGCAGGAGGCGTATCTGGCCATCCAGATTGAGCGCGCCTTCACCAAGCAGCAGATCTTCACTCTCTACGGCAATCAGATTTATCTGGGCAGCGGGATGTACGGTTTTGAAGCCGCTTCTCAGTTCTACTTCAGCAAGCACGCCAAGGAGTTGACGCTGACCGAAGCGGCTCTGCTGGCCG
>CAYQSI010000185.1:0-2857 GCA_964420185.1 uncultured Occallatibacter sp. | reverse complement strand
GCGGATCGCTGGTGAGCAGGCTCAGGTCGGTGTAGAAGCGGGCAGTGACGGGGTTGTAGTTGCCTGTGCCCAGATGACAGTAGCGGCGGGTCTGGCCGTCTTCGTCGTGGCGCACCAGCATGGCCAGCTTGCAGTGCGTCTTCAGGCCGACGACGCCGTGGAAGACCTGTACGCCGGCGTCCTCCATGCTGCGCGCCCAGCGGATGTTCGAAGCCTCGTCGAAGCGGGCCATCAGCTCGACGACCAGCGTGGTTTCCTTGGTGGCCGCAGCCTCAATCAGCGCCCCAAAAACGGGCGAGTCCTGGCTGGTTCGGTAGAGGGTCTGTTTCATGCTGGCCACTGCGGGGTCCTCGGCGCCCTGCTGAATGAAACTCACCACCGGGTCGTAGGAGTCGTAGGGGTGGTGGAGCAGGATGTCGTGGTGGCGCAGTTCATCAAAGATGTTGGTGGACTTGCGGCTCAGTTTGAAGGGCTTGGGCGTGAAGCGCGGAAACTTGAGGTCTTTCCGATGCACGTCGCCATAAAAGAACATCAGCCGCGAAAGGTTCACCGGGCCGTCGCTGCGGTAGACCTGATCCTCGTCGAGTTCAAAGTTGACCGTCAGCCGCTCAACAATCTCCGTGTCGGCGCCGGTCTCAATCTCCAGCCGCACCGCGTCGCCTTTGCGGCGGTTGTGCAGTTCCGCGCGAATGGTTTCCAGCAGCGAGCGGGCTTCTTCCTCTTCGAAATAAAGATTGGAGTTGCGGGTGACGCGGAAGGCGGCGCGGGCCAGCACCTCATAGCCGCGGTACATCCCGCCGAGGTTCTGCGCGATCAGGTCCTGTAGCAGCAGGTAGTCGTACGCGCCGTCGGCCGAGGGCAGGCGGACAAAGCGGGGCAGAGCGCGGGGCACCGTGACAACGCCCAGCACTTGAGGGCCGGAACTGCGCCGCTTGAGCCGGAGCAGGAGCGCCAGGCACAGAGCCTTGTTCAGCACGCGCGGAAAGGGGTGGGCCGGGTCAATGCTGATAGGCGTCAGCAGCGGGTCAACTTCGCGCTGGAAGTAGCTCTGGGCAAAGGCGCGGGCTTCTTCGTTCAACTCCTCCCACTCCAGCAGCCGGACGCCCTGCTTGCGCAACTCGGGCAGCAGGTGGTCGTTCCAGCAGCGGTACTGCGCGTCCACAAAGCTGTGAATCTCGGCGGTCAGCATGGCAAGGGATTCGTCCGGGCGCAGGCCATCGTAGCCCGGCTCGCGGTAGCCGTCCTCAATGCGCTGCATCAGGCCGGCTTGGCGGACTTCAACGTATTCGTCGAGGTTCGAGCCGGTGATGGCCAGGAACTTGACCCGCTCCAGCAGCGGGTTTGTCGCGTCCTCGGCCTCTTCGAGTACACGCCGGTTGAACTGCATCCAGGAGTGGTCCCGGCCGTTGAAGAGCTTCTGTTTCTGTGTCGTTCTGCCCATCGAATCCGTTCTATGCGCCGTGTTGGAAGTCTACAGCGTTTGAACGGAAAATTGAAGATAACGCCTCTGGAAAGAACGAAAACGCCCTTTTGATCAACAGAACGGCGGGACCGCAAGGCAGGTTGCCCGCACATCAACCCCGGAAAATCGCTATGAACCATGAGAAGTTGTGGCAGGTGGCCCGCACATCAGTCCCGAAGAACCATCCTGACCTTTGAGAAGCTGTGCCCCGTTCATCGCAGTTTTATCGCGATGAGCGGGTCTTGAGATCAGATCGTGGCCGGGGTCCCGTCCTTTTCTTGTCTTTTCCCACCTCAACCACAGACTCTGGGTGCCCCATCCTTGCGCCTTTTTTCTGGCGCAAGGGTGGGAAACCTCACAGCAAAGGCCCCTGTCCGCAAATTCCGGCATACCGGCATATCAGTACTAATCTGTGCCTGGATGCGTGCATTGGCTGTTATGCGCTTGGCGAGATATTGGAAGCAGCCCTCGGATGCCGCCTTGCGAGGCAGAGCCAGCGTGAAGTCTGACTACTTTTCACTGAACGCCACGAAAGCACCGAGTCCGATCATTCCAGCGCCAGAGGCTACTCTCTGGTTGCGGCGGAACCGCGCGCTTGATCGCAGCCGTGCGCCAATTGGGGCAGCGAACGAAACCACAAGCAGGTCGGCCGAGGTGTTCAACGAGACAGACATAATGCCCAGCAGCAGGAATTGGACCACGACACGCCCCAGGGCCGGGTTCACAAACTGGGGGAGGAACGAGAGGAAGAAGAGCGCCGTCTTCGGGTTCAGAACCTCTGTCACCACGCCTTGCCGTAACGCGTGATTCGTATTGCCTGATTCGGCGGGTTCATCCATCGGCACGTTACGTGTCAGAATCATCCGGACGCCCAACCAGACAAGGTAAAGTGCACCGGCATACTTGATCACCGTAAAGGCTGTGGCCGATGCAGCCAACAAGGCAGACAGGCCGAGTCCAGCGGCTAGAACGTGCATCGATCCGCCGATGAAAGTGCCGAATGCTGAAAGCACGCCTTCTCGCTTGCCGCCGGAGAGAGTACGCGCAAGAACATAGAAGATTCCGGGACCGGGGGTCACCGCAAGCAGAGTCGCAGCAGCGAGAAACAGCACGAGGAGATGTATGTCCAACATTTGACAATTATAGAGGTGTGCTCGATTGGCATCGAGACTTCATGATGCACCGAGGGGTAGGTTCTATAGAAGGGCGCACTATTTATATTGCGTGGCCCACCCTTTAACTAACCAACACTGCGGGTGCGGGTGCGGGTGCGGGTGCCCCCGGTCTCGCTTTTGAGACCGGGGATCGCAGGAATTCCTGGCAACAGTCGATCAATCCAGTGACCTTGCCCACGCAAAACGTATCCCATAGCGAGCTGGTGTAATAGCGAAAGGG
>CAYQSI010000184.1:0-2872 GCA_964420185.1 uncultured Occallatibacter sp. | reverse complement strand
CCGGTGCTGACGAGCATCAGGAAGAAGATCATGAAGTTGTAGCAGGCATGCACCAGCGTGCTGGCGGCCAATGACCGTGTAACCAGGCGCACCGCGCACAAAATCAGGCTGACCGTGACCAGCAGGAGAAACGGGCCCAGAGAATGGCCTTGCTGATCGGCGTGCATCAAGGCGAACGGGAGACTGGTGGCGATGGAGGCGGCCACCATGGCGAAGATGGACCACTGGGGATGGCCGTTGGCGTCGAGGGGGCGGGCCGGCTTGCCGGTACTCTTTTCAATTGCCCAATCCCAGGCCGTTGCGAGGGACGGCAGCAGGAAGCCGCGGAAGGCGATCTCCTCAAAAAAAGGCGCAAAAGTGACGCCGAAGGCGAACATCAGCCACGCAGCGCCCGGGGAACGAAAGACATCTTCGATGGGGGCGTGGTTTGGTCCGGGCAGCAGCGTTTCGTCAAGCGCGGCCAGCGCAAAGCAGCCCACGGCCGTGGCGGGCAATCGCCAATCGAGAGCCGCCGCGCCGCGCCACTGGATGCCGGCAAAGAAGCTCTTGTTCCATAACAGCGGAAAAAGAAGAAGACTGCCGGTCAACGTGATGAGATAGATAATTGTCTCGCTGCCCAGAATGTAATGAACGTCGGTGGCGGCTTTGACCATGGATGCGGCGCCGAAGAGATGGATGTGCACCGCAGCCATCATCGCCAATGTTGCGCACACGAATCCAACCATGGCGAACGCCGCCAACAGGCAGAGATGGCCGAGATGCGGAATGCGCGCTGGCCGAGCGATCTCGATCCGTGACCAGGTCTGAAACAACTCTGGCGCATCGTCGGTGTTTTCCGCGGCGGGCGGCAATGCCTGGCCTGGAGCGGAAAATGGATTCTGCTCCGGTTCTTGCGGCGTGTATTCCAGGTCGCTCATGGCAGCACCGTCTTCTTTCTGCGGGTTGCGGGTTTCTTTTGGGCGGTCTTCTTTGCGGCCTGCCGTTTGCGGCTGGCGGGTTTCGCCGGCTTCGCTTGCGGATCGCCGTTGGAAGATGCGGCATCTCCGGTCTCCGGTGCAGGCTCGGAAGCACTTATCGTACCGGCTGCATCGGCGGCGGCGGCGTCATCGTCCAGGCCGGCGGGTGCGAGACGGCCGCTGCTGGAGGTGTAATAGCGCTTGAGAAACTGGCCGGTGTAGGAGCCGGGAGTGGCGGCAATCTTAGCGGGGCGGCCTTCGCCGACGATGCGTCCGCCGTCTTCGCCGCCTTCGGGGCCGAGGTCGAGAATCCAGTCGGCGTTGCGGATCACGTCCAGGTTGTGCTCGATGATGATCACCGAGTTGCCCAGGTCGGCGAGCCGGTGGAGAACTTCCAGCAGCTTGCGCACGTCGTCGAAATGCAGGCCGGTGGTGGGCTCATCCAGCAAATAAAGTGTCCGTCCCGTCTGGCGCTTGCTCAGCTCACGCGCCAGCTTCATGCGCTGCGCCTCGCCTCCGGAGAGAGTGGTTGCGCTCTGGCCCAGGTGGACGTAGCCCAGGCCCACATCGACCAGGGTTTGCAGTTTCTGGCGCACCTGCGGCACGTCAGCCAGCACGGTAAGCGCGTCTTCGATCGTCAGCTCCAGAATGTCGGCGATGGAATGCGAGTGAAATTTTACGGCCAGCGTCTCCTGGTTGTAGCGGCGCCCGTTGCAGACTTCGCACTGTACATAGACGTCGGGCATGAAGTTCATCTCGATGCGGCGCTGCCCGTCGCCCTGGCAGGCCTCGCAGCGGCCTCCGGAGACGTTGAAGCTGAAACGGCCTGCCTTGTAGCCGCGTTCGCGAGCTTCGGGCAGCATGGCGAAGAGATCCCGAATGGGCGCGAAGACCTGCGTGTACGTCGCCGGGTTGGAGCGCGGGGTGCGGCCAATAGGAGACTGGTCAATGCGCACCACCTTGTCGATCTGCTCGGCGCCGGTGAGCGCGTCATGCGCGCCGGGTTCCTCGCGTGAGCCGTAGATCGTCTTGGCCAATGACCGGTAGAGGATGTCGTTGATCAGAGTGCTCTTGCCGCTGCCGCTGACGCCGGTGACCACGGTCATCACGCTGAGCGGAATGCGGATGGTCACATCCTGCAAATTATGCTCGCGCGCGCCGGTGACGGTGAGCCACTTGCCGGTGAGGGGCCGCGGATGGTCGCGTTGCAGCATCTCCGAAACTCCGGAGAGATAGCGCCCGGTGAGCGACTCCGGACAGGCCATGATTTCCGCCGGCGTGCCCTGGGCAACAACCTGCCCGCCGAGTCTGCCCGCGCCCGGGCCCAGATCAAGAACGTAGTCGGCGTGGCGGATGGTCTCTTCGTCGTGCTCGACGACCAGCACGGTATTGCCCAGGTCGCGCAGCCTTTCCAGGGCCTGAATCAGCCGGTTATTGTCGCGCTGGTGAAGGCCGATGGAGGGCTCATCCAAAACGTAGAGAACGCCGCGCAGCTTGGAGCCGATCTGCGTGGCCAGGCGGATGCGCTGACCTTCGCCGCCGGAGAGCGTGGCGGCGTTGCGGTCCAGCGCGAGATAGGTGAGGCCGACGGCGCAGAGAAACTCCAGCCGCTCGGCGATCTCGTTGCGAAGACGCTCGGCCACCAGCGATTCGCGCGCCGTGAAGCTGAAGTTGATGGCCGCCGAGAGTGCGCGGTTGAGCGGAAGCGCGGTGAAGTCCGCGATTGACAGGCCGCCGATCTTGACTGCCAGCGACTCCGGGCGCAGGCGCTTGCCGCGGCAAACCGGGCAGGGCGTCGCCGACATATAGCTCATCATCGACTCGCGGTAGGAATCGCTGCGCGCCTCTTCAATGCTGTCGCGCAAAAAGGACAGGACGCCGTGAAAGCCGGTGCGCGGAGCCTCGCCTTTGGGCGG
>CAYQSI010000183.1:0-2905 GCA_964420185.1 uncultured Occallatibacter sp. | reverse complement strand
ACCCGCTCGACCGCTGTTCGGTTCACCGAATCCATGTCGATCAGCCGGCCTTCTTCCTCGTCCACCAGGTAGTCGAAGGCTTCGGAGACCTTCATCTTGCGCTTCTTCGAGCCGCCGCCGAAGATGTTCGGCAGCATGTCCTTGAGGTTCATCTCCATGTCTTCAAGGTTCTGGTTACTGATGATGCCGAACTGCGCCATGCCGCGTTCGCGCACATCAAGCTCTACCTGGCGCTCGTCGAGTTTGCCGTCGCGGAACTGCTGGCGGAGCTTCTCGCGGGAACGCTGATAGCTCTCAGTGCCCGGCAGGGAGAGTTGACCGTCCGGCGTCGGCGTTGGGGCCGGCGGCGCGGGCGGCGGAGGCGGCAGCAGCACATCCAGCAGGCGCTCCTCGGCATTCATCTCCGCGCGGTCTTCCACCTCTTCCAGGCGCTCTTCGCGCACCATGTCGATGGCAATCTCCACCAGATCGCGGATCATCGACTCCACATCGCGGCCCACGTAGCCCACCTCGGTAAACTTCGAGGCTTCCACTTTCAGAAACGGCGAATTGGTGAGCTTGGCCAGACGCCGCGCGATCTCGGTTTTTCCCACGCCCGTCGGTCCGATCATGATGATGTTCTTGGGCATGATGTCGTCGGCGATATCGGGAGGCAGCTTCTGGCGACGCTGGCGATTCCTGAGCGCGATTGCCACCGCGCGCTTGGCGGCCTTCTGGCCGACAACGTGCTTGTCGAGCTCGGTGACGATCTCGCGCGGCGTCAGCTCGTCCAGCGAGAGATCCTGTTCTTCAGCGGATGCGGGAAGATAAATGGCCATGGATCAATGGGATATGCGGATACAAGCCGCTAGCCCTTCAACTCCTCAATGGTGACGTGGTCGTTGGTGTAGATGCAGATGTCGCCGGCAATCTTCATGGCTTTTTGGGCGATCTCTAGAGCGCTCATGTCGGTGTTTTCCATCAGCGCGCGCGCGGCCGCGGTGGCATATGGGCCACCGGAGCCAATGGCGGCAATCGGCTCGTCGGGGTCAATCACGTCTCCCGAACCAGAGATCAGGAAGGTCTGGCCCTGGTCGGCCACCACCAGCAGGGCCTCCAGGTTGCGCAGCATCTTGTCGGTGCGCCAGTCCTTGGCCAGTTCGACAGCCGCTCGATTCAGGTTGCCGGCATATTGTTCCAGCTTGGTCTCAAAGCGCGCAAACAGGCTGAAGGCATCGGCCGTGGAGCCGGCAAATCCGGCCAGAATCTTCTCTTGATAGAGGCGGCGAATCTTTTTTGCCGAGTGTTTCAGCACAGTTTCGCCCAGCGTGACCTGCCCATCGGCGGCCATCACCACTTGGCCGTTGCGTCGCACACAAATAACGGTGGTTGAGCGAATCCGGCTACGAGCCCGGGAATCAGGCACTGCTACGAGATGATTGTCCAAAGCCAAAAACCTCCGGAAATGGGGCGTCCGGCTGGCCGGAACTCCGTCATGATGCAGTCACGAGTATAACGTAGTGCGAACCCTGGGGTTGCCGCGTCCTGATACCGGAACCGGTTGCGCAGCCCCTCCGGCGTCGTTCGATCCCGCCTGAGGTATCCTCTAGTTTGGGACTGAAAGGGTAGTGTCCCGCCTTCAATGATCCCTATCAACACAAATACCGGGGAGATTGCCGCTGGGGCGACCCTCATCTCCGCGCTCCTTGTCGCCGGTCTCTGGCTGCTCCTGCGCAAGGGCCCCACGCCGGAAGAGCGGGAGCGTGCGCGCCGCCAGTTTCTGGCCCACTCTGGACGCCTGGTGGACGGAATGTTGTTGGACATCTGTGAGGTTGAGGTCCCGGCCAAGTCCAAGAAAGAGCCGGCCCGCACTCTCACCATGCTGCTTTACAGCTATCGCATCGGCGGCGTGAACTACGAATCTTCCCAGGACATTACCGATATGGGCGACGTGGTGGATGTGGCCCAGGTGCGGGCAGGTTTTCCCTGCTCGGCGCGCTATCAGCCGGGCAATCCCCAGAACAGCATCGTGGTGGCCGAAGAGTGGAGCGGCCTGCGAGCAGGGCTGCCGGTGCTGCCCACCTTCGAAGATCCAAATCCGATCGATCTGAGCTACCTGCGCCCCGGGCGCGGCTAACCGTCCACTCCGTGCCCGCGCGCCTTCTTTGTGGAAGCGATTGAAGGTTTGGGTTGAGAGTCGTCCATGACTACCAAACGACCCTTTGTGCCATGTACGATGTTGCACAACTGTACCCTGCGGATTCAGTTCACGCCAAAGGCAGTTGCAAGGCCCAGGCCATCGGAGGGAAAAATGCTCAAGGGATTTCGCGATTTCATCCTGCGCGGAAACGTCGTAGACTTGGCCGTCGCCGTGATTCTTGGCGCGGCCTTCAATGCCATTGTCACGTCGCTGGTGAGCGATGTGCTCAACCCGCTCATCGCCGCCACAGTGGGCAAGCCGGATTTCAGCGGTGTAGTCCTGAACATTGGCAGCGGGCACATCAAGATTGGCAACTTCTTCAACGCCGCCATCTCGTTCCTGATTATCGCCAGCGTGGTCTATTTTGCCATTGTCTTGCCGCTCAACCACTTGCTGTCGCGCCTGAAGAAGCCCGCCCCCGAAGCTCCGCCGTCTACCAAGACCTGCCCCGAATGTCTGAGTGAGATTCCGCTGGCCGCCCGCCGCTGTGCCCATTGCGCCCAGCCCCTGGCCTAGGTTTGTGCACGGCGCGGCCCCGGCGGAATCGGTCTCGCGCGGAGAAGAGCGAAGGGTAGATTTTCGGGCCTCTGGTGTAAGCTGGGCTTGATCGTGGCGACCCGCCGCCGCGGCGCGCATTCTGGCCGTGCAGGATCGCAAGACCATCTCTGCTCACGAGGGTCCCACTCATGGTTGTGCGCAAGCCGCTTGTCCCTGCTCTTCTTCTGG
>CAYQSI010000182.1:0-2929 GCA_964420185.1 uncultured Occallatibacter sp. | reverse complement strand
GGCGACTTGAACGAAGCCGCTGCGGCGGCGGACGCTCACGCGTGTTCCTGAGCCGACCTTGAAGGCTGTCTATTAGTTTTGGTCACAGAGAAGGAGGTTTCTCTGTGACCCATCTACGTCAGATCATGATTGAGGAGTTGCAGCGTCGCAACTTCGCCGAGTCCACGATCCGCTCCTACGTTCACGGAGTCGAGCATTTCAGCCAGTACTTTCATCGCCGTCCCGATCACCTTGGCCCGCAGCACATCCGGCAGTATCAGGCGATGCTGTTCAGCAAGTTGAAGTACAGCCCGAACACGGTAATCCAGCGTCTTGGTGCCCTGCGGTTCTTCTACATCAAGGTATTGAAGAAGAACTGGAGCGTGGCCGAGACGCCTTATCCGAGGAAGGTAATTCGGCTGCCGGAGATTCTCAGTCCGGAGGAAGTGACTCGACTCATCGATGCGGCCGACAGCGCATTTCATCGCGCCATGTTGATGACCCTTTATGCCACCGGAGCACATCGCGCCGAGGCGGCTCATTTGAAGATCCTTGACATCGACAGCCGGAGGATGGTGGTCCACATTCATGGCGGCAAGGGCAACCGGGACCGTGACGTGATGTTGAGCCCGAAGCTACTCGATGCGCTGCGCGATTATTGGCGGGGACTCCGGCGCAGGCCGACCGAGTGGCTCTTTCCTGGCAACGCCTGGCACACCTCCAGCCGTCCGGTGGCCACTAAGGTTATGTGGACGGCCTGTCAGAGCGCCGCCGAACGTGCCGGGCTGGATAAGAAGCGTATCTACCCCCACCTGCTTCGACACTATTCCGCGTGCCGGACTATTTCCGGGTAGTTGCGTGTCGTGCCCTGTTTTCAAGTGCATTCCGTGCCCTTGTGCGAAATAGTCTCCATCAGAACTTCCGCTGCGCATCAAGGCGAGGCTTGAGACCATTGAGGGCCCGAAGGTGACGATGTCGTCTTCTCAGAACGGTGGAACGCTGATTCCCAGTGCATAAATCGCTGAGCGTGCATGATGGGTCCTTGGTGCCATATCTCTCCGCGGCCAGATTCGCCGCCGGTCAACCGCATTCGAATGAGACGGAACTATCTCGAGTCATCAGATCGTCCAACCTGGGCTCTGATCAGTAAACACGGGGTTGGGCTACACGGCCTCACTAATCACCCGGAAATGTTCCGGCACACGGAATAGTGTCGACTATCTACCATGCGAAATAGGAGGCATTGCTTCGCGACTCATCTTCTGGAGGCCGGCGCCGACTTGCGCACCATCCAGATGCTACTCGGTCATCGCGATCTCGAAGAAACGACCATCTATCTGCATTTATCCAGCAAGCATCTCAGCGTGACGGCCAGTCCTCTGGATGCGCTCACCATCCGCGAACAGGGAGAACGAGCAAAACACGAATGAACCGGCCGCCTCTTGAGGTGGCCGACATCATCCGCAGTACAGGAGAGTTCTTCCGGGAACGCAGCCAGCGCTGGATCACCTGGCAGCACCTCAAGGTCCTTGATGCGATCCTGCGCTGCCGCACAGCTCTGCTCGGCGGTCATCGCGACCGCTGCGCCGATTGCGGACACGTCGCCATCTCTTATAACTCATGCGGCAATCGGCATTGCCCACGCTGCCAGGGCAACGCTCGCCTGCGTTGGCTCCAAGCGCGGGAAGCTGAACTGTTGCCGACGCGCTACGTACACGCGGTCTTCACCCTGCCGCGCGAACTGGCGCCGCTTGCCCTGCAGAACAAGAAGGTCATCTTCAACCTGCTGTTTCACACCAGCGCTGAGACGCTGTTGGAGGTCGCTCGCGATCCTCGCCATCTCGGAGCCGAGGTCGGATTCTTCAGCGTGCTGCACACCTGGAATCAACGCCTGCAGTTCCACCCGCATGTCCATTGCATATTGGCCGCAGGAGGGCTGTCACCGAACCGCAACAGATGGATCAGCTCTTCTCGCCGATTCTTTCTGCCCATCAAGGTACTCAGCCGCGTCTTCCGCGGCAAGTTCGTCGCCAGCCTAAAGACCGCCTTCAACTCAGGCGACCTCCACTTCCACGGAAACTTCCAGCATCTGGCCGAACCTCGCGCATTCAGCGAGTTTCGGCGCACCCTGTTCCGCCAAGACTGGGTCGTCTACGCCAAGCGGCCCTTTGGTGGGCCCGAACGCGCACTGCGCTATCTCGGCGCATACACCCATCGCGTCGCCATTTCCAACCACCGGCTCGTGGCGCTCAGCGACGGCCAAGTCATCTTTCGTTGGCGCGACTCTGCGCATGGCAACAAGAAGAGGCTGATGACGTTGCCTGTGGATGAGTTCCTGAGACGCTTCCTCCTGCATGTGCTACCCCGCGGTTTCGTGCGCATCCGCAACTTCGGCTTCCTTGCCAACCGCCGACGGGCCACTCTACTGCCACTTTGCTTCGAACTACTGAGCCACTCAACTGGAAACGCGCCGCCACCTGTGCCAGTGTCGGCCACTCAGCCCATCTTCAGTTGGCGTTGTCCCGCCTGTGGCGGCACCATGCACATGTTCGATCGGATCTCCGCCGCCGAACTCCGGCTCCGCGCCCCACCACAGACTGTCAGGTGTGCCGCATGACCAGACTTGTAGAAACACGCTCCATCGGCATCCTTCGGAGTGGGCAGGATATCTCTGTTCAAGGCGCAGACCGAGCAGCCTCACACAGGGTTGGAAATCGCAATCCGGATCTTCACGGTGACCCGCTGCCTCAAGCCTCATACGGACACAACCCCAAACGAAGCATCGATAACGACCTGCTCTCATTGAATCAACAGCCTTGGCCTATTCAAAATACATAAGCGCCTAATGACCAGGGCGGCTTCCTTCAAGTCGCTGTATCAGAAGCGCCCGTCAGGGAACCAAGCAGGGATAGTGTCTGTCCCGGGCGCTTCAGATACAGCCCAAAGACTT
>CAYQSI010000181.1:0-2942 GCA_964420185.1 uncultured Occallatibacter sp. | reverse complement strand
GTGGAGTGGTTCCTCTACTGGGTGCGCAAGCACGGCTTTACCCTCTTCGCCATCTACCGCATCCTGCTGGGCTCGGCGCTGCTGCTGTGGGGAACGAAGTACATCGGAGGGTGAGCGTTGCAGATAAACGCCATGCGGACCGTTTCTGGATTCTGCCATCGCTTTCGGAGCAGGAAAAACTATGTGTGGGGCTCGACGCTCGGCATTGCAGTTTGTTGGTGCTGGGCGAACATTCTGCGAGAAAATTTCGCCGGAGAATTCTCCATCACTCAGTTTGTTGCAAAAAACTGGATTTTCACAATCGTTGCAGCCTTTGGCGTTCTGCTGTGGACGGTCGCTACCTGGGAGCGTTTTCGCAGCATTGGAGCCTCTGAGCCAGTAGCAACCGCTTGTACTGCGGCATTGGCCGCTGTCTGGGGGTATCTTTTCTGTTGGCGAATGTGGCCACTCCTTGCCTTGGGATTGCTGCTCGTTGTGCCGCTCCCGCTGGCCATAGCCGGCGCAGAGAAGAATCAGGAGACTGACGAGCAACATGATGAGGTTCGCCACGGGAACGGGAACAGACTGTGACGGACTTGCCTGATGCCAGCGCCCATGCCATGGCTGCCTTTGCGGCCTCCACGTGGGGTCCACAGCAAGGTTCCTCCGGCCTTATTTTGCCCGAAATTCGCTCCTCCGGCGGGGATAATAGAGATTGCTCTGGGACTCTTCGTCCGCTCTCGAAAGGTGTGCTCGCGGCAGATTTCCAGAGCGGCCATCGAGACGGAGCGCCCTTGCCATGAAACCCATTCGCATTGTTCTTGCGCCAACGCGCAGCCGGCCCTTGAATATTTTTTTAGGGCTGGGATTGGTGCTGGCCGCGGTTCTCGTTCTCCTCGCGCTGGCTACTTACCAACCCTCTGACCCCTCGCTGAACACCGCTGGCAGCCTGCCCCGGCCCCATAACTGGATTGGCCTCTTCGGCGCGTACTTCGGCGATGTGATGGTGCAATCGCTTGGCGTGACCGCCTTCTTCCTGCCCCTATGGCTGGGCGGATTGGGTTGGACCTGGATGCGTTCCCGTCCCGGCGGCTCGGCGTGGCTGCGCTGGATCGGTACCATTCTGGCTCTGGTGTTTTTCCCCGCCGTCCTCGGACTGCTGCCCTGGCGCTTGCTCTGGCAGGGAAGGCCCATCGAGGGCGTCGCTGGCACGCTCATGGCCGATCTGCTGGTGCGCTACCTGAACATCCAGGGCGCATGGCTGGTGGCCGGAGCCTTGGCTGCAATCGGACTCTGCTTTGCCTCGGCCGTCAGCTTCTGGGTCGTCAAGGAGGGCATCGAGAACCGCTGGCGCAACTTTGCCTCCGCTCATGACCGCTGGCGCAACTGGCGCGAAGAGCGCGAGGAACGCAAGCAGGAGCAAATCGCCGAGCGCGAGGACCGGCGCGAGTTGGGAAGACGCCCTGACTCGTCCCCGCATCTCGTTTCCCCGCAGCTTCTTCCGGATATCTCGCCCGATGAGGATTCGCGCGAGGCATCGCTGGAGCCACGTCCCGGTTTCTTTGCCCGCCTATTCCGCCGCCAGCGCGCACCCCAGACTGACCCGCAAGACATTCCGGCCTTTCAACGCGCCGCACTCCTGCCGTCCGAAGACGAAGACGCCAGCACGCTTTCACCGCGCAGAGCCAGTTTCAAACCCAGCATTTGGGAACGCGCCGCCACAGATCCCGCGCCTGCGCCGCCCATCCCGGTCCCTGTCCCAGCCCCAATCCCAATTCCAGTCGCCACCGCCGCGGCAGCGGCGTCCTTCGCGCCCGCGCAGCCCCAGCTTGTCCCTCCGCGGCCTGCGGATGTGCCCTCTGGAGCCGCCCGCTTTGAGCCGCCCGCCGTCCATCCCGCTTTTGTGCCCGCCGCCGCCCCGCTCGCTGAGAACATCGCCATCCACGAGCGCGCCGACGCCGAGTTGCACCCCACTGCCGTTGCGCCCAAGAAGGTCAGCGGCTTCAAGCTGCCGCCCACCACGCTGCTGAATCCCGGCGATGGTCCCCAGGCCGTCCGCGAGGATGAACTGCGCGAAGAGGCCCGTGTGCTGGTGGAGAAATGCGCCGAGTTCGACGTGCGCGGCCAGGTCGTTCAGATCAACCCCGGACCCATGGTCACCACCTACGAGTTCAAGCCCGAAGCCGGCGTCAAGTACTCGCGCGTCACCGGCCTCGCCGACGACCTCTGCCTGGCCATGCGTGCTGAAAGCATCCTCATCGAGCGCATCCCCGGCAAGAACACCGTCGGCATCCAGGTGCCCAACCACCGCCGAGAGACCATCCACCTGCGCGACTGCCTCGAAGCGGAAGCCTTCCACAAGGCCAAATCCCGCCTCACCATCTCCATGGGCAAGGACATCAACGGCCGCATCATCACCGCCGATCTGGCCGGAATGCCCCACGTGCTCATCGCCGGTTCCACGGGCTCCGGCAAGTCGGTGGCCATCAACGCCATGATCATGAGCTTGCTCTACCGCACCACCCCCGCGCAGGTGCGGCTCATTCTCGTGGACCCCAAGCGCGTCGAACTGGGCATGTACGAAGGCATTCCGCATCTCTTCACGCCCATTATCACCGAGCCCAAGCTGGCCGCCAACGCCCTGCGCAACGCCGTCCGCGAAATGGAGCGCCGCCTCAAGCTGCTCGCCAGCCGCAGCGTGCGCAACATCGACCATTACAACAAGCTCTTCGACGGCGCCACCCCCTCGCTCTTCGACTCCGGCGAGGACGAGCATCCGCTGCCCTACATCGTCATCATCATCGACGAGCTGGCCGACCTGATGATGCTCGACCGCGCCAACGTCGAGGAGTCCATCACCCGCCTGGCGCAGATGGCCCGCGCCGTCGGCATCCACCTGATTCTCGCCACCCAGCGCCCCAGCGTGGACATCATCACCGGCCTCATCAAGGCCAACATCTCCA
>CAYQSI010000180.1:0-2957 GCA_964420185.1 uncultured Occallatibacter sp. | reverse complement strand
GGCTACATGACCGATCTCTCCGCCGAGTACTACCGCCTGCTCACTCCCGGCGGCTATTTCCTTGAGCCCCGCACCAGCCTTCTTCGCGCGCCGGTCTACATCTGGGCCAACCAGAGGCGCGTCGCCGAGCGCTTCCAGCAGAATCTCGGCGCTGGCATCGAAGCCGGCCGCACCTTTTCCAATCAGTTGCAAATCTCGGCTGACTGGCGCGCTGAAAATACACGCTGGGACCTGACATCCGGCTCGGGCGGCGGGCCGTATCTCAGTGGAACCGCGCAAACCGGTCTGCTGCACATCAATATCGACAGAGCCACAGCCGGCGTCTTCTCGCCGAACGGCTACCGTATGGCCGCCTCGGCCGGCGCGTTCTACCACGCCGTCGGAAGCTCAAACGCGCCGCTGGTCAAGCTTTCCTTTAGCGCAACCCGCTCCTGGAAAGAGACCAACATCTTCGGCATCAACGGGGAGATCAACTCCTACCTGCGCGCCAACGTCGCTCAGCCCTACCGCTTCACGCTCGGAGGACCAATGCGCCTCTCCGCCTCTTCATTTGATGAGTACCGGGGCACCGACACGTACCTGGCCCGCGCCGGCTATATGCACCGCCTCGCGGCTTTGCCCACCGGCCTCGGACATGGGCTCTACGGCGTTTTCAGCTATGAGGCCGGCGAGACCTGGTCGCCGGAAACAGCGGCGATTTTGCGCCAGGATGGCCTCCTCGGAGTGATAGCCAACACGCCAATCGGCCTCTTCACCTTCGGCGTTTCCGACGGCGACGCCGGACATCGCAAAGTCTTCGTTACCCTGGGCCGCTGGTTCTGAGGATTGTGAATTACGATTGGGAGGAACGATATGCGTATGCACAATCCGCCACACCCGGGTAAAGTTCTTCGGGAATTCCTGGGCGACATTGACGTAACGACTGCCGCAAAGCATTTGCAGGTTTCTCGCGCAACGCTTTCCCGCATTCTCAACGGCAAGGCCGGTATTTCGGCTGATATGTCGCTGCGCCTTTCCGCCGCGTTCGGAACCCACGCGGAGATCTGGTACGAGCTGCAAACCGACTACGACTTGTGGCAGGCATCCCGAAAAAAGCAGCCGAAGATCGAGCCTTTTAGCCGCGCTGCGTAGGGCCCGGTTTCCAGAATCGAGGTATGCGCCGGGTGCCCCGCCCTTTCCGCTTCTTTCCGCGGAAAGGGTGGGAGACCACGAACCTCTGACCGAATGCGGCCCACACGCAAGAAGGCCCTCCCATTGCGGGAGGGCCTTCTTGCGTGTGAAATTCCTTCGAGTCGCGGCTTACGCCACCACGTCAATGCCCATCGAGCGGGCGGTGCCCCTGATGCTCTTCATGGCCGTCTCGACCGAGGCGGCGTTCAGATCGGGCATCTTCTGCGTGGCAATCTCGCGCACTTGTTTTTCGGTCACCTTGCCGATTTTTTCCTTGTTCGGCGTGCCCGAGCCCTTGGCGATCCCGGCGGCCTTCAACAGCAGAACCGCGGCCGGCGGCGTCTTGGTGATGAAGCTGAAGCTGCGGTCGGCATGGACCGAGATGACGACTGGAACAACCAGCCCTTCCAGCTCCTTGCCCTGCGTGCGCGCGTTGAACTGCTTGCAGAACTCCATGATGTTGACCTGCGCCTGACCCAGCGCGGGGCCAACCGGCGGCGCCGGCGTGGCTTTGCCGGCAACGATCTGCAGTTTGACGTAACCCGTAATTTTCTTCGGAGCTGCCATGATGTGTTCCTTTGGAACCAGCTTCTAGCTTCTGGCTTCTAGCTATTGGCTGGAGATTTTCCTTGTTCAAATTTTGGTGTTGGCGCCGCAGCGTTCGCTCGCAACCGGAACCCGCCAGGTGGGCACATCCGGCTAGAAGCTGAAAGCTAGTAGCTAGCAGCTAAAACCAACTACTCAATCTTTTCCACTTTGCCAAACTCCAGCTCAACCGGGGTGGAGCGTCCGAAGATGGTCACCATGACCTTCAGCGTCTCGCGATCTTCGTTGATCTCATCCACCACGCCGTTGAAGTTGGCAAACGGCCCGTCGGTAATCCGGACCTGCTCGTTCTTTTCAAACTTGATCTTGAGCCGCGGCTTGTCCTTGGCGGTCTCTGAACGGAAGAGGATTCCACTCACTTCGTCCTCCGTCAGCGCCACCGGCTTGTCGCCTGTGCCCAGAAAGCCCGTCACCTTGGGCGTGTCCTTCAACACGTGCCACATTTCGTTGTCCAGTTCCATCTCGACAAGCACGTAACCGGGCAAAAAGACCCGTTCCACAGTGCGTTTCTTGCCGTTGATAATCTCCGTCACCGGCTCGGTGGGAATCATCACCCGGCCCACCTTGTCGCCCAGCCCGAAGGCTTCCACTCGGCTCGCGATCGACTCACGCACCTTGCGCTCAAAGCCCGAGTAGGCGTGCAGTATGTACCACCTGAAGCGCTCGTTGCGTTCCGGCGGGGTCTGCGCCTGAGGAGCTATCGGCTCGGCGGCTTGTTCAGTCTGTTCGGCTTGTCCTAATTCTTCTGCCATCATGCTCTCGTTTCGCGGCTGCAGTTACGGCTAAAACCCGCCCAGCCTGCCCAGCAACGCATGCAGGCCGTACTGGAAGATCGTGTCCACCACGAGAAAGAACACGCCAAAGATGAAAACCGCGATGATCACAACCGTGGTTGTGGATTCCACTTCCTTGCGCGAGGGCGTGACCACCTTGCGCAACTCCGCGCGCACATCGCTCAAGAATCGCGTGAATTCTTTCCACTGGTCAACCACGCTGCCGAAAAACTTTGACACGGGATTTTGCCCCTGCCGCTTTACCGGCTGCTGCCGCACTTCGCCGTTCACGATTGTTGCCTTCGTTGCCATGCTATGTTCCTTCGCGCCGGGCATCGCGCCGGGCGCATCCCAACTCAATCTGGCAGGGGCGGAGGGATTCGAACCCCCAAGTTCGGTTTTGGAGAC
>CAYQSI010000179.1:0-3023 GCA_964420185.1 uncultured Occallatibacter sp. | reverse complement strand
TACACTACTCTAGTTTGGCGATTCCTGCCTGTGGCCGTGGAGCCAGACGTTCGCCCGGAAAGTGACGGGGCTTGAGCGTACCACGGTACAGAAGTTTCCGCCCGAGCTATTTTTGGAATGCCCAAGTTATTTATTTTGGGTGCGCATCGGCCGAGCCGGACTGCGCTGGAGGGTTTATGTACGCGGTGATTCGCACCGGTGGTAAGCAGTATCGAGTCGCACCTGGCGACGTGGTGAAGATTGAAAGCGTAATCTCCGAGGACAAGAACGTCGAGTTCAACGACGTGCTGGCCGTCTCGGGCGAGCCCGGAACCGTGGCCAAGCCAGCCATAGCCAAGGTGACCGGCGAAGTACTGGGCGAGGGCCGGGGAGACAAGATCCTGGTCTTCCACCTGAAACGCAAGAAGCAGTACAAGAAGCTGCAAGGGCACCGGCAGAACTTTACCGAGGTGCGCATCAAGGCCATTGAGGCCGACGGCGTGACCTACACCGCCGCCAATTAAGGCAGCGCACAAAACAAGGAAGGGGATTCGGCAATGGCACATAAGAAGGGTGGAGGCAGCTCCACAAACGGACGCGATTCCAATGCGCAACGGCTGGGCGTAAAAGCCTTTGCCGGAGAACTCATTACTGGCGGCTCGATCATCATGCGCCAGCGGGGCACTCGCATCAAGCCGGGCGTCAACGTGGGCATCGGCTCCGACGATACGCTCTTCGCCAAGATTACCGGCAAGGTGAAGTTTACCGATCACGGCAACCGCGGGCGGTTTGCCTCAATCGAACCTGTAGCAGCCGAGTAATTCCGGCTTACACTCACGCGAAAAGGCCACGGCTGAAGCCGTGGCCTTTTCTGTCTTATTCCTTATTCTGCCTAGCTCTCGGATGTGCGACTCTTCATGAGCGTCTCTTCCACGACCTTCTCTACATCGGACAGGAAGAAGCCGCCAGCCGGCTGCACGGCAACCTGCGTGCCGGTATGGCCAAGTGCTGTGGCAATCTCGTTCCAGCGGAAGATGGTGGAGTTGGCCGGCACCATGAGGGGCTTGCGGGCCGGCTCGGGCACGGCGCAGTAGGTAACCCACATGCCCAGCGTAACCAGAATCGCCGACTCGTAAACGAACTGCCAGGGAGCGGTCAATGAAGTGTACGTCGAAATTAACAGCGATTGAACGAAGTCGTTGGCGGACATCAGGCCAAAGCCCAGAGCAATCCCGAAGGCCAAGTCGCGAGCCGAGAGGCGCAATGCGTTCATACTCAGACAGAGGAAGCCCAGCAGGCAGAGCTCAACGATGCTCACTGAACGCATCAGACCGCAGGCGACAGTGGGAATGAGGAGAACACCGCGATGCGGAAAGCTGATCGTCGAGAAGCTCACGATGGCTGAGGCCAAAATCGCCCAGCGAAAGATCACGATGCCGAACTTCATCAGCCCAGGGAACGCCGAGAGCGCGGAGCGAAAAACCTCCATGCAGACAAAGAAGAGGAACACCGCGCTGGCAATGTAGACCGTCCAGTAGAGATAAAAGTAAATCGGGAAGCAGAGGTCGTGGAACCAATGCTGCGATTGGCCATAGAGGAGAGGCAGTAGCACGGGCGCAGTACCAACGCGCAGTGCCAAATACCAGCCCATGGCCGGAAAGCGCCTGTGCAGTTTCTTCGTCCAGAAAAGAAAGCCAAGCACGACCCAAAGAACGAACTCGGCCCCGCTCATCAATGACATTGCGGTCTGTGAAGGCATAAAGAACCCCTTGCCATTCTGAGAACACTCTCAGAATAGCGCCAAATGCCCAGCCGCTCAACAAAAAAGAGGACTGATTTAGTTCAATCTAATGCCGTTGCCGGCTTTTAGTTGCCCGAATTCGGGTTGGGGGGGCAAATGTACGGTCCGCATGTAGGGGTCGGGAAGCTCGCGGTGGCCGACTGATGGCTGGGAACGAGAGGCGCGGTCTTGGGTGTAACGGCTGCGGCAGCGGCGCCGGCGACGACAACGGACAGAGCGAAGATGCGGATGGCGAGTTTCATGATAGGTAACCCCTAGGTGGATTTGGATTGACAGGAAACGCGTCTCCTGTACACTGAAATCGTAGGGAATGAATCTAATTAAGTCCAGTAAATTCATAACGATAAATAGATAGTAACGGGGCGCGGTTACTAACGTACTATCGTTAGTCGGCAATTTCCCCATGCCGCCCGCTTCCTCCGGCCTTCTTTCCCCTTCGTTCCGGCCCTCCCCGCATGGTAAAATGGATACAGGAAAATTCCCTTGAAAGCCTCTGTCTTTCAAGCGGTTAGACCCCCGAATCCCCCGGCCGGAAGCTCCCCCGGACGCCGCGCTCCCAGTGGAGCTAAAAGCGAAAGCCTTACGAATGGAACCCTATGGCGACTGAACCTACGAGCACCACCCCGCTCCCCGAAGATAATGGCAACTATACCGGCGAGAACATCAAGATTCTTGAAGGCCTGGAGGCGGTGCGCCTGCGCCCGGCCATGTACATTGGCTCGACAGGCGAGATGGGCCTGCACCACCTGGTCTACGAGGTAGTGGACAATTCCGTGGACGAGGCGCTGGCCGGCTTCGCCAAGAAGATCGACGTGATTATCCACGTGGACAACTCGATCACGGTGACTGACGATGGCCGCGGCATCCCGGTGGACATGATGACGCTGTCGAACGGCGAGCAGATGCCGGCGGTGCAGGTGGTGCTGACCATCCTCCATGCTGGCGGCAAGTTCGACGCCTCCACCTACAAGGTCTCGGGCGGACTGCACGGAGTCGGCGTCAGTTGCGTGAACGCGCTCTCGCAGGAGTTCAACGTCGAAATCTGGCGCGACGGCTTTACGTGGGAGATGGACTTCAGTTGCGGCGCCCCCACCAGCGAACTGCGACGGGTGGGCACCAGCAAGAAGCGCGGAACAAAGATTCACTTCCTGCCCGACAAGAGCATCTTTACCGTCACCGAGTTCAATTACGACACGCTGGCCCAGCGGCTGCGCGAGATGGCCTTCCTCAACAAGGGCCTCGA
>CAYQSI010000178.1:0-3049 GCA_964420185.1 uncultured Occallatibacter sp. | reverse complement strand
GCCGAAGTCGGCGGCGTGGCGCTCGACGATGGCCTTGCGCACGTCGGGAATGCCCTGCACCACGGTGTAGCGGGTAAAGTTGGCGTCAATGGCGGCAATTGCCGCGTCCTTGATGTGCCGCGGGGTGGCGAAATGTGGCTCACCGGCGCCGAAATCCACCAGGTTGGCGCCCTGGGCGCGCAGTTTGGCGGCCTCGGCGGCCACGGCAAGCGTGGCGGAAACCTCAATCCGGCCAATGCGGTCGGCAAAGACTTGCGAAGAAGTGGAGATTGTCATGGCAGTTCCTATCTTTACAGATTTCGCGAGTACGAGTAAAACCGCGGCATTTGCTCGAGACCAGCAGCGCATCTCTCAAAGACAAAACCCGGAGCACACGGAATTTTGTCACCGGCGATGGCCATGCCCCCGCTCTGAACCCTCTGCGCCGGACAACTCTTTCAAGAGCTCCCGCGCCTCGGCCTCGCACGCTTGAAGCACCTGAATCCTGTAAACGGGATTAATAATCGGCGTGACTCCAAAGCCAACGCGCCCCTCATCGGGTACCACGAATTGAACTCCAGCCTCTTCGAGTGCGGATTTAGCGATGTCGAGTTCAATTGGATTGGCGCTCTCGAAGACGACAACCAATTCTTGATTTAGGTCTGGACCTTTCATTTTGTCCCTCTTTCTTCCCCGGCCCGCCTTTGAGGGCCTTGCTTGACCGATGCCGAAATTGTCAGACCGTTCAGTCGTGAAGGCTGCTCAGGTCTCGCCCCTGAGCTGAGGATTCCGCCCCGCTTGTCCCGATGCGCCTGCGCATGCGCTTGAGCACGTTCGGCGGCACCAGGCCGGAGACGTCGCCGCCGAAGGCAAAGACCTCCTTCAGCATCCGCGAACTGACAAATGAGTAGCGGCCCGCCGGTTGCAGAAAGACGGTCTCGATCTCCGGAGCCAGGCGCCGGTTCATCAGCGCCATCTGAAATTCGTACTCGTAGTCGGAGATAGCGCGAATGCCGCGCAATACCGCCGCGACTCCCTGCTGGCGCGCAAAGTCCACCATCAGTCCGTCGAAGGTGGCCACCGACACGTTGTCCATCGCAACAGTCGATTCCTTCAGCATCTCCACCCGTTCTTCGACGGTGAAGAGGGGATCTTTCCCCGGATTGTTGAGAACGGCGACGATCAGGTGGTCAAAGAGCTTGGCTCCGCGCTGGATCAGGTCGATATGACCGTTGGTCGGCGGGTCGAAGGTGCCGGGATAAAGGGCGCTTACGCTCATAGGTGCTGCTCCATGTGGATTCTAGCAGCGGACGGTGCGGGCAGGCTGCACGTTGCGGAACGATCCCAGGGCAATTGTATGAATGACATCTGATACTGGAGATGGTTCGTTCAGCCGCCGGTCCGGACAAGCGAAGTCCTCCTTCCCGGAGGGAGGACGCGAAAATAGCCCAGGCTGGAGCGCAGCGGAAGCCTGGGAAAGCATCCCCGTCATCCCGACGCGCCCCGGAGGGCCGCGTCGAAGCTCTTCACCGGCGCTGAACCTCCTTCATGCAATTGCGCTGGGATCGAGGCCCGCTCAGTCGCATCGGATGAGGCATTCCCATCTCACTCCCAAGCCTGCCTTCCGCCTGCGAAGATCGCGGCGTTCACCGAATCGCACCCTGATCAAGCAAGTTGCGCCGTGGGTGCCTCTGGACGTAGGATTGGCACGGCTTGGCGAGCGGAGCGGCATCGTCTCTTAAGGCGCAAATTGCCCTCGGTACGATGCAAACCCCTCTGTTTCACCCTGCCCAACTCGTCGCCGTCGCGACGAACGACTTTGGCAATGGCTGGAAAGATTTGCCTGGTCTCTGGAGCTGTTTTGAATGTCTAGCAAAATCATCTTCGAACCTTTTCGCATCAAGAGCGTTGAACCCATCCGCTGGACCACCCGTGCCCAACGTGAGGAGTTACTGCGCGCCGCGCACTACAACCAATTTCTGCTTCCGGCAGACGATGTTCTGATCGACCTGCTCACCGACTCCGGCACTGGCGCAATGTCCACCCACCAGTGGGCGGCGATCATGGAGGGCGATGAGAGCTATGCCGGCAGCCGCAGCTTTGATCGCTTCAAGAATTCCATCCAGGACATCACCGGCTATGCCCACGTCATTCCTACCCACCAGGGACGGGCCGCGGAACGCATCCTGTTCAATGTGATGTGCCGGAAGGGCGATTTAGTTCCGAACAACACTCACTTCGACACCACCCGCGCGAATGTCGAGGCCGTCGGAGCCGAGGCCGTGGACCTCTTGCTTCCCGAGGAGCGGGAGCCAAGCACACGTCTTCCCTTCAAGGGCAACATGGATGTGGCGGCACTGGAAGCGCTGATTGCGCGGGTTGGACGCAACCGTATCCCGCTGGTGATGCTGACCGTGACGAACAACTCCGGCGGCGGCCAGCCGGTCTCGATGGAGAATGTGCGGGCTGTCGCCGCGGTCTGCCACAAGCATGAGATTCCACTGTACTTTGATGCCTGCCGCTTTGCCGAGAATGCCTATTTCATCAAGCTGCGCGAGCCGGGCTATGCTGACAAAACGCCCAAGCAGATTGCGCAGGAGATGTTCGCGCTGGGCGACGGCTGCACCATGTCGGCCAAAAAAGACGGCATGGCCAACATCGGCGGTTTTCTCTGCACCAATGACGACATCCTCGCCCGCCAGGAAAAGGATCTGCTCATTCTTACTGAGGGCTATCCCACCTATGGCGGACTCGCCGGCCGCGACCTGGAAGCAATCGCGGTGGGCTTGCAGGAGTCGCTGGAAGAAGACTACCTCCGCTATCGGATTGCATCGACGGCTTACCTGGGCGACCACATCTCCCAGCAAGGCGTGCCGATTGTGCAGCCGCCCGGCGGCCACGCAATCTATATCGACGCCAAGGCTTTTCTGCCGCACATTCCCGTGGATCAGTTTCCCGGCGTTGCGCTGGCCGCCGAGCTGTATCTGGAAGGCGGTATCCGGTCGATTGAGATTGGCAGCCTGATGTTCGCCGCCGCCGCGCAGATGGAACTGGTGCGGCTGGCCATTCC
>CAYQSI010000177.1:0-3109 GCA_964420185.1 uncultured Occallatibacter sp. | reverse complement strand
GACATCTACTTCTTCACCGGCGTCGCCACGCTGGCCAAGGGACCGGTGGCGCCGTTTCTGGCCCTCGTCATCGTGGCTGCCTTCGCCTTTCTGCGCCGCGACTGGTCGATTCTGCGCCGCTCGTTCTGGTGGCCCGGCGCGCTGCTCTACCTCGCCATGGTGCTGCCCTGGTTCATCGCCGTGCAGCACCAGAATCCCACCTTCTTCCGCGAGTTCTTCCTGCAACACAATCTGGAGCGGTTCGCCACCAATCGTTATGAGCACCAGCAGCCATTCTGGTACTACCTGGTCGTGGTGCTGCTGGCGCTGATGCCGTGGACGGTGATCGCGGTGCGGGCGCTGATCGACGGCATTCAGACCACCTGGTGTGAGTGGCGGGTGCGCTGCTCCCGCCTTTGCAAGCCGTGCGCCGGCCAGCCCGGTGATGCCTTTCCGGAGTTTCTTGTCCTGTGGGCGCTGATTCCCATCCTCTTCTTCTCCTGCTCGCAATCCAAGCTGCCCGGCTACATCCTGCCCTCCATTCCGCCCATTACCATCCTCACCGGGGACTTTATTTTCCGGCGCCGTCAGGGGGGAATCCAACTCTGGGTGCTGGTGAGCCACGCGGTGCTCTGCGCCGTAATGACCATGTTCGCGCTGCTACTGCCCTGGTTTGTGGCCCACGGCGCGCAGATGCCGCCCTCGCGCGCGCTGGCGGTGGCTCTGCTGGCCTCCATCGGCGCGGCGTTGCTGATCGTCGTGGTGGTCAAGGGCTTCGGTGTGTCCCGGTTGCGCCTGGTCACCACAGGCGTGTTGATGGTTCTGGTCCTGTTTCTCTACGGCGTGGGCCCGTTTTTCGGCATTCCGGCCATTTCCCAGACCAAGCGTGTGATTCATCTGCTGGACCGCTCTTACTCCGCGCGCCCGCTGGCCGAGCGGCTGCTCACCTCCGCCTCCCCCTACGAGACGGTGGCGGTCTTCCGCGTCCGGCGCGACGTCGAGTACGGCCTCGCGTTCTACCGCAATCGCGCAGTGGTGAACTACGAGGAGAGCGGCGTGCCGGAGGAGCAGCACCTGCTGGTGGCGCGAGTCACCGGCCGCGGTGGAGTGGACCTGCATACTCAGGCGGCGCTCGAAGAGTACCTGGAGGGCCGGCACTATGAGCAGCTCTTCAGTTGGCCCGAGCAGGGTCTGGTAGTCTACATGGTCGGCAGCCGGTAAACTGGACCGAACCTCCAGTTGTAGTTGGCTCGCAACTCGCAGCAAAGCGACCGATTTCTGTCCTCGGATGGAAAGCAGCGCGTTTTCCCGCGGCATCTTTGCTCCCTGAGGTATGCTTCTTTGAGGATTCCAATCGACCTCCGTTGGTTTTAAACGGTCGGCACACCAAAAGGAGAACCATGGCATCGGGCGCTTCCATCGAGATTCTCGACTTGCGGCACTTTGCTGCGCCGGTGTTACGCCCCGTGTTGGAGGCGGAAGGCGAACTGTGGAAGCAGCGCCTGCATTGGGATTACCGCGTCTCGGCAAACTTGCTGATGCAGTATCTCGACAGCCACATGCTGCCCGGCTACGCGGCACTGGAAGCAGGTCAGGTTATCGGCTATGTCTTCTGCGTCTACGAGGAGACCAAGGCTGTCATCGGCGATGTTTTTGCGTTGCCTGGCCCCCGCGCCGATGGGAGGTTCGCCCTCGAAGCCCAGGCTGACGAACTCTCCGCCCGCAAGATTGAGGAAACGCTGCTCATGCACCTGCTTGAGCTGCTGCTGAACTCGCCCCAGGTGGACCGCGTGGAATCGCAACTGCTGCTGCACCCCTCCGGCTCCCACGCTTCCATCTTCCTCGATGCGGGCTTCCAGATCTTCCGGCGGCTTTTCATGGTGCGCCCCTTGCGCGGCTTTTTCGCTGAGCCCCGCGTGCGTCTGCCCGCCAGGCTGGAGCTGCGTCCCTGGCGCGACGAGGACCTGAACTCCTCCGCGCGACTCATCGCCGCGGCTTACCAGGGCCATCCCGACAGCGTGGTCAACGACCAGTACCGCTCGGTGTTTGGCTCGATGCGCTTTCTCAACAACATCGTCCGCTACTCCGGCTGCGGAGCCTTCTCCGCGCAGGTCTCCCACGTGGTGGTGGATCGCATCAGCCGGGAGATGGTGGCCATGGTGCTGGGCTCCCGAGTCAGCCCGGAGAGCGGGCACATCACCCAGATCTGCGTCCATCCCCAGTTCCGCCGCCGCGGCCTGGCCCGGATGCTGCTCAACCTGGCCGCTTCCTGCTTCCTGCGCCAGGGCGTCTCCGAGGTTTCACTCACCGTTACCGAAGCCAACTCCCAAGCCATCGAGCTCTACCGCGCCGAGGGGTACGACTGCGCGCACAGCTTCGACGCCGCCGTCTGGCAGCGGAGCAACATGGCCTGAATGGGAGTCGGAAAGCCGGCAAAGAACATTTACGGCTCGGACAATGGAGGAGTTGTAACCTGTGCAATGGAAGGACTTCGAACTCGGCGGCGTCAGATATGACTTGAGGCATCTTCACCCGCGTACTTTCAAGTTTGAGCGTCCGGCCCAGAGTGGTAAGCCTGCCGTAATATTTACGGTGGACGTGATCTTTAGTCTCCACTGCTTCTCCCATGAACTGCCGACCGGCGAGTACGACAGGGACTTGACCTATTCGGACGCCCGCGAGACGCGTCTGTTTGATTTCGAGAGGTACGAGCTATCGAAGCGGCTTCCTGGGATCATCGAGACGATGGCGCAAAGGAAGTGCCTCCACACCGGCCACGGCAATTTTGTCGCAGTAGAAGTAATTAGAGAGGACGGGGTTTCCGTCAATTATCACGTCTTCTTCACGGCCTCTAAGTCAGCTCGAAAGGGACGCGTAAATATATACATCCAAAGCGCTTATGTTCCTGATAGAAAGGTCGGTACTTCAAAGAAGCCTATCGGCTTCCTTATTATCCTGCACAACACGCTGAACAAGCTGCCGATCAGGGACTAAAACTCAAAGGAGACCCGCTTGGGTCTCCTTTGAGAACATCTAATTGGGACCTCTTTGAATCCCTACACTCGGGTGGGGACCGATCTTCCGGCGGGGTCAGTGCACGGCCTTAGCCGTCCCATTCGGACGCTGACAC
>CAYQSI010000176.1:0-3129 GCA_964420185.1 uncultured Occallatibacter sp. | reverse complement strand
GTGGACCTTTACGACCATTACCCCTCCGCCCATGGTAACCGCAGTGGTCCCCGTGAATGGAGCCACCAATGTGCCCATCGGGCAGGAACTAAGCGCGACCTTCAGCGAAGCGATGACCCCGGCTACGATTAACGCGGCAACCTTTACGGTGACGGGGCCGGGCGGAGTTTCCGTACCTGGAGCTGTTGCGTACTCTGGCTTGATCGCGAGGTTTATACCGACTGCCAACCTGGCCTACAGCACTGTCTACACAGCCACGATCACCACCGGAGCCGCGTCCCTGGCGGATACTCCACTCGCCGCCAGCTACGCGTGGACCTTTACAACGATTTCTCCCACGCCCGCAGTCGTATCCACGGTCCCGGGGAACGGCGCTACGGGTGTGCTCGTTCATCAGGTGCTGAGCGCGACCTTCAACGAGTCAATGAACTGTGCAACTTTCACATCTCCCGCAACGACCTTTACCGTCACAGGCCCCGGCACGACTCCCGTAGTGGGCACAGTCGGTTGCACGGGCAGCGTCGCGACCTTCACGCCAGGCGCGGCACTTGCCTTCAATACCCTGTATACGGCCACGATCAACACCGGAGCCAAGGACCAAACGGGCAATGCATTGGCCAGTAATTTCGTGTGGAGCTTTCTAACCGTTCCTGCTCCCACCCCGCCCACGGTGATCTCTACCGTGCCCATCAATCTTGCCACCGGTGTGCCCATCAACCAGGCGCTCACGGCAACCCTTAGTGTGGCCATGAACGCTGCCACGATCAACGCGACGACCTTCACGCTGAGTGCTCCAGGCGGAGCAACTGTAACCGGAGTCGTCACGTATGTCTCCTCTGGATCGGTAGCGACCTTCACTCCGGCGGCGAGCCTGGCACCGAGCACCGTCTATACGGCCACGATCACCACGGGGGCCGCGGATCTGGAAGGCACCGCGCTGGCCAGTAACTACGTATGGACCTTCACCACGGCGGCTGCCCCGGATATCACCCCGCCGACGGTGATCGCAACGATTCCCGCCAACTTGGCCACGAACGTGCCTTTCAATCAGGTGATCAGCGCCACGTTCAGCAAGGCGATGAATCCCGCCACGATCAGCGCGACAACCTTTACGCTCACCGGACCGGGCGCTACTGCCGTCTCCGGGCTGATTGCTTACGCCGCGATCGGCAACACGCTGACGTTCATCCCCGCAGCGAATCTGGCGCCCAGCACGCTGTTTACAGCCACCATCACCACCGGTGCTCAGGACCTGGCCGGCAATGCCCTGGCCAGCAACAATGTGTGGACCTTTACTACCGGCGCGGCCCCGGACATCACGCCACCGCAGGTAGTTTCGACGATCCCCGCAAACAGCGCGACAAACGTGCTCCTCAACCAAACGGTCAGCGCAACCTTCACCAAGGCGATGAATCCGCTGACCATTACCACGGCCACCTTTCAGCTAACGGGACCGGGCAGTGCAGGGGTCACTGGAACGGTGTCCTACGATGCGATCAACTTCATCGCCACCTTCACGCCAACGAGCCCACTCACCGGCAGCACGATCTATACCGCAACGGTTACGACTGGAGCAACGGACCTGGCCGGCAATCCGCTGGCTGCAAACTACGTGTGGACCTTTACGACGATTACCCCGCCCATGGTGACCGCGGTGGTTCCTGTGAATGGAGCCACCAATGCGCCGATCGGTCAGGTGCTCAGCGCGACCTTCAGCGAAGCGATGAATCCGGCCACGATCAGCGCGGCCACCTTTACGCTTTCCGCAACGGGCGGGGCCGGCGTGGCTGGAACCGTCACGTATAGCGGCCAGGCTGCGGCGTTTGCGCCTGCTGTTCCTCTTGCCTACAGCACTCAATACACTGCGACGATTACCACCGGAGCCGCGTCCCTAGCGGGTACTCCGCTGGCTGCAAACTACGTGTGGACCTTTACGACGATTACCCCTCCTCCCATGGTGACCGCAGTGGTCCCGGTGAATGGCGCCACCAATGTACCGATCGGTCAGGCGCTCAGTGCGACCTTCAGCGAAGCGATGACCTGCGCTACGCTCACGTCCACGACCTTTACCGTCACCGGCCCCGGCGCGACGGCCGTAGCGGGAACCGCCGGTTGCACCGGCAGCGTCGCGACATTTACGCCGTCAGCCAGTTTGTCCTACAGCACCCTCTACACGGCGACGATTACCACTGGAGCCCAGGACCTGGCCGGCCAGCCGCTGGCCAGCAACTACGCGTGGACCTTTACCACTATTACCCCTGCGCCTACGGTGACCGCGGTGGTTCCTGTGAATGCGGCCACCAATGTACCCATCGGGCAGGTGCTCAGCGCCACG
The DNA here is from genome assembly GCA_964420185.1 of uncultured Occallatibacter sp. Taxonomy (GTDB): domain Bacteria; phylum Acidobacteriota; class Terriglobia; order Terriglobales; family Acidobacteriaceae; genus Telmatobacter. The sequence continues at coordinate 794 of CAYQSI010000176.1, read as the reverse complement.
TTCAGCGAGGCGATGCTTCCTGGCTCGCTCGACGCGGCCACTTTTACGGTGACCGGGCCGGGCGGAGTTTCGGTGCCTGGAGCTGTTGCGTACTCCGGCCTGGTTGCCAGGTTCACGCCGACTGCCAACCTCGACTACAGCACCTCCTACACGGCCACCATCACGACGGGGGCTGAGGACCTGGCGGGCACTCCACTCGCCACCAGCTACGCGTGGAGCTTTACAACGATTTCCCCGACACCCGCAGTCATATCCACAGTCCCTGTGAATGGCGCCACCGGTGTGCCCCTCAGCCAGATACTCAGCGCGACCTTCAACGAAGCGATGAAGTGCGCGACGCTCACATCCACGACCTTTACCGTCACTGGTCCCGGCACGACAGCCGTAGCGGGAACAGTCGGTTGCACCGGCAGCGTTGCGACCTTTACACCGGGAGCCGCGCTGGTCGTGAATACTCTTTATACGGCCACCATCACCACCGGAGCCCAGGACCTGGCGAGCACGCCAATGGCCAGTAATTATGTGTGGAGCTTCTTGACGGTTCCGGCCCCCACCCCGCCCACGGTGATCTCTACCGTGCCCATCAATCTGGCCACCGGTGTGCCCATCAACCAGGCGCTTACGGCAACCTTCAGCGTGGCCATGAACGCTGCAACCATCGACACGACCACGTTCACGTTGAGCGGACCGGGCGGAGCGACTGTAACCGGAGTCGTCACCTATATCGCTTCAGGCTCCATCGCGACGTTCACACCGGATGCCAGTCTGGCATCGAGCACCGTCTATACGGCCAC
>CAYQSI010000175.1:0-3197 GCA_964420185.1 uncultured Occallatibacter sp. | reverse complement strand
CGCCTTTTGGTACAGGAAGTTGCGCTTTGCGTCAGCAGCTGCCCTACTCAAGGGAGAATCCGCCGCCGCGCTCGCAATGGCCAAGGCGTTGCCTATGAGACCTTCCGGCAAGAAGAAGCAGGGCAGAGTTGCATCCAAGTCGTAGAACCGCACACAGCCTGTTCCAAAAGGCCTGCGCAAGGTATTTGTCGATTTATTGCGGCCCTAGGTCGCTCATGTCTGCGCGGTCAGCCAGTGCAGGTTGTTGTCGATTATGATTCAGCTATCATTAATGACCGGGGTAGCCGTCCAATTGCATCATATAAAGCACATTAAATTAGAGAGATACAGGTCAATGAGTTCTTGGAACCGTTTCCGTGAAGCCTCAAGAGTAAAGAATTTTCAAGGGTCGCTTGACAATTAAGAATTCCATGATATAGTCGAGACATGGTTGAAACTAGTAAACCTTCTAGACTCACCGGGCCGATGGAGATTTTCTTGATGGCAGCCATTTCACGCGTCAATCTCAACTCGCTCTATGCGCTGCAACAAGCCGTGGGCCTGCAGCCTGGAAGCTTGTCGCATGTCATCAAGGGTCTCGAGAAGGCTGGCTTGTTAGTTCGGTCGGAAGGCGCCAAGCGCGGCCGCAGAGCGATGGCACTCACCGAGGCCGGAGAAAGGTTCCTCACAGAGGAGTGGAAAAACAGCTTGGATGCGAATCGAGAGATGGAATCGATCCTCCGAAGCGCCACAGTTGCCCTCCTGATGGGCGACAGCGCGGCGGCTCTCGACTTTCTTTATCAGGCCGCTTCGGAACGTGAAAGACGCCAGGGCCTCCTGGAATTTCGAACATTCTCTCGGCAGAGCACACCGATCGATATGCAGGCCGAGGTACGAGCCGTTTATGAGAACCGGCGTCGAGCGATGGAAACAAAGGTCTTGAGCGAGTTTGGGATGAATCTAGTGAAGGTGTTCGGGGGCAGAGAAACGACCTGACGCTGTGGAGTCAATAAGCTCGTAAGTTTGAAGATTTGCCATTGTGAAGGGCAATCGCAGCACTCGGATTTCATGAGCGCTGCGTATTCGTTTTAGTGGTAGCAAGGTGAGTCATATGTTTGGAATGGAGTTAAATATGCAAGTTGCAAAAGATTTCCTCGCGGCGAAAATGCGGAGTACATTCTCTCCGCACCGGCGACCGGATTAACCGGCGTCTCGTTCGGAGGAAACATTGAAACAGCTGAAGAAGCAAATTGTGGAGGTGCCAAGTCCCCTGAAGAGCATCTTGTCACATGAAATGAATTATTCGAGTCCAGTTAGGAGACCGCGGCTTGCCCCATTGCGCAATAGGCCCTGCAAGCACCTGAGGCCTGCCAACGGGAGGCGCACCAATCTTGCGGAACCGAACTCGGATAGGTGTCCAAAAAGAGACGCGCAAGACGTTGAGCGTACAATGTCCAAGGCAAAGGCTCATACTGAGATGCCGCTTTCCGGGGTGGTGGACGCTATTCTCGATATTGGCAACCAGCGGAAGGCTCTATTGGGTCAGCTGCGTTCAGCGCTTGCATCTGGCGAAAACTCCGAGGCACTGATATTTGCTCGGCAGTATTGCGGATTACCTGCATGAGAGTTAGCCATGAAGAAAGTTATTGAACTAATCAGGGTCAGTACGGAGAATCAGGCGGCTAACGACAGGGCTTCGATTCCAGCCCAGCGAACCGTTAATCGACGCACTTGCCAAGCGTACGGGCTTGATATCGTGCGGACAATCGAACTGACAGACGTCTCGGGCGCTTCAGTGCTCTTGGCACCGGAGATTCAGGAACTGATGCGGCTAATGCAGTCTCCGACAATCGATGGTGTTGTGGCCCGCGAGTTCAGTCGGCTGATGCGTCCGGAGAATTTCGCTGACTATGCCCTCCTCCAGGCTTTCTCTGACTCGCGGACAATCCTATATCTTCCCGAGGGCCCCATTGATCTCAACAGCAAGACCGGTCGCCTTATGGGTACCATTCGAGCAGCAATGGCGGGCATGGAAAGGACTGAGATCTTGGAGCGCGTCTGGAGCGCGAAAGAGGAAAAGAGACGACGGGGAGAATTAGCGCAAGGCTCGATTGTGCTTCCGTTCGGGGTTGGCTACGAAGAGGGAAGAGGGTTCTACTACCAACCGAAGGCGGAGCTTGTACGGGAAGCGTTCAAGCAGTTTCTAGCGGGGAACCAGAACTACAAGCAACTGGCGGAAATGGTAGGGGTGTCGCCACGGGGAATGCACCTCATCCTGCGCAACCCGATCTGGAAGGGCTGGAGAGTCATCGACAAGAAACGAGACCCATCTGGTGCTGGCAAGTACGAGAGCACGAACGGGCGGCAGACAGACCGCCGGAAGATTGCGCGCGCGGGCGATGACATTATCCGTGTTCGGGTCATTGAGAATCCGTTGATTACAGAAGATGAATTCGAAACCGTGCAAAAGATCATGGATTTGAAGCAACGGAAGCACTGGCGTAGTCAGACTGAGTACGAACATCGCTTCACTTATAACGGATTTCTGACTTGTTCCATCTGCGGAGAGGTGGTTCATACAGCTTTAGCTCGCAAGGACTACTACGCATGCAAGGGTCGGCGCACAAACCATAAGTGCACGTCGAGGTACATGAGGCGGGAAAGACTTGAAGGAGAACTGGATGGTCTGTTCGCCAAGCGGTTGACCAGTCCGCATTTTCTTGAGGGCTGTGTGGGCCAGTTGCGGCAACGCACTGAACAGGGGGAATCCGATGCCGAAATCGCGAGGTGGACGGCTGAAATCAACGTGCTTCGCCGCAAGCGTGAACGTGTGATAGATGGCTTCATTGACGGTTCGATCGAAAAACGTGAGCGAGACAGGCGTCTGGCCGTTATTGATGAAGGTATCCGCGCTTTCCAGGACGCCTTGAACCGAGAAGCAGCGAGTCCTCCTTTTTGGGACTCGAACAAGCTGATCGAGGCGTTCGCGCCTCTCGCCGAATGGGAATACTGGACGAGAGACCAAAAACGCCAGGTTCTCGCTTCTCTAGTGCCGGATATCCGGGTCGCGGACTACAAGATTGATTCTTTGGGACTTAACCCAGCACTGTTCAGCAATGAAGATACCCCTATGGACAAGGATTCATGGCCGCGGCCAGCATAATGCGCGCCGGAAAGCTGAGCGACATGGAGGCGCGCGCAATGGTCACCGTGTGGTC
>CAYQSI010000174.1:0-3201 GCA_964420185.1 uncultured Occallatibacter sp. | reverse complement strand
GTGCGCGAACGCAGGAACACAGTCCCGACAGGAATGCCCGCGCCAGGGAGGCCATTACCTATGCGCGGGAGAGCCTCTTCGAGCGCGAGGCCGTTGCCGACGAGCGAATGATTTTCCGCGATGCACTTCGGCGTGGCATGGGAGAAACTACCTATGGCGAGGTGCGGGCCAACTTTGACACGCGGCGCGAGCGTGGGGATTTCCACTCCGTAGAGGCTGCGAAGTACGCCTCCGGGCGCAGCTTTACGACGCCAGAAACCGTTGCCGCCGAGCGCGCCAACATTGCTCATGTGCTCGCAGGCCGTAACACCATGAATCCGATGATGAGCGCAGAAGACGCACAGGTGCAGGCCAAATCTCGCGACTTTCATAATGAATCGCAACGCCGTGTGATCGAAGAAGTTCTGAACTCTACCGACCGCATCCACGGCCTGCAAGGGCGAGCCGGATCGGGCAAAACGACAGTGCTGGATTCCATCCGCGAAGGTGCGGAAAAGAGTGGGTACACGGTCGAGGGCTTTGCCCCGACCTCCCGCGCTTCGGCACAGCTCCGAGAGGCTGGCATCGACGCGAATACCTTGCAGAGTTTCCTTGCCCGTGGCGAAAAGCATCCCAGCGCCAACCCCGAGTTGCGCCACCTTTATATGCTGGACGAATCGAGCCTCGCCAGCACCCGCCAGATGCAGGCGTTCCTCGACAAGCTGAATCCGAATGACCGCGTTCTGGTCATCGGCGATACCAGCCAGCATCAGGGCGTGGACGCCGGAAAGCCTTTCGAGCAGATGCAGGATGCTGGTATGCCTACCTCCCAGCTTGACCGGATCATGCGCCAGAAAGACCCGGAATTGCTGAAAGCAGTTGAGCATCTTGCCAGGAACAATACCCAGCAAGGCATAGACATGCTCGCCAGCCAGGGCCGGATCATTGAGATCCCCGACAAGCAGGAGCGCATCGCTGCCATAGCCAGAGACTATGCGGCGCTGCCTGCCAACACCATCATCGTTTCCCCTGACAACCTCAGCCGTCAGCAGATCAATGAAGCCGTCCGTGCAGAGCTGTTACAGAATGGCACGTTGGCCGAGAACGGCCAACTGTTCCGCACCCTCACGCACCGCTCTGACATGACAGGTGCCGACCGCACCTGGGCGGCGAGGTATAACGCAGGCGATATGCTCCAGTACACTACCGGCAGCAAAACCGAAGGCATCGAACGAAACAGCTTTGCCTCCGTGCGTTCCATTGATGCCCGCGCGAATGCCCTTACCGTGGAGCGTGCAGACGGATCGAGCGTGACCTACGATCCGCGACGACTCCGGGGAGTCAACGTCTTCCGTGAAGTAGACCGTGTGTTCGCTACCGGCGACCGTATCCAGTTCACCTCTTCCAGCAAGGAACTTGGCGTCGCCAATCGTGATCTCGGCAGTATCACCGGCATCGAGAACGGAAAGCTGTTCGTACAGATGGATGGCAAAGCCGAGCGTACAGTCACCTTCGACGCCGCCACCTTCCGCCAATTCGATCACGGCTACGCCGTGACCTCGCACAGTTCACAAGGGCTAACTGCGGGGCGTGTGCTCGCTCATTTTGATACCGACAGCTCGCGCAATCTCATTAACACTAGGCTTGCGTATGTTGCCGTCTCGCGGGCCTCCGACGACGCTCGTGTTTACACGAACAACGCGGAAACTCTCGGTGAACGGCTGGCAACAGACATCTCGAAGACCGCTGCTTTGGATTTCCACCATCCGAGTTTAACGACCGAGGTACAACAGGCCGTTGCTGCCTTCCGCGCGAATGATCCAGCGACCGGGACGACCAAGCTACAGGAGCAAGGCCGTGTCTACGAGTACGCCAGCCCCGAGCACCGCCTAGCTGAGGTTTCGCTTGCTTATACCGCGCAGCAGGATCGAGCCGTCATTGTCGCCCCCGATGCTGAAGAACGACGGGAGCTGACCCAACTCGTCCGTGATGAACTGCGGCAACAAGGGCGACTTGCGACCGAAACCCACTCCATTTCAATCATGGTCAAGCAGGACTTTACCAATCCCCAACTCACCGCCAACTATGCTCAAGGTGATGAGATCCATTACAAGACTGGCAGTCCTGCCGAACATGGCATCGCGGATAACAGCAAGGCCACCGTACTGTCGGTCGATGGTCGCACCAACACCCTTACTGTGGCCACCCGTGACGGAAACGAGGTTTCCTACGATCCAGCGATCCTGAAAAATCAGACCGGGCAAAGCACCGTGTACCGCGAAGAGCAACGCGAAATTGCCGTGGGTGAGCGCATCCAGTTTACTCACTCAGATCGTGATGCGCATATCCGTTCCGGTGACTTCGCTACCGTGGAGAGAATCGGAGATGACAATGCACTATTCGTGCGCATTGATGCCGGAAAATCCGTAGAGCTGGACGCCGATCAAGCCAGGCACATCGAGTACGGCTATGCCGTCGGAAGCGCCCAACGCGCCTCTGTTGATCGGGTTCTTGTCACTGGCGATGCCTCACATCTCGCCCAGCAACAGGAGGCGTTTACGAGCCTCTCTCCGCATATCCGAAACCTTGCCCTCTACACGTCAGACAGTCGAGAGCTTGCAGTACAGCAGTCTATCTCCAATGTAGAAACTGCGTCGCTGTCACAGAATGAACTTACACGCAGCATGGACAATATCTCTGCGTCTTCCGTGCCAGAAATTGAATTGGAGGGATTCGGTCTAGGCATGTGATAATGCTGGATCAACAGCCAATCTTTTTTTCGTGGTTGGGAAGACGCGATTGCAGTAGCCGATGCTATTGAAATGCCCGAAGTGAAAATCGGACATGGACCACATGTTGGCCACATCTTCATTGTGAAAAAGTCGAACCTATAACTGCCACTCTGTCCTGCCAAAATTTCAAAATCAGACAACAGAAACCATTCGTGACAACCTGCCATAGCCGTCCCTGGCGGGGCCGCTGAATTCATAGGCAGGTTGTATTTTATCCCACTACGCGCCCTCGGGTGGACGGCCCAGCGCACAGAGAACGTACGCCGAACGGGCCTTCTCCGTCCGTTCGGAGCGCGGCTGCTCGCCAAACGAGAGTGAGCGTTTGGCACTTGCCGCGCCTTTCCTCCGAACTCCCACCGTCGTGCGCTGCGTTCATTCTTTTCCGCCAACCGTCTTCGCGCTTCCCAGCCGTGGGTGAGAAAGACGCTCA
>CAYQSI010000173.1:0-3334 GCA_964420185.1 uncultured Occallatibacter sp. | reverse complement strand
TTGTTGTTGCTTTTGCTTTTCAGCCAATCAGGGAGGGGCGTTGCGGGGAAGGAACTGCCCCGCTGAGGTGGGTGGCGGAGGACGCCCATTTGCGGCCGCAGACAGGGAGGATGCTTCCTCCCACCAAAGAACGGCCATTATGGGAAAGAACTGGACGTGTGAATTGAAGAGAATAAGTTCAGAGAGGATACAGCATTATCGAAAGAAAATAGGGGAACAATGCGATTTATATTGAAATGTACACATCACTACTATATACAAGAAAGCAACGGAATATTGAAATAAACATCCTGACAGAAGCGAAACATATTCCACAGAAGAGGTGAGGAACTCAAAATGAAGTCTGTCGGAGAGACTTTGACCAAACAGCATGACCCCTTGCTCAGCATTACCCAATTGGCAGCCCTGCTGGATCGCTCCCCAAACGGCTTGCGCATCACGCTTCGATCTTTGGGAGAGTGGGTCAGCAAAATCAACGCAACCCGCCTACGACTCGGACGCTGCGTCTACTTTCGTACGGCTGAAGTTGCCGATGTACTTGGAATCCGGTAAATCAACGAGTGGGTTCAGAACTCACATCCGTAAGGTCGATCCTCGGATTGAATGCGATCTCGTCTGCCGATCGGCTGTCGCCAGCATCGCGGGTCAACGCGGCTGGCTCCTCATCGCGTTCAAGCGATGGATCGAACGCAAATCATCGCCCTGGCAGGAACCAGAAACAAGGCGTTGTCTTCCGGCAACCTCATCCCCTGCTGTCCTTCGTGCAGGCTTTTCCCATCGAGAGCGCCGTCGATGCCGGCGCTCTCGGCTTCATGGCAAAGTTCCTTGTCCAAACTACTCTTCCGCATAGCGAGCAGCTCGGCACACAATACGTCCGTTCCGACGGAAATTTTACCCTCCGCATCTCCGATGTCGGCGGAATCGGCCTGCCATACGGCAGCTATCCACGCCTGATCCTCATTTGGATGACAACTGAAGCCGTCCGAACCAGGAATCGAGAGCTGGAGCTTGGCTCCTCGCTTTCGAGCTTCATGGCGCAACTGGGACTCCAAGCAACAGGCGGCCACTGGGGAACCATCCCACGCTTCCGCGATCAGATGCAACGCCTGGTCGGCGCCGCCATTTCTACCCGCTGGTCGAGTGATGTCAACGGGCAGAATCATTCCGGTGGAGAGAATCTCCTCGTGGCGGACAGGTTTAATCTTTGGTGGACGCCACAAAAGTTGCCAAACGAAAGTTTGGCAAAATCCTCGGTGACCCTGTCGGCGAACTTATTTGAGCAACTTGTTGCCGCGCCGGTGCCGCTAGACTTGAGGGCCGTCAAGGCTCTCAAGAAGTCGCCCCTGGCGCTTGATCTCTACGCCTGGGCGACGCGCCGGGTCAGCTACCTGTCGCGGCCGACGCTGATTTCGTGGGAGTCGATGCGGCGAAGCTTTGGAGCCGGATACGCTGACACGCCGCAAGGCCGATCCCGCTTTCGCGGCCATGCCATCGAATCCTTTCGCAGAGTACTCATGGCCTACTGTGAGTTGAGGATAGAGATTCAGAAAGATGGTCTGTTGCTTCGCCCGTCCAGCCCGCACGTTTCCAAAGTTATGCGCTAGTCATCGGTGGCGCGTACGCCCTTTTCATAATTTCTAAACCGATGAGGCGAAGTCTACGCTTACCGCGAAGCGGATAATCTCGATCTTAGGTTCAGTCCTCGCAAGTTGCATAATGGCATCAGAAAGCATTCTTGATCCGCCGTGAATCAAGACCCCGCGAATCGTCGTTTTGCTTTTAGAGCCGAGTATTTCTTTGCGTGCCATAGTCATGTAATGTCTGAGTTGGTTAACGTCGGCCTCACTGGGTGAGTTTTGCTTGCATTCAACAATGACCAATCGACCTTGTCGATCAAGCAGAAGCACGTCGCTTCTTCGTTTATCGGAGAACGCAAACTCTCTGGTTTTCACGGTTGGGTATGGGCGCAGTCCATCTTCCAGAAGATGCGGAAATGCATTGATGTACTCAGAGATAGCACGCTCACTTGCAAACTGCGAATGCACTGCGGTCCAATTTGCTTCATTCGAGAACGCAGCAGCGATCTTCTCTGCGACTTCATCTTTCAGACGCACAATAGTTGATCTGAGTGCCCGTCCTTTGAAACGCGCCTCAGTTGGAAGCCGCACTACGGCGGACGGAGAAACAGGTCCCACCTGTAGATCCCAGCGAACATCGATACGTCGTCCCATTTCCCCCTGGGGGTTCTCTTTATCGATAGGCACGGTGGGATTCCAATTAGCGTCTTCAATTTTGACTTCTGTTACTGTCCCTATGCGTCCGACACGTGAATCGCTGAGCTGTACCACGATACGATCACCTACTTGTACCTGCGAGGCTGCTGCCCTAGCTGCGGCCCAACTGCTGTCGTCCGTAGGACCATCTAATAAGTAATGAGGCGTAGGCCAACCGATGGCCACGGTTTGGTGAAGGAACCATGTCTGCCAGAGGCCAGGATACTGATCCTCCATACAATTCACTTTCCAATAACTCATGCGTAAGGCTCCTCGCAGACCACTTGTTGCTGATGTTCTACTTTCGCAAAGTGCATTTATTAGTAACGATAGTCTCATAGCTAGTTTTCGTGCAATTTCACCGTATTGGCTAGAAAAATGGGGAGCGTATCTGGCCTGATTCTGGTATCAAATATTGGCTCTCATGGTTGAAAGCTCCTCGGCGCGAGCAGGAGAATCGTTGCCCTTTCCCCGTGAACGGGCGGAGGTTCTCGCTTCGTCTCTCTGTGCATCTGCGCATTTCCACAGAGCGCGTTTGCTGCTACAGGCTATCCATATAGGTTTGCATAAAGGTACTACAGGGCGTCTTGGAATCCTTTTGTAATCAATGCGGTGCAGACAGTTTGTACCCCGTTTATGCGCAAATGTACCCTGTTTATGCGTGAAAATCCTCCAACGATACCCCGTTTATGCGCAAATTGATACCCCGTTTATGCGTGGAAAACTCGCGGAATTCACTCTGGAATGTGAATATGGCTGGCGAACTGCACCAACTGTTTCGTGTGGGCTTCGGCGGGGTTTTCGGCGGCAAGGCAGCAACGGCCAATTTGAAAAGCCCGCGTCGGCGATGACCGGCGCGGGCGAGCCCAGCTAATACTCGTTGGGCAGATGGATCACGTTGTTAGCGAAGTAGAGCTTCACTTCGTCAAGCGGGAAGTCCGTAAAGGGGATCTCCTGCGTGTAGACCGGGTTCCCATTGCCGTCATCGCAGAACACGGTCGCGCTGCGGTCGGAGTGAACCTTCAAGTTCCAGACCTGGAACTCTTCGCCGGAAACGCGGG
>CAYQSI010000172.1:0-3390 GCA_964420185.1 uncultured Occallatibacter sp. | reverse complement strand
TTATCAAAATGTGGCGCCCCAAAATATGTGGTTACCGGCTCCCCTGCCAGAGAGGCACTGGAGCCGGAAATACGCCACATAACAAACAGCCGCCTATAGGGAGCGGAGGAACCCCATTAGGTCCGGCTGAGCCCTCCAGTGCTTTGTTGCAGGTCCCGGGTCAGCTTCAGGCTTACAAGTGGCGAGCGCTCGGGCCTTCGTCTCGAGGTCAGTTTCGGCGTAGATGTTGGTGGTGGTGAGTGAAACATGCCCAAGCCAAGCTCGGATCGTGTTGATATCAACGCCAGCCCGTAGCAGGTGAGTTGCGGTGCTGTGTCTGATCACATGCGGGCTGATCTTCTTGTCGGCTATGGACGGCGCTGTCACACAAGCCCGCGTCGCATGACGCTCAACAAGCGTATGGATGCCGAACCGCGTGACCGGCTGGCCATTACGATTAATGAACAAGCGCTGTTCTGGCTGTCGACCTCCGGCGCAAAGTCGCAGTTGCTCGACGGTGGCCGTCCAAAGTGGACAGGTTCGCTGTTTGTTACCTTTGCCGAGGATCCGGACAGATTGAGCATGCCAGTCGACATCGCCAATTCTGAGGGTTGCCGCCTCGCTTGCTCGCGCTCCAGAGTTATACAGAAATAGAAGCATCGCGTAGTCTCGCCGCCCTTGAGGCGTATTGCGATTTGGGGCGGCCAAAATGGCGTCTATCTGTGGCTTATCGAGGTAGGTGATAGTGGTGTGTGTCGTCTTCTTGAAAGGGATCAGACGGATCTGCGCACACCATTCAACATGCTCTGGACTGCTCTCACCGATGAATCGCGCGAGGGCATGGATGCCGGCGAGACGCTGGTTCCGGGTGGCGGCGCTGCATCGCCGCTCCTGCTCAAGATAGACGAGAAACTGGCGTACAAGATCGGACCCCAGATCGACGACGGCGAGCCGGTCGACAGTCTTCCCGAGGCGGCCCGCCGCATAGGGGAGAAGCTTTGTTAGCATGTCGCGGTAACTTCTCTGGGTATTGATCGAGAGGTTGCGATCGCTGACCAGATACTCGAGCAGGAAACGACGGACCCAAGGCCCGAGGGTTGCATGATCAGTCATCTTTGGCCTCCAATGCATAGCGTTCAAAGCGCATGCTTGCTTCTCGAAGCAGTTCTGGAGTCATCGTCAGGTAACGCTGCGTCGCGGAGAGGTCCACGTGACCGAGATAAGTCGAGAGCTTTGGAAGCAGGTCTTGCAGGTCGGCTCCACTTCGATACCATGCAATGAGGCGATGGACCGCTGCGGAATGGCGCAAGTCGTGCAGTCGCGGCTGGCGACGACCGCCTCCCTCGCGCGCAACGCCAGCGCAGGCGCGAAGGCGACGAAACGCGCCCTCGGCAGCGGATTTACTGAGACGGCGTCCGTCTTTGAAGCAGAAGAGCGGAGTGTCCTGACTGGCCGGCGTCTCGGCATTCTGCTTTCCAGCGTATGCGATCAGAACTTTGGTTAGATCCGCGCCGAGAGGGACAATGCGGGTCTTGAAGAACTTGGTCTCACGCACTCGCAGCGTCGCTTCTATGAGATCGACATCAGCCATGGTGAGATTGAGGGCTTCACTGATACGCAAGCCCGCTCCGTAAAGCAAAAGGAGCAGGGTGCGGTAGACGTCGCCATCGATCGGAACCCGTCCGGCGCAGGCTGCTGGAACTGCACAGAGCAAACGCTTCAGCTCCGCCTGAGAGTAAATGTACGGCACGAAGGCCGGATCTGTCAGAAGCGGTATCCGCTTTGGCAAAGGCGAGCCGCTGACCAGGCCGCGCGCAATGGCGAACCGATAAAGCCCTGTTAGAACATGGTACTTCTTGGCCCAATACTCGGTTGGTGGACCCCGGCCGTCGAGGAAGGTTTGAATCAATGACGACGGTTTAATCTCGGCGATGGGCGTGTCTCCAACAGCCTTGATGAAAGCCTTCAACACAGCGCCTTCAGTTTGGAATCGGCAGCCCAGGGCGCGCTTGTGGGCGATATAGATGGAAACGACTGAGGAGAGGTTCATAGCAGCGCCCCCAAATCGAGGTCGGCGACCTTACGCAGTCCATTGAGATCGACCTTGGTGTAGCTCAGCGTGGAGTTGACGCTTCGATGGCCAAGATGATCGCCGATCTGCTTTAAAGTGAAGCCAGAAGCGAGGAGATGGCTTGCGCAGGCGTGGCGTAGACAATGGGCCCCGCGTGAGGGCGGATTAATGCCGAGCGCCCCAAGGCGCGCGCGGGCGATCTGCGTAATGCTTTTCGCCGATAGCGGGCGGACCGGAGCGGCCATGGCCAGAAATAGCTGCCGGTGGCCGCAGCGTGGGCGACCCTCTCGCAGATAACGGATGATCGCGTCCCCTACCACGGGGAGCAACGGATAGCGCTGGACTATCCGCTGCTTGGGACGCAAGACGCAAATCGCCTCGCCTGTCCAGTCAAGGTCATCCAACCTCAGCGCGGCGACTTCGCCGCGGCGAAATCCGTAAAGGGACAGCAACAACAAGATCGCGTTGTCGCGAATGTCGACCTGACTATCTCCGCGCGTGCTGGCTATCAGGCGCTGCACATCTTCCCAGGCAGGCCCTTCGGGCCTGCCTTCTCGGGTATAAAGCCGCGGCGAGTCAATCGCAGCGGCTAGCCCGGAGGTGCACCAGCCCTGGCCTTCGGCGTAACGAAAAAAACTTCTTAAGGAGCTGGCCAAAGCGGCTAAAGATGCGCGTGTCCAACCCTGGCCATGCAATGTGGCGATAAAGGCGTCGATATCGGCGACAGAAATCTCCATCAGGGAGCCTCGTGGCGGACGAAGCCCTTTGAATAGCCATTGCAGGCGCTCACACCGCGTCGTGATCGTTACTGGCGATAAGCCCCGTTCATCACGCATGTACCCGGCAAAAGCGTCGATTTGTTCACCGAAACAGCGCTCATCGACTCCTTCCTCAAGACAATCCATGCTGCTAAGCCAGACAACCGCGAAACGCTTGAATAGCTGGCGAGACGACGATGCATGAGAGCCGTCGGATCGGGTTGGTGGCGGCCGTTGGTCGATGGCTTGTTCGAGTTCATGCTCAGTCATCCGACCGCGACCGAGATCGATGCATTCTGCGACTGCCATCAACACCCAAGCGATCCGCTCCAGGGTCGTATCGGCGTAGCCGCGCCGGCGGCAATCCTCTAGAAACAGCCGCCTCTCAATCTCCAACGGTGCCCGGCGATGACGCGCGATGACGGCTGGATGTTTAAACAACGCCTCAAACATGGTGACCTCCTGCTCGGATGATCACCCATCATTCGCGCGAGTTATGTGGCGCAGAGGTACCTAAAGCACAGCATCCACAGCTATTTGAAAAGTATCCACCACATATTTTGGGGCGCCACATTTTGATAA
>CAYQSI010000171.1:0-3501 GCA_964420185.1 uncultured Occallatibacter sp. | reverse complement strand
ACATGTTGGCCAGCACCTTTGCAAAGACAAAGATGAAGGCGCTGGCGACGACCTGGTAGAAGCTGAAGCCGATAAAAGCCTTCAGCCATCCCCAAAACAGCCAGTCCATTTTGGGCACGATGAACCAGGGGATGAAAATGGGGCCGATGAGCACGCACACGGCGGCTGCGACGTAGCCGTAGGCGACGACGCAGAAAGCTGTGGCCTCCATCGCCGCGAGTATCAGCACAATCAGTAGGTAGGTCAGATCCTCCAGGATGTTGAAGCTGCCGGGAGGTGAGCCAAGCTGCTGCTCGGCGTTAGTAATGGTGTTGGCGATTTCCTGCGTTTGGCTGGATTCGATCTGATTGGAGAGGTTCAGGCCCTCTTTGGTGATGAGGTCGCTGAAGCTGTAGCTGGTGCCGGGGATCGGTGTCGAGTAGTAGGTCAGCATCCCCAGCCCGAACGCGATCATCAGGATCAGGTCGGCGAATTTGGCGAAGTGAAAACCGCCGCCGAACCCCTGCGAAGCGGACAGGGCGGATTTCACGCCGAACCAGACGATGAGGATCACCGCCAGGCCACGGAAGATGTCGAGTCCCGTGGCCTGGAGTGTGTTGCCCTGCGATGAGAGCAACTGCGTGATGGCTTGTGAAAGAGCCGAGAAGATGTTCTGTCCCATCAGTTGCTCCCGTTAAGGCTGAGAGAAATGGAATGCATGGAATCACTCACGCCGTTGTTCACGTTCTGCATGGTGTTCGAGAAGTTTTGCTGGAAGTAGATCGACTGGTTGATCAGGCGATTGCGCTCGTCGAGCTTGTCTTTGGCGTCGAGCACCTGCTGTTGCGCAGCGGCGGCGAGGATCTGGTTGGTGTCCTGCTGCGAATGGATCTGGAGCATCGTCGCCGTGTTGATCTTGGCCAAGACGCCTACTTCTGTCTGCTGGCCGGGATCGGTGGAGTAGGTGTCCGACTCAAGGTTGGCGAGTTTTTGTTGGAAGGTCTGGGAATCGGATCGAATAGTGCCAAGCGTCGAGAGCAGATTGGTTACGTTGACTTGGCCGATCTCGGAGCTGGCGTACTGGTTCTGGACCGTGCCTTGGGTCGTGGCGTCGAGCGCCGAAAGGCGGCTCGATGGGTAGCTTTGCAACTGGATCGACGCACCGCCGTAGGCGGACGCGGCGCTTGTCGGGTTGCCGATATTGAGCGCATTCAGCCATGCCGAGGTAATGCCGGATGTATTTGCCGCGGTGAAGCTGGGATTGGTGAGATTGGTCCACTGCGCGAAATCGGCTTTGTAACGCGCCGCCAGATTCTGCGGCATCCGCGACATCTGGTAGGCGAGGTTGTAGGCCGCGATGACCTGGTTCATGGTTTGGTACGCGGTCGTATAGATCTGCTCTTCTTTCTGGAGGTGCTGTTCCCAGTTCTGAAGTTCCGTCGCCCAATGCTGGAGTTCTTGCTCGCCTTGGCTGAGCTGCTGGATGGCGTGGGCGCTTTGGGTTGGGTCGTATACGATGCCGCTGCCGAACTGCGCATGTGCCGCGGGCGCGAGCGCGGTAAGGACGGCGAGAATGAGGCAAAGCATCCTTGTTGACTTCATGGTGAAACCTCCGTGGAGACGCGCTCAGAGCGCGAGCTATAAGTGGGTGGATACGGGGCAGGACGGAGAACGCGCTTCGGTGCGTTCGGGCGTCATATACCGATAGGGCGATGGCTTCGGCTGCGGCGGAACATTGCAGCCGGCCATCAGAAGACATGCGAGAGCGCAGAGGGCCACGCGCATCACATCACTCCCGGCATGTCGTGGTTCTCGTATGCGGGCAGCAGCATGTCCTGGGTGATGTAGACCTTGATCCGGTGGCCCTCGCGAATGGTGATCGTCGGCGGGATGTTGATGAAGCGATCGAGCACGTTGGCGCTCGACTGCGAGAGGCTCGAAGCGATGCCGGACCTGTATGCCTCCGAACCCGATTCGTTGTACCCCTGATTGAGATTCGTGGCCTCGGCCGCCCCGGCGATGACACCCAGCGCAATCGACGCGCCGAATATCTCGACATAGTGGTTGCTGACCTTGTCCTTGAGTCCGGTGGACCCAGCCTGGTCAAGACCGTGGAACTGGTCGAGATCAACACTGTAGCCATCCGGCATCAGCAGCCGATGGAAGGTGACGGCAAGGCGCTTCTGGCCGAGGCCCGCGACCTTCTGTACATCGCCCAAAATGAACGTGCCTTCCGGGATCAAAAGGTGCTGACGATCCTGGCTATAGACGGGATTGGTCACCATGACCTTCAGCGGCCCGGCAAATTCCCCGTCGAGCCGGTTGACCAACACCGTGTCGATGGTCGTTCCTTCGAACACGACGAAGGGCTGGCCATGCGCGGAGTTCACGCTCACCTCCGGCGCACGCTTCTTGTCAGTTGCAGCGGCCCCAGCAGTGGTCTGCGGCGGCAAGCTCGAAGAGCGAGCCGGAACATTGTCACTGGCAGCGGTGGATTCCGCCGATGGGTGCGAAGCGCCGCCATCGGCGGAGACGAGGTTCGACGCGAAGCGAGCCTTGAATGCCAGCGCCTTTTCCGCATCCGCGACTGGATCGCGGGGCGGCTCCGTGGGCTGGGCCGTCACTGGCGGCGGCAACTGCGCAGCAGGAGGCGCGACGCCTGGCTGTACAGCATTGGCCGCAGACCCCATACCCGCCGCAGTTAGCGGCGTTGTACCGGCTCCCTTCGCTGCTGTCTGTTGCTGACTCTGGCGCTGGTCCGCACTCAAATCCTGTTCCAGTTCCTGAATTTTCCGCTGGTTCGCATCCGTAGAAACCACCGTAGGTGACGAAGCCGTTTCCTTCGGCGTGGGCTTGGGATGGTTTTTCGAGAACATAACTGCCAGCAGAATCAGCACTGCGAGACCGGCTACAACGTAACCCTGTGCCTGTTTGGGCACTACGCCTTCGGGCAGGATGCGTTTGTCGCGGACTGCCGGGGTCGGCTGCTGTTGTGCCTTTGCGTCCTGGTAGTCGGGGGATGGTGGCGCGTTGGTTTGTTTTTCCTCTGCCATCGGCGCACCTACTGCCCTTTCCGCTCGAAGGAGAGCTTGTGCTTGCCGATTTCGAGGTAGCCGTGATCGACCACGGTGGGGATGACGTAAGTGCCATCCTTCAACTGGAAGGTGATGAGATCGGGCTTGCCGTCTTTCAGTTCGTAGATACTGAACTTCTCAGCAGCCGACGACTTGATGTAGGTGAACTTGTCATCGTGGTAAATCGCCGAGACATCGAAGGGGCTTTCGTTGTGGTAGACATAGTCGAACTTCAACGCCGATGTGGGGTAATCCGCACGGAACTGCTCGACAGCAGTGGCGGCGCGGGTCTGCGCCATCTGCGCCTGGGCACGCGCAGCCTCTACCTCGCCAGCGGAAACGAGCTTGCCGGCGCCGTTGGCGGCGGCAAGAGAGGACGGGTCGGACGGCTCGATGACGACCTTCAGGTCGGGATCGCCGGACTCGACATCGTCCAGCGTGAATGAGT
>CAYQSI010000170.1:0-3514 GCA_964420185.1 uncultured Occallatibacter sp. | reverse complement strand
GGTCCTGGGTCCAGGATTGGCGGATGGTCTCGTCGGACGCGACGGTCGAGAAGAACGCGATCGAGCGGGTATATGCACAGATCGGCAACGGTACGCCTGCGGCGACCCGGATCAGCAATGCGTATCGCGATGGGTCGCCACTGAAGCTGGCACAAACGGAGACGGTCTCCGTCAATGTGCGCTCTCTTTATGCATCCTCGAAGGATTCCTATGAGGTCGAGTGGACGGAGACGACATTCGACTTGAAGGGGGAACAGATCGGAACTCAGAACTACAAGGGGGTCATTACAATCTCCATTCATCCGCCCGAGGATGAAGGTTTGGCGCGCGTAAATCCTCTGGGGATCTATGTCACGAATGTGAGCTGGTCGAAGGTTCTTTAATTCACCAAGGAAGGCGAGAGTATGAAGACAGTACGAGTGATGGTGTTGATTGCGATGGGTGTGAGCGCCTTCTGCGGGTTCGCGCAAGAGGTTGCCCCGAGTGCGGGTGCACCGGCCGATGGCGCGGTGGTGCTGAATCGGACGAAGGCCGCTTCGGCAAAGCCGGAGATCGTTCCCGCGGACAAGTATCCGTTTGCAGCGATTCAGAAGGCCCTGGAGCAAGGTCCCGGCACGGGTATTGAGTCGGCAGCTGCGAGCGTCGGACTTGGGGTGAAGGTTCCTCCCGGCTGGGAGCCGTCCAAGGATGTGGCGCTCTCGGAGACGGCGCTAGAGGCCGTTGCCCTGTCCGCAAAGCTCTCAAACGAGCAGAACAATCCGGTCTCCGGCCCGGACGGGCGGGTGGTTTACACCTTTGGCGTTGGGCAACCGACGTTGGTGACCACGCCGCTTCGCGTCAGTTCGATCGAGTTGCAGGCGGGCGAAAAGATTCTGGGCGAGCCGCAGATCGGGGACTCGGTGCGATGGGTTGTGACGCCGATCTCGTCGGGGTCCGGGGACGCTGCTACGCCGATTCTGGTCGTGAAGCCGAAGATGGCGGGCCTCGATACGACCATGATTGTCGCCACGGACAGGAGAACGTATTACCTCCGCCTGGTTTCAAAGTCTGGTGATTACGTGACGCGGGTCGCGTTTCTCTATTCCGACGATCAGCCGTTGCAGTGGAAGCTCTTCCTGGAGCAGCAGGCGAAAGAGCACAAAGATCATGTAGACGCTTCGCGCATTTCGCAGACCGGCAACGATGCGGTTGACAAGCTCTACTTCGATTACACGTTCAAGGTGAAGTCGGGATCTGGTTCCATCCGGCCCATGCGGGTCCTGGATGACGGGGAGAAGACCTACATCGAGATGCCGAGCGTGACTGCGTTTCAGGAACTGCCGACGTTGGTGATCGAAGGCCCGGAGGGCAATGAGATGGTCAATTTCCGCGTAAAGGGCACGACCTTCGTGGTGGACCGTCTCTTTGTGAAGGCAGCCCTGTTGCTTGGCGTTGGGAAGCATCAGGAGTTTGTAGAGATCGTGCGCAAGGATGCGCTCACGCCGCATACGGAGGCGAAGTGATGGCGGACGAAGGCAAGGTCGATGGGAGCGGCCGCGAGGAGGTTGTGTTGACTTCAAAGCAGGAGGGCGACAGCCCGACACGCAGCAAGCAACCTTTGAAGTTGCATTTCTGGCCCACAGACGGCAAGCATCTGAATCCGGCTGTGAGGGGGATGTTGTTCGTCGCCGTCCTGGGATTCTTGGGGCTGATTGTCTATGGGGTAATCGCTCGGGGCGGAAAGAAGACAGCCGCCGAAAAGGCCAAGGACGAGCAATCGGTTTCAGATGCGCAATCGACTGGGACAAAGGTCTGGGCAGATCTCGAAGACCAGCGGAAGATCGACTCCAGGAAAGAAGCGCAGGCGCAAGCCAGCGGGAGTACGCCTGACGCGCTGCAGGAGCGGGTCCAGAGCGCCGGTGTTCCGGTTGAACTTGTAGCTTCTTCCCAATACTCGAAGGATGCGCTCGTTCCCCCTCTTGAGGCTCGGCAGATTGCCGCATCTGGACGGCCGGTGAAGGGAGTGCTCACGGAGGGCAGGGCTGCGTTGAATCAGCAGCAGGCGGGCCCTCAAGGAGGGGCGCCTGCGGTACGAAGCCCAGCGGACGAGTGGCGTGAAGAGATGTACAAGAACGATCTCGAAGCGCGCACTGCGGGAACTTCGATTTCGAGCGGCAAAGGGTTGGCAGCTTTGAGTTCCCTGGGGGCTGCGCTGCCTTCCGGGGGCGTCGGTTCGGTTCTTCAGCAGCTTCTCGGCGAATATCCGAAAGCCGGGTCAGGTGGAAATGCTGGAGGACCGAGCCCGTCGGTCATGGTCGCAAACGCAGGTTCTGGAAACGATAGCGATGCGAATCTTCAACAGCATAAGGAGAACTTCATTGAGAAGGCGAGGGAGAGCCGCGAAGAGCGGGATTATTCGTCCGCGACGCGAGCGCCAGCCCTGTCAAAGTATGAAATCAAGGCTGGATGGGACATACCGGCGACGCTTGAGAGCGGGGTGAACACCGACCTTCCGGGCGAGGTAAAGGCTGTTGTGCGTGAGAATGTCTACGACACGGCGACCGGCAAGTATTTGCTGATTCCGCAAGGATCGCGCCTGATCGGTCAGTACGACAACCGGGTTTCATACGGCCAGAGTCGCGCAATCGTGATCTGGTCGCGGCTGATCTTTCCGGATGGGTCCAGCGTGGATCTCGATGGGATGGTGGGACACGATGCTTCGGGCGCTGGAGGTTTTCACGACCAGGTCGATAACCATTATGTACGGCTTGTCTCTATGGCCTTGATGCTCAGTGCGTTCACTGCCGGTATTGAAATGTCCCAGCCTCAGACGACCTCGGCGTCGGGCATTTTGTCGCCGAGCGCGGAAGCCACTCAAGCTCTCGGCCAGCAGTTTGGACAGCTGGGGATTGAGATATCGCGAAAGAACCTGAATATCCAACCTACAGTGAAGATTCGTCCAGGCTATCGGTTCAATGTGCGCGTGAATCGCGACATTGCGTTCGGGGAGCCGTATACGGATACTGAGGCTGGCCAATAGGAGCCCATCATGGAGATTGTGTATCGCAACGTCCGGTTCGATGAAAAAGTCGATCGATGCCTGCGGCGGCGCTGGAAGAGGCACGGCGACTTGTCGATTCGCGTCCGTGAGGCTCTGGACCAAGTGAACCTTGGTGATGTGGAATTGCTCGATGTCGATTGCAGCCGGGTCCATGCAATGCAGGTTGGCGTATTTACCTCGGCGTGGACTGCGGTCCAGGAGGTGGCTCAGTCGCGCGGATGCTCTGTGAACACCTTGGTGAATAGCGCAGTTTGGGCGACTTTCGGCGCACAGAGGTCGGGCCAGCGTGGCCGGCCTCGCGGCCGAAATCCGCGAGTGGCACCAGTTGCCGACGCGTGTTTGCAATTGGCGTAATGTTGCAGCCGCCCGAGCACCTGGATAACGTGCGGTCCGAAAAATCGCTGACCACTAGCCGATTCTCGTTACAAATTGGCGTGACCTTTGCTTTTGCACGGCAAAGGTCTTGGCCAGAAT
>CAYQSI010000169.1:0-3594 GCA_964420185.1 uncultured Occallatibacter sp. | reverse complement strand
GCCCGCTCTGGGCATGGCTTTCGGGAACACCATTCGTCTGTTGCCGGGGCAGACCGACGCGGAAATCTTCACCACGCTGGTTCATGAGCTAGCCCACATCATGCTCAAGCATACGGAGCGGCGCACGGCGACAACCAAGACCGTGCGCGAGACGGAAGCCGAGGCAATTGCTTTCGTGGTGGGTAAGGCAATCGGACTGACCACATCCACGGCCAGCGCGGACTATATCAACCTCTATCACGGAAATGCTGCCCTGCTCACGGAAAGCCTTGAAGCCGTGCAGC
Organism: uncultured Occallatibacter sp.; assembly: GCA_964420185.1. Lineage (GTDB taxonomy): Bacteria > Acidobacteriota > Terriglobia > Terriglobales > Acidobacteriaceae > Telmatobacter. The sequence continues at coordinate 3,310 of CAYQSI010000169.1, read as the reverse complement.
AGACCTCAGCCGTCATCCTTGCCGCAATCACGGTAGAGGAATCCGTATCGCAGGAAGTGTCCGAACCAGCAGCGGAAGCAGCGCCCGAACCCAAACGGGCGCGGCGCTCCCGTACTCAAACAGCCACCATGGAAGCGGCATAAACAACCGCTCCCATCACCACCGCCACTTTGCGCGGACAGGTGAGGTGCGTCTCCACCCCAACACGCCAAAACACAGACGTGCCGTGGACCCCGGTGCCTGTCCGCATGGCCTCCACGCACTACAAATCGAAATGGAGAATTGTCATGTCGAAGACCGTTGCAGTTACCAGCGAATACCGCAACCTGCCGCTTGCACAGTTGCAGGAGTCACCCACCAACCCGCGCCGCCGTTTTGACGAACGCGGTCTGAATGAACTGGCAGCGAGTTTCAAAAGCCAGGGCGTTTTGCAACCCTTGCTTGTTCGTGCCGTGGGCGAGGAGCAATATGAAGTCGTGGCCGGAGCGCGTAGACTTCGTGCCGCGAAACTAGCCGAACTGAGCGAAGTTCCTGTGCGTGTGGCCGAACTCTCTGATGCAGCCGTGCGCGAAAGCCAGTTGACGGAAAATCTGCTCAGGGAGGATGTGCATCCTTACGAGGAGGCAATCGCCCTCAAAGGTATCTTGCAGCTTGAGGGCGCACAGTATGACATTGCCAGTTTGTCCGCGCGGCTTGGCAAGTCTCAGGTTTATCTCACGCAGAGAATGCGCTTGACGGACCTTCACCCATCCATTGCCGAGGCATTTCTAGCCGACCGTATCGGCGTGGGCCATGCGCTCGAAATCGCCAAGCTGCCTCCGGACCAGCAAGAGAAAGCCTTCGATGCCGCGTTCCGCACGGTTTGGAACAGCGGCAAAGACAGCCGGATTCTGCTCCCGGTGCGGGAACTGGCAGCGTGGATCGAGCAAAATATCTTGCTCTCGCTCGATTCCGTGCCCTTTGACAAGAACGATGCAACGCTTGTGTCCGAAGCCGGTAGCTGTGCCGAGTGCCCCAAGCGGACCGGCTTCAATACGCTGCTCTTCGGTACGGCAGTCCATGATGCTTGCACGGATGGAGCTTGCTACAACAACAAACTCGCAAAACATGTGGAGCGGCAGATAGCCGAGAAACCAAAACTTGTACAGATCACAACCGCCTACGGCACACGCGGCGATAGCCCGATATTGGGCCGCAACCGCTATGTGGCTCTCAACCTTGCCAAACCTGCGAAGGCCAAGCAGCCGCTCTCTGCAAACCAGAAGCCGTGCAAACACATGGCCGAAGCGATTGTAGTAGACGGTGCGGAGAAGGGCCACACGGTCAAAGTGTGCGCCGATACCAACTGCCCGATCCACTTCGCTGACCGTGCAAGCAAGACGCCCGACCCGGCACAACTGACACGGGAACGGGAGCAGCGCCGCAAGGAACTCGAAAAGCGGAAGCTCGAAATCACTGTGCGGCACCGCACGTTGGCCGAGGTACTCAAGAAGGTTTCAGCACCGCTGGACCGCGCGGACCTTGTATTCATTACCGAAGCCCTGCTGGACAAGGTAGAGCCGTTACGCCGCGAGGCGCTGGCACGACGTCACAAGATGGTGGATGGCACAGCCACCGAAGTCACTTTTCCGCAGGTGCAGAAAGGTCTTGCACGGCTCTTGCGGCAACTGGACGAGAGCGGACTGTCCAAGCTGATTGTGGAGATTGTCTTACTTGGCAGCGTGGAGTCAGCCGTGCCTGATGAAACGGATGCGCTCACGGTCGCCGCCAAGCGGCATCGGGTGGACGTGGCCAAGGTGCGTCAAGCTGTCACTGCCGAGTTTGCCGCGAGGCAAGCGAAGACGACAGCGAAGCAAAAGAAGGCAGCACCCGCAAAACCGACGAAGGCAGCGAAGGCAGCATAAACACTGCGTTTCTCTTTGGCGTCTGGCGCTTGCTGGACGCCTTTTTCTTGCTTCGCAAACGCCCGTCGATTCCCACCCTTCATCAGTTCTCCTGCTACGCAGGAGGTCGTTTCTATCCCACCCCGACGGACTGGCGCGGCCTGGGCCGCGCATTATGCCGCCGCACCCGGAAAGTTGCTCGGATATTTTGGCGGCGGATCGGACAAATCGTCCGCGCTGGAGCGCCGGTTTCACCCTACCTTCACACCAGACATTCAACCGGGAGCACTCACTCGCCGGAAAACCTGAAATGTGAGGAAACCATGCAGAACCCCCTTCTAATGAAACCGCCCGGCTTCCGGCGACTGCGCCCGTATGCCCGGAAACTGACACTGCCATCCCTGATGTTCCTGGCGGCACTGCCTTTGTATGCGCAATCGTCCGGCAGCGATCCGTGGGACAACGCAGTCAACGTACTCAAAACCGCCTTCACCGGCACGATTGCGACCGGGCTTTCCCTGGTCGCCATTGTCGTGGGCGGTCTCATGTTCGCCTATGGCGAAGGCCAATCGAAACGGATGCTCGCCGGGATCGTCTTCGGCGTCGGCATGGCGATTGGCGCTGTCAACTTCATGGCCTGGCTTTTCCCCGGCTAGTCGATAGCGGCAGGCCGCAACCACAACAACAAAACACGCTCGATAGGCAGAGAGGAGATGTGTATGGCAGAGGGCGGTTCACGGCAAAACAAAGTCTATAAAGCGATGAACCGCCCGCTGACCATTCTCGGTGCGGAGCGCAGGCTGTTCTTCGTTGCGCTCATTACCGGCGGCGCGATCTTCTCGCTCATGCACTCGCTACTCGGCGGAATCGGATTCTTCATCGTGGGCGTCATTGTTGCCCGCATTGCCACAAAACATGACGTGGAGATACTGCGCGTCCTCATGAATTCCTCGAAATTTCGCAGACGCTATGACCCGCTGAAGTGGGAGCCAATGGAAATCAGGATCAGGAACACCAATGCACAGAATTGAAACCATCACGAAAGACTGGAAGGAAGCAGGCTCGTTCGCCGCGCAGATCAATCTGTACGGCTTCTGGGACGAGGATTGTTTTCTCACAAAATCAGGCGACCTCGGAATTGCTCTGCGTATCGGTGGTGTGGACTACGAGAGCTTTGACCATGCTGGTCGGGATTACGCGGTGAAACGGCTGGAAGCGGCCCTCCGGTCACTGGACGAAACGACCCGGCTTTATCAAATCCTATTCAAGCGCAATCACCCGGCGATCCCGCACGCCGAGTATGACAACCCTTTGGTTCGCGCAGCTGTTGAACAGCGCGCGGCGTTTCTCCAATCGAAGTCTGACCGGCTTTATTCCATCGAGATTTATTGGGTGGTCATGATCGATGGCAGCTACGCCAAGACCGG
>CAYQSI010000168.1:0-3594 GCA_964420185.1 uncultured Occallatibacter sp. | reverse complement strand
GCTTCTCGCGTTCAGATCGAATGGACAACCTCCTGAAACTTCACAAATAGGGAATCGCTTGAGATTTAACGTCGCCGCGCCCGCTCCCGTTGCAGTTCGCGGTAAACATCGCTCTTGGACTGGCCCAGCTCGCGCGCAATGCGCTTCAGGGCCTCCTTTTCGTCCACGCCGGCCTCGGCTTGCAGGCGCGCGACGCGGTCGGCAATTTTCACGGGAGCGCCGCCAGCATCTTTTTGGGCAACTGGCCGCGCGTCCACCAGCAGCGTAATCTCGCCGCGAATGCGATCGCGACCGGCCAGCTCCTTCCGTGCCTCGGCCACCGTTCCGCGCAGAAACTCCTCATGGATCTTGGTGAGCTCGCGGGCCACCACAACGCGCAATTCAGCTCCAAAGACGGCTTCAAGGTCCGCAAGCGTCTCCAAAATCCGGTGCGGCGCCTCATAAAAGACCAGGGTCCGCGCGGCCTCGGTTTTTTGCACCTCGGCGGCCAGCGCTTCGAGCCTGGTTCGCCGCGCGCCTGCTTTTTCCGGCAGAAAGCCGATGAAGTGAAACTCGTCCGTGGGCAGCCCGGAGGCTACCAGCGCGCTGAGCGCCGCATTGGCTCCGGGAATGGGGATCACCAGCACGCCGGCGGCGATGGCCTCGGCGGCGAGCCAGCTTCCGGGGTCGCTGATGCCGGGCATTCCGGCGTCGGAGACCACGGCGATGCGTCCGCCCGCCTTGAGCGTCTCCAGAAACTCACTCGCGCGTTGATGTTCGTTGTGCTGGTGGCAGCTTACGGTGGGGGTGGTGATCTCGAAATGGTTGAGCAGCTTTTGCGTCTGGCGAGTGTCTTCGCAGGCGATCCGGTCGACGCGCCGAAGCACGTCCAGGGCGCGCAGCGTAATGTCTCCCAGGTTGCCGATGGGGGTGGCTACCAGGTAGAGGCCGGGTGCAAGCGGGGTTTCGGAGTCGGCGGCCATGGGCACTGTCAGTCTCTGGCTTTCTAGCGGGCTTCCTCGCGGGCTTGCTCGCGTTCCAGGCGCCGCTGCTCGGCCAGGAGCGACATGGAGCTCATCAGGTTCTGGACGCTCACAATGCCCACCACGCGCCCGGCGTCGGTGACGGGAATCAGCGAGAGGCCGCGGCCGGTCTGAATGCGGCGAATAGTGGTTCCCAGCGTGTCTTCCGGCCGCGCCACCTGGAAGGCCTTGGACATCACCGACTGCACATAGCCGTTGCCGTCGTTGCGCAGGGCGTCCACAATGCGCTGCCGTGAAACGATGCCCACCAGTTGCGGGCCGCGCACCACGGGAAAATCCTCTTGCAGGGAGTGAACGCAGCGAACCAGCGCGTCGGCCAGCGTGTCGGAGGGTGAGAGGGTGGCGAAGTCGGTGAGCATCACCTCGCGCATATGCACGGTGTCCACCACTGACTGGAAGAAGACGCCCTGGTCCTCGATCTGCGCGCCAATCATGATGAAGAAACCGGCGATGACCAGCCAGGGACTATGCAGCAACATGCCGCCAACCATCGCAATCAGCGCCAGGATCTGGCCCATCCCGGCAGCCATGCGGCCGGCGGGAGCAAAACCGTGCTTGCGGGCAAAGCTGCCCCGAAGCAGCCGTCCGCAGTCCAGGGGATAAGCCGGCAGCAGGTGCAGAACGCCCAGTCCTGCCTGCATCCACACCATGCTGCGCACCAGCACTGCGGCCGAGATCCACGGCTGGTCGAGCAGCTTGAGGTCACCGCTGGCGCCCAGAAATGCCGCGGCCAGCAAGAGTGCCGTGGCCAGATTCGCCAGGGGACCGGCTACTGCCAGAGCAAACTGCCCGCTGCCCTGAGTGGAGTTTTCCTGGCTTTCCGGGTCGGCGTAGGCAAAGAGTCCGCCGATGGGCAACAGTAGAATTGCGCGCAGCCGTAAACCGAGCCAGGCGGCCACCAGCAGCCGTGCCGTTTCTCGCACTGCCACTGCCGCCACCAGTACAAGAAACAGGCCCAGACCGCGCAAAACGCCGTCTGAAGCGCTCAGTCCCAGGCAAACGACCGCCAGAAGCGGAAAAAAGACGTGGACGCGCATCTCGATGCCCATCCAACGGCCCAACGGAATTGTCCAGCCACGCATACAGAATCATTGTAGAGGGTCGGCCCCCGATGGGATTTGAATACACCACCGGAGATGCACAGTAGCAGAAGGTACGGAAGCGGAGAAGCCTTGAGGTGAATCTCGGAAGAATAACCCAGAAAGTATTTCTTTTAAGAGTCTTTAATGCAAATGGCCTTCACGGCAAGCGACCGGACATTCAGAAAGCTGACTAACCAGAGAACCAAAGCTGTGTAGGGAACTGCACAAAGCAGATCAAACAAATAATGTTGTCCACTGCCCAGCGTGGCTAGAATCATGAGGCCGAGATAGATACCGCCAATTGCACGCCCCCAAGTCCACGGCCAGAGAAACCATAAAATCAGCAATGCGGAAGAGGCGTGGACGGAAGGCACCCCATTGGGGGCGGCGGAGATAGATACCATATGCAGTATCAGATGAGCCTGTGGAGATGCCGGGAAGGTCGGAAAGGCAAACGCAGGTCCGCATACCGGGAAGAGCAGATAGATTGGCACGGCGACAAAAAGATTGAGCAGAAATGCCAGGGCCACACGCAGAGCCTCTTGTTCTGGCCGCAGCACCAGGTAGACAGCAAAGGTTGCGAAAATGGCAACCGAGAGTAGGTTGTAGGAAACGCTCGTGAGGATTATCAGCCAGAGATGAGCACCCACGAGCCGACCGAGATAGAAGCTCGGCGAACCGAAGAAGCAGTCGATCTGGTAGATGAAAAGATCCAGTTTGAGAGGCCTCAGGCGGGAAAGAGCCTCGGCGCTCAACAGCGCAAGGGAAGCAGCAGGCTGGACCAGCGCCGCACCAACCAGAAGCCATTCGGTTTGCATACGACGATGGGGAGTTATATACCAGCGGAAGGCCAGGAATGGAATCAGCAGCGCCGTAACCGCAACTCCAGGGAAGGCAATCAAAAAAAGCAGGAAATTCACTTTTAGGTCTCATTCCTCACAGTCATTGGAAATTGTCTGCATTCTCTCACTTTCCGCTACCCCCGGCAGTGTGATCAGCTCTGTAACTTGCCGTATGCTGGTCAGTAATGCGCATCATTGCCGGATCGTTTCGTTCCCGCACGCTGCAAGCCCCGCCGGGGCTGGCCACTCGGCCCACCAGCGACCGGCTGCGCGAAACCCTTTTCAATGTGCTCGCGCCTCGCATCCAGGACGCGGTCTTTCTGGATCTCTATGCCGGTTCGGGTGCGGTGGGTATTGAGGCGCTCAGCCGCGGTGCCGCGCGGGTGGAGTTCGTCGAGCGGGCTCCGGCTGCGCTGAAGATTTTGCGCGGCAACCTGGAAAAGCTGGGGATCACAGCAGGATTCCACATCCACTCCGCTGCCGTGGGAGCTTTTCTACGCCGCGCCGTCGAAATTCCAAAGCTAGAACGCCACGAAGTAGTTCGAGAAGTGTACGAAGTGGTCTTTCTTGATCCTCCCTATGACGCGGCCCCGGAGTACGCGGCCACGCTGGGCCTGCTGGGCGGCGCCGCTGCCGGGCTGCTCGGCG
>CAYQSI010000167.1:0-3607 GCA_964420185.1 uncultured Occallatibacter sp. | reverse complement strand
GGTCGAGCTTTCGCCACTATCAGACGGGTATGCGCGGAATCGTAGAGATCGAATCGGAGTGGACAGCGCGCGAGAGAGGTTGGCAACTGCCTGAGTGGATGCGCACCCGGCAGTTCGGCTCCTCCTCCCCGGTCCCTCGGCAGGTGGCCCACCCTCAAACTAACCAATAAGCTGGGTGCCCCACCCTCGGCGCGTCTTTGTTTTTGCGGCAGGTGGCCCTGGTCTCATACATCGTTTGATCAAGTTGAGGGTGCCCCCGGTCCCTCGCCTTCGGGGACCGGGGAGGAGAAGCCGAACTGCCGGTAGCACATCCTCTCGGGTAGTTATCAACCTCTCTCGGCAGGTGGCCCGGTCATGAAATAACCAAGAAGCGGTGTGGGGCAGGTGGGCAGGTGGCCCACCCTTAAACTAACCAATAACTCAGGGTGCCCCATCCTTTCCGTTCTTTTTGCGCCTAGGGTGGGATACCACGAACCCTGATTCGTCCTCTTTCAGTTCCACACAAGGTGAACGGGAGAGAATGGCGGCGGTCAACATGACTAACGACGGCTTCCACAGCTATACCTACGACGCGGAAGGCAATATCACGGCGGTGGATAGCGGTTCGACGGCAACTTACGTCTACAACGCGCTAAACCAGCGGGTGCGGGCTACGGTGGGCGGCGCAATCACGGAGTACGTCTTCAACGGCAGGTGGCCCGGTCATAAAATAGCCAAGAACTGCTGTGCCCCATTCATCCACAGTTTTATCGTGGATGAGTGGGAGACCATGAAACTCAACCCGCCCGGCAGGTGGCTCTGGTCTCATACATCGTTTGATCAAGTTGAGGGTGGCAGGTGGCCCCGGTCTCATACATCGTTTGATCAAGTTGAGGGTGGCAGGTGGCCCTGGTCTCATACATCGTTTGATCAAGTTGAGGGTGCCCCCGGTCCCTCGCCTTCGGGGACCGGGGAGGAGAAGCCGAACTGCCGGTAGCACATCCTCTCGGGTAGTTATCAACCTCTCTCGGCAGGTGGCCCACATCAGCCACGAAGAGTCACGATGAGCCATGAGAAGCTGTGCCCCGTTCATCGCGGTTTTTTTTCGCGATGAGCGGGCGGTTGGGCCACATTTCGATTCTGAGATGTGGGAGATGATGAACCTCAACCGGGCAAACTGATCACTGTTCCAGTGGCAGGTGGCCCCGGTCTCATACATCGTTTGATCAAGTTGAGGGTGCCCCCGGTCCCTCGCCTTCGGGGACCGGGGAGGAGGAGTCGAACTGGCAGGTGACCCACCCTTAAACAAACCAATAACTGAGGGTGTCCCAGGAATAGGTGGGATACCACGAACCCTGATTTGTCCATTTTCAATTCCAAACAAGGTGAACGGGAGAGAATGGCCGAGTCCCCCAGAGACAAAATTGAACCCCTGAGACAAGTCCTATCTAAAATTTTCCTTACAGGCTGAGCGGCTCACACCACAGGCTCACAGCCCCACAGGCCAGAACACACGCAATTGCACCCGAATTCACCCTAAAAACCGCTGAATTACCTCGTTTTTGGATCGATTATTTCAGAATTCGATGTATTCCTAAGTACACCTTTTCTGCCCGCAAAGCCCCCCTCACTCGCACAATCGTGTAGTTGGAGCTTCATTGCCGCCCGGCGATACGCGTGATCCCTATCAACCTGCGAACGGCCCGCTCGCTTATCGCTGGTCTCGTTGCTTGGATGGATTCATGCCGGGATTCAGAGCTGGTTTTACCGTTCCCGGAGGCTTGGCTGGAGCAGGTTGAGGAGGCAGCGCGGGCTTGACCTGTGGCTTAACTCCAGCGGCTGGCTGCACTGAAGGCTTGGCGGCGGATCGCGTCGGCGGCTTTGCTGACGGGCCAGTCGACGGCGCGGTTGTCGGCGGCTTCACCAGGCCATTCGCCTTCACCGGCTTGGCGGACGAGCCGGTAACGCCATGAACCGCTGACGAATTGGCTGCGGCGCTGGCAGTTCCGGGCTTCGCGGGCTGTTGTGAATTGCCCGGCGGTCCGGTGGCGGCTTTCTGCTTGGAATCGTCCTTTTCATCGCCGAGAAACTTCTCGTTATCCTTGCCGGCGATGGCCACGCGCATGACGTTCATCCAGATGGGCAGGGCAGCGCGGGCGCCGGTTTCCTTTTCGCCCAGCGATTCGCGGCTGTCGTAGCCAACCCAGACGCCGCAAGTGACCGAGGGCGAAAAGCCCAGGAACCAGGCGTCGGTGTAGTCGCTGGTGGTGCCCGTTTTGCCGCCCAGCGGGTGGTTCAACTGCGCCGCCGATGCGCCTGTGCCGTGTTGGGTGACGGCTTCGAGCAGGGTCATCATGGTGCGCGCCGTCTGCTGGTTGATCACTTCGTTTACCGCGGGCGTTTCCTCCCAAAGCGTGATGCCGTCGGCGTTCTCCACCTTGCGAATCAGCCGCGGCGTCACGCGCACTCCGTCATTGGGAAAGACGGAGTAGCTGGCCACCTGCTCCTGGAGCGTGATTTCGACAGCGCCGATGGCCACCGGCAGATAGGCGGGAATGTTCGAGGTCACGCCAAAGCGGTGGGCCACGTCGATGACTTTGTGTATGCCCACGCGCGCAGCCAGCTTCAGCGCGGGAATGTTGCGCGACTCAGCGAACGCGTTGGTCAGAGTCATCGCGCCCTTGTAGTCGTTTTCGTAGTTGTGCGGGGTGTAGCCGCCAAAGCTGACCGGCCCATCGACGATGATGTCGCTGGGCTTGGCGCCGTCCTCGATGGCCGCAGTGTAGTCGTAGATCTTGAAGCTGGAGCCGGTCTGCCGCTCGGCTTGGGTGGCTCGGTTGAACTGGCTGAGCGCATAATCGCGCCCGCCCACCATGGCCAACACGTCGCCGGTGGTGTTGTCGATGGCCATCAGAGCCCCTTGGGCGCCGGAGTCCTGCTCAAGCGTGGCCCGGCGCGTTGTGCCTTCCATCGCATCGGCCAGGTGGACGTAGATCACGTCGCCGGGCTTGACGAGGGCGTCGCCGAAGCGCTGCCCGGTCCATTGCCAGTCGTCGGGCATGAGTACAATCTCGCCCTTGCCCACGCGGGCGTGAATCTCTGTTGGCAGTACGCGGGTGACCACGGCATGAACGTAGTCGCCGGGCCCGGTCTTCATGATCCAGTCGGGATGCTCATAGGCCTCGATGGTGCTGCCGCCGGCGAGCACGTTTTCCAGCTTGCCAACCCAGCCGCGCCGCCGCTCGTAGACAGCCAATCCGTCTACAACGGCGCGATTGGCAGTTTTTTGCAGGTCGAGATCGAGCGTAGTTTCAATCTTCAGGCCGGCCTCATGCACCTGCTCGGCGCCAAAGCGCTTTTCCAGCTCCCGCCGTACCTCCTCCTGAAACCAGGGAGCGACCGACATGGCGGGTTGGGAAATGTGCAGCCCCAGCGGGGCGTTGCGGGCTTGCTCTGCCTGCTGGTGAGAGATCACCCGGTCAAGCTCCATCTCCGTGAGCACCAGATTGCGCCGGCGCAGCGCCTTCTCCGGGGCGAGCAGCGGCGAAAAGGCCACTGGCCCCTTGGGCAACCCGGCCAGCAGAGCCGCTTCGGTCAGCGTCAACTCCTTGGCGTGCTTGCTGAAGTA
>CAYQSI010000166.1:0-3678 GCA_964420185.1 uncultured Occallatibacter sp. | reverse complement strand
TCCTCAACCGCTTCTCGCCAACGCTGGTTCGCCGCGTCAAGCTCTACACCAAGGAGACTCCGCTCTTCGAGCACTTCGGCATTCAGGACGAAATCTCCAAGGCGCTGTGCTCCAAGGTCTGGCTCAAGAGCGGCGGCTCCATCGTCATCAATCAAACCGAGGCCCTGGTGGCCATCGACATCAACACCGGCAAATACGTCGGCAAGTCGGCGCGCCTTGAGGACACCATCGTCAAGACCAATCTCGACGCCGTGCCGGAGATTGTCCGCCAGATTCGCCTCCGCGATCTGGGCGGCATCATCGTCATCGACTTCATCGACATGGACGACCGCAAGAACCGCTTCCGCGTCATGGCCGCCCTCGAAGAAGCCCTCAAATCCGACCGCGCCCCGACCAAGGTTCTTCAGTTCAACGACTTTGGTCTGGTCGCTATCACTCGCAAGCGCGTCAAGCAATCTCTGGAACGGACCCTCTCGGTTCCTTGCCCCACCTGCCAGGCCACCGGCATGGTCAAGAGCCCTACCACGGTCTGCAATGAGATCTACACCGAACTGCGCAAGATGAAGAAGCACTTCGAAGGCGAGGACGTTCTGCTCCGCGTCAACCCCGAAACCGTCAAGGTGCTCAAATCCAACAACGGAAGCTGGATCACCGAGTTGGAGGAGTTAGTCGGCAAGAACATCCTCATCAAGAGCGATCCGGCGCTGCACCCGGAGCAGTTTGACATCCAGGGGTAAGCAAACTGCCCACTACAAACAGCGAAGGCCGGAGCAACTGTTCCGGCCTTCGCTGTTTGTGTCCCGGCATTCCATGTGGCCAGCCAGACCAACAACCTACAGAACCCCCAGCACTCTCAGCCACACCAGTCCACCAGCCAGCACGCCGATGGGCGAAATCGCCACCAGCGCCAGTTGATACCAGATCGGCTGCTTGCCCCGCGATTGCAGGGCGCTGAGAGCGGCCAGCGCCAGCACCACAATCCCCAACGCCAGCACATGAATCAGCGGGTTGGCCGCCGCGGCCCAGGCGGTCACATAGCCGCCTGCCGCCGCGGCCAGAAACGAGGAACCGAGATTGACGAAGACGTAGGCCGGTTGCGGCCTGGCCGACTCGTCCACCCAACTTGGAACCATGCGCTCCAGCAGCGCCGTCAGCGCAATCGCCAGCACCGCCATGACGGCAAAACCGGCCGCCAGCGCCAGAAATGCGTGCAGAATCACCACGGCTTCTTCTCTCCTTCTGCCTGTGCGCCTACCTCGCCCCTCTCGATGCGCTCCAGAAAGGTCCGCGCCAGCTTCCTTTCGCCGGGGTTGCTTTCACCATGGATCGAGCAAAGGTCAAGAAACTCGTCGCACAACGCATTCCGTTCTTCCTGCTGCGCCAGAACGCCCTGCATGGCCAGCGCCAGTTCGCGCAGCCGAGCCGCTTCCGGCCAACGACGCTCCTGCCATGCTCCGCCTTCATCCTCGCTCAGCAATTCAACGTCGGAAAACAGCCCCTTGCGGCCACGGGCGCACTCGTCCAGGCAGGCCATCAACTGTTCACAGAAGACCTCTGCCAGCGTCTTCAACTGATTAGGTTCCATCTCGTCGCGTGGGTCCATCTCTTTGTTCTGCAAACCTTTCTGGCAACTGTGGCATGGATGGGCACGGGCAGCAACCGGTACGTTCGGCATCCACGGCAACCTGCGGCTGCGCCGCTGAGGAAGAAGCGAGGGAGATTCCGCTCCCGCCCTTGACAGCTTACATCGGGAAGGTCTGGCAGGGAGCCTGGGAGCTTGCAATTGGAGTTCGGGAGGTCAAAAGCCCCAATTCGGCATCTCTCGGACCGGCTCAAAATCCGCTCTTCCTCCCCTATTGCCCATTGAACTTCCTTCCATTTAGCCGTATGCTAAGGATGCAGACGAGTTTGTCCGCCTGAATTGCCGTGAGTGCACCGGCTGGCGGAGAGATGAGTGGGCTTACAGCCCACTTTTTATTTGCGGAAAATTTCCCGGTTTTCGGGGTATTTTCATCGGTCTTTGGCAATCAATGGGGTAACCTCCGCAGTGGAAGACCCTCGCGAGATGAGCTGCTTGTTGAGCAGCAAGGGAACGATGGCAGTCAAGCTGGAAGCAATCCGATCGGCGGCGATACGAGTGGCCGCCTCGCATGGGCTGGACGTGGTGGACGTCGAGTTCATTGGTCCGGCGAAGGAACGCACGCTCCGCGTTTATCTGGAGAAAAACGCGGAGGAGCGCGAGAAGCTGAAAGAGGCCATTGCGGCCGTGGCCGCTGGGGATGCAAACACTGCCGAAGCTGGAAATGCGGATCTTCCAGAACGGCTCATCCAGGAACTCCGGGAAGGTACGCTGAGCCCGGATCGTCTGGAGCAGATTTCGGGCATGACCCACGAGGATTGTGCAGCTTTCAGCCGGGATTTCGGCGTATTGCTGGACGTGGAAGACCTGGTTCCGGGCACTGAGTACACGCTTGAAGCCAGCTCTCCGGGGTTGGACCGCAAGTTGACCAGGCCCGAGGAGTTTCAACGGTTTTCAGGAAGCCTGGTGAAGGTGCAGACCTTCGAGCCGATCCGCAACAACCGGCACTGGCAGGGACGGCTGACGGCCAGCACGGGGTCCGGATCGGGCGAAATCATCACGCTCGATCTGAACGCGGTCAAGCAGAACAGCAAGAGCCGGAAGGCCGGCGTCAGCACGGTGGAGATTGCGCTCGGCAACATCGAGAAGGCGCAACTGGTACCGGAAATTTAGGGGTTCGCGGTCTCCCTGGTCTCAGAATCGAAACCTGGGGCGCTCAGCGCCTTCAATGAACCAAACCAAACCGGCCTGGGCCGCAACTAATGCCCGCGCCGAGCAACAAAGAGAGAGCAAGCAGAGTATGGCCAGCGTTTTGTATCAGAGTATCGAGCTTTTGAGCCAGGAAAAAAGCATTGACCCCGCCATCGTTGTCGGCGCGGTCGAAGAGGCCATCGCCCTTGCCACGCGCAAGTTCTACAAGACCCAGGAGAATATGCGCGGTGAGCTGAACAAAGAGACCGGTCAGATTCTGGCCTACATATACAAGACAGTGGTGGCTGACGACGATCCCCTCGAGGACCCGCTGAACCAGATCACGCTCACCCAAGCCAAGGAACTGGCGCCGGACGTCGAGGTGGGCAGCGAGATCAGGCTTTATCGCGACACCACTCCGCTGGGCCGCATCGCCGCTCAACTGGCCAAGCAGGTCATCTTCCAGAAGGTGCGTGAAGCAGAACGCGAAACGGTCTTCAATGAATACGCCCATCGCGAAAAGGAAGTACTGAATGCGACCGTGAAGCGCATCGAGGGCCAGGACGTGATCTACGACCTGGGCAAGGCTGAAGCCCGCTGCCCCAAGCGCGAACAGTCGCGGCTGGAACAGTTCTCGATCGGCGAGCGCGTTCGCGTCGTCTTGCTCAAGGTGGACCGCGCCGCCAAGGGACCGCAGGTGATTGTCTCCCGCGCCGCGCCGGAACTGGTGCAGAACCTCTTCCAGTCCGAAGTTCCCGAGATCTACGACGGCACGGTGGTCATCAAGGCCATTGCCCGCGAAGCAGGCGAGCGCACCAAGATCGCCGTCCAGAGCCGCGACAAGGATGTGGATCCGGTGGGCGCCTGCGTGGGCATGAAGGGTATGCGCGTGCAGTCGATCATCCGCG
>CAYQSI010000165.1:0-3695 GCA_964420185.1 uncultured Occallatibacter sp. | reverse complement strand
GTTGAATGCGCCGACGCCGTAACCGCCTTTGGCGGCCTCGTCGAGGAGTTGCCGCGTGGAGACTAGAGGCATTGAAGTTTCTCCTTTGAGGTTGGGTCCATCTGCCTCCTCGCTCGGGCCTTCAAAACAGGCAATCGGCCTGTCGGGCGGCAGGAACTGCAATCATCCTGATGGTAGCAGAAACGCGCAAGCGAAAAACGTGCTCTTGAGCACAGGCAGCCCTTGCCGTTCACGCCGCCCGATTCAGGATGAGCGCCTCCCGATCCGGTTTCGCCCCAATCAGCGCCCTACGTGGACCAGTTGGTAGCGCATCTGGATCTGGCCGCCGCCGGGTGTCTTCTGCAACCAGAACTCGAAGGCTCCCTCCCGGGTTGAAACCGTGGTGGTCAAAAATGGCTTGCTCAGCCAGGCGTCGCTGGCGTACTTGGACGCGCTGTAGCCGCCTCCCAGCAGAAATTTCGGGCTGAGGGCATATTCGACCTTGGCGCGATCGAAGTCGTATTGAATGCGCGCGGCGCGGTTCAACGGTAGGCAGGGAACAACAACAGCCTCGCCGGTCAGCTTGGGCGTGAACTGAAAGTCGGCCACCGGCCATATCCAGAGATAGCGCGCGCCGTGGGCCGCAGGGCCGGTATCCTGGGCAAAAAATAACTCCTGGGTCAGCGTGGCTATCTTGCCGTGGTAAAACACCGGGCCGCCGCCGATAAACAACTCGCGATAGTTGCCATGGCCGCAATCGTACACGCCGAAATCGGGGACAATCCACCGGCCGCGCACCTGCGCGTACTCCAGCAGGTGATAAGTCCAGACGTGCGGCGCCTGAAACTGTTCGCCCGTGCGGGCAATATAGACATAAGTTGTCGGATTGTAGTGAGTAACGGCCTCATCGGCAAAGCTGGTACTAACCCAACCTAAAAACAAAAACAAAACAAAAAACCTGCTTCTCATCTTTTCTTTCGTAGGAATGCGTATATGAAAGATTCCTTCTCTATTATAGTCTCTCGCGGTCTCCCGCATAGCGGCACGGGCGCTGCCATGGCGGGTCGCGGGAGACTGACTCGATTTTAGAAAAACTTAATAACTCCGAAGGAATGAAGGACTTCCGAGCGGCGCCCTACAGCCCCAGCACCGCCCGCTGCGCGGCGAAGATCTCCTTCAAGCCAACTTCCGCCAGATCGACCAGTTCGTTGAGTTGAGTCCGGGAAAAACTTCCCTTCTCGGCCGTCGCCTGGGTCTCGATCAGGCCGCCGTCGGCGGTCATCACCACGTTCATGTCCACCTCGGCCTGCGAGTCCTCCTCATAGCAGAGGTCGAGCAGCTCCGCGCCGCCGACGATGCCCACCGAGGTCGCCGCCACCAGTTGCTTCAGAGGCGATGCTTTGAGCGTTCCGGCATCGACCAGCGCCTTCAAGGCCAGCGCCAAGGCCACCGCCGCGCCGGTGATGGCCGCCGTGCGCGTCCCGCCGTCGGCCTGGATCACGTCGCAGTCCAGAATCACGGTTCGCTCGCCCAGCGCCTTCATATCGACAACAGAGCGCAAGCTCCGGCCGATCAGCCGCTGAATCTCGTGCGTGCGGCCGCCGATCTTGCCCCGTTCGCTCTCCCGCGGGGTGCGGGTCACCGTCGCGCGGGGCAGCATGGAGTACTCCGCCGTCACCCAGCCGCGGCCCGTGTTCCGCAGCCAGCCCGGAACGCCCTGCTCGATGGTGGCGCAGGTCAGCACCCGCGTGTTACCCAGGGAAACAAGAACCGAGCCTTCCGCGGTCTGGACAAAATCCGGCGTGAGTGTGAGCGGGCGAAGCTGGACCGGAGTCCTGCCGCCGGGACGAAAGAAGGAAGAATTGCCTGTGCCGTTCATAACCAGATTGTACGGGATAGGGCGCTTGGGAGAAGCGCAGCAGCCCTCGACGGCTTCCGGTTCCAGTACGGGAATGCGCTGATTTCCTGGCCCATAACAGGAATCCATCGCTAACTCACTGAAACTGCGTACTTTGCTTCAATCGCGCTCGGTCCGCTTGTTCCATTTCGGGAAGATTTCCCGCTTTATTGCCGAAAGAGGCTGTCCTGAAACTGGACACTAACCCCTTCCCTTATCAGGAACTTACACAGACCGTCCTTGTTTGGCACACCACGTGTAATAGAAGGGAACAGCCACCCACGCTAGGGACAGAAATGGGAAGGGCGGAAACAGGGATCAGGGGTCAGGGGTTAGGGGTTAGGGATCAGGGGTTAGGGGTTAGGGATCAGGGATCAGGAAACAGGAGCCAGGGAAGGAAGCGGGTTATGCAACAGGGAGAACAGGCGGCGGGATTCAAAGAAACCGGGATGGCGGCAACGGGCCTGACCGAAACAGCACTCGCAGGGGTGGGCCTGACGGAAGCGAGGCGTGCCGGAACCGGAACCGAGCGCAAGCGGGTTGAGGCGGTGGTCGAAACCCTGGCCAACCTGCGCGGCAAGGGGGAGAGCCTGGCAGAGGTGGCGCATGATGCCCGGAACATGGTCACGGCGCTGGGGCTCTACTGCGATTTATTGGAGGAGCCGGGGGTGCTCTATCCTTCGTTTCAACACTACGGCAACGAGCTGAGGCTGGTGGCCACGGCCAGCCGCCGGCTGGTGGAGAAGCTGGTGACTCTCGATGCTCACACGGAGCCGGCCGATGGCCTCTCCGGGGTAACCAGCGCGGCCTGGACGGGAGCCGAACGGCGAGGAACCGACCGGCCGGAGCGCTCTCGCCACTGGGACCTGATGCCCGCCGAGCCAATCGACACCCTGGCCGGGGAACTGCTGTCCAACCGCAATCTGCTGGCGGCCCTGGCCGGGCCCTCCATCACCCTCAGCGTGGACGCCGAGGGTGGCGCGCAGCCAGTGAGGCTGACCGGCGAGGATCTGACCCGCATCCTGGTCAACCTGGTGAAGAACGCCGCCGAGGCCATGCCGGAGGGTGGCCGCATCCAGTTGAGGCTGCACGAGTACCACGCCGCGGCCAGCCCCACGCAGTGGCTCGTGCTCACGGTGGAAGACAACGGGCCGGGCATCCCTCCAGAGGCGCTGGGCAAGATCTTCGAGTCCGGCTACACCACCCGGCGCAGCGGCGCGCTCAGACACGGAGGCTGGCCAGCCTCCCATCGCGGGCTGGGCCTGTCCATCACCCGTTCCATCGTCGAGGCCGCGGGCGGCCACATTCATGCCGCCAACGGCGCCACGGCAGGAGCCCGCTTCGAGATCGAACTGCCCGTCCGCTCCCGCTGAGGCTAAAACCCAAGAAACGCTGCACGTTAGAGGAAACACCTCCCGGCAGCGGCAACAGAAAATCCAGTTCACCCATTTGCGCGTGAGGCGAATACAATGCTTGAAACAGTTCTAAATACAAGAGCCATGGAGTTTATCCCCCAACTCGCGGAGCCGCCGGTGCGCCTGCACCTGCTGGTCGTTGACGCCGACACCGCGATGCGCTCGGCCTGCGTCGAGATTGCCGCCAGCCTGGGCTACGCGGCCGAGAGTACCGGCGACCTGGGCCAGGCGCGGAGCATGCTGCGCGGCAACGCCGCCGATATTCTGCTGGTTAACCTGCCTTCAGGCTCGAACCAGGGCCTCGAACTGATCTCCGAGGTCAAGCTCCTCTACCCTCAGACCGCAGTCATCGCCATGACCGCCTCGGGATCGGTCAACGCCGCCGTCGAGGCCATGCGCTGCGG
>CAYQSI010000164.1:0-3699 GCA_964420185.1 uncultured Occallatibacter sp. | reverse complement strand
CCGCCGGTTCGTTCACCTGGGCCAAGGAGCACATGGTGGTGCTCGGCTCGCTCTCCAAGACTTACGCAATGACCGGCTGGCGCGCCGGCTTTGCGCTTGCTTCAAAGCAAGTGGTGGCCAATCTCAGCAAGCTACAGTCGCAAAGCACCTCGAACGCTACCAGCTTTGTACAGAAGGGTGCCATCGCCGCGCTGACCAGCTCGCAGGAGTGCGTCAGCGAGTTCCGCGCCGAATTCATCGACCTGCGCGACCACATGCTGGCCAAGCTGGCTGAAATTCCCGGCGTCACCTGCACCAAGCCCGAGGGCGCCTTTTACGTTTACCCGAACATCAGCGCCTTTCTGGGCAAGGGCGGCGTCAAAACCTCGACCGAGCTGGCTACGCGCCTGCTTCACGAGGCCCACGTTGTCACCGTGCCCGGCGAGGCTTTCGGCACCGCTGAGCACATCCGCCTCTCCTACCCGGTGACGAAGCAGAACATCGACGAGGGAACCCGCCGGATCGGAGAATTTCTAGCCAAACTGGCTTAGCCGTGGCCATTTAACCTGCCAGCCGCGCATGCGCCGTTTTGCAATATGGGATGGCGTAAATCCGTCTCCTGCAAGGGCGGCGCCGCGCTGCTGGAGATTTCTTCAAGAAAAAGTACGATTCGCCACTGTGCAAACGTATCGTTTGTCGGGTAGGATGTGTCTTCAATGTCGAAGCCTATTGATTTTCGCCCTGTGATTCTTGCCGGAGGCAGCGGAACCCGCTTCTGGCCCCGTTCCCGCCGCGCCCACGCCAAGCAGGTTCTGGCGCTGGACGGCGAGCGCTCCATGATCCAGCAGACCGTCGAGCGGCTCAAGCCGCTGGCCGGGTTAGACGAAACCTGGGTCATTACCAACGAGTACCTGGCCCACGAGATCACCGACCAGTTGAAGGGCGTGCCCGCCGGGCAGATCATCCAGGAGCCGGTAGGCCGCAACACCGCCCCGGCCTGCGGACTGGCCGCCTTCCTCATCGAGCGCCAGAACCCCGACGCTGTGCTGGGCATCTTTCCTTCTGACCACGTGATCGCCGACGAGCCGCGCTTCCTGAAGGCGCTGCAACAGGGCATCGCCGTGGCCGCCTCCGGCGACAACATGGTGGTGCTGGGCATTGAGCCCACCCGCGCCGAGACTGGCTACGGTTACATCGAGGCCACCGACTACACTAGCGACGACGCCGCCCTCCACGTCCGGCGCTTCATCGAGAAGCCCAACCAGAATCGCGCCGACGAGTTCATCGCCGCCGGCAACTACTACTGGAACTCGGGCATCTTCCTGTGGTCGGCGCGCACCCTGGCCAACGCCGTTCGCGAGCACCTGCCGGAGACTGCGCCGCTGCTGGAGGCCATCGCCGCCGCTTACGGCACGCCTCAGTTTGATGAGGTCTTCCACGCCGCTTATCCCAAGTGCGAGAACATCTCCGTGGACTACGCCGTGCTGGAGCCGCGCTCGGCCAAGGGCGAGCATCTCTCTCACCTCTACTGCATCCGGGCCGATTTTTCCTGGAACGACCTCGGCTCCTGGGCCTCGCTCTACGAGTACCAACTGGAGACCCGCCTGCGCGGAGACAGCGAGGGCAATGTGACCGATACCAACGGCCACATGGCTCTGGACTCCGGCAGCAACTACATTTACAGCCCCCACAAGTTTGTGGCCCTGGTGGGCGTCGAGAACCTGGTCATCGTGGATACCAAGGATGCGCTGCTGATTGCAAGCCGCGACCACTCCCAGGATGTGGGCAAGATCGTCAAGGAACTGGGTATTGCCGGCCGCACTGAGCTGATCTGAGACTGGCCTGGAATCTGAAACCGGAAGCCAGGGGCTCGATTCTGAGGCGGAGAGTTCACATATTCCTCCAGCAAGACATTTTCAAACCTGTCTGCTGAAAGAGCCCTATGGCTGGCCGTCCATATCTTGGCAAAGATTGCTAATAATGGTACGCTTGCTTCCAGATAGCCTTTCCTGAGAGAGAAGGAGGAGAAGCGCCATGCCGACGCGCAATGTGAATTTAACCAAGGAACTCGATAGCTTCGTTCTTGCGCGGGTGGAGGCCGGGCGTTTTGAGAACGCCAGCGAGGTGGTTCGCGCCGCTCTCCGTTCTCTGGAGCGCGAGGAGCTGCTTTACGAAGCCAAGCTGGAGGCGCTGCGAGCGGCCATTGACGAGGGGGATGCAAGCGGCATTGCCGTGGGCGATGTTTTTGCGCAGGTGCGGGAGTCGCTCCATCTGGCCGCAAATCCGAGCTAGCCATGGCATTGTTGCTCTTTTCCCGCAGCGCCAAAGCAGACCTTCTGAGCATTGGCGCGTACACTCTTCAAACCTGGGGTTCGGATCAGGCGGAGCGTTACCTCGACGGCCTTGAGCGCTGCGCGAAGTTGCTTGCCGGCAATCCTTCGCTCGGCCGGCCGTGCGCCTGGATTCGCCCCGGTCTGTATCGCTTTGAAAAGGGACGCCATGTGCTTTTTTATCGGCGGCAGGAAGACGGCATCCTTGTTTCACGCATTTTGCACCAAAGTATGTTGCCGGATCAGCAGCCCTTCGAGAGCGCTCCACCGGACGCGTGAGCGCGGGAATCGGCGATAGGATAGAACGCCGCAACTTTGATTCATCCCATCTACCAGACCTCCCCTCCGCCATCCTTTATCCTTATTCTTCAGGGAGCAAGAGAACTCATCATGACCCATCCTCAAATCAAGTTCGGCACCGACGGCTGGCGCGCGGTGATCGCCGACGACTTCACCTTTGCCAATGTGCGCATCGCCGCCGAGGCCATTGCCGCTTACGTTCACGCCAAGGAAGACCCCAAGAAGGGGCTGTGCATCGGCTACGACACCCGCTTCGGCTCCAAAGCCTTTGCGCGCGCCTGCGCCGAGGTCGCGGCTGCCACCGGCATCCCGGTGATGCTGGCCAACGCCGTTACGCCGACCCCGGCGCTCAGCTTCGGCGTTCGCGAGCGCGGCGCGGCCGGCGGCATCATGATTACCAGCTCGCACAACCCGGCCCAGTGGAACGGCGTCAAGTACAAGGCCTGGTACGGCGGCTCCGGCAAGCCCTCCATCATCGCCGAAATCGAATCCTACCTGGGCAAGCCCGTGGCCCGGCCAGCGCAGCCCGCTCCCATCGAGGAGGTCGATTTCCTGCCGACGTACCTCAAGGCTATTGAGAGCTTTGCCGATCTTGACCTGATTGCAAAATCGGGCATGAAGTTCTGCGTTGACTCGATGTACGGCGCCGGGGGAACCTATATCTCCGACATCTTCACCCGCATCGGCGTCGATCACGTGCAGATTCGGGCCAATCCCGATCCGCTCTTTGGCGGCATCCATCCCGAGCCCATCGAGCCGCACATTCGGGCGCTGGGCGAGGCGACGGCGGCCAACGGCTGCGTTGCCGGCCTGTGCACCGACGGCGACGCCGACCGCATTGGCGCCACCGACGAGCACGGCGAGTTTGTCGATCCGCACAAGATTTATTCCGTCCTGCTCAGTTGGGTGCTCAAGCGCCACAACGACTGGCCGGGAGCTGTCACCCGCGCCATCAACACTACGAAAATGCTGGATCGCATCTGCGCCAAGCATGGCCGCGAGCTGATTGAGCACGGCGTCGGCTTCAAGTACGTCTGCGACTACATGCTGGAGCGCGAGATTCTGATGGGCGGCGAGGAGTCGGGCGGCA
>CAYQSI010000163.1:0-3777 GCA_964420185.1 uncultured Occallatibacter sp. | reverse complement strand
GTGGGACGGGGCGAGCTTGCTGTTGTGGGACGGGGCGAGCTTGCTGTTGTGGGACAGGGCGAGCCTGCTGTTGTGGGACAGGGTGAGCCTGCTGTTGTGGGACAGGGCGAGCCTGCTGTTGTGGGACAGGGTGAGCCTGCTGTTGTGGGACAGGGCGAGCCTGCTGTTGTGGGACGGGGCGAGCCTGCTGTTGAGGCGCCGGGCGTGCCTGCTGTTGTGGGACGGGGCGAGCTTGCTGTTGTGGGACGGGGCGTTCTGCGGGAGCAGCGTGTTGCGCAGGAGTTGCGTGTTCAGCAGGAGCAGCATGTTGCGCAGGAGTTGCGTGTTCTACAGGAGCAGCATGTTGCGCAGGAGCAGCATGCTGCGCGGGAGCAGCGTGTGATTGAGGCCCGGCCTTTGGTTCAACCTTCTGCTCTGGAGCTGGAGTGCGCTTCTCCTGGCCCAGAGGCTTGGCAACTACCACGTTTTGTGGGTGCCCGCCGTTCGCCTTGGCATAGGAACTCCTGTCGACCTTGGCAGCCTCCACGTGCTGTGTCTGGAACTTGGTTGGAGCCACGTGCTGCTCGTTCTCGGCAGCCCGCTCCTGGGGGGTGGCGGCGTGCTGAATGCCACCAGGACCGCCGCTATAGGCAACGCGGTTCGTGTTGACGATTGTGTTTCTCTCCACAATCGTCCGATCAATGTAGGTGGTGTGGATGATGTTCTGATCTACGCGCATGACCGCGGTGTTATAGGCAAACTCGCGACCGCGCCACTCGCCACCGGTAAAGCCGATGCCCTCGTAGCCGAAGCCGTAGTTCACGCCACCGTAGTAGCCCACGTGGCGGCCCCAGTAGCCCCGGTGGAATCTGTAGCGGCCACCGTACCAATCCCAGTAGTCGGGCGTCCAGAGCGCGCCCTCATAGGGAGCCTCTACCCAGGCGCCGGGGACCCAGTAGTAATCCCCGTCACCCCAAGCCCAGTAGCCGGGCATCCACATAAGGTTGGGCTGGGGGCAGATCGGCTGCTCATAGACGGGTAGTTCTGGTGGAGAGAATCCGACACTGATGACGATTTGCGCGTGCATTGATGCGGGAATCAGAGAGAGAAGCAGCGTCAGCAAGAGCCAACGCACGGAGTGAAACATTCGCATGAGAAGAGCCTCCTGGTTCTGTCGTGCCGGCTCCGCTGAGGGAATCGATTTGCCCTGAGCGGGGCAAGGGTGTGGGTACTCCGGAATGAGCGTACCCTGAGCCCTCCCCCCGTTCTGGTCAAAACTGCACAGGAAGATCTCTCTGCTTCAGTATTCTCAAAAATCAGATCATCAGTAACGGTAGCTGAGCCCCATGCCCACGACGTGGCGTGCCTCAAGATTGACCGCCAGGGGAGCATACGGGTTCGAGGGCACTCCGGTTGGAACCATCGTGGTGCCGATATTCCCGGCCACCTGTCCGACGCCCATATCGAAGCTGAAGTGCGGAGCTTCCTTCTGCGTGATGCGCACGGCGTAATCCAGCGTGGTGGGCAGATGCGCCCTGCCGCCGGGAGGATACAGAATGGCGCCCAGGTTCTTCGATGTCGCTGGCTCCTGGGTGAATCCCGCTGAAGGCACAATGGCCGTCTTGAACAGGAAAGGCAGCGGCATTCCCAACCCGCCGAAGAACCGGCCGCCGAACCGCGTGCTCTGGCCGCCGAGGCCGAAGATTGTGCCATTGGTAGCCTTCCAGCCCAGATTCACCAGGAACGGCACTGGTGGATGCAGCCAGGTCTTGGTGACGGCCACATACAGGTCGCCGTTGGTATAGGTCTTGCCATCCAGGGCGCCGGATACAAAGTGGTCTCCGGTGCGCACCACGAAGCCCGCCGCCAAGCCTGGCGTCCACTGGCCGAACTGCCCATCCTTGATGGCCACGGCCTTGCCGCTGAAGATGTTCATCCCGTTGTAGTTCCACAGGCTGCTGAAGGCTGCGCTGTTGCCGTCGGTATGCATGCTGCGCGTATAGCCTACCTCGGCCCGGTTGGCGAATCCCTCCGCGATGCTGAAGGTCTGAACGTCGCCGATCACCTTCGATGCGTCAATGAAGTGATAGCCGACAGCGGGGTGAGAAAATGTGTGGCCCTTTTCCGTGTAAACAACGTAAGCGGTGGGCGTCAGGAACCCGCCGGTTTGGCCCTCCAGCGTTAAATGTTGAGCGTTGAGTTGCCGGTTGGTAAGCAAAGCGACTGCGAGGAAGCCGCAAACGGTAAGTTTGTGGATGGTGCGAAAATTCACTATGATTCAACTCCCATGGAGCGCAGTCGCCTGCCTCCGGTGATTTCTAGCGATTATTTCCCTTGTAACACAATGGAAGCAGACTCGTCTTTCGGTTTGTCCGGGTGGTAGACTCAGCCCATGCCGCGCGGTTTATTTATCACCTTCGAAGGTCTGGATGGTTCCGGTAAAACCACGCAAATCAACCGTCTGGCAGCATGGCTGAAAAAACGCGGCCACAGCGCCCTCATCACCCGCCAGCCCGGCGGCACCGCAACCGGCGACCGCATCCGCGCCCTGGTGCTCGACTCGCGCTCCGCGGGTCTGGCGCCCATGACCGAGATGGGCCTCATGTTTGCCGACCGCGCCCAGGCCGTCGCCGAGGTCATCAAGCCAGCCTTGGCAGCCGGCAAAATCGTCCTCTGCGACCGCTTTACGGATTCGACAGAAGCCTACCAGGGTGGCGGCCGTGAACTGGGCTCCGAGATCGTCCTCCAACTCCACCGCCTCCTGGCCGCCAATCTCCAGCCCGACCTGACGCTGCTGCTGCTGCCCTCGCTGGAGCCCTCGCTCGCCCGCGCGCGCCGCCGCAACCAGCGCACCACCGAAGAGAGCGGCCCGGACGAAGGCCGCTTCGAGCTGGAGAAGGGCGCATTTTACCGCCGCGTCTGGCAGAAGTACCACGAAATCGCCGCCCGCGAACCGGCCCGCGTTGTCCTGATCGAAGGCGACCTCTCCATCGATGAGGTCCACAAACAAATTGTCGAAGCTGTCGCCGGACGACTGCCCGGATTGGCCGCCTGAGCGCGGGCATCATCGCCTCTCAATCTCGAATCGCGGGGATATAATTCCAACGACTTGGAATGTCCTTAATATTCATCCCGCTAGCGAGACCTCATGAACCCGATCCATCGCACTCTTCTTGCCGCCGCCACCGTCCTTCTGGCCACACCGCTGCTTTATGCGCAGGCCACCGAGTCCGCCATCATTCAACAGCTTGGAAAACTTCGCTCTCTTTCCGCTGAACAGCGCCCTATAGCCACCATCAAGCTCGCCGCCGACATTCGAGCCCTTCCCGCCAGCCCGCACAAGGTGGGCCTCGCTGACGGCCTCGCCCATCTGGTCACCGAAGGTGATCAGGGAGCCGAGGCTCTACAGGCTGTCGCCGATACGCTTTCGCAATCGCTGGCGCAGTCACCCGTTTCCGCCAAGAACGACCAGCCCCCAATGCCGTACCTTGACCTGGCCAGTCTGGTCCGCTACGAGAACGTGAATGTAACCCTGAACGATCCTCTCTTTGCCAAAGCCAGCCAGGTGCTGGCTGACGAAGACGCTGACATTGAAAAGGCCGACTTTACCCTCAAGGACCTTAACGGCAAGAAGGTAACGCTCTCGGAACTCCGCGGAAAAATCGTGGTGGTCAATTTCTGGGCCACCTGGTGCGGGCCCTGCCGCCTGGAGATGCCCAGCCTCGACCTCATCTACACCCACTTCCAGTCCCAGGGCCTGGTCGTCCTCTCCATTACCGATGAAGACGCCTTCAAGGT
>CAYQSI010000162.1:0-3863 GCA_964420185.1 uncultured Occallatibacter sp. | reverse complement strand
CTTCTTCAACTCTTCAATCAACCGCGCCATCGGCTCGGCATAACGGCTCACGTGCGCCCCC
This sequence comes from uncultured Occallatibacter sp., assembly GCA_964420185.1. Lineage (GTDB taxonomy): Bacteria > Acidobacteriota > Terriglobia > Terriglobales > Acidobacteriaceae > Telmatobacter. The sequence continues at coordinate 3,802 of CAYQSI010000162.1, read as the reverse complement.
TACAAACTTCGATAAACAATGCCGGTGAAGGCATCGCCGTTCATAAAGCCCCTGGCCCAGGCGGCGTCCAAATCCGCCGTCGGCTTTTTGGCGATGGTCTCCTGCTCGCTGGCCCCGCCGGCCTTGAGAGCGGACACCTTGTCGCGAACAGCAACGAGCATATCGCGAAACTTCTGGAGATCGGCCTTCGATCCCAACGGTCCATGGCCGGGGATAATCCTGGTGTTGTTCCCAGCCACCGACAGAGCCGTCTCACTGGCGCGAATCATGCCGCCAATCGATCCGCCCGAGCCCTCGTCGATGTAGGGAAAGAAGCCGTTGAACCAAATGTCTCCGAGGTGCAAAACATCGGCCTTGTGAAAGTGGATGTAGATGTCGGTGTCGGTGTGCGCCGGCGCGAAGTGGACCAGGTCCAGCGCGTCGCCGTTGTGCCAGATGTGCAGCGCATCGGCGAAGGTGATCGCCGGAAGAGCGCCAGCCGGGGCGGCGGGGCTGGTGCTGTGAAGGACCTTCGAAGTTTGCGGCATTGAGAGCCGCTCGCGCGTCTTTTCGTGAGCGAAGATCGTGAATCCCGCGGCGTGCAGACCCTCGTTGCCGTCGGTGTGATCCCTGTGCCAATGCGTGTTGATCAGCGCGTTGGGAGCGTCTTTGCTGACGGCTCCGATAGCTTCAAGAATCCTCGGCACCGCCGTCGCATAGCTGGCGTCGATCAGCACGTTGCCCTCGGAGCCGGTTTGCAGAGCCATGTTGCCGCCCGCGCCTTGCAGCAGGTAGATGTTGTCGTAGAGCTTTGTGGTCCGGATGGGCGTGTTCAAGGCAGTCGCGCGTGCCTGCGCAAGCCTGTCAGTGGATGCCAGCGGCGCGGCCTGCGCCTTCATCCAGCGCGGCGCCATTGCTACTGCGCCTGCCGCCGCACCCAACTCAAGGAAGCTTCTGCGATTCATTCCTTCGAGCATCGTTTTGCCCTTCTTTCGGTTGCGAAAAGCTTTTAAGAAACCTCGGATTCAGTTCTATCTTGCATCGAGCATTTTCTCCGTGGCTAAAGCCAACGTTGATTCTGTTGGCTTTATGCGGGGGTTAAAACCCCCGCCTCCCTCCGAAATGATGTTTTCCGCAACCTGTGAAGTCGTGCCCTTTCAAAACATCGACTTCATCAGAGCTTCCCTAAAGTATCAGCCAAGACCCGGCAGATTCAATCCGCCCAGGATTCCCTGCACGCTGGATTGCATCACCTCATCGGCCTTGCGACCGGCTTCGTTCACCGCGGCCACCACCAGGTCTTCCAGCATCTCCACATCCGGCTTGTCGCCGCTCAGGCCAATCACTGCCGCAGGATCGATATGGATTTTGAAGAGCTGCTTTTTGCCGTTCATGGTTGCGGTTACGGCGCCGCCGCCGCTGGCTCCTTCCACCACGGTCTGGCCCAGCTTCTGCTGAACCTCCTCCTGCATCTTGTTGGCTTGGGAAAGCATCTCGGAGATTTTGAGCGGGTTGAGCATGACCTGTTCTCCTCACTGGAAGCGTGCGACTAAGCTTGGCGAAGGTCCACGATGCTGCGGACTTCAGCCTTGAAGATCTCCTTTGCCCGCTGGACCAGAGGATTGGCCAGCGCGGCTTCCTGAACGCTACCCGCAATCGGCGCGGCCATGGGTGTGCCGCTTTGCTTGGTTCCTTCGCCGGGAACCACCATGAAGCGGGTGGGCGCTCCCAGCCGCTTCAGCTCCTGCCGGATGATCTTCTCTGCCGTGGCACTGACCGTCAAGGCCAGCATCTTTTTGCCCATGCCGGCCACCTCGATGCGCAAATTGGAGCCATCGAGCGCCCACTTGCCCGCCCCCAGCAACTGCGAGGCCGTAACGTGACCAGCCTCGGCCAGTTTGCTGCTGACGGCTTGACGAATCGATTCGATGCTGGCAGCTTGGGACTCCGGCACGGCAGCCTGCGGAGCCTTGGCCAGCGCGCCTTCGGTGAGCGTTGCGGTTGAGGCATATCCCGTGGCCGGAGTGGCGGCGGCAGGGAAGGGCGTAGCGCCTTGAAAGGAACTGACAGGTGCGGGAGCGGGCGACGGACGCTTCATGGTTGCGGCAGGCGAAGCTCCTGAATCTGGCTTGAGACTCGACGCCATCTTCGCTCCTGAGCCCCAACTGCCGCCTGCCGTGCCAAAGGGCGAAAGAGACGGAGCAGCGGCCGGGGCAGAGGGCGCAACCGGGCGCGCGCTTGGCCGTGGAGCCGAAACCGGCGCCGAAGCTGGAGCACCAGCGCGTAAACCGCCCCCGGCGGCCACGCCGCTCAGCAATTCCTCAATCGGCAACAGACGCTGGGCATGAATCAGCTTGAGCAGGCCCAGTTCCAAATGGAAACGCTGCTCCTGACGGTAGTTCAAGTCGTCGAAGGTGCGCAGGACGATTTGCAGGTTCCGGGTCAGCTCCTCCTCAGTGAACAGAAGCGCGGTCCGTGCCGCGCGGGCACGCTCATCGGTGGAGATTTGCAGCAACTCGGTTTCTGCGCCGCCGATCTTGGCCATCAGCGTGTTGCGCAGGTAGCGGACCATCTGCCGGGCCAGCGACGAGGGGCTGTGGCCGGCATTCACCAGCACGTTCAACTCCTGCATCAGTTCCGCGCTTTGCCCGGCGGCAACGGCCTCCAGCAGCCGCTCGAAAATCGCGTTGGGCACCGCGCCCATCAGCTCGCGAATCTGCGTCGCCGAGAGCACCGCTCTGCCGTTCTCCACCGGCGCTGAGGCGATGGCCTGATCCATGATGGAGAGCGCGTCGCGCATCGAGCCGTCGCCAGCCTCGGCTAGCAAAGCCAATGCGCCGTCCTCGGCCTCAACCTCCTCTTTGCCGGCGATCATCTTCAACTGGGCCAGAATGTCGTCGAACTTGACGGCGTGAAAGCTGAAGTGCTGGCAGCGCGAGAGGATGGTCTGGGGAATGTCCTCCGGCTGCGTGGTGGCCATCATGAAGATGATGTGCGCCGGCGGCTCTTCCAGGGTCTTCAGCAGGGCATTGAATGCCGCTTCGGTAATCTGGTGCGCTTCGTCGAGGATGTAAATCTTGTAGCGGTCGCGCGAGGGGGCGTAGCGGGCTGCGTCGCGCAGTTCTCGAATCTCGTCGATGCCGCGATTGGTGGCTGCGTCGATCTCGATCACGTCCACCGCGTTGCCCTGGCGGATCTCGACGCAGGAGTCGCATGTACCGCAGGGCTCGGGCGTGGGGCGTTCCGGAGTGCCGATTTCAGTGCGGCAGTTCAGCGCCTGGGCAACAATGCGGGCGATGGTGGTTTTCCCGATGCCGCGATGGCCGCTGAAGATGTAGCCGTGGGCAATGCGGTTCTGGCTGAGCGCATTCATCAGCGTCCGCGTGACGTGATCCTGGCCGGCCACGTCGGCAAAGCGCTGCGGACGGTATTTCCTGGCTAGAACCTGATAACCCATGCGTGAACCCGCTCCTCAGGGCCAGCCCGGAACCGCAGGCCGCCTAGAGGCGATTGTATCGTTCCGGGGTGGGGACGCGAGAGGTGGAAATCTATAGCCGGCTGGCTCCCAACTTAGATTTGTCCTACGCGCCCGCGCCTCGTAGAATCAGCATTGGCGGCTGACATGTGAATCTTGAGCCGCCCCAGGAACCGATGAGCGAACAGGAAACAGGGAATTCACTTGAGGCGCAGGCGGCATCGCCGGCGTGGATCAGGATCGAGCTGGCGCGGCATCCCCAGCGGCCCTACCCCATGGACTTCATCGAGCGGATCTTTACCGATTTCAGCGAGATTCACGGGGATCGCGCCTTTGGCGACGACGAGG
>CAYQSI010000161.1:0-3873 GCA_964420185.1 uncultured Occallatibacter sp. | reverse complement strand
CGCAGTTGCTCATCGCCTCCGGAGAGCGGCTGGACAAGATTCTGCCCGCCAAGCTCGAAATTCGCGGCCACGCCATCGAGTGCCGCATCAACGCCGAGCACCCTGTAAAGTTCACCCCCTCAGCGGGCAAGATTACTGCCTTCAACGTCCCCGGTGGCAACGGCGTGCGCGTGGATACGGCGCAATACGCCGAGGGCGTGGTCCCGCCCTACTACGACTCGCTGATTGCCAAGTTGATCGTTCATGGCCGCGATCGTGCAGAGGCCATCGCCAAGATGGAGCGCGCGCTCAGTCAATTTATCGTCCAGGGCATTGACACATCGATCTCGCTGCATCAGGCAATCTTTGCCGACCCCGGTTTTCGCGCCGGCGAGTTCGACACCAAGTTCATGGAGAACTTCCTCGCAAAGAGAGTCGAGTAACCCGCCGACCGCCAGGAGCCTTGATTGCCCGGTGGCTCAACATTTTCAATTCAATTCCTATCAGAATTCTTCCGTGCACCATCCATGCGCCCTTTTTCTGGCGCATGGGTGGGACGGCACGAACCTGAAGAAACGTCAGAGACCTGATGAAACCGGAGATAGCAGCATCATCACTGCGCAACCGGCACAGGGTTCACAACATCCTCCGGCGCGCTCGGGTCCCCGGCAGCCGGTCCATGCCATACGCTTCCGCCATAAGTCGTGATGTAAATCATGGATGCGTCGTTGGGGTCCACAATCACGCGATGGCCCCACTTGAAGTTGTAGCCCTTGATGCGCGACCAATGAAGCCCGGCGTCTGTCGAGCGGTACGCCGCCGCATCGAACCCGCAGATGTAGAGCGTATCCGGCGCTCTTGGGTCGATCGTCACATCATAGACATGCTGCGACTGGCTGAAGACAGGTTTCCAGCTCTGGCCGCCGTCGGTGGAAAGAAACACCCCGCCCCCCGTGTCCACGCCGGCTCTCTCCTGCCCCCACGCGGCTAGGTACATACGCCGATTGTCCCTGGGGTCCAGCGCCAGCCCATTCGGCCCGTTGACGTCTTTCGGCAACGTCATCTTCGTCCAGTGCTCCGCTCCGTCGATGGATTTATACAGAGCGCCGCTTCCCCAGGCCAGGCCGTAGCGGCCGTCGTTGGCGCGGGCCACGATAAGATAAAGCGCGCCGTCATTGCCGCGTGTGATCCGCCAGGCAAAGTGGCTTGCCTCGGTGATGCCTTCATTCTTTTTTTGCCAGGTCTTTCCGTTGTCCGTCGATTTATACACGCCCAGGCCAAACCCGCAGGCGTACAGTGTGCGCTGTCCAACCGGACTTGTCGGATCGAGCAGCACATGCGTGAATGCTGTTCCTCCCATGCCGCCGTTGGCCGGGGTCCATGTCCGCCCGCCATCGGTCGAAATGCCGATTCCTCCCCTGGCCGTGTCCAGAAACTCTCCATGCGCCCACATCTTCGGCCGGGGCAGGTCGTGTACTCCGCTGAATGCGCCCCAAATCAGCCCCTTCACCTCGGGGTCGAATGCAAGCCAGTAGGTTGTGTTCCGCCAGGAATCCGGGACCCCGTTCGTCGCCGACTCCCACGACTGGCCGCCATCCTGGCTGTCAAAGGCTCCGATGTCTGTGTAGTCAATGAAAACGTGCTTTGAATCGAACGGGTCGAATTGCACGCCGTAGTTTGTCGTGACGTCGAGTCCGCGGGTAGTCCAGCGGCGATCCGCCGTACGCACGGAGTTGACCTGTGCCCAGCTCTTTCCTCCATCGAGCGTCCGATAGGTTCGGAAAAGGTCGCTAGCGTAGCAAATGTCCGGGTTGCCGGGAGCCACTCCCAGACTGTACGGGGCATCGAAGATGATGCTCTTTCCGTCGTCCCATCCAATGCCAACCGCGCGCTCTTCGATCCAGGACGCATCGAGGTTGGCCGCTGGCTGCGTCGATTCACGGACTACGATTGCCCAGTTCTTGCCTGCATCGACGGTTTTTGCAATGCCGTTATAGAGATCCTCCGCGCGTTCGCCCAGCCTGAGACCGCGGAAGCCAATGTAGGCGATTCGCCCATTGTCCTTTGCCGCGGCAACTGCCCCAAACGCTCCGGCTTGCTGGCCGAACTCTGGCGTTCTCGATTGCCAACTGACGCCCCCGTCCTCGGAGACAAACAGCGCTCCACTCTTGGTCGTCGCATAGAGATAAGTGATTCCTTGCGCCTCTCCCATGCTGGCATACGCGATCTTCTCTCCAGGCCCCGCGATTGGCTTGGCGGATGACTTGCCGCGGTAAACGCCCAGAGTTCCAATCGCCAGCCGGTCCTCGCCGCGATAAGCGAGGAGGAGGATTCTATCCGACGGAAAATCGTGCTCATGCCGGAAAGAGGCTCCGCCATCCTTTGAGACCAGCAGCGTTGTCCCTCCGTACTGTGGATCGGAAAACGCAATATGGACAACATTCGAGTCTTTGGGATCGACGGCAATCTGACGAATGTACAACCCGGTAACGTAATTTCCGTCGTTCGAAGTCAGGCTGTAGTCTCCGTGGTCGCCATTCTGATGTTCGACAGTCTTCTTGGCGGGATTGGGAAAGAGCATCTGCCACGTCCGGCCCGTATCGTCGCTGCGCCACAACGCTGCGTTTCCTGCATAGATTCGCTGGGGATTTCCCGGATCAAAGGCAAAGGTTTCGATGCCCGAATGCAGATTGAACATGCGCCAGGACAGTCCGCCATCCTGCGTAATGTACCCGCCCGTCATGTCGCAGTGTTCTACAACCAGCCGGGGATCGTGGGGGCTGATCGTCGGGCCAATGGTGGTTCCGCCGCCGCCCGGGCCGATAATCTTCCACGCATCGAAGCGCGGCGCCGGTCCTGGCGTCTGCGCGGCGGCGGCGAGCGCCAAAGCCAAGGGAGCGAACGCAAAGATACAATGCAATCTCAAACGCGGCCTCACTTTCGCAGCAATCTGCTTTTCTGAGCGGTCTGACTAGAAGCTATCTCATAAATGGGCTTTGAAAGGGCACGGCTTTAGCCCTGCCGCAAAACACCCAATCAGTCCGAGGGCTTTAGCCCCTGAGGAACGCATTGCATGGGCTGAACCGCATTGATGAGATGGCTCCTAGTGGCCGTGTGCCCCATCCTTGCGCTGTATTTCTGGCGCAAGGGTGGGAAACCTCAACCCTCAATCGGTCTTGCTCAGCAGGAGCGGCAACTCGCCTGATTGTAGCTTCCTGGCCGCGCGCATCCGCAAATTTATTGTGGGAGAACCGGAAAATTTATCGCTTTTTGTTCTCTTTTCTGCTGGTCTTGGTTTATGCTTGCTACGCTGCACAGGAGATTCCCCGAATGGACCTTCAAAAGGAACTGATTGCCGAGTACGACAGCGAAATCGCCAGAACCCGCAAGATGCTTGCGGCGATTCCGGCCGATGTCGATTTCACCTTCAAACCCCACCCAAAATCCATGAGTCTGGGTCGGCTAGCCGGGCATACCGCCGAGCTTGCTGGCGAGTGGGCTATCTCGACGCTGACCACTGACAAGCTGGAGTTTTCTCCGGAACACAAGTTCGAGGCTTACGTGCCTGCGTCCACGGCTGCGCTGCTCGAACGCTTCGATAGGGAAACGGCTGAGGCCAAGTCTGCGCTGGCTGGCCTTGCGCCGGAGAAGTGGGACGAACACTGGAAGTTCGTGGCCGGCGGCCAGGCCTGGATCGACGAACCGAAGTATCAGGTGTGGCGCACCTGGGTACTCGCGCACATGATCCATCACCGCGCCCAGTTGGGCGTTTACCTGCGCCTGCTCAACAAGCCCATCCCCGGCACCTATGGGCCGTCGGCGGACGAGACGTAGGAAGAGCAGGGAATAGGTGTGGAGTCTCAAGAGGTTGTTCCGATTCAGACCAGCGCGGGA
>CAYQSI010000160.1:0-3897 GCA_964420185.1 uncultured Occallatibacter sp. | reverse complement strand
CAGACCACGGTCCTGGCGCCCACCGGCACCATCGGCTTCATGATGGACTGCGACACCACCGGCATCGAGCCGGATCTGGCCCTGGTCAAGTACAAGAAGCTGGTTGGCGGCGGCATGATCAAGATCGTCAACAACACCGTTCCAGAAGCCCTGTTCAAACTCGGCTATTCCAGCGACGAGGTGCACGCCATCGTCAGCTACATCGACGCTACCGGCACCATCGAAGGCGCTCCCGGCATCCGGCCTGAGCATCTGTCCGTCTTCGATTGCAGCTTCAAGCCCTCCAAGGGCACCCGCTCCATCCAATACATGGGCCACATCAAGATGATGGCCGCCGCGCAGCCGTTTCTCTCCGGCGCCATCTCGAAGACCGTCAACCTGCCCCACGAGGCCACCGTCGAGGACGTTGCTGAGGCCTACGCCGAAAGCTGGCGCCAGGGCATCAAGGCCGTGGCCATCTACCGCGACGGCTCCAAGGGAACCCAGCCGCTCAATACGAGCCTGGACGCCAAGCGCGAGCTCTCGCCGCTGGACGCTGCCGGCAGCCGCGTATTGGCCCATTTGGCTGCTGGCCAGCCCGCCGCCGCCGCTGACCTCAAGGCTCTTCAAGCCAGAATCGGAGAAAAAGTCGAGGTTTCCGCCAAGCAGGTCACCCTCGCCGCCGCCGCCTTCCAACACGCATTGGAGGAGATCGCCAAAGCTGCTGCTGTGCCCCTTCTCCAGGCCTCGGGTGCCGACGACTCCGCCCACGAGGCCGCCAACTCCGACGTGCAGGACCTCAACGGACCGCCTCGGGCCGTCCGCCACCGTCTGCCCATCGAGCGCGCCTCGGTCACCCACAAGTTCTCCATCGCTGCTCACGAGGGCTACATCACCGTCGGCCTCTACCCCACCGGGCAGCCTGGCGAAATCTTCATCAAGATGGCCAAGGAGGGTTCCACCGTCTCCGGCATGATGGACTCCTTCGCCACCTCCATCTCGCTGGCCCTGCAGCACGGCGTTCCCCTCAAGGTTCTCTGCGAGAAGTTCGCCCACACCCGCTTCGAGCCCTCCGGATGGACCGGCAACGAGCAGATTGGCTACGCCAAGAGCCTGATGGATTACATCTTCCGCTGGCTCAATCTGCGCTTTCTCTCAGGAACCCAGTTGACGCTGTTTTCGGGCTTGGTCTCGCAGGCTCCGCAACTGCCCGCCTCGCCCAGCCTGATCCCCGAGACCGAGCCGGAGGAAGAGTCGTTCTCCCAGAACCAGATGGCCCAGTTGGCCGAGGAGGTTGCCCGCCGTCTCAACAAGGTCAGCGGCTTCGGTTCCGGAACGGGCAATTCCGGGGGCGGCGGCATTGCCCCCGAGGCGCAGGCCGCCTCGCCGAATGCAAACAGCCCCTCGCATGGACCGGACCTCGCGGACCGCGGTATCTACCATGCCGCCGACGCCATGCGCGAGATGTACGACATGGGCGACGCCCCTAGTTGCTCGGTCTGCGGCGCCATCATGGTTCGCAACGGCAGTTGCCACCGCTGCATGAGCTGCGGCTCCACCAGCGGTTGCAGCTAAAAGCCATGGGATATTCCCCGGCTTTGTGTGGGTGTACCCATAAGGTGAAAGTTGGTACCCCATAGAATGAAAGTCGTTCATTCTTAAAGACTTGCATTTGATTCGGCCGGAGCGCCGCCTGGCGTGGAGGTTTTGCCCTGAGAATTTGGCTAAGGTGAAATCTCCGCGTGATGGCTAACGTTTATCAATATAAATTATCTGTAATCAATTACTTAGCGCGCGAGATGGTCGCGACTAGGTTCCCCGGTGCGCAGAAGAGCCCTGCGCAATGACCGGCTCAAGGGCAAGATCCTGTTAGCGCGGTGAGGGTGCCGGCGCTGGCAACGTTCAAAAACTGCAAAAACCTCCACATCCTACATAACTCATTTGTTTTGTTGGCACAATGAACAATGGAGGTTTTCCTTATCGTCAGTCAAGCCTACACAACCGTAAGCAGCGGCCACCTCATGAATGCGGACCTGAGTTGCATGATCCAAAACGAACCCATTGCCGGCCGCGCTTACCCGCCGGCTGATCAGGCCGGCCTTCTTGAGCGTATGGCCCACTCTTTCCGGACTGTACTGTATTCTCTCGCCACGGTCTTTCAGCACGCGATTGACCTCCGTGGCGATCTCGTTGATCAGGATCTGGTCCTTTCCTTGATGGCAAAGAGCAAGTGCGGCGCCGACGGAGAGTGTTCCCAGGTCATCGAGGCGTTCTGCGATCTGCTGATCGGAGTACGGGGTGAGCAGTGATACAAGCTCATTCTGCAGGTCTGGTGCATTCACAATACACTCACACAGAGCACTCGCGATGGCGTTGAAGTCGGGGGAAAGTCCGGCAGCGCAGAGCTCCAATTTCGACACTCCTGGCAAGTGCTCAGAACGGTAACGAAGGAGCTGGTTTTGCAGATGCTGCGTCATATCTTGTGTCATGGACGCAACGTGCTCCGAATAGACGCCGGATGCAGGAAGTGCGTTGATGTGTATGCAATGCTGCAACATCGCTTTGATCGGCGGATCCTCACCTGCATAAACGGCTTTGGAACCGTAGTAATCGAAAGCGGACTTTGAGGCGCCGGGTACGGTCCTCATCGCCAGGTAGCCACGGCGGGTAGAGCTGCAAAGGAGCGCAGCCAAGCGGCTGCTCAAGTTTGGTTCGAAAATGAGCAAAGTCGGCTTCTTATCCCATTGGATTGCGCTCAGAGCAGCGCCTGTCATCCCAGCCACGAGGACAGGATGGTAGCAAAAAGCGTAGAGGGCGCGCAAAACAGCGTCTCCCTCATGCGCCGGCCCAGTAATTACCAGGCCAGGTGCTATGGAGAGCACATCGTGAAACCAAGTCGAGAAGACCCATAGCGTGAGCAGCGCACTGTCCTTATCCGAAAGATGGGTTTGCTCAGCGATGGCCAGTTTGATCCTAGTGAAGAGCTCTTCGGTCGTGCCGTAGGCCGCATAACGTGTAGGGAGCGGCATCGATTCCCAGGGATTGCGCGTGTATTCGGCCCGTGCACGACTCTTCTCAAATAAGCTTGCCTCGTTGGGGGGAAGGAGGTAGCGAAAATGAATGCTCTTCAATTCGCCGCTCGTCTTCCTCACCCACTCTGCGATTCCGTCAACCTTAGTAATTGGTGTGGTCGCTAGCGTTTCGGGGCTACTGGGCGCGTCTGAAGCTGCTTGTTTTTCTGGTCCGGCTTCGGCATTCGATGCCGTGGCTTCGGAGGTGTCGCTCTGTGGAAGGACAGGTGCCGGCGTCCTGGGCTCCTCTGGAGCGAGAGTCTGATGAATCGTTTGTTCTTGCATTTGCTTATCCTCTTTGCAATTTTGAGTCAGTAGCTCCGACCAGGGGTAGATCTTCAAATTTTCTCTGCCTGGTTGTCGCTACGCAGGGTTACTGTTTTGCTGGCGGGCGCACACCAGCGAAACCATCTGGTCTCACTAGGCGAAGGCGACCATGCCGGCCGCGGGCCCGTCGCACCGTCCTACCATGGATTCCGTAGTTTAAAAACTCGATTTTCACCTCCGACCTTTCTAAATCTGCTGGAACAACGGCGCCGCCAGCTTCGATTGGTTATGTGGCGCCACTGCCCACTCTTGTCTCCCGCCGCCAAACTTCGATAATTGTCAAACGGGCTTCTGGCACCAGGGCCGCGGCTCCGTTTGGTACCCGCGGCCACTTTCTGCTGCGCGCAGCTAGAACCCGCTCGTAGTAGACGGGTCGCCCCAGAGAAGTTCTCCGAAGAGAACCTGCCCGTCAGTGCAGCGCTTGTGCTTCAGCATGCCGCAAGTCCTGCGCCCGGAGGATTCCAAGACTTCCGCCACCAGCGCCTTGCGGCGGCCAGAAAGGGGGACGTCCCAAGAGACT
>CAYQSI010000159.1:0-3927 GCA_964420185.1 uncultured Occallatibacter sp. | reverse complement strand
CGGACTCCACGCACAGTGTGAGCACGGCGAAAGCATCATCGGTGATGCCGTCCGACGAAGGCACCTCGGCATTTTTGCCGAGGAACCCGCGCAACTTGACGATGTTTTCAAAAAGGGAAGTCATGGTTGCACCTCCTGGGGAGGACAACGCCGCTTACGCGGCGTCGTCCTCCGTGATCGGCTCGGCGTCGAGGTTCTCTCCGCGTGAGCTCTCGGGCTGCGCCAGCTTGCGAACGATGCTGGCGCGGACTTCCCAGCCACGGCGCTTGACCGTGGTCTTTTTCTTGCCATCGCCGACCTGGGCGTCGTACTCGGTCGAGCGCAACTCGCCTTCGATCTCCACGTAGTCGCCCTTCTTCAGGCCCGTTGCGTAATCGGCGGGCTTGCCGAAGGCGACGATGCGGTGCCACTCGGTGTGGTTCACCCACTGGCCGGTCTGCTTGTCCTTGTAGCCGGACTTGGTGGCCAGCGACAGAATCGTGAAGGTCCGCTGCTGTTTGGTGGCGATGTTCTCGGCGTCCTTGCCCAGGTAGCCCCGCAGTTTCAGGTTGTTTTCGTAGAGTGCCATTGCTTTTCTCCTTGGTTGTATTTGCCCGGATTACCCTCGGGACACTCTTGCGCGAAGCGACGCGAGTGTGCCCCGCTCCCAAGGCCAAGCGGCGTCTTTTTCGGAAGGTTCGGAAAATCTTTTTGCGTTCTTTGCACAAAGATTTTCTGAAAGCCGAAACCCGCAGGGCGCGTAGCGAAGCAGAACGCCGAGTGCCGCCGGGCGCGGGATAAGCACCGAAGCGAGTGACCGAGGGTGAGCAGGGAAAATACAGGAGAATTGGCGCTCTACGGAAACACCTGCCTGAAAGGCGCCTATATAAGGATGCCGATGCAACTGCACACCAGTGGAACCATGACCTGTCGCTTGCCATGCTTCCGGCTGCACGAGCAGAGAACGGGTGAACCACACGTCCCAGCGCTTCGCGTCGTCCTCCGTATCCCGCCATGCGAGGGCCCTACACTGGGGCGACGAAATCGAAGGCCAGTTGCACCGCCTCCGCGACGGATCGGCGAGGGCAGGAATAGACTCGGCTCCGCGTATCCGTTGCGAGATACGCGCCAGCATTACTCGCACCTGCCTGCTCACGAGGACCTCCGCGAGACGATCTCGTGGATTGCCGCGATGCGTTGTCCGATCCAGCGCATGACGGGTACAGCCATCGAATTACCGAGAGCCTTGTAGCGTGGACCATCGGCAGCGAGTTTGCCGCGATACTCGACCAGGGTGTAATCGTCGGGGAATCCTTGCAGGCGTTCGCACTCGCGGGGAGTCAGGCGCCGCACGGCCATCTGAGGCGTCATCACTCCATCGATCCGCCCGCCCTCACCGCCACGTTGAAGGGTCCCCGCTATATCGGTCGATGCAGTGAGTTCTCCAGACCAGGCGACGGACTGTTCCTGAAGCACGGCGGTAGTTGCGCTATTCTCAATGCCACCTGGAGCGCGGGCACCGAAACTTGTACTGATCTCTGTATAACTTGCAGTGCTGGTTGTGCCGTCCGATCCGTGAAGCGTGACAGCGATGGCGAGTTGTCCGCCGCCGTTCGCATGGCTGTTGTCGTGCCCCATGCTGCGCAGCGTGGGCGCAATGTCGCCGGCGTCGGCGCCGTGGTCTTTCGCGGAGAACGCGACATAGCTGTTGCTGCTGCCGCCGGAGGCGGCGCGGAGGCTGGCCGCATCGGATACTTCCGGCATCGCACCTCCGTCGCGCCCGCGCAAGTTGAAGGCGACAGCCTGTGAGACTCCGCCCTCCAGCGTGTGCGCAATACCGTCTGAGAATCCGCTGCCGTTCGATTGGGTATGCGCTGTATGGATGGCGATGGGGATCATCGGCACTCCGCGCCCGGTGCCGTCCTCGCTGGCATCGAAGCCATCCGCGGAGAGCGAATGCGCGATGAAGGTTTCCGTCTCGAAGTCCATGCGGCCCGACGCGCTGGCGCAGGCATTGGCGGCCGTCGCTATGTCGATGGGACCAGCGGTATTGTTCCCGCCAAATGCAAGCTGGCGGATCAGACCGCCGTCGAGGTCGAAGTCTGTTCCGAGCCCGCCACCGCCATGAGCGCGTGCGCTAATGGTGGGGGCAACGTCTTTCCGCGCTTCTCGGCGCGGCGGAGGATACCCCGACAAGCACGACCGCTCAAAAAGAACCGCCGCGGCAGCTCGCCAGTCTCCAGCACATCCGACAACGAAGACGCGGCGCCGTCGCTGGGGTACTCCGAAGTGTTGAGCATCCAAGACTCTCCATGCGAGGCCATACCCGAGTTGAACCAGCATTCCGAGGAAGGCTCCAAACGTCCGTCCGTCGTCAATCGACAGGACACCGGGGACGTTCTCCCATACCACCCATAGGGGCCTGAGTCGATCAGCAAGTCGAGCAAACTCGATGGTGAGGTTGCCACGCGGGTCATCCAGTCCCGCTCGTTTACCGGCGATGGAGAAAGACTGGCAAGGTGTTCCTCCGGCCAGAAGGTCAATTGTTCCCACATCCTGTTTTCCAATCCTGGTGAAATCACCGGCATTGATGACCGCGCCATCGGCGGGCAGAGCAACGATGTTGCGAATGGCCGCCGCGCGCTGCTTTGCCTCTTTGCGCGAGGCCGCGTCATGCGGACTCGGCATAAAGATGGGCCGCGACGCGCGGTAGCGCGAGCGCAATAGCCAGCAGCAGAAGGGGTCGATCTTGGCGAACATCGCCGGCTCCCAGCCGAGCGGCTGCCACGCCACCGAGACCGCTTCGATTCCTGAGCAGACGGAGAGATACCTCACGCGGCGCTCCGAGGTTGCGGCCCACGCTTACGTGCGCAAAGCGTCTGAAGCGCGCCGAGGATGTGTTCCATTGAGGTGTTGCGGCCATACAGCACCATGTCCGCGTAGCGGACGGGTGCGAGGTCGCCGGCACGGTCGACCAGTAACAGGGGCATGTGGCTCGCGACTTCGAGAATGCGATGGACCAGACGCCCGGCAAGGTCGCCCTGCTGCGCATGGATGAGTACACAGCAAGCAAATACCGCGCCCGAACCTCCAGCGAGCAGTGTGGCGTCTGCACAACCCTCGATGGCAATAACTTCGTAGGGATGCAGGCGCAGCGCAAAAGCTGTTGCAGATAACAACTCGGCATCGGCGCAGTAGAGCAGGATCGGTTTCTTCGGTCGCATGGCAATTAACTCCCGAACGCCTGGTCTTCGTGGACGTAGCTGATGACAAGCCCAAGCGGATTGGTAAGCAGCATGGCGTTGGGGACCTCGTCGCGGAAGCCATAAACGACGTTGGCGGTCCAGCGCTCCCGGCTCTGCTCCTGCTGATCTCCAAGCGAATAGAAGACCTTCTCGAACTCGATGTGTGCGCGATACGGAGCCTGCCGCGTATCGTCGATCACGACGGCTTTAATCTCGATGTCCACGTTTGGGACGCTTGGGTCGAGCAGGAAGGTCTCAAGGGTTTTGGCTTTGGTGACGCGCGCCAGCGTTGCGGATTGCAATTCGTTCGAGAAGAAATTCAGGGACTCGGCGAAGTCACGTTGCAGCGTGGCGTGATTGCGGCCGTAGTAAAGCTCGGCCCAGCGCACAAGATAGTATTTGCTGACGCGCTCGACAGGAACCTTCGAGAAGTCGGCATAGTTCACGACCTGGCCGCGTCCAATGTCCGAGACGGAGATGACGAGCGGCTTCAGCCGCAAGGCGGCGGTCTGCGCACGGTAGAGGAGCGCGAGGCAGCCAAGCGTGACAACGGAGAGCACCAGGATGGCGACTTTGAGGTAAGTGTTGGTGACAACCGGCTCGGCATACAATTCGAGGAACCTGTGTCCGGCGTCCGTGGTGGCAAAGGTGGTCTGTCTGGTCATGATTAGTTTCCTGTCGGGTTGACCCAGGTGCCGACGCG
>CAYQSI010000158.1:0-3941 GCA_964420185.1 uncultured Occallatibacter sp. | reverse complement strand
GGGCCGGATGAGACGGCCTCAAACCGCCTGGGCGACGTGATTACCGGAACCGGCAAGAAGTGGATGGCCGAGACACTGCCGGTGGATGAAAACCTTTCGCAGACCGGCCGGGTGATGGAAGTGCTCAGCGAGCACATGTGCCAGGGCTGGCTCGAAGGCTATCTGCTGACTGGCCGCCACGGCTTCTTCTCCTGCTACGAGGCTTTCATTCACATCATCGATTCGATGGTGAACCAGCACGCCAAGTGGCTGAAGGTGACGCGGAAGATTCCCTGGCGCAAACCGATCGCCAGCCTCAACTACCTGTTGACTTCTCTGGTTTGGCGACAGGACCACAACGGCTTCAGCCACCAGGACCCCGGCTTCATCGATCACCTGATGAACAAGAAGGCCGAGGTGGTGCGCGTCTATCTTCCGCCGGACGCGAACACGCTGCTCTCCGTGGCCGACCACTGCCTGCGCAGCAAAAACTACATCAACCTGATCGTGGCGGGCAAGCAGCCAGCACCGCAGTGGCTCACCATCGATGAGGCTGTAGCTCACTGCACCACAGGGATGGGCGTGTGGAATTGGGCCTCAAACGATGCTGAGAACCCGGATGTGGTGATGGCCTGCTGCGGCGATGTGCCCACGCTGGAGACACTGGCCGCCGTGACGCTGCTGCGCGGGCTGGCGCCTGATTTAAAGATTCGCGTGGTCAACGTGGTGGACCTGATGGCGCTTCAGCCCCAGTCAGAGCATCCGCATGGCCTGCCGGACGAGGATTATGACCAGATCTTTCCGCCGAAGACGCCGGCTGTCTTTGCCTTCCACGGCTATCCATGGCTGATTCACCGGCTCACCTATCGGCGTCACAATCACGATTCTCTTCACGTGCGCGGCTACAAGGAAGAGGGCACGACAACCACGCCCTTCGATATGTGCGTGCTCAACAACATCGATCGCTTCCAGTTAGCGCTGGACGCGGTCAAGCGCGTGCCGCGACTGGCCAAGCAAGTGGGCGCGGCCGAACAGTGGTACTCCGAGGCAATCCAGCGCCATCACCTGTATGTATCTGAAAACGGCGACGACATGCCTGAAATCCTGAATTGGCGCTGGTCGCAAAGCTAACTCGCACACTGAACCTGCCCGGCACGCGGGGCAGGTTCACTTACTCGCCAGCGTTTGGCGAGATAACTCACTGACTTGTTCTCCTGGCGGATGGTTTGTACCATCGAATCCATGGTTTCCCAGGTCTCAAAATCGAGACCTGGGGCACCCAGCATTGATACAACTTCAAGCAGTTAGAGAACTCGTTCTTTTGTTCACTTATTAACCGGCTGACTCACTCAGCCACCCCTCAGAGGTTTTCATTCATGGCTTCCTTGCCCGTACTGGTTTTGAACAGTGGTTCTTCTTCCATCAAGTTTTCCGTTTATGAAGCTGGCGACGGCCAGCGGACCAAGCTCTTCGAGGGCGCGGTGGACGGCATCGGCACCGATCTGGGCAAGTTCTGGATCAAGGACGCCGAAGGCAAAAAGCTGGTCGATCAGACCCCGGCTTTGCCCAATCGCTCCGTTGCCTTCAAGATGGTTGCCGACGCGCTGCACTCCGGCGACTTCCCTGCCCCGGCGGCCATCGGCCATCGCATGGTTTGCGGCGCTCCTTCGTTGCAGGAAAACCAGCGCGTCACGCCCGAAATGATCGACGAGATGGAGCGCTTCAAGGACCTGGCGCCGCTGCACACGCCCATCGGCGCATACATCATGCGCGAGGCGCTGAGCCTCTTCCCTGGCATTCCCAACTTCGCCTGCTCGGACTCCTACTTCCATCGCACCTTGCCCAAAGTAGTCACCCAGATGCCCATTCCCGCCGAGTACTCCGCGATGGGCGTGCGCCGGATTGGCTTCCACGGCATCTCCTACGAGTCGATCATCCTGCAATTGCAGCCTAACGTGCCGCAGCGGCTGATTGTGGCTCACCTGGGCAACGGCGCTTCGATCTCCGCCATCCGCGACGGCAAGTGCCTGGATACTTCAATGGGCCTGTCACCGACCGGCGGCATTATCAGCGGCACCCGCACCGGCGACATTGATCCCGGCGTGCTTCTGTTCATCCTGCGCAAGATTGCCGAAACAGCCAAGAGCGCGGACGAGGCAGCCGATCAACTGGAAGTGATCGCCAGCAAGAAGGCGGGCCTGCTGGGCGTGAGCGAACTCTCGAACGACATGCGCGACCTGCGCGACGCCATCAACGCGGGCAACGCCAAGGCGCGGCTGGCCGTGGATCAATTCAACTGGACCATCGTCAAGTGGATTGGCAGCTTCATGGCTGAACTGGGCGGGCTGGATATGCTGGTTTTCACCGGCGGCATCGGCGAAAACGACATTAACGCGCGCGCCGAGATCTGCGCCGGGCTGGGCGCTCTGGGCGTTGTCATCGATGCCAAGCGCAACAATGTTCGCGGCGAAGCCGTTATCTCTGCGGATAACTCGCGGGTCACGGTGCGCGTGATTCCACCGGCCGAAGACCTGGTGATCGTCAATCACGTGGTAAGGCTGCTGAGCGAGTAACTTTTGAGGAAGGTTGCTGATCTACGCCGGCGTCTTTCGATTTTGCTGGCTCGATCACCAGCCTTCCGTCAACCTCTCGGAAAGAAACCCTCATATGTCCCATCAGGCCATACTTCCGACGCAATTCGACCGGAATGATAAGCCGGCCTCTTGTGTCCACTACTTTGATAAATGCCATGGTCCCTCCCTCGCGCTGATTGCAACTGATCTCTGACTCAATCTTCATCGACCCATCCAAGACAAGACTTCACAAACGATTGTTTTCCGCCCTGGAGCAATGAATCCAGCTTCGAATCCGCAGAAGCCTTGCGCCTGTTCTACACTGGTGGGTTCCAGCCGGAGCCTTCCATGATGTCTTCCGACGCAGTTCCCGCACCCGCTCATAGCCTTCCTTCGCCCGCTCTGCGCCGCTTTGCATGGGGCGTGCTGGCTTACTTCATCGCCGTGATTCTGTGGGGCACGCTGGTGCGCGCCACCGGCGCGGGAGCCGGCTGCGGCAACCACTGGCCGCTCTGCAATGGCACAGTAATCCAGCGCTCGGCCAGCGTCGATACGCTGATCGAGTTCACCCATCGCATCACCAGCGGCCTGTCTTTCTTTGCTGTCGTGGGCCTGGCGGTGTGGAGCTTCGCTGGCACGGTCCGCGGCCATATGGCGCGCGTTGCTGCCGTGGCTGCCGTGGCGTTCACGCTGATTGAGGCGATGCTGGGAGCCCTGCTTGTGAAGCTGGAATTGACGGCGCAGAGCCAGTCGCCGCTGCGGCCCGCTTACCTGGCGCTGCACCTGGCCAATACGCTGCTGCTGCTGGCCGCTCTCACTTTGACCGCGCACCTGCTCAGCCGGCGCAAAGGCTATCTGCGCGATAACATCCGGCTGGTGGCGCCCTTCGGCGCGGTGGCCGGAGTTCTGGTGGTGATGATGGTGGGCGTGACCGGCTCGCTGGCCGCGCTGGGCGATACGCTCTTCCCTGCCTCGTCGCTGGGCCTGGCACTGGCCCAGGATTTTTCCTCGACCAGCGGCTGGCTGGTGCGCTGGCGCTGGATGCATCCGACCGTTGCTTTCGTGTCCAGCATCTTCCTCATCTGGCTGCTGGTGCGCGCTGTGCGGCGCGCCGCGGAAGGAACCCGGCACTGGGACAATCGCGGCCTCTCCGCGCTGGTGCTGTTGCTGCTGGCCACGGTCTATGTGCTGGGATTGCTGGACGTGACGCTGCTGGCCCCGTTGTGGGTGCAGTTGGCGCACCTTCTGTGCGCCGATATGCTGTGGGTCTCGCTGGTGGTACTCACGGCCCGGCTAACGCTGGAACCGAGAGACAGGGGTTAGGGAATAGGGATTAGGGAATAGGTGTGAAGTTTCAGGAGGTTGTCCATTCGATCTGAACGCGAGAAG
>CAYQSI010000157.1:0-4066 GCA_964420185.1 uncultured Occallatibacter sp. | reverse complement strand
AGTAGATGCCGCCGGAGTGGCCGTCTTGCCAGTTGAACTGGATGGCATAGCGGCCAACAGGCTGGGCGCTGGCTGGCTTCGCGGGAGGAGTGTACATGGGCAGGACGGCGGTGGGCTTTGGCCGGGGCTGGCCGGGCTTGCGGCCTTCCAGCTTGCGCTCCTCAACGCAGGTGGCGCAGGGACAGGCCTCGCGCAGCCAGGCAAAGCTCCATGCGCTCCGGTGGCCGTCGACCCAATCGATCTCCATGCCCTTGCCGGTAGTGATGAGCACGCGGACCTTCTCCGGGGTGACGCTGATGCGCGGCAGCGGACGCTCGGCCTCGCTTTCGCTGGCTTCGTGGTCCTTGGGTACAAAGCGGATGCCTTCGTGGCTCATGGCTACAGTTTACAGCGGTCAGCAAACAGCGAACCGCGGGCCTCAATGGACTGGAAGTAGTTCCCTGCTCGCTGTCTGCTGCCTACTGCCGCCGGTCGTAGTACAGCTTGAGGGTCAGGATGGCGATGACCAGCACCAGGGTGGCGCCATTTGCGACGATGACGGGGGCTGATCGGATTACGATGCCGTAGGTGAGCCATAAGGCAACGCCGAGACCGAAGACCAGGAACATGGCCAGCGAGACATCGCTGGCGCTCTTCCGCCCCCAGATGCTATGGAGCTGAGGCACCAGGGAGAGTGTTGTGCAAAGGCCGGCTATGGGACCGACCGAATTTGTCATCCAGCTTACGTTCATGCTAATGATTTCTCCAGAAGAACCATGCGGCCATAAAGAGGCCGATAAAAATGACCAATCCACGAAGCACTCTCTGCGGAACATGGTGGGCGAGGCGGGCTGAGGCGTAACCGCCGATGGCGCAGGTGACCATGGCCAGCAGGCAGTAGCGCCAGACGACTTGGCCACCGACGACAAAGATGATGAAGGCAACACCGTTGGCCAGGGCGGTGGAGATCACCTTGAGGGCGTTGATCTCATGCAGATCCTGATAGCCGAAGAGCGAAAGCAGAGTGATGAGCAGAAAGCCCGCGCCGGCCCCGAAATAGCCAATGTAAAAGCAGACCGCTACGGTGGCCAGGAAAACCGGCAGGCGGCGCGGCGGCCGGGGAGAGCCGGCGGTGGCGCCCTTGCGCCGGTCCAGCCAACGGGAAACAGGGCCGGTAAGGGCGAAGATCGAAGAGGCCACCAGCAGCAGCCAGGGCACCATGTGCAGAAAGGTCATCTGCGGCGTGTTGAGCAGCACAAGAGCGCCCGCCGTGCCGCCGATGAGTCCGGCCACGCTCATGGGCAGAGCCAGGCGGAGGTTCTTGCGGATGTCCTGGCGATAGGCAACCACCGAGGTGAGCTGGCCGGGCCACAGAGCCACCGTGTTGGTGGCGTTGGCCTGGATGGGCAGAATCTTCATCCCCAGGATGGCGGGAAAGAGCAAAAACGAGCCGCCCCCGGCCACGGCGTTGAGCAACCCGGCCAGAAAAGCGGCCACGGTGAGCCAAAGCCAGTGCCAGTCCATGTACGGGGGAAGGGCGAAAAGAGGCGTCATCTTCTTCTATTGTAGAGGGCTCCGCTTAATAGGGCCGCCGAAGCCAGCCGAGGACTGCCGGGGAGCGGAAGCGGAAATCCCGGAATTGAACACCTGCGGTTAGGATGGTCGGGGAACCTTTTTGAGATTGGAGATACCCATGAAGCGTCGCTTTGCTTTATTGGCCGCAATTGTCGTAATAACTGCCTGCGGCCTGTCCGCGCAAACCCTCGCCAAGACCGAGCAAATCCCGGCCAAGACAGATCCGTGGGCCGGGCTTCGCTTTTTGCTCGGATCATGGGAGGCGAAAACCACCGGCGGAGTGGCTCAGGCACAGGCCTCAGGCGTTTACGCCTTTCAGTTGGAGCTTCGCGACCATGTATTGGCGCGGCACTCCACGAGCGGCGCGTGCAAAGGCCCGGAGGACTTCAATTGCCAGCATGGCGATCTGCTCTACATCTACCCCGTGGGCAACGGAGAGGCGCTCAAGGCCATCTACTTCGACAATGAGGGCCACGTCATTCCTTATGAGGTCTCCACGCCTAAACCCGGAACGGTTATTTTCCTCTCCGATTCCGCACAGCCCGGGCCGCAATTCCGCTTGAGCTACCAACTGGCCGAAGGGGTGATGACCGGCAAGTTTCAACTGAAAATGCCGGGCCAGAAAGAGTTCACAAGCTACCTGGAGTGGAGCGGGACGCGGCAATAGTGAGCGAAGTCGGGGAAACGCGGAAGCTGAAACCGGCTTTTGACCTCTTCTAAATGATTGAAAAAAAGTATAAATATCTATCCGCTCAAATATGTGAGTGTATATTGCGCATATTTTCTGAATCGTTTGCGCTATATTTATATCAGATTAATTGAGTGGCTTGGGCTCAGGTCTCAAGCCAATAGATTTCCAATCCATCAGGAGGAAACAATCATGGCAATCACTCGTTGGGACCCGTTTCGGGAAGTCGTAGCTTTGCAGAACCGCGTCAACTCTTTGTTCCGCGATTTGAACGAAGGAGAGGACCCGGTGGCGGCTGTCGGCTTTGTGCCGGCAGTCGATATCTATGAAGACGCGCAGAAGGTGGTGCTCAAGCTGGAAGTCCCGGGCATCGACCAGAAGGATCTGGATGTGCGCATCGAGGATCACACGCTGACGGTGAAGGGCGAGCGCAAGTTCGAGGCCGAGGAGAAGGAGCAGAACTTCCATCGGATCGAGAGGCGCTATGGTACCTTTTATCGCGCTTTTACGCTGCCCAATACGGTCGATACGGAGAGCGTGGCGGCGAGCTACAATGCCGGTGTGTTGAAGTTGGAGCTGACCAAGAAGCCGGAAGCGCAGCCGAAGCAGATCGCCATCAAAGTGGCGTAAGAGCAGTTGACAGCTTACAGCTAACAGTGGTCAGTTTCCGGTGGTCTGAAGTGAGCATCGGCATACAGGACAAGGCGGGCAGAATGATAAAGGTTCCGAACACGCAGTTAAGTCCTGATCGTTGCCACTCGTCCATCGGACGCTGACTACTGACAACTGGCTACTGATCACTGAGGTGAAAATGGCTATTCGCTGGGAAAAACTGACCGTCAAGTCGCAGCAGGCGATGGAGCAGGCGCAGACGCGGGCAACCGAACTTGGCAATCCTGAAGTCCTGCCGGTCCATCTGTTGCTGGCGCTCATTGAGGACCGCGAGGGTGTGATTCCAGCGGTACTCGAGAAGATTGGTGTTCCCACCGAACGGCTGGAGAACGATCTCCACCAGATCGAGGAAAAACTGCCTCGGGTGGGTGGAGCGGCCGCGCAGGCAGGCCCGAGCCAGGCGCTCAACAAAGTGCTGGACCAAGCCTTCCGCGAGGCTGCGAACTTCAAGGACGAGTACGTCTCCACGGAACACCTGCTGCTGGGGGCGGCTCACTTGAAGGGCGAAGCGGCGCGCGAGGCGCTGGTGGCTCTGGGCGCCACGCACGAGGCGATCTTGCAGGCGCTGACCGCCGTGCGCGGGACACAACGCGTGACGGATCAGAATCCAGAGGGGAAATTTCAGGCATTGGAAAAATACGCCACGGACCTGACGGAACTGGCGCGGCGCGGCAAGCTGGACCCGGTCATCGGCCGCGACGAGGAGATTCGCCGCGTGATCCAGGTGCTGAGCCGGCGCACGAAAAACAATCCTGTGCTGATTGGCGAGCCGGGCGTGGGCAAAACAGCCATTGTCGAAGGCCTGGCGCGGCGCATTGTCTCCGGCGACGTGCCGGAGAGCCTCAAGGACAAGCGCGTAATCTCGCTGGACCTGGGTTCGATGCTGGCTGGGGCGAAGTTTCGCGGAGAATTCGAGGACCGGCTCAAGGCGGTACTGAAGGAAATTGAAGAATCGAACGGCGAGATCGTGCTGTTCATCGACGAGCTACACACGATTGTCGGGGCGGGCGCGGCCGAAGGAGCCATCGACGCCAGCAATATGCTGAAGCCGGCCCTAGCGCGCGGTGAACTGCGGGCTATCGGCGCAACCACGCTGAACGAGTACCGCAAATACATTGAGAAGGACGCGGCGCTGGAGCGGCGTTTTCAGAT
>CAYQSI010000156.1:0-4098 GCA_964420185.1 uncultured Occallatibacter sp. | reverse complement strand
AGGTTGCCATCGTTCACGACTACAAGAAGGGCAAGGAATTCTTCGGCCTTCAACAAGCTATGCGCGCGGGCCGCGTCCGCGTCCTGCTCGGCACCACGGAGAAATGCGGTATCGGCGTGAACATTCAGACCCGCCTCAAGGCGCTGATCGACCTCGACCTCCCACAACGGCCCGACCAGTTGGAGCAGCGCCACGGTCGAATGCGCCGCTCTGGCAACACCTTCTCCGAAGTCGAGTTCTACCGGATGATTTCAGAGCCGCGAGACGTTGCGTCGCCCAAGGCGCACGATCTTCAACGCGCCCAGCTCTTGGAGCGCAAGCAGACATTTCTGTCCCAGTTCAAATCCGGCGGGCGGATGGGTCGAAAGATCGAGGACATTGCCGGCGAGACACGGTTGAGTCCTCAGATGTTTGCCCTGGCAAAGGCCCAGGCTACTGGCAACCCTCTTGCCCTTGAGAAAATCAAGCTAGAGTACGAGATCAAGAACCTGACCTTGCTCGCACGCTCCAACCGACTGGACCACTATAACAATCGCCAGCAATTGCTGGATGTCGAGTACCGCATTGCGCATCTCAGAGACAAGCTGCCCCAACTCAAGAAGGCGAGCGATATTTTCAAATCGCACGAACGCCGCGACAATGAGGGCAAACTCCTCAGTCTCCAGGTCCGCTTCAACGGCCTCGAATTCTCCAAGCTCAAAGACGCCAACGAATACCTGCGGACGGCCTCGCTCGATAGCACAACGCAGCTCACCGTCAACGGCCTCGACATTCCACTCGCGGTCAGCGATGCCCTCATCAAAGATGAGCTTGGCACCATCACAGACATCACGGCCGTTCGCTACAACCTGGCCGGGGAGTGGTTTGATGTGCCACGCTCGGAAGCCCACATGGGATTGCCTTCAGCGCAATCCCTGCTCACGTCCGTTCTGCGCCGCGGCGGCGACCTGCCGTCGAAGATCCTCGAAACGGAGGCATCCATTCAGGGAAACGAGGCAACGCTGGCCCGCCTGCACACCGCGCTTGACTATCAAAGCCCTTACGAGGCGAAGCTCAAAGAATACGAGCAGCGTCTGGCGGAGATCGACAAGGAACTGCTCGGCAAGACAGAAGAAGCCGAGGAACTGGTCGATGCTGAGGCGGAAGAACTGCCGTCTACAAAAACCGTTCCGATCGAGCGCGAATCCACGGACAGCGAGAATCGCGTCAACGCGGAAGCTATTGAGGACCGATCTTCAGCTCAGGTTGCCGTCGATGATGCCCCCGGTGAAGCCCTCAAGGTGCCCGCGATGCAGGCTCCGCAATTCAAAAGAAGGCAAGAAACCGATCGAGGACGCTAAACATTGCTGCGACACCTGCGAACAGGTGGCAGAACGTGCCGGCTTTGCTTCTACCCGGCAACTCCGTCGCGTTTTCGGGAAACTGCATTCGTCACCTCCCCGAGAGGCCCACGCTGCGTCTCCCGCCGCTGTCTGTAACACACAGTGAATTCCCGTTGGGTAAACGACATGCCAGTCGCAGAACCAGAGAACAAGTGCTGTTGGATTTTTACTTTTGAAGCTTTTCGCTTGCTGGCAGCCAGCTGATGCGCCGCCGCAACTGCTCACGCTACCTCCGCACGTTGATCGGTGTCAGTTTGCATATCGTCGCTGAAACGTCTCCTGTACGGCGGACAACAAGTTGTCCAGACGCTCCAGCAGAATTGTTTCTAACTGCTTTATATGTAGCGCAGGACGGGAGTCGGCCAATACTGTCCATAACAAAGCACCTTGCACTGCCCACCATATTCCGCCGCAATTGTCGAGGCGAGATCGACTGGCGGAAAGAGGGCGTCGCTCTTGGCAAAGCTCATGTCGTCGGGATGAAAATAGCTTCTCGCAAAATGGCTGCTGGTAATCTTGGGGTACAGAACCCCTGTACCTGCGAAATTATTCGTGGCGTTGACAGCTCTCTTAATCGGAGTCTGTTCACAGGCCGACCATTTGCATGCCGCGCTCGTCATACCGCTCGCCATGCACATCGCCGGCGGTCGCAGCTCTTTCGATCTCCTGCAAATCGGCTGCGGTCAGCGCAAGGGCTGCAGCGCCTATGTTTTCTTCCAGGCGCGAAAGTTTGCGTGTACCAGGAATCGGCACAATCCACGGCTTCTGCGCCAGCAGCCAAGCCAAAGCAATCTGCGCGGGAGTCGCATTTTTCCGGGTTGCAATGTTTGTGATCGAGTCGAGCAGGGGCTGATTTCCCTGGCGTGCTTCCTGGGTAAAGCGTGGATAAGAATTGCGGCGGTCGGAAGGATCGAACGTCGTCTTCGCACTGATTGCGCCCGTGAGGAATCCACGCCCCAGCGGACTGTAGGGGACAAAGCCGATCCCAAGCTCTTCGAGCGTAGGAAGGATTTCCTTCTCGGGGTCGCGAGTCCACAGCGAGTACTCGCTCTCGACCGCCGTCACAGGCTGTACAGCATGAGCGCGCCGGATCGTTTTAGCACCTGCCTCGGAAAGGCCAAAGTGCTTCACTTTGCCTTCCTGGATCAAGTCGCGTACGGCTCCAGCCACATCCTCGATCGGCACGCTTGGATCGACGCGATGCTGGTAAAAAAGGTCGATCACATCGGTCCTCAGCCTTTTGAGGGAAGCTTCCGCGACCCGTTTGATCTGCTCGGGACGGCTGTCAGTACTAACCGACCGAACTCCGCCGTAGGGATCGTGTTTGAAACCGAATTTGGTGGCGATGACGACCCGGTTGCGCACAGGCGCAAGCGCTTCTCCAACCAGTTCCTCATTCGTGAATGGGCCATAGACCTCCGCTGTGTCAAAGAAGGTGATACCGCGGTCCACAGCCGCACGCAGCAGAGAGATCATCTCCGCCTTGTCACCTGCCGGACCGTAGGCCCAGCTCATTCCCATGCAGCCGAGGCCGAGTGCCGACACTTCCAATCCGCTCTTGCCAAGCATTCTTTTGTTCATTGCCATTTACACTCTCTCTGCGCAGTTCTTTATGCGCTTGTAACTTGAATACTTCGTATTTCACAAAGCGAGGTCATTTTCTGCCGCGCTTGCGCCTACGCTTCCGGATAGTCCACGCTCGTAGTGACACTCTCCCAGATTGCGATCTCTTTCTGCCACAGAGACAGTTTGTCGCGAAGGCGTGTAAGGGCGCTCTTGCCAAGCAGGAGCCGCAGAGGAGGTTCAGGAGAATCGACCACGGCGATCATTGCTTCGACGGCTTTCTGCGGATCGCCGGGCTGCTTGCCGGATTGCGTTCTGAGGTAATCGCGCGCCTTGCTGGCCGTTGCGGTATATTCAGGCAACTCCCGCTGGGCAAGCCGGCCCGACCGTCCGAGAAACTCTGTGCGGAACGGGCCGGGCTCAATAATTGTCACGCGAACACCCAGCGGCTTTAGCTCGGCCGCCAACGCCTCGCTGAATCCCTCCACAGCGAACTTCGTAGTTGAATAAAGCCCCCATCCGGCTCCGGCGCTCAGGCCTGCAATCGACGATAGATTCAGAATGTGGCCGCTCCTGCGTTGGCGAAAATAAGGCAGGAAAGCTCGCGTAGTACGGATGAGTCCATAGAGATTAGTCTGGAACATCGGCTCGAATTCTTCTTCGCAGGCTTCCTCGATCGCTCCGCATAGACCGTAGCCAGCATTGTTGACGAGAACATCGACCCGACCGAATGCCACAATTGCCTTTTGAGCTACCAAAGAAATTTCGTCGGGCTTCGTCACGTCAAGCGAGAAAACGCGCGCCGCTGCTGAAAATTGCTCTTCAAGATCGGCAACCTTCGAAAGATCGCGCGCCGTAGCGATCACGCGCTCCCCGCGCTTCAGCACTTCCTCCGCAAGCAAACGGCCGAACCCGCCCGAAGCCCCGGTAATGAACCACACACGAGAAGATTTCAACTCCGTCATAAACGATTTCTCCTTTTTCTGGTACTGGCACAGATATTTTCTGGTGCAAACTCTCGCGAAACCACATCGGCGATGGCGCTGATCGTGGTGCGTCGTAGTGAACGTTGCGGGTCCTCCCGGTTCATGTCTGAGCGAGCAAATGCATCAAGCCAGCGCTCCACAGCGATATCCGCGATTGCAACACCGTA
>CAYQSI010000155.1:0-4142 GCA_964420185.1 uncultured Occallatibacter sp. | reverse complement strand
CTCGACGATCTATCCGTCGAGGAAGACCCCGCCTATGGCGCCGAGCCGGTGCTCCACGCCAACACTGTCACGGCCTCCATCCGTCTGCTCTCGCTGTGGCGAGGGCGCTTGGAGATCGACTCCATCAGCGTGGATGAGGCCAGCCTGAACCTCGTGCGCAGCGCACCCGGCCGCTGGAACCTCGACCCGCTTCTGCGCACGGCCACCGCCCAGGCGCAATCCGCCACCTCGGGCGCCGGACCGCGTGGGCCCGTCAAGCTGCCCTACTTCGAGGCGACAAACTCCCGCATCAACATCAAGAATGGCGCGGAAAAGCTGCCGTTTTCCCTGCTCAATGCCAAGATGTCTTTGTGGCAGCAGAATCCCGGCGACTGGCGCGTCCGGTTGCGTGGCCAGCCTGTCCGCACCGACCTCAGCACGGAACAGGCTGACACGGGTATCGTCCGCCTGGAGGCAAGCCTGCATTCGGCGCCGGAACTGCGCCAGATGCCGGTACACCTTGATCTGGAATGGCGCGAGGCGCAACTCGGCCAACTCACTCGCCTGGTCCTCGGCTCTGACGCCGGCTGGCGCGGCGACCTCGCCGGCGAACTCCACCTCGACGGCACCGCTGAGACGGCTCAAATCAAAACCCGGCTGCGCGCCACAGGCGTCCACCGCGCCGAATTTGCCCCGGTCGCCCCCATGGACTTCGACGCCAACTGCGCCTTTGTCGCCCATTTCACCACCCGCGCCATCGACAACCTGCTCTGCGACTCGCCGCTCGGCTCGGGCCACATCCGCCTAACCGGCAATCTGCCCGGTAGCGTGCCTGAACAGGCTGGTCTGCAGCGCTTCTCCGTCGAGTTGGACCGCATTCCCGCTGCTGCTGGCCTGGACGCTCTGCGCACCGTGCGCAGCGGCTTGGCTCCCGGCCTCGAAGCTGCCGGAACCGCGAGCGGCAAAATCACCTACGCACCCACCATCGCTGTCCCGGAGAAGCCGGCGCACCCCGGCCACGCCCGCTCCGCCAAGGTTCATCCTGCGGTCGAGCCGCCGCTCACCGGCAGCGTCACCATCGAAGGACTCCAACTCAGCGGCAACGGCCTCAGCGAGCCCCTTCTGGTTCCCAAGCTGCTCCTGGAGCCTGTTTCTGTGCCCGCAAACCAGCCTCTGGGCGCTTCCCATGCGTTGGCTGCCACCGTGGCCATCCCCGCCGGTGCAGCCGCCCCGCTCACGGTCTCCACGCGCCTCGCGCTTTCCGGCTACCAGCTCACGGTGCGCGGTCAGGCTTCCATCGCCCGGGCCAGGGAACTGGCGCATGTGGTTGGCATCGATCATGCCGCTGCCCTGGATGCGCTTGCCGGCGACTCCGTCTCCATGGATCTGACCGCAGAGGGCCCCTGGATGCCATCTCAGACGCCAGTTCAGATGCAGCCGGCCCAAGCGCCGGCCCAGGCGCTTGCTTCTGGCGCCATCTCGCCTGCCGCCGACAGCCTCACCGGAACCGTAATCCTGCGCAACGCCAACTGGAAGGCCGATTATCTGGTCAACCGCGTTCTGATCTCCCAGGCCACGCTTCACCTCACCTCCGGCGAACTCCGCTGGGACCCGGTCGTCTTCTCTTACGGCCCGGTGAAGGGAACAGCCAGCCTCTCGTTGCCCACAACTTGCGACGCTCCCCAGCCCTGTCCGCCCATTTTCCAGCTCCAGTTCGGCGCACTCGATGCCTCTGTCCTCCAGACTGCGTTTTTGGGCGCGCAGGCGCGGGGTACACTGCTCTCCACGCTTCTCAATCGCCTCCGCCCCGCGGCTGCTCCGGCCTGGCCTCAGCTTGAGGGCACAGTCAAGGCTGACTCCCTCATCCTCGGGCCGGTCACGCTTCACAAGCCTGAGGCCACCGTTCGCACTCTTGCCAACGAAGCAGAGATCGCCGCCTTCGACGCCGTTCTGCTCGGCGGCCGCGTCCATGGAACCGGTACGCTCCACACCGCCGCCACCGCCAAGGACAAGCCCTCCTATGCCTTCGAAGGCCAGTTTGAAAAGCTGAGCCCACAGGCTGTAGGCCAGTTGCTCGGGCTGCGCTCCACCGGCGGCGCCTTCGACGGCAACGGCAAGATCGAACTCGCCGGATTTACGGGCGACGATCTGGCCGCCTCGGCCAAGGGCGCTCTCCACTTCGATTGGCATCGCGGAGCCATTGCCGCAACCTCCGGCTCGGGCGCGGTTCCCAAGGCGCTGACCCGCTTTGATGACTGGACTGCCGACGCTGAGATCGCCAACGGCGCCTTCACGCTCAAGGAAAATCAGGTCAAGCGCGGCGCCGGCACTGTGCCTGTCCAGGCAGCGGTCCCTCTCAACGACCCGCCCAGGGTAGCTTTCCCCGCAGCCAAACCAGTTCCCGTCGCGGCCAAGCCAGCCAAGCCAAAGCCGTAAAGCGGTTTTCCAATTGGTGTAGATGGAAAGCGCAATCGACAAGTGGCTTTTTCCTTAGGAAAAAGCCACCAGCACTCCACTGGAAACGCCACAGGAATTGAAGAACCGCTCTAAACTGCTTGCCGTCATGCCGCTCTACGGATGGGGTGTGATCGCAACGATGGTGATGGCGGGAGTTCGCTTTTTGCCGATGGCTTCATCGGGACCGTAGTGCCAGAAGATGCGGTAGGCGCTGGGTGTGTTGTTTTGGGCATACGCCTCGAAGAGTTTCTCGCCATTCGCGCCCGTCAAGCTGAGGAACTCGTGCGTGTGAAGGCCCGGATGGTGAGGGTCCAATTCCAGGTAACCGAGAACCTTCTGAATCTGTGCGAGGAGTGCAGCCTTGGATGGTGCATTTTCAAGCGCTGTTAACTGTGCATCCGCCGTGGGGGTGAATCTTAGCTTCCGCTGCATATATATTTCCTTTCTATCTCTAATCGAGGCGGAATCACGGCCTATTCGTGAGCGTGCTTGGCAAACGAGCCGCGGTAAACACTCTTCCCTTCAGCAGACTCCCTTAAACCTTGCTTAACGCTGGCGAGGGCCGGCGCATTTTCGTAGAGCCACATCTCAGAGGCAGGAACGGTTTTTACCGGATCGAGAATGAGTTGGCCGAGGGGATTCTGGTAGATGCTGTACGCCGTCGCGCCGTGGAGGGCCTCTCCCAGCGACAGGCGCTTTTTCGCATCGGGCTGCGCGAACTCGGAGATCAACTGAAAATCGGTGTTCTTGATAACGGCAAAGGTTGGCATGGTGGGAGATTAGCACTGGTGGGAATATAAATCAAGTGGGCAACTCCCACCTGGAGCACTCGGCTAAGTGCCCCAGGTTTTGAGACGTGGACCGTCGAGATTATTTGCCACTCAACGCCATCGCCCTGAGCGACTCGCCATACGGCGCGCGCAACACGCCGCGCTCAGTGATGATGGCGGCGATGTACTTGGCCGGAGTCATATCGAAGGCGGGGTTATAAATGCCCACGCCGTTCGGAGTGAGCTGCTTGCCGCCGTGGTGCGTGACTTCGACGGCGGGCCGCTCCTCGATGGGGATGGCTTCACCGGTCGCCGTGGCCAGATCGATGGTGGACCAGGGCGCGGCGACGTAGAACGGGATGCCGTGCTCTTTAGCCAGAATCGCCACGTTGTAGGTGCCGATCTTGTTGGCGGTGTCGCCATTGGCCGCGATCCGATCCGCGCCGACGACGACAGCCTGGATGCGCCCGGTCCGCATGAGGCTGGCGGCCATGTTGTCGCAGATTACCGTGGTGGGAATATGGTCGGCCATCAACTCCCAGGCGGTCAGCCGCGCGCCTTGCAGGAAGGGCCGCGTCTCGTCGGCGAAGACGTGAATGTGCTTGCCCTGCTCGATGGCCGAGCGGATGACGCCCAGAGCGGTTCCATATCCGCAAGTGGCCAGAGCCCCAGCGTTGCAGTGGGTCAGCACTCCGCCTTCCTGCGGCAGCAGCGCAGCGCCGAAAGCGCCCATCGTCTTGCAGGCTTGAATGTCTTCCTCGTACATCGCGTGCGCTTCGGCCAGAAGTTTTTCCTTGATCTGGTCAAGCGATGCGCCGGAGCCGAGAAGGTTTGCAAAGAGCCGCTTCATGCGGTCGATGGCCCAAAACAGATTCACTGCCGTGGGGCGGGTTGCGGCCAGCCGTGCGCAGATGGCCGCGAACTCCGGCGCGAACT
>CAYQSI010000154.1:0-4309 GCA_964420185.1 uncultured Occallatibacter sp. | reverse complement strand
AAACTGCGATGAACGGGGCACAGCTTCTCATGGCTCATCGCTATTCTTCGGGGTTGATGTGCTGGAAACCTGCCCACGATCTGATCTCAAGACCCGCTCATCGCGATGAAACTGCGATGAACGGGGCACAGCTTCTCATGCACAGATTCTCATGGTGTATAGCGATTCTTCGGGGATGATGTGCTGGCGACCTGCTTACTGTTCCGCCAGCCGCTGGGCGCGCCAGAGGGCGCCTTCGAGAGAGACTACTTCCTCCCGGCTCACCGGCATCTCCGGCGCCGCGGCTTTCAGTCCGGCAAAAAAGGCCTCGCGCACCAGGGGCATGTGCTCGATGACGCCGCCGGTCCAGGCCACCGGGACCTCGCCGGCAATTGCGTGCTTGCGGCGCAGCTTAGCGCGCACCAGTAGGACGAACTCAACCAGATCGGCCGCTGCCTGCGCAAGAACTGCGACTGCAACCGGGTCGCCGGCCTGAGCCAGCTCGCTGATGGCTGGCGCCAGTGCGGCAAAATCCGGTCCGGGCGTGCTGTCACCCAGGTTGATCAAGGCACGCAGGTTGGGCGTACCCCAGATTTCGCCCACTTTTTCAAGGATTTGTGTTGGTTCCTCGCGGTCATGGGCATGGAGCGCCCAGCGAATGCTGTTGACCCCGATCCAGTAGCCGGAGCCCTCATCGCCCAGCCGCGAACTCCAACCGCCGGCACTCTCCCGGGTTCCATCGGCCGCGCGGCCAATGGTGTTCGAGCCAGTGCCGGCAATCTGAAGGATTCCCGGCCCCCCGTGAAAGGCCGCATCGAGGGCGATGACCTCGTCGCCGACAACCTCTGAACGCTCGACTCCAAAATCCTGAAAAACCGCTGTGATCCACTCCTTGACGCCGGGCATGGAGGCACTGGCCACGCCGGCCGAGGCAGCGCACACGCCGGTCACACCGGCCTGGGCGTAGACATCTTTCAGCAGCGCCCGCAGGTTGGCTTCGGATGCTTTGGCGCCCACGCGCAACCGCTTGATAGAACCGCTCTCCGCGTGAGCCAGAACGCGTTCACCCTCCAGAATGGAGGCGCGGGTCCGCGTTCCTCCGCCGTCGATTCCCAAAACCAGATTCATTGTTCGCTTGCTCCTTGATTTGCCGGTGCGCATCGACGCTCGAAATCCCATCGGAAACACCTGGTTCCAGCTTATCGTACGAGAGGCTGGGCCGGGCTGGCTGCGCTGATTTCATCCTTGTAGACCTTGCCGCCCTTCATCACAAAAGAGACGTGTTCCAGCACCTCGACGCGCTCCAGCGGGTTGGCGGTGACGGCGACGAGGTCGGCGAACTTGCCGGCTTCGAGAGTGCCAACGTCGTGTGCGCGGTCGATGAGGTCAGCGGCGCTTGATGTGGCGGCGCGGATAGCCCCGGCCGGGGTCATGCCGAACTTGACCATGTAGTGGAACTGCTTGGCGTTGTCGCCGTGGGGATAGACGCCGGCATCGGTGCCGAAAGCGATCTTGACGCCCGCGGCCACGGCCTTGGCGAAGTTCTCGCGCTGGAGGCGGCCTACCGTCTTCTCCTTCTCGACATTCTCCTTGGGCAGGCCGAACTCGACGGCCTTGCCGAGGATGTAATCGTCGTTATAGATGTCGGCGACAAGATACGTGCCGCGAGCCTTCATCATCTCGATGCCTTCCTGGTCGATGAGGCTGCCATGCTCGATGGAGTCAACGCCGGCACGAACCGCGTCCTTGATTCCCTGCGTTCCGTGGGCGTGCGCGGCCACCTTCCTGCCGGTGCGGTGGGCCTCATCGACGGCCATCTTCATCTCTTCGTAAGTGAGTTGCTCGGCGCCAGGCTTATCGCCCAAGGAGAGTACGCCGCCGGTGGCGTGGAGCTTGATGACGTCCACGCCGTACTTGATCTGCTCGCGCACCTGATGGCGAACCTCTTCGGGGCCGTCGGCAAGAGAATAACCGCGCTCTTCCGGATACATCCTGTTCTGGACGCCGGGGGCAAAGCCGTTCAAATCGCCGTGGCCGCCGGTGATGGAGATGGCTGGACCGCTGGCCACCACGCGCGGGCCGGGAAAGAGGCCTTCGTTGATGGCGCGCCGCAGATCGACGGCGAAGAAAGGCTGTGAGCCCACGTCGCGGACGCTGGTGAAACCGGCCTGGAGGGTCTTGTTGGCGTTGACCACGCCGTTAAAACCACCGGTGAAGGGGGTATCGCGCACATCCCAGATCGGGTCATAGTGGTCGGCGCGGGCCTCCAGATGGGTGTGGCAATCGATGAGCCCCGGCAGCACCCAGGCCTGAGAGAGATCGACGACCGTGGCCCCGGCAGGAATGGTCACCTGGGAGGCGGGCGCCACCTTGGCGATGCGCTCGC
Organism: uncultured Occallatibacter sp.; assembly: GCA_964420185.1. Classification (GTDB taxonomy): domain Bacteria; phylum Acidobacteriota; class Terriglobia; order Terriglobales; family Acidobacteriaceae; genus Telmatobacter. The sequence goes on along the minus strand of CAYQSI010000154.1, from coordinate 1,944 downwards.
CCTCGACGATCAGCACCATGTTGTCGCGCAGGTTGTCGCTGGTGGCGTCGAAGAGATGACCGGCTTTGACGTAGACCGTGGGCGCGGCGGTTTGGGCCAAGGCAGCGGGCAGCGCAAGGACGAGTAAGCCGAGAGCAAAAAGGGGGCGGAAAATTGAGGCAGATTTACGGTTCACGAGGCACTCCTGCAAGACCAGGTCGCTGAGCGGATGAAGAAGTTTCATTGAGTTCGTGGTATCCCACCCTAGGTGCAAAAACAAAGACGCGCCGAGGGTGGGGCACCCAACATTGGTACAAATTCACGCGGCCAGAGACCTAGTGGTCTTCCGCATTATAGAGAATGTGCGCCCGCCGCGATGGAGGGAAGGCAAGCGCAAGGCCGGGCGGCCGAGGAGAAAACCCGGCTGGCGCAGGAGAATCGATGGACGCCCCAAGTCCTTGACCCACTTCGTGCGGCAGAGATAGAGGAGGAGATTATTTCGCCGAAGATTCGCCCGGCCTCCCCTATCGCCGCCCAACTGTGCGAAACTGGTTCGTTTGAAAATTGGCCTGAGAACCAGAGGCCTATTTGAGGAGAACCGAAAATGCCTATACTTCGTTCATTCTTCATCGCACTTGCCAGCAATCGGCCTCTTCGCCGTTTTAGCGAAAACTCCCGGTTGGGCATCCGTGTCAGCTCCCGGTTTATTGCTGGCATGGAGATCGACGACGCCTTGCGCGTGGCCGAGGCCGTCAACAAAGACGGCATCACTGTCAGCTTGGACTCGCTGGGCGAGAGCGTGACCTCAGAGAAGGAGGCCCAGGCCGCCGCCGCGGTCTACCACAAGCTGCTGGATCTGATCGCCGAGCGGAAGCTGAAGGCCAACATCAGCATGAAGCTGACGCAGATGGGGCTGACCCTTTCACCCGCCCTGGCGGAGAGCATCGCCGAGAGTGTAGCTCAACACGCAAAGGCGACGGGCAGCTTTGTCCGCATCGACATGGAAGATTCGCCGCTGGCGCAGGTGACCATGGACATCGTGCATCGGCTGAATGCCAAGCCTGAGCTGCACGGGGCAATTGGCATCGTGATCCAGTCGTACCTCTTCCGCTCCCAGAAAGACATCGAGCAATTGGTGGCTGACGGAACCCGCGTGCGGCTGTGCAAGGGAGCCTACGACGAGCCCGCAACGGTTGCGTATCCGCACAAGGCCGATGTGGACGCGAATTACATTCGCCTCAGCAAGATGCTGCTGGAAAGCGGAGTCTACCATGGCTTCGCGACCCACGACCTGGCCATGATCGCCGCCATCAAGAGCTACGCCAAAGAACACGGAATCGACCCCAAGAGTTTCGAGTTCCAGATGCTCTACGGCCTGCGTTCCGACTTGCAGCGCAAGCTCGTGCAGGAGGGCTACAACGTGCGCGTGTATGTACCCTTCGGCCACGAGTGGTACCCCTATTACATGCGCAGGCTGGCCGAGCGGCCGGCAAACGTGCTGTTCATGATCAAGAACCTTTTCCATTTCTAGAACATTATTCATGTTTCTGGAATGTTAGAGTCGTGGTATCCCACCCTAGGCGCAAAAACAAAGACGCGCCGAGGGTGGGGCACCCAGAGTTTCGGGATGAACCCCAGTACGGGCCTCGTACCTAACTAGCGCATTTCTAATGTTTCTGTGATACCAGAGTCGTGGTATCCCACCCTTGCCGCAAGAACAAAAACGCGGCAAGGATGGGGCACCCAGGAGCTTGCGCGATCTTTAGAAAAGCTCTGGAACGGGACCGGCTGGAAGACGCGGTGTACGCATCTTCCAGCCGGGCCGCTTGCAGCCCGCGTCAAACCGACTCTACGGAATCGATCTTTCTGACGATTTCGGAGGTCAGGGTTTCGACTGAGGTATGGAAGAACCTGCGCTCCCGCGCGGGCAATTCGTCCAGCAGATCGGGAAACGGCGTGACCTCG
>CAYQSI010000153.1:0-4313 GCA_964420185.1 uncultured Occallatibacter sp. | reverse complement strand
CCGACTGCACGGGCGACAACGCGGGCGATTCGGTTGGACCCTCGGCCGACGGCTTCGAGACCTACGGCGTTACCGGCGTAGCCCTGATCACCTTTATCTTGCTGGCAGTTCCGGATCACAAGACGCAAGCGACACTGCTGGTATGGATTTTCGTGATGCGCGTGGCCATGCTGATCTCCAGCTCGGCCGCCTACTTCCTGAATGGCGCAATCGCCAAGGCGAAATACGGCAACTCCGACGAGATGGACTTCGAAGCGCCCTTGACCTCGCTGGTCTGGATCACCTCCGTTGTTTCCATCGCCCTGACCTACGTCGTCTCCTACCTGATGATCCCGACCCTTGGGGACGGATCGCTCTGGTGGAAACTGGCCTCGATCATCTCCTGCGGAACGCTGGCGGGCGCGCTGATCCCCGAACTGGTCAAGGTCTTCACTTCAACCAACTCGGCCCACGTGCAAGAAGTGGTCACCTCCGCGAAGGAAGGCGGCGCTTCCCTGGGTATCCTGTCGGGCCTTGTGGCCGGCAATATGTCGGCCTACTGGCTGGGACTGAGCATGGTCGCGCTGATGGGCCTGGGCTATTTCTTCAGTGGCGGCATACCGGATGCATTTAATAATCCGGCGGGAATGATGCTGGCTCCGGCCGTCTTCGCCTTTGGCCTGGTAGCCTTCGGCTTCCTGGGCATGGGACCTGTAACGATTGCCGTCGATTCCTACGGCCCGGTTACTGACAATGCTCAGTCTGTCTATGAGCTGTCGCTGATCGAGACCATTCCCGGCATCGAAGCCGAGTTGAAAAAGGACTTCAACTTCGACGCCAAGTTCGAACGAGCCAAATACCTGCTGGAAGCCAACGATGGAGCCGGCAATACTTTCAAGGCTACAGCCAAGCCGGTGCTGATCGGCACAGCTGTGGTGGGCGCAACGACGATGACCTTCTCGATCATCATGGCCCTGACCAACGGACTGAAAGATAACGTAGATAAACTCTCTCTGCTGCACGCGCCCTTCATGCTGGGGCTGATCTGCGGTGGCGCGGTCATCTTCTGGTTCGCCGGCGCTTCCATGCAGGCGGTCACCACCGGCGCTTACCGCGCGGTCGAGTTCATCAAGGCCAACATCAAGCTGGAAGGCGCGGAGAAGGCCTCGGTCACAGACAGCAAGAAGGTGGTCGAGATCTGCACGAAGTACGCGCAGAAGGGGATGTTCAACATCTTCCTCGCCGTCTTCTTCGCCACCCTCTCGTTCGCCTTCATGGAGCCGTTCCTGTTTGTCGGCTACCTGTTCTCGATTGCGATCTTCGGGCTGTACGAGGCGATCTTCATGGCCAATGCCGGCGGCGCCTGGGACAATGCGAAGAAGGTTGTTGAGGTCGACTTGAATATGAAGGGGACACCTCTGCACGACGCAACCGTAATCGGAGACACCGTCGGCGATCCGTTCAAGGACACCTCGTCGGTGGCCATGAACCCGATTATCAAGTTCACGACCTTGTTCGGACTGCTTGCGGTCGAACTTGCCGTGACGCTCACCAAGAGCAATCCGATGCTCACACACGTACTGACAGTCGCGTTCTTCCTGGTGTCGGCGTTCTTCGTGCGGAAGTCGTTCTATGGCATGAGGATTGAAACCAAGGAAAGCATCTGATTCCTGTCCTGAGAATCGAAGAAAACGCCGCCTGGAAACGGGCGGCGTTTTTTGCACACCAGGGTGGCGTCTGCTCATGAAGTGGCACTGCACCGTCACCATAGCCATGGCGCCCCAATTCCTCAAGCGCCGTGACAACCGCCCCGGTCCTGAGGGGCAGGGAACCGAAATCCCCAGCGGGGAACGCACATTGAATCCGGCCATCGATCCTGCTTCCGATCTGGCAAAGCGCTGTTCGGCGAAGTTGACCAACCTTATGCCGGCTCGCAATGTCAGCCTGGCCAGGGAACGGGACTCACTTGTAGCAGGTAAAGTCGAGGTCAGGAGGCGCCAGGATTGAAGGTCCGGGTTGTCCACATCTCCACAGACTTGCCCCCTCAACTGCACCGTTCCTGCGTCTTGCCCCCGGCCCCGGCGAGGACTAGGCTTGTAGTTTGAGTGGGATGTGCTTGCGGACCTAGGGGTTGCACCGGATTTGCAGCAGATTGGGCAGCCGGAAACCCGCGCTCCGCAAGGGGGTTTGAGCTTTCCACAGGCAATTGCCTTTGTTTGGAAAGTAGATGCCGGGAAGGTGAACAAAATACAAGATATTGTGGTTTGTTGTTGACATGCACCACAGACAGCGGTACTTTCTCAACTGCGGCCTTAAACGGTTGGTATCGAATTTAGGTGTGAGAATTCCACCAAGAGACCGTTGAGAGCTGAGAACTAGCTGTACTTTTCAATCCCCGTTTCGTTCGTTGATCGAGTTTATTTCTTACTCCCTCCAGGCCGCCTTGCGCCGGAGAGGACCGAAGATTCACCGGTATTTGCCGATTGAGAGGGTTTTTATGAAAGAGGTCCAGTTTCAGTCTTCCGCCACTACCCAGCAGACTCCCCACACCCCGGAGGGCTTGATCTTTACTCGCCGCTTCACCACCGAGGGCGTCTCCCCCTATGACGAACTCCAGTGGGAGCACCGCACCGCGTCGATTGCCGACAGTAACGGCAATCTCATCTTCGAGCAGAAGAACGTCGAGGTGCCTGCTGACTGGTCGATGACCGCGACCAATATCGTGGCCTCGAAGTACCTGCACGGGCAGATGGACACGCCGGAGCGGGAGACTGGCGTCCGCCAGTTGGTGGCCCGCGTGACCGAGGCCATCCGCGACTGGGGCATGGCTGGCGGCTACTTTGCCACCCCCGAGGGTGCGGCCATCTTCCACGACGAACTGGCCCATATGCTGCTGACCCAGAAAGTGGCCTTCAACTCGCCGGTCTGGTTCAATGTGGGCTGCGACCGCCTGGAGCCGGATGCGGACGGCCAGAACTGGCACTGGGACCCCGCGACCGGCGGTGTCCAGTACTCCGCCTCCGGCTATCACAATCCCCAGTGTTCAGCCTGCTTCATCAACTCCGTGGACGATTCGCTGGACTCGATTCTCAGCTTGGCCAAAACCGAAGGGATGCTGTTCAAGTGGGGCTCGGGCACGGGAACCAACCTGTCGTCGATTCGCGGCTCCATGGAGCAGTTGTCGGGCGGCGGCCAGGCCTCGGGCCCGCTCAGCTTCATGCGCGGCTTTGACGCCTTTGCCGGAGTCATCAAGTCCGGCGGCAAGACCCGCCGCGCCGCCAAGATGGTGATCCTCAACGCCGACCATCCGGACATCATGGAGTTCATTGAATGCAAGGCCAAGGAGGAAGCCAAGGCCTTCACCCTCATCAAGGCCGGCTACGACGGCTCCGGCCCCGATTCGGAGGCCTACTCGTCCATCTTCTTTCAAAACGCCAACAACTCCGTCCGCGTCAGCGACGAGTTCATGCGCGCCTACGAGAACGACGGCGACTTCACCACCTATACGGTAAACGGCCACCTGCCGGTCGCGACCTACAAGGCCCGCGAGATCATGCGCAAGATCGCCGAGGCCACCTGGCTCTGCGGCGACCCAGGTATGCAGTTCGACTCGACCATCAACCGCTGGCACACCAGCAAGAACACCGACCGCATCAACGCCTCAAACCCCTGCTCGGAGTACATGTTCCTGGACAACTCGGCCTGCAACCTGGCCAGCTTCAACCTGATGAAGTACGTTACCCCGTCTGGAGTCTTTGACATTGCCGCCTTCCGGCACTCCATCTCCGTGGTCATCACCGCCATGGAAATCCTTGTGGACGCCTCGGGCTACCCGACTGAGGCCATCGCCCGCAACTCCCACGACTACCGTCCTCTGGGCCTGGGCTTCGCCAACCTCGGCGCGCTGCTGATGGCTTTCGGCCTGCCCTACGACTCAACCGCCGGTCGCGATCTGGCTGCTGTGCTCACCGCCATCATGAGCGGCCAGGCCTACCTGCAGTCGGCCATTGTGGCCGCTAACTGCCCGCCGATTGCCTCGGCCACACCGCTCACCGCCAGTGTTGATCATCAGGGCGGCGCCTGCCCCGGCTTCTATGTCAACCGCGAGCCTTTCCTCGACGTGATCCGCATGCACCGCGCTGAGGTCAACAACATCGGCAAATCGCGCTCGGCGGGCGAGCCCTTCAACGTGCCCCAGCTCGACGCCCTCATTGACGCCAGCCGCGAATGCTGGGACATGGCTCTGGTCAACGGAGAAAAGTATGGCTACCGCAACTCCCAGACCACGGTCCTGGCGCCCACCGGCACCATCGGCTTCATGATGGACTGCGACA
>CAYQSI010000152.1:0-4382 GCA_964420185.1 uncultured Occallatibacter sp. | reverse complement strand
CTTCTCGCGTTCAGATCGAATGGACAACCTCCTGAAACTTCACACCTATTCCCTATTCCCTATTCCCTGTTCCTCCCCTTCTCCCCGCCACTCCGGTTCCGCCGCCAACTGCTCCGCCCTGCTCGGTCCGCGCCGCTTCTTCTTGGGCTCCGGGCTGGGCTTCTTCTGCTCCGCAAGCGCAACCAGCACTTTTGTGCTGGCCAGGTCTCCCGCCAACGCCTTTTTCGTCAGCAGATCGGCCAGTTCCTCCGAGTTCCGCCCCACCCGCCTGTCTGCCGCCTGCCGCAGCCGCTCCGCGCCGTTCTTGCGCGCCGTCTTACCCCCGCTCGCCCGTTCAACCGTCCTGCTCTTGGTTGTTCCGCCTGTTTTCCTGCTCTCATGGTCTATCCTCAACTCCTGCTGTCTTTCGTCCATCGTTCCGTCATTTCCGGCCAACTCCCCACGGATCATCGCGCCCGCAGAAAAGGAGTATTGGCGGCAATTCCTCATCGGAATTCCGGTCTCTCGTCTCCCCTGCGCACGCGCGCCGCGGAGATGGCCTAAACAAAATCAGGAAGGCTCTCTCCTGCCTTCCCCCACTTCTCTCCATTCAATTTGTCTCCTCTCAGCGTACCGGAAACCCTGGATATTTCCTGCAACAGCATTGAGTTCCTACTCCCTAACCCCTAATCCCTAACCCCTATTCAGATCCCCGCCAACCGCAGCAACGTTTTGATCGCTGCCAACTGCGGGTCCGGTCCCCGGCGCGGTTTGCCCTCTGCCACTCTCCGTTCATCCACCTCCGCGCGAGCTTGTTTTCTCGCTGTCTCCCGCTTCGCTCGTTGCGCCTCCGCCATCTCGTTCAGCGTTCCCCGCCGCGGCGTCAGGGCGTAAACTAACTCGCAATCCAGCGCCTCCGCCGCCCGCCGCAGCGTTCCCAACTGGATGCGCGACTCCTCCTCCGACTGCTCCAGCCTGAAAATCTCTCTCCGGCTCACACCCAGCCGCCGCGCGAACTCCTCCACAGGAATCCCCAGCGTCTGCCGCAGCGCCCGCAGCCAACTCGCCATCTCTCCCGCCGCCGTCCGCCCCAACCGGTACCCATGCGCAGCATCATCCAGCCGCTGCCGCATCCGCTCCCGCGCTTCCTTCTCCATTCCCATCTCCCGCCTTCCCGCTGCCGCCTAACCTCGCTCCTCAATCCGATCCACGATAGCCCGTAGTCGCTGCAAGAACAGGTAGCGCCGGCCTCCTGGCCGGCTGTTGCGTGGACCTCCCGGTCCACGTCGTACTCCACACCAACAGGAAAAACACTCTAGCTCATGAGGGATGTTTTCGTGCGCATTGTTCGAAACTCGCCCTATTTCCGCAGCCTGTTCAGCCGTGCCGACATAGCCAATAGAATCTACGGGCTTTACAGGCTGCGGAAAAGCTCATTCCGGAGGGAGGCGGGGGTTTTAACCCCCGCATAAGGCCAACAGAATCAACGCTGGCTTTAGCCACGGAAGTACACTTTCCGCCAATTTCGCCCGAAATCCCGAGCTTTTCCGCAGCCTGTTGAACCCCTGAGGGATGACTTTCACTACAGGCTGATGGCCCGCACGCCTGAACAGGCTTTTGCAGCCTGATTTGCCTTAAAAACCCATGAATTATCTTGCTTTTGAATCAATTATTTCAGAATTCGATGTATTTCTATGCACACCATTTTCTGCCCGCAAAGCCCTCTCACCCGCAAAATCGTGTCGTTCGAACGTCATTGCCGCCCGGCGATACGTGTGACGCCGCTCATGATCTCATTGCTGACAACTAGGCCTAAAATGGTCCGCAACAAATGTGACGTAGCTCACAGCGACTTATCCTTTCCGCTGAGTACCTTCCGATTTATCCATCGGCGAACGGCTGGCGGCTTCCTCAATATGCTTCTTCAGCCACCAGCGGCTTCCCCGGTTCCTGCACACGGAGCGAGGTAGGCATGGGTCAATCAATTTGGAATTCGATGCAGCAGAAGGGCTACAGCCGCAGGGATTTTCTGCAATTCTGCGCTGCCGCCGCGACGGTGGCCGGGCTGGGTCAATCCGGCGCGGCACAGGTTGTCTCGGCCTTCGAGAAGAAGGAAAAACCGGCTGTGGTATGGCTTCACTTCCAGGAGTGTACTTGCTGCAGCGAGTCGTTCATCCGGGCATCGCACCCCATTGTGCTGGATGTGCTGCTCGACGTGCTGAGCCTGAACTACACCGAGACGTTGATGGCGGCTTCCGGCTTCCAGGCGGAGAAGTGCCTGACCGATACGATTGAAAAGAACAAAGGCAAGTACATCGTGCTGGTGGAGGGCGCGGTGCCGACGGGCCACGACGGTGTTTACTGCATGATCGGCGGCAAGACGGCCGAATCGATCTTGCAGACCGTCGCCAAGGATGCGGCCGCTGTGGTGGCGTGGGGCAGTTGCGCCTCGAATGGCTGCGTTCAGGCGGCCAGGCCCAACCCGACCGGAGCCACGCCGATTTACAAGTTGGTCGATAAGCCGGTCATCAACGTGCCGGGCTGTCCGCCGATTGCCGACGTCATGATGGCCGTAGTCACCCATCTGCTGGTCGTGGGGCGGGCTCCTCAACTCGACAGCCAGGGCCGGCCCAAGGAGTTTTATGGCCGCCGCGTCCACGATACCTGCTATCGCCGGCCGAACTACGATGCCGGTCTCTTCGTCGAGTCCTGGGACGATGAGAATGCGCGCAAAGGCTTTTGCCTGTACAAGATGGGCTGCCGCGGTCCGATCACCTACAACGCCTGTTCGGTGACCAGGTGGAACGAGGGCACCAGCTATCCCATCCAGTCCGGTCATGGCTGCATCGGTTGCAGCGAGGCGGGCTTCTGGGACAATGGCCCCTTCTACCAGCACCTGGCCTCCTTCCCCGGCTTTGGCGTCGAGAGCACGGCGGACACGGTGGGCACGGTGGTGGGAGTGGCCACGCTGGCCGGAGTTGCCGCCCACGCGGTGGTGACCAACATTCGCAAACGAAAAGTGATCGCAGAAGTGCACGCCGAAGACCAAAAGGAGTCGTAAAGCGCCATGACACGAGTCGTCGTCGATCCTGTAACTCGCATTGAAGGCCACCTCCGCATTGAGGCGGTGGTTGAAAACGGCGTCATTACCGACGCATTCAGCGCAGGCACCATGGTCCGTGGTCTTGAAAAGATTCTCATGGGCCGCGATCCCCGCGACGCCTGGGCCATCACGGAGCGCGTCTGCGGCGTCTGCACCACGGTTCATGCGCTCACCAGCGTTCGTGCCGTGGAAAACGCGTTGGGGATCACCGTCCCCCCGACCGCCGAGTTGATTCGCAACATCATGATGACCACGCAGTACGTGCAGGATCATGTGATCCACTTCTACCATCTGCACGCGCTGGACTGGGTGGACATCGTGAACGCGCTCAAGGCCGACCCCAAGAAGGCCGCGGAGCTGGCGGGATCGTTCTCCAAATGGGACAAGAACACACCAGCTTATTTCTCCGAGGTGCAGGACAAGATCAAGGCCTTCGCCGCCAGCGGTCTTGGAATCTTCGCCAACGGCTATTGGGGCCATCCGGCGTACAAGCTGCCGCCCGAGGTGAACCTGATCGCGGTAGCGCACTACCTTGACGCCCTGGTATGGCAAAAGGAGATCGTCAAGATCCATACGGTCTTCGGTGGCAAGAACCCGCATCCAAATTATCTGGTGGGCGGCGTTCCCTGCTCCATCAATCTGAATGAAGTGGCCGCCATCAACTCCGAGCGGCTGAACCTGGTCTCTCACCTCATCAGCCAGGCCGATGAGTTCATCAACCAGGTCTACATTCCCGATCTGCTGGCCGTTGCCTCCTTCTACAAGGACTGGGCAAGTTGGGGTGGCGGATTGACGAACTACCTCAGCTATGGCGAATTCCCCACGCAAGGTTACGGCAAGCCAGAGGCATTCAAGTATCCGCGCGGGGTGGTGCTCAATCGCGACCTCAGCAAGGTACATCCAGTCAACGCGCGTGATTCGCAGGAGATCAAGGAGTACATTGCACACTCCTGGTACAGCTACGAAGGCGGAGACAACGCGGGCATCCACCCCTGGGCGGGCGAGACAAAGCTGAACTACACCGGGCCCAAGCCGCCTTTTGAATCGCTCGAAGGGCACGATAAGTATTCGTTCCTGAAGACGCCGCGCTGGAAGGAACAAGCGATGGAGGTTGGCCCGCTGGCGAGGCTGCTGGTAGCCTATGCCTCGGGCCGCACGGACGTGCAGGAATTGGTGAAAGATACTCTGGGCAAGCTCAACGTCCCCGTCACCGCGCTCTTCTCCACGCTGGGCCGCACTGCGGCGCGCGGCCTGGATGCGGCGCTGGCCATGATCTGGCTGAAGGAGTACTTTGGCCAGT
>CAYQSI010000151.1:0-4504 GCA_964420185.1 uncultured Occallatibacter sp. | reverse complement strand
CCCTGACTACCTGACCCTCTTCACACAGTTAAAAAGCGTGGCAGAAAAGCTGTAAAACCCATTCAACCTTGAATGAAGCGCTCGACGATCGTCGAGCGCTTCATTAAAAACGGAATAGAAGCTACGAATATGTAAAGGATCTTCAGAGACAATCTGTAATCCAGCCGCCGAACTGAACACTCTCATCTGAGATGTGGAACTCATTCACGTCACAGATGCGCGTACCGCAGCAGCAGCCCGGCCAAAGCTCCTCCCACCAAAGGACCAACGACAGGAATCGGCGCATAACGCCAGTTCGAGCCGCCCTTGCCGGGAATTGGCAGCAGCCAATGAGCCAGCCGCGGACCCAGATCACGCGCCGGGTTGATGGCATAGCCGGTGGTCCCGCCCAGCGAGAGGCCAATGCCCCATATCAGGCAGGCCACCAGCCACTGCCCCACGCCCGCCGCCGGTCCGGTCGCCGACACCCCGTGCGAAAAGATGGCGCCCACCACCACCACCAGCACCATAGTGCCCAAAACCTCGTTCAGGAAGTTGATCGGCGGGTTGTGCACTGCCCCGTTGGTGCAGAAGATGCCCAGCTTGGCCGCCGGATCGGGCGTAAGCCGCCAGTGCGCCGCATAGTGCAGCGCCATCAGCGCCGAGCCGCAAATGGCCCCCAGCAACTGCGCCAGCCACAAGCTCGCCAACTGCGAAAAATTCCCGGTGGTCACCGCGCTGGCCAGCGTGATGGCCGGATTCAGGCTGGCGCCGGGGCTGCCAAAGGCCTGCGCCACCAGCACGCCACACAACACCGCCAGCGCCCACCCGGTGGTGATCACCATCCAGCCCGCGTCAGCCGCGTAAGACTTGCGCAGCGTCACACCGGCACACACGCCGTTGCCCAACAACACAAGCACCAGCGTCCCGAAAAACTCGCCAAACCACACAGAATGCATCCAGTCTCCCTTTAAAAAAAGAACTTTACGGTTGCATCGGATGGACGCTCGATCCATCCCTTGAATCCATTACCGGATCAGAACCACGTCTGTCGCTTGTACTCCAGATAGGATGCGCCGAATTTCTCCTCCAGCACCCGCGCCTCTTTCCGGCTTCGATAAACCTGCAAAGGAATCAGAACGACAAAGTACAACAACAACCAGGGCTGACCTGCCCAGAGAATGAATCCCGCGATCGTCAGGCAGCCAAAGACGTAGATCGGATTGCGGATGCGGGAATAGAGGCCGGTGATCACCAGCGTGCTTGCCTTGGCCCGCACACTGAAGGCCCGTCCCAGTTGAATGCGGGCCAGAGCGAGCAGCAGAAAAGACGGAATTGCAATGGCAAGTCCCGCGATTCGCGGAAGTGTCCAGGGAGGCGCCCAGAAGTGTAGGACAAGGATCGGCATCACGACGGCAACCAATGCCAGCGATCCGAAATTTAGTTTCAAAAAAGCCTCCGTGCAACCTGAATTCTGCACGACGCTGCCGCGCCATTACCCGCGGAGAACGGCCATGACAGCCGCACAGCGCAAACAATTGCAAGATTGCTGAACTCAGCAATTCTAATATGCGGAACGGAGGTAGTTCTGAAAAAGAGGGCGCGTCCGAAAACGCGCCCTCTGCTTTGTTGGTGTGAATGCTGGGGTTACTGATGCTGTTGCGGAGCCGGGGCAGGAGTCTGCGGGGCCGGACCCAGCGGAACGTCGCCGGAGTTCTGCGCCGGGGTCTCAGCCTTTTTCTTATCGGCCAGCCGGGTCTTGTCGCCCGTAGTTGTGGACGTCTTTTTCTTCTTCTTGGACGTATCGCCGGCCAAGCCCAACGGGCCGGCCTGGATCTGGCGGTCGGCAACCTCTGCCGCGTCGGGCGCAGGGGAAGCCAAAGCATCCAGTTTTGGTCCCTTGACCTTGGGCTGCCTGGCCTGCTTGGCGCGCGCGCTGAAGCGGGTCTTCTTCTCCGGCCTGGCGTTCGTCTCCAGCGGATTCACCGGCTCCGGTGCGGCACTCGCCGTTTGCTGCTCCGCGCCTCCGCGCGCATCTTCCGGACTGACCTGCGGCGCGCTGGGCAAGGTCTTGGTCGGTGCGTGGCCAAGACGAATCTTTTCCTTCTTGCCCGGCTTCATCGCGGCCTGGTCCGCGATCTCGCTCTTGCTGGCCTTCTTGCTCTTCTTGGCCGGCGTAGCGGCCGGCTCAGCGGGCGCTTCTGACGCAGCAGCTACCTTGGACGACTTCTGCCGGTAGTTGTGTGTACTCTCGCGGAAGCGAGTGCGCTCCACCTTCTTTTTCTTCTTCGGCGTAGGCGGCGTATAGGCGCTGTAGATCGGCTTGGTCTGCTTGGGGCTGGCGCCGCTGTCGGCAAAGCCCGGCTTGATGTCGATGAAGGCCTGCTCGCGCAGTGTTGTCAGATAGCCACGCGTGGCCGGCTCCATCCGGGCCATATAGAAGTTCTCCTCGACCTGCTGCTCCACGTCCTTGTACTGCGGAATGCCGCCGGGGATGTGCTCGATCACCTTGAGGATGACGAAGCCCTGCCGCGTGCGAATCGGCTCAGTGAATTGTCCCGCCTTGAGCCCGAAGGTCTGGTCCTCCAGCACTTTGGCCAGTGCACCACGATGGAACTGGCCCAGATCGCCGCCCTCGGCGGCTGTGGGCCCGTCGCTGAAACTGCGCGCCAACTGGTTGAAATCGCCGCCGGCGTGAAGTTTGGCCTCCAGGTCGTCGGCCTTCGCCTTGGCCGCTGCCAGCGCTGCCGGATCGTCCGGCTGCACACCGCCTTTTTCCGTCACCGAAGGGGCAGGCGTGCCGGTGCTGACCAGAATCTCGGCCAGGCTCACGCTTTCCTGCTGCGCGTACTCCTGCTTGTGCTGTTCAAAGTAGCGCTGCGCCTCGCCAGCGGTGAACTGAACCCGCTTGCCCACTTCCTGGCGCATCACTTCCTGCGTGATGATGCCGTTGCGGATGTTGGCCTTGAAATCCTCAAACGAGACGCCCTGCTCCTTGGCTGCCTTTTCCAGGTCTTCCATGGTTTCCAGGTTGTATTGCTTGCGGATCGCGTTCAGCCGGTTCACCAGCTCGGTTTCGCCAGTGATGCCCAGCTCCTTGCCCTTGGAGAGCCAGAGCTGCTGGTCGATGAGGTTGCGCAGCAGATCCTTGTGCGCCGTGGAAATTTCCTGCAATGAGGCGCCGTGCTGGCGCGCCTCGTCGTCCAGTTCCTTCATCGCGCGGTCGTAGTCCGAGCGTGTGATGATCTGGTCGTTGACGCGGGCGACCATCTCCTCGACCGTGGTGCCGCCGTAGGGGCTCTGAGGCGCGGCGGGATGCGTTTGCGCCAACGTGGAACTTGCGAGCAGCGCCGTGCCGAACACGAAAGCCGCGGAAATGCGAAAAAGTCGAAGAGTCATAGGGTCAGGGCACCGCAGGGCACGACGAGTCGATCCCTGTTGCATAGACGCCATTGTAAATGCCTGGGCAGCGCCAAGGCGATTCCCTGCGCGATTCGGGCGGATTTCGGCCAAATCTGGCTTGGTTTTCCTCGAATCGCTCCCCTCGCCGAGAGAATTGGAGGATGCGGGGCTGCAATCTCCCCGCTCCCGGAAAACAGACCCCGCCGCACCGGAATTCCCGCCGGGAAATGTTAACCGCCCCGGATGCGGCGGGGAAACTGGTTGGCTCGGTTGTGAACGGGCAGGCGGTTGCCGCTTCACGATGAACGCTGGCTCGTGGAATTATCGGTTTCCAGGTCTCCAAAATCGAGACTTGGGCGCCCAGCGGCAGTGACGCTCCAACTACACGATTTTGCGGGTAAAAGGGCTTTTCGGACAGAAAAAGGTGTACATAGAACTACATCAAATTCTGAAATAATCGATGGAAAAACGCGGTAATTCAGCGGTCTTTAAGGTGAATTCGGGTGCAATAGCGTGTGTTCTGGCCTGTGGGGCTGTGAGCCTGTGGGGCAAGTCGCTCAGCCCGTAAGGGAAAATTGCAGAAAGGATTTGTCACAGGGGCTAAATTCTGTCCCTGGGGGACGGAGCCATTCTCTCCCGTTCACCTTGTGTGGAATTGAAAATGGACAAATCAGGGTTCGTGGTATCCCACCCATTCCGCAGAAAAAAGCGGAATGGATGGGGCACCCAGCTTATTGGTTAGTTTTAGGGTGGGCCACCTGCCGTTACGAGTGGACGGTACTTTGGTAACATTGCCCGAGGGCGGCCTAGTCAGGTTGAGCTGAGATCCAAGCGCCCTCGGCTGCCGAAAGCCCTCGGCGGCCGTCAAACGCCATGGGTGCTATACACTAGCCCTAAGACTGCACTTTCAGGCGCTTTCCAAGGCCTGCCGCGCCGCAGTCCGGAGGTTTTTCCCGCTTATGACTCCCCGCGCCCGCCGCGCCTTCTTTACCGTGGTCATCTTTTTTGCTGTCTGCGCCGTCGCAGGCAGCGTTTTGCAGCGCAAGGTGGGGGCCCAGTCCTCGGCCGACGAAAGCCAGCTCCGCGACAGCCTCAAGTCCTTTACCAACGTCTACGCGCTGGT
>CAYQSI010000150.1:0-4543 GCA_964420185.1 uncultured Occallatibacter sp. | reverse complement strand
TCCAGGATCTGTGGACATACGACTTCCGCCGCACCGAGCAGTGCACCATCCCCTACGCCACGCAGGAAGGCGAAATCAGCTTCTGCGCCTACAACACAGGCATCGGCTGGCGCAACATCATCGAGAAGATGCACATGACGGCCACCCTCACCAAGTGGTATGAGGAGCACGGCCGCCATGAGATCTTCACCGGCGGCAAGAAAGTGAATATGCCCGAGGTGGGTCACGATCTGACGCTCAACATGGTGGACGTGAACGCCGAAGCCAACCACACGCTCGACGATCTGGGCATTGCCAAGAACGCCCGCGAAGAGAAAATCCGCGCCCGCGATCACAAGCAGCTCGACGCCGCTGAAAACGCCCGCATGGCCAAGCTTTATCGCGAGCATATCCTCGGCGAAAAGCCGGTCGAGGGCCTGGTCACCCTGGACTCGATTGCCCCGGCAAAGCCTGCCGAGGAAAAGGAATCCGAGCTGGTCGCCGGCGACTAATTCACCCTCCCCGCTTCACTCAACAACAAAGGCCGCATCCACCCGGATGCGGCCTTTCCTTTGCCTCCCGCCTTCGCGCTTTATTACACTTTTCTTCGCTTCAGCCGCCGGTTTATGATGGATCATCGCGCGAAGCGCGGTCCCGGTCCCGCCGGACGCGCAGTCCATAGGAGGTTGTATGAGCGAATATCAACCGGCTGCGGCAGCCAAGCAGGACCGCCGTGAATTCCTGAAGACGGGCGGAGCGCTCACGGCCGCTTTGCTGACGCCATCTGCGCTGGCCGATACGCCGAAGGTATTGCCCGGACTGCCATCGAACCCCAGAACGCCCGCGGCCATGCCGACGCGCAACCTGGGCAAGACGGGCTATCGCGTGGGCATCTTCTCGCTCGGCGGCCAGGCCTCGGTCGAGAAGCCCAACAACTTCGACGTGGCCGTGCCCATCATCGAGCGTGCGCTCGACCTGGGCGTGAATTACATTGACACTTCGTCGATCTACGGCGGTCCCGAGCGCTGGAGCGAGCAGTATGTGGGCAAGGTCATGGCCCACCGGCGCAACGAGGCCTTCCTGGCCACCAAGACCAAGGAGCGCACCCGCGACGGTTCGCTGCGCATGATCGAGAAATCGCTTCAACTGCTCCACACCGACCACGTGGACCTGTGGCAGTTGCACGACGTCGGCATCCAGGCCAACGTGGACCAGATCTTCGCCAAGGGCGGCGCGATGGAAGCGCTCGTCGAGATGCAGCAGCAGAAGGTCGTCCGCTTCCTCGGCGTCACCGGCCACTTCCGGCCGGACGTTTTGATCGAGTGCCTCCGCCGTCACCCCTTCGACACAATTCTGATGGCCATGAATGCTGCCGACCCGCATCACTTCAGCTTCAATCAGGAACTTTTGCCGCTGGCAGTTGAGCGGCAGATGGGCATTATCGGGATGAAGATCCCTGCGCGCGGAAGGATTCTCTCCACGTGGACGCCGCCGCCCCCCGACCAGCAGAGCCAACGACCCTCCTGGGAGGGTACGGCCCCGACGCCGGGCACGCTCACCATTCGCGAAGCCATGTACTACACGCTCTCGCGCCCGGTGAGTACGGTCATCATCGGCTGCGACACCATCGCTCAACTGGAAGAGAACGTGCAACTGGCGCGCGAGTTTACGCCCCTCAGCGATACTCAGGCGGCGGAGTTGGTGAAGCGCGTCGAGCCGGTCGCCAAGCAGTCTCTCTTCTTCCGCTTCTACGACCACGCATAAGAGTGGACTGGCAAGTCAGGCAGGTGGACCACTCATCAGCTCCGAAGAATCATCCTGACTTTTGAAAAGCTGTGCCCTGTTCATCGCGGTCTTATGCCGGGGGCCCCAGGTCCCGTTTCTGGGACCTGGGAGCCCACGAACCCCATGCACGAAGCGCACCTGTCGAACTGCAGGTGGCTCCCGGAGGGAGCAGGTGAGAGTAGCCCCGGGTGGAGCGAAGCGGAACCCGGGGTCGGCATAACCCAAAAAATCCTCCCGCCGTCCCGTAGGGCCGGCCCGAAACCTCCCGGCAGGAGGCCCACCCTTAAACTAACCAATAAGCTGGGTGCCCCATCCATTCCGCGTTTTTCTGCGGAATGGGTGAGATACCGCCAAAATTCCGGTCTACACAATTTCCGAAAAAGCGCTAGTCGTGCCGCAAATGCCGCAAAATCAATGCGGGCTTCAGCCCCTGAGGGATGTCTTTCGCAAATTTTGCCTGAAAATCCGAATTTTTCCGCAACCTCCCAGGAAACAGCGAGCCATTGTCCCCATCGCAGGTAGTTACCCTAACTGGCTGACCTTTAACTGCAACTTATCGAACTCCACGGTGCCCAGTCCTCGTGCGGCGGCCATCTGCAAGTAAGGTATGTGCTCCGGATCGAGGTTCCAGTAAGCTTTTGCGACATAGGCGTCGAGAGCCACCGGATCAGTTCCTGCGACGATAGTCTTCTTTGTCGCCACATCTTCCAGGTTTCCGCCTGTGGGCCCATTGCGCAGCAGGATGCGGTAACAGTCGATCATCGTCAGAGTAGGCAGCATGAAACTGGCCAAGTCCGCGAGACTCTGATGAATCTGCTGATGCAGCCGGTTGCGCTGGCCGCCCAGGATGCCGTACCAGTTCTTCATGCCCAGGGTGACGCCTGTGAGCCCGTGATGCTTTGCGATGGGCAGGTTAAAGATTTTGTCAGCCTCAAGAAATGGCGTGAAAACTGGCCAGCTCTTCAGCACAACGCCGCCCAGTTCCACCTCGCGGTAGAGTTCCGGATCGGGCAGGATGACTTCCGCTCCCTCGGCACGCGCGGCGGCCTGGATGCCGGAACGCTGAAAGCAGCGGCGCGGCTCGTTGCAACTGACGTCGGTGACGATGACGCGTTTTGCGCCCGCCTGCCAGCATTGCCGCACAACCTCGGCGACCACGTCAGGATTGGTGTTGGCGGCCTGCTCCGGCGTGCGGTCCCACGCAATGTTGGGCTTGATCACCACCACATCCTGGCGGCTGACGAAGCGGCGAATCCCGCCCAAATTCTCCAGAGCGTTCTGAACCAGCTCCCGCGGTTCTCCGCCTTGCACCACGGTCATCGCCGGTAGTTGCGGATCGGCGGCAATGCGATGGTCGCGCCGTGCTTGTTCAGCGCGCGTCGGAACCGGACGGAAACTGTGTTCGCTCAGCCAGACGGCCGCGCCCGCAGCGCCTGCCGCAACTCCGCCCACGCGCAGCAGTTGCAGCATCGCCTCGCGCCGCGTCATGCCTTTTGTCTCTTCCGGCTTCCGTCCCGTTTCCCCGGCCATGGCAATTCTCCCGCTTAAATCTCCATCAGGTTGATGCGTCTCGGATCGTTGACGCCCAGATTGTGGGCATGGTCGGCGGCGGTTGCAATGTAGCGTGGCGGACGGCCGGCGGCCTCAAACGTCTTCATGCCCACTTCGGCGCGCTTGTGTTCGATCATCTGCCAGGCTGTGTGATCGAGGGCCACGCGATCCTCGCCCACGACGAGCGCGTTGGGATACCAGAGGCGCTCTGGGTGAAACCCTGGCCCTCCGTCGTAAACCGAAGTCAAGGCATCTCCAATCGTGAAGCGGACCTTCTCGCGGATGACCGGAATGCAGTTCAAATCGGCTACGCCGGGATTGCAGCCGCCTGCGTGCAGATCCTGCGGGCGGCTGACCACGCCATACATGTTCTTCATGGCAAAGGTGACGCCTGCATCGCTGTGGTCCTTGAGAATAGGCAGCCCGATCACCATGCCGCACTCGCGGGTAAGAATCTTGGAGAGATGCACCTTCGCCGTGCCCCACACCACGGGCTGTTCCTCGTAACCGGCCACATCGGAGCCGTAGCAGCGGACGCGGCTGGGATCGGTATTGATGGTGAGGCCGCAAGCCTGAAGATCGCGGGCGTTGCGGTCCCACACCACGATGTTGCCAGCCTTGACGCCTGCCTGTTGCAGCCGCTCGGCGATTGCCAGCACCAGCACTAAGTGGGTCGAGATTCCCTTGCCGCCCAGGCCATTAGTCTTGAGGCCGATGACCTGGCCCATGGGCACGATTTGCTTCCATGCTTCCACGGGATTTTCGCGTCCGGTGTAGGCGGCAATGGCCCGGTCAAGCAGCGCCAGCACACGCTTTTCGTCCAGTTGCGTGCCTGCACCGTGAAGCGCCGTATCCCTGGCAATCACGACTTTAGACTTGCCCGTTTCGGCGTGCTGGCCGTGCTGGTCCATCATGGCGGCCAGTCCCAGTTTGCTTTGCGAACCCAGCAGCAGGGCTCCGGTTGCTGCGGTTTGGAGAAATTCTCTGCGGTTGCTCATCACATTCCTCGCAATCGTGGATGCTGCCGGACTTCCGGCCCTGGCGGTTTACAGTTTCGCTTCCACACCGTGCGCCAGGGCAAGCAGAGCCTGCGGCGTGTCGGGCGTGGATTCATAAGCGACGATGCGCACCAGGCGCGAGCCTTTGCGGAAGATAACACTCTGCGCATAAGTGACTCCCGCGTCGCCCAGTTGAATCGGCTTGGCGTCGCTGGTTCCCGTCTCCAGAA
>CAYQSI010000149.1:0-4560 GCA_964420185.1 uncultured Occallatibacter sp. | reverse complement strand
CGCTGGTCTGAATCGGAACAACCTCTTGAGACTCCACAAATAGGGAATAGGGAACAGGGACTAGGCTTCATGGCTTTACAGGCTGCGAAAACAAGATGAATTTCGAGCAAAACGCACGAAAAACATCCCTCAGGGCCTAAAGGCCCGGTTGATTTTGCGGCATTTATGGCACGACTCAAGTCGTGCCCTTTCAAAACGATGAGTTTTACGCATCCTGTTTAACCCGCGCTGCGGAGAAGGTGGGAAGTTAGCAGTGTAAGAAATGAACTTCGAAGGCTGCGGCAGCGCAGTGCTAGACTGATTTGATCGTTCTGGAGGGTCTTTGCTCATGAAAGCAGTGCATCGGCTTGATGTAGTCCTACTGGTTGCCCTGGCCTCATTCTTCCTTTTCCCTGCCGCGCCGGCGCAGGAGATCCATAACCCCGCACAACCACCAGCGGCGGGCGCAGAGCAGCATAAAGACAAAGACGCCGACAAGGAAGCAACGCCTGTTCCGCCGGAAAAGCCCGTGGCCACGCATCACGAACTGGCGCTGGGCGGCAAGACGCTGAAGTACACGGCTACGGCCGGCACGCTGATCATCCGCGATGAGGACGACAAGCCCTACGGCAGCATCTTCTACGTGGCCTACACGCTGGACGGCGCCGACGCCCAGACGCGGCCGGTAAGCTTCCTCTATAACGGCGGGCCAGGTTCGGCCTCGCTGTGGCTGCACATGGGATCGTTCTCGCCAGTGCGCATCGTGACCGACAGCCCCAATCCGACCACCGGACCACCCTTCAGGCTGGTTCCCAACGAGTATTCGCTGCTGGATAAGAGCGACCTGGTCTTCATCGACGCCCCGCTCACCGGCTACTCGCGCGCCGTGGGCAAGGCAACAGCCAAGGATTTTACCGGCGTGGATCAGGACTTGCGCGCCTTTGACCGCTTCATCCAGCGCTACCTGAACGTGAACCAACGCTGGAATTCGCCGAAATTCCTGATCGGCGAGTCCTACGGGACCACGCGCTCGGCTGCCCTGGCCGACATGCTGTTTAACGACGGCGTGCAACTGAACGGCGTAGTGCTGATCTCTTCGATTCTGAATTACGGCGTCCGCGCCGGCGGTTACGACACGGTCTACATCTCGAACCTGCCCAGCTATGCGGCGGCGGCATGGTACTTCAACAAGATTCCCAACAAGCCCGCGGATCTGGCGACCTGGGTGGAGCAGGCGCGCGTCTTTGCCTCCGGGCCCTACGCGCAGGCGCTGTTTGCCGGCCACAACCTGCCCGCCGCGCAACTGGACGCAGTGGCCAAGGAGGTAAGCCGGCTGACGGGCTTGAGCGTGGACTACGTGAAGGAGGCCAACCTGCGCATATCGCCCACGCGCTTCCGCAAGGAGGTTCTGCGCGACGACCGCCGGACCCTGGGCCGCTACGACATGCGCTTCGAGGGCGTGGACGTGGACGCGGCCGGCGAAGCGCCCAGCTACGACGCCTCCGACACGGGGATCATGGGCGCATTTATCGCTGCCCTGCACGATTATCTTGAGCGGGAACTGAAGTACGAGACAACAGACGCCTACCGGCCCAGCGCCAACTCCATCGGCCAGTGGGACTGGAAGCACAAGCCCACCAGCGGCGGACCCATGATGGGCCCCGGCAGCGAGCAGGCGCAGCCCTGGGTGGCCGCTGATCTGGCCAGCGCCATGCGCAAGAACCCGCACATGAAGGTCTTCTCAGCCAACGGCTATTTCGACCTGGCCACGCCGTTCTTTGCCACCGAATACGATCTGGCGCACATGGGCCTGGACCCGGAGCTGCGCGGCAATGTGCAGTTTGGCTACTACCCGTCGGGACACATGATCTATCTCAATGTCGATGCCCTGCACCAGTTGAAAGACGATCTGGCGGCCTTCATCGTCAAGGCCGGGAAGTGAGGGATTTCCTACTCCGGGAAGTTTTCTTACAGCCTGTATAATCGCGGCGAAGAGTTGTGAGGTTGCGATGAGAGCATTTTTCGCAATGTTGGTGGGGACTTTGCTGGCGTGCGGGCCGGTGCAGGCGCAAAAAGAACCCTGCGCGATGGCCGGCAACAACAATGATTTCCTGGGCATCCAGACCATCCGCCTGTGGCCGGGCGACGCTCCCGAGGCCAAGGGCAAGGCATGCGAAGATACGCCGACTCTGACCATCTTTGAGCCGGCGAAAGGGCAGGATAACGGCTCCGCCGTGGTGATTCTTCCAGGCGGCGCCTATCTCCATCTGGCAGGCAACCATGAGGGGCGCCAGGTAGCCGACTGGTTCACCACACGCGGCTTTCGCGCCTTCGTTCTGAGCTACCGGCTCGCCTCGCACGGCTACCTGCTCCCCGTTCCGCTACTCGACGCGCAGCGCGCGGTGCAACTGGTGAGGACGCGGGCAAGAGACTACCAGATCGACCCCAACCGAATTGTTATCATCGGCTTCTCAGCCGGCGGCCACCTGGCGGCCTTGTCCGCCACCAAGTTCATTCCCGGCAACCCGGAGGCCGAGGATCCCATCGAGCGCGTCTCCAGCCGGCCGGACTATCTGGTCCTCGGCTATCCGTGGATCGGCGCCCTATCCGCTTCCGATCCCCGCTATCTGAACGCCTGCGAGAAAGAAAACGCTAGGGATCGCTGTGATGCGCTGCGGACCGGGTACTCTCCAGACTTGCTGGTCACCAAAGAGACGCCGCCCACCTTTCTCTATCACACCTTCAACGATCAGGCGGTTCCCGTGGAACAGGGGCTGCGCTTTTACGAGGCGCTGGTCAAGGCCGGCGTTCCCTCTGAGATGCACATCTTCCCGAACGGGCCCCACGGCATTGGTCTGGGCAAGGGCGACGCCATTCTGGACCAGTGGCCCAACCTGCTGGAGAACTGGCTGCGCGCCCAAGGCCTGCTCACGCAGAACAAACCGGTCGCTCAACCGTAGCGGAGACAGACGGCTGAAGCGGAAAAAATGGCCTGAAAAATGAAGAAGCGGGCTACCAGCTCCGGGAGTGGAAGGACTTCCCGAAGCCGGCCGCCCGCTGGACCCTGGACCGGGTCTAGGTAGTAATCCCAGTCTAGGCTTATTTTGGGCGAAATCAAGTTCTTTTTTGAACAAACGTTCCCAATCGTGACCGCTGTCACGGGACCCCTGAAATTGGGGCTCAATGCGTTGACTTGACGGTTCCACTCCTGATACAAAAAAGTGTTCCACCTGCGCGCAAGAGACCATTCTGACCGCCTGAACAACCTGGACGAACCGGACAGCATGCAAGAGATCATTCAACAACTCGGGACGCTTCTGCTTGGCGCCGTACCAACGATTCTGCTCTTCATCGTGCTGGTCCTGGCCTACCAATTTCTGGTGCAAGGGCCGTTGACGGCCACGCTGAAAGAGCGCCGCGCCCGCACCGTAGGCGCCCACGAAGACGCGCAAAAGGCTATTGCCCAGGCTGAAGCCAGGGCAGCCGAATACGCCGACAAACTGCGCCAGGCCCGCGGCGAGGTTTTCAAGATGCGCGAGGCTCGCGTGAAGCAATGGAATTCCGAGCGCGACGCAGCTTTGGACGTGGCCCGCAAGGCTGCCGGACTCAAAGTGAGCCAGGCCAAGGCGGAACTGGAAGCCGAGGCCGCCAACGCCAGGGCTGACCTCCAGGCCTCCGCCGGGGAGTTGGCCCGCCAAGTGGTCTGCGCCGTGCTGCCCGTGGCCGCCGGGGGGTCCCGTTGAGAGATTTCATGCCGCAAGTGAGTTTCACCAATCGAGTTTTTCGCGTTTTGCCGCTGGCCTTGATGTTTGCCGGCATCGCGGCCGTCCCCTTCCGGATTCAGGCACAGGAACCGGCTCCAGCGGCCAATTCGGCCGCTCCAACCGCCGCTTCTCAATCCAGCCAGACGGCCAAGCCCGAGGCCGCCGACTCCGATGAAGCGCAGACCAACGCCTTCCGGCTTGAAGGCCCGCTGGTAAAGGCCACGGCCAAGGCGTTCAACCTGAGCCCGGAGACTGCGGCTCGCTCCTTCGAGATCATCAACTTTCTCATCGTGGTGCTAGGCCTTGGCATTCCGATCGCAAAGTGGCTGCCCAAGTTCCTCCGCAAGCGCAGCGAGAAGGTGAGCAGCGACATCGAAGCGGCCCGCAAGGTGACCACGGAGGCCAATGCAAGGCTAGGCGCCATCGAGGCTAAGCTCTCCGGCCTGGACGGCGAAATTGCCCAAATTCGCGCCCAGGTGGAAACGGAAAGCCGCCAGGACGAGACGCGCATCAAGTCCACAATCGGGGAAGAAAGCGCCCGCATTGTCGCCGCCGCCGAGCAGGAGATTGACGCCTCTGCCGCCCAGGCTCGCCGATCACTCCGCAATTTTGCCGCCGATCTGGCCATTGGCCAGGCCGCCAAGCAACTGGTTTTCACGCCGGAGACGGATCGCGCACTAATTGCCGAGTTTCTCGGCGACGTGGCCGGGGATGGCAAAACTGGAGACGGCGAGACTCGGAACGCCGCGCATCAAGGAGGGCAGAACTAGATGGCAGCCTTTGTTGCGCGTTACGCCCGCGCTTTTGCCGACGTGGT
>CAYQSI010000148.1:0-4637 GCA_964420185.1 uncultured Occallatibacter sp. | reverse complement strand
AGGAGGACGATTGGTTTGGTTCGAACTTCATCACCTCACTGGTTGCGATCTCCTTGGTCTGCCTCAGTGCCGTAATCGTATGGGAGTGGCGTCAGAAACAACCGATCGTCGATGTCAAATTGTTCAAGATTCTGAATTTCTCCAGTGCGAGCTTGATGATGTTTCTGGCCGGCGCTGTTGCTTTTTCCTCAACCATTCTCATGCCCCAATTTCTCCAGATACTCGCTGGATATACCGCAGAAAAGGCGGGCTTGGTTGTCTCCGTTGGAGCTGTTCTTATGCTAATGACGATGCCCGTCATTGGGACACTCACTTCTAAAATTCCTGCAAAATATCTGATAGCCCTCGGTTGGTTTCTCTCCGCGGCCGGATTGTATATATCGACAAACCTTCTTTCCTTGGGGATCAGCTTTGGGACTGCCTCTGTCATCATGTTGGTGCAGTATGCCCCCATTGGTTTTATCCTTGTCCCCCTCATGACTTCTTCCTATATCGGGGTTCCGCAGGATCGAAGCGATTCAGTCTCAGGGCTGACCAACTTCATGCGAAACATTGGGAGCAGCGTCGGCGCTTCGGTAGTGACAACGATTCTTGCCCGCCGCCAGCAATTCCATATGGCCCGCCTTGCGGAACACCTGAGTCCAGGATCTCCGGGCCTTACGATGGCGTTTCAAACGATAGCATTACAGGGCCACGGCGCAGGCAATGCAGAAGCGCAGGTTACCGGACTGGCTTTAATCTACCAGGCCTTGATGGCGCAGGCTGCCGCACTGTCGTACCTGGATGCTTACATGGCGCTGGGCGCCGCCGCTGCAGCGATGTTCTTCCTTTCGTTCCTGCTTAAATCGAACAACCCAAGGAAAACCGAGCAGCATAGTGGACACTGATTCAGGTTCCTGGATAACTGAGGGAAGGTTTCAGGGATTTCGATGTCAACCTGGAGCCGTTTGAAAAGTACTCTATTTGCGGCGGACACCACTAGTTTTGCGGCGTAGTTGCAGCCGGAGTCGCCGGCTGCTCATGGTGATGGCGAAAGAGCTTGCCAATACCCCGCCCCGTGCCCTTGGCGATTTTGCCTGTTCCCTTGGCCGCGCCCACGCCCACATCCTTGCCCGCAACCGCCGCGCCTTTTCCCACATTCCCGGCGGCGTCAATGGGGTGCAGGGTGACCAGATCGCCCGCGCCTTTTCCCACTCCCTTGGCTGCCGCGCCGGCACCCTTGGCCGTCCCTTTGCCGACATCGCCCGCACCGCTGCCCACCTCGCCCCCGGCGCTGTGTTTCTGATTCTTAGCGTCGCTTTTAGCCTTGGCCTTGGTCTGCGCCTGCGTCTCAGGCTGGGCGGGTTGCTGCGCCTGAGGCTGCGCAGGTTGCTGAGCTGGAGGCTCGGATGTCCCGGCAGGCTGGCTGTTCTGGCCGGCGGCCTTCAGTCCGCCAAGGGCCAGGGCCAACGTGAGAAGTGCGATGGATGGTAGGGGGAACACGTTTCGCATCGGATAAGACCTCTACCTCATTAGACGCTTCGGCGAAAGCGGAGGATAGCCCAACTCTCGCATTTGCCTCCTGGAATTCCAGCAAGATCTCCTCCAAAAAAAATCTCATTCCCCAGCCGCAACTCTTCTCTCCCTCAACGAATCGAGCTCCCATGTTTGAAGGGGACGGGCTTTACAAGCTGCGGAAAAAGGCCTGATATCGAGCGAAAAGGTCGAAAGCATCCCTCCGGGCCTGAAGGCCCCATTGATTCTGCTGGCCTTATGCGGGGGTTGAAACCTCCGCCTCCCTCCGGATCGAGTTTTTCCGCAGCCTGTTTAGCCCGTACATAAAGTCAGCAAAAACCAGCGAGGCTTTAGCCTCCGAGGAATTCCGGACCGACACGTCGTAGAGGTCCCTGGAGATTCCTCCCCGGTGGTCAGCATCTTTCAGCCCCACCTTGGCGACTCTCGATACGTCATCCGAACAGGTCATTGACCCGCCGCAACGCTGACACTATGCTACTTTTGAGTGTCCGAACGAGCGAAGCCTGATCACTGCGAGGTCTATGCCCCCACTATTCCGAGACTCCACTGAAATCATCGATCAGCTGAAGGCGCAGTTGGCGGACTGTCAACAGTCTTCAGGAGAGTTGCGTGAACGCTATGAACGCATCGCGGATTTCGTCGCAGCTGCATCAGACCTTCTCTGGGAAACAGATGCCCAATTGAGATTAGTGAGCGGACTGAATTCTCAGAGCATGGAAACACAAGAGGACGGAGTATCAAAGCAAATCCGCGACAAGACGGTTTCTGAAATCTTCGAGCTGAGTTCCATCGACGATTCAATTAAGTCTGCCCACATGGCAGATCTGACAGCGAGGAGACCTTTTCGCGGTTTTACGATTTCAATGCCCGGCCCAGATGGCAAGTTGGTTTGGCTGGAAACCAGCGGGAATCCCATGTTCGATAAAAATGGGAAATTCCTAGGTTATCGCGGTACAAGCAAAGACGTTACGCAGCGAAAAGAAGACGAGGCGCGGATTGCCTTTATGGCGCGCCACGATCTTCTGACCAATCTCCCGAATCGGGCATTTCTGCGAGAGCGGATTGACGAGGAATTCGTCCGCGCGGCACGGGGTGGAAGTTTTGCAGTGTTGTGCCTGGATCTCGACGATTTCAAGATCGTCAACGATACGCTGGGGCACTCGGCGGGTGACAGATTGTTGCAAGCAGTAGCAGTAAGGTTGGCTTCGTGCGCAAGAGCAATCGATATGGTCGCTCGTCAGGGAGGCGACGAGTTTACGATCATACAGACCGAATTGGAAAGACCTGAGGATGCAGACAGGTTTGCTCAGCGCATCGTGACCACCATCAGCGAGCCCTATGATCTGGACGGCAGTCAGGTCGTCATCGGCGTCAGTATCGGTGTCGCGGTAGCTCCTGGTGATGGAAGCCAATCCGAACAGCTGCTGAAGAACGCGGACATAGCCCTGTATCGCGCCAAATCCGAAGATCGCGGCAGCTATAGCTTTTTTGAAGCTGGGATGGATGCGCGTTTGCAGGCTCGTCGGGCACTCGAAGCGGAGTTACGGACCGCTATCCGGACCGGCCAGTTCGAGCTTTTTTATCAACCGCTCTTTGACCTCCAGTCTGAAGAGATTACCTGCCTGGAGGCCCTCTTACGATGGCGTCATCCAGTCCGTGGCATCATCGCTCCGGCTGACTTTATCCCGATTGCAGAGGAAACGGGACTTATCGTTCCTATTGGGGAGTGGGTTCTGAGGAAGGCATGTTCTGAAGCTATGCGCTGGCCGGGACATATCAGAGTCGCAGTAAACCTTTCTGTCGCACAATTCCGGGGCCGGAAGCTTGTACAGGCCGTCACCGGTGCTTTGGCTGAATCGGGATTGTCGGGGCAACGGCTCGAACTGGAAATTACTGAGACGGTTCTGATGCAGAACACTGAGGCGACACTTAGCATCCTGCACCAACTGCGTGCACTCGACGCGCGGATTTCCATGGACGATTTCGGAACCGGGTACTCTTCGCTTAGTTATCTGCGCAGTTTTCCCTTCGATAAGGTTAAGATCGACCGCTCATTTGTTCATGATCTTTCTGGAAAGGAAAGTTCGATCGCCGTCGTGCGCGCCATCCTTGGACTCGGCCATAGCCTGGGCTTGGCTACGACAGCGGAGGGCGTTGAGACCAAAGCACAGCTTGCGATATTGCAGGAAGAAGGATGCACCGAGGTACAGGGATATTTCTTTTGCCAGCCGAAGTCGGCAGCAGACCTCCCGTCATTCTTTGAACAGAACGACATGAAGATCGCTGCCCGCAAAACAGTGGAGGAATAGAGGAGGTGCCTACGTCACTAAGTTGCTCGCCAAACGCTGACGAGCAGGTAGTCAGCGGCGCGTTCAGCATCTTTGACGTCTTGACGCGCTCGTGAATAACGCGGGGTATGGTGATGTCGGTCCCATCGAAGACCACCACGGTGCTCGTAAAAAGCCCAAACTGCCGCGCCACGCGCCGCGCCGCAGCACTCTCGCAGGCGTCGCTCACTGCATCTTGCTTGTTTCCGCGTTTGCGCCGCACCCATAGCTTCAGCCGCTTGCCCTGCTCATCGATCTCGGCCTGGTATACCTTGTATCCTGGCCAGCCCAATACCCTCGTCCAGTCATTCTCCCTCATCGGAAAAGTGTACCCGGACTCACCGAATCTCAAAATCCCCGCAAAATGAAGCTTTTACCAGATTATCGAGCAGAGCCCTTTATCAGTTGCTCCGATTGCGACCGGGATTGCTTCGATCCGTCCTGAACCGGGCCGCGGCGGAACTAAGGCAGCAACGGTCACGAATAAGATCTTGCCTTCGTCGCCACCCAAAACACATGAGGTCGGGTTATCGGGAACTGAAATGCGGTCAAGTACTTCGCCTCCTTCTCTAACACGCAGCACCTCGCTCGACAGTGGGGAAGCCACCCACACCGCGCCCTCGCGATCAAGGCAAAGACCGCCAGGCGTCAGCCCGGTGAGCTTCGCCCAGACCCTATAACGGCCGAGAGTACCATCGGCTGCTATATCGAATGCTGAAAGACGTTGGCTGGCGGTTTCGGCGACAATCAGTGTTTGTCTATCCGGCGTTATCGCCATGCCGTTAGCCAACAGCA
>CAYQSI010000147.1:0-4653 GCA_964420185.1 uncultured Occallatibacter sp. | reverse complement strand
ACTTCAGCGAAAAGCAGAAGGGCTCCTCGGCCATGCCGCACAAGAAGAACCCGATTACCAGCGAGCAGATCTGCGGACTGGCGCGCGTGCTGCGCGGCAATGCGCAGGCAGCCTTTGAAGATGTTCCGTTGTGGCACGAGCGGGACATTTCGCACTCTTCGGTCGAGCGGGTGATCTTCCCCGACTCGACCATCCTGGTGGACTACCTGCTGGCCAAGACCGAGAACCTGATCGGCCGCTTGCTGGTCTATCCCGAGCGGATGAAAAAGAACCTCGAAAGCACCGGCGGCCTGATCTTTAGCGGGCAGTTGCTGCTGGACCTAGCTGAGGCCGGAATGATGCGCGAGGACGCTTACCGGCTGGTACAGTCGCACGCCATGCGCGCCTGGAAAGAAGATTTGGTTTTCCGCGATGAAGTGGCAAAGGACCCAGCGATTACCGCGCTGCTCAGCCCGGAAAAGCTGGCCAAGACCTTTGACTACACGCGGCAACTAGGCAATGTGGATGCGATCTTCCGGAGGGTGCTGGGCGAGTAGGTTTTATGCAGGTTATCGTTTCCCGGGTCTCAAAAACGAGACCTGGGTCACGCACTGGAGGCCGACCAGTGCGAATCGTCCACTGCATCCGCGCGTTGGTCAGGAATTCGCGCCGTAGGCGCAAGGTTGGTTAGCCCCGCGCTTCAGCGTGGGGTAGGAGATCGCCATTGTAGAATGGGAGTCCCGTAGGGACGGTGCACTATGGCGCATACGTACGCGAGCAATATCATTCATTGTGTTTTCAGCACCAAAGAGCGCCGCTCGCTCATCCCCGCCGCCCGCACCGCCGAACTCTACGCCTATTTGGGCGGTATCGCGCGCGGCGAAGGCTTCTCGCTGATCGCCGCAGGTGGAACGGCCAATCATGTCCATCTGTTATTTGTCTTGCCGGCGTCTTGTTCTCTTGCCCATGCCGTTCAGAAGCTCAAAGGAAGCTCTTCCCGGTGGATGGGAGATGGCTTTTCCTGGCAGGAAGGATACGGAGCATTCAGAGTCAGTCCTTCGCAGGTTGAGGTCGTGAAGGGATATATTCAAAAACAGGAAGAACATCACCGCAAACGCGATTTTGAGCAGGAGTTTGTCACTCTTCTACGGAACTGCGGAATCGAATATGACGAGCGTTACGTCTTCGCGTGATCGGGAATGGCGCCGTCCCTACGGGACTTGGTCGGGTCGTAGATTGGCAGTCGACCCCACGCTGAAGCGCGGGGCTAACTAACTTTGCGCCTACGGCGCGATCGTTCCAGTCTTTCGCAACGTTGCGCGAAAGACGAGACGAGCGGAGTGATCGGGAGGTTTCAGAATTCGACGCCGCAGCATTCTCAGGCATTGGCATCAGAGAACCAGAAGCTAGGAGCTTCACTTCAATGAATCTCACCGTAGCACTTACTGGCGCATCCGGCGCGATCTTATGCCGTGAGCTGCTGCGCGCGCTGGAGGCGGACAAGCGCGTGGCTCAAGTCCACTTTGTGCCCTCGGAGAACTCGTTGCGGGTGCTGGCCGAAGAATTGGGCCTGACCGGACGCAATGACCTGCTGGGGAAGCTGCTCGGCGCACCGCCCGCGAAGACGGTGCAGCACGCGGATGCGGACATTGGCGCGGCCATCGCCAGCGGCAGCTATCCCTCGAACGGCATGATTGTCTTGCCCTGCTCGATGGGTACGCTCGCAGCCATTGCCAACGGTTTGGCCCACTCGCTCATTGCCCGAGCCGCCGACGTTACGCTCAAGGAGCGCCGCTCGCTGCTACTTTGCGTGCGTGAGACGCCCTTCAACCGCATTCATCTGCGCAATATGAAGCTGGCGGCTGAGGCCGGAGCGGTCATCTTCCCGGTGATTCCAGCGTTCTATAATCAGCCCGTCGACTCGACCGAGATGGCTCGCCAGTTCGTCTACCGCGTGCTGGCCCACATCGACCTGCCCCAGCCGGGAGCCTATGTGTGGAAGGCGGAGGAGTAGGGGACCGGGAGCAGCTCATTTCAAGGGCCGCTTTCGGGACGGCTGTTCGACGGGAATTTCATCGACAACCGGCTCACCGTTGTCTTTCGGCCATTGCCTGGAAGTTCGATCCGCGGCTGACATGCGCGTCGCAAGCAGTTTGCACTGGATGCGTTCGATTTGATAGGTGCGGAAGGCTTCACGGAAGAGTTCGCTGATAGTGCGGCACTCTTCATCGGCAACGGCAACCACCTGTTTTGCCAACTCCTCCGGGAAGCTGATGGTGAAGACGCGGGAGGCGCGAGTGCGTGGAAGGCTCATGCATGTATTATGACAAATTACGATATTGTCGTACAGAAGGAGAAGATTGCGGGCTGTAATTGGCTCTTTCCACCCCAGGCGCCGTGCCGTTTGACGGGGTAGGCCGTCCGTCGGGGCCGGACTCTGAAAACCGAGCCGCGGAACTCCACGCCCTGCCTTGACACAAGAAATATTTTCTTCCCGCGCAACTCCGCTTGTCACAAAGGGCAGGGCTTTCTATAATCCATCCAAGACCGCACTGGAAACCGAGGTGGTATAGTTTTTTCACCCCGGCGCACAACCGCCCAAAAACGCGGTTTTGCATTCCGCGAGCGAGTGCTTGAACATTGATCTCCATTTTGGCAATTCCCAGGAGCATTGAATGAAGAAGTTAGTCTTCGCGTCTGTGATGGCATTGGCGAGCCTAAGCCTCGTTTCCGCGCCCATGCTGCGTGCCCAGGATTCGATCACCATCAAGGATCCGGCAGAGTACAACACCTACCAAAACGCCTTTACACAGAGCGATCCCAAGGCCAAGGCCGCGGCCCTGGAGAGCTTTTTGACGGCTTATCCGCAGAGCGTCGTCAAGGGCGCCGTTCTCGATTCGCTGATTGACACCTACCAGGGCCTGAACGACACCGACAAGATGCTCAGCGCGGCTAGCCGCCTGCTTCTGGTGGATGCCAACAACATGAAGGCCATCTCCTACTCGGTCTTCATCAAGAAAGGCCAGTGCGCCAAGACCAGCGACGCGCAAACCTGCGACGATGCCGCGGCGCTTGCCCACAAGGGGCTTCTCGTGCCCAAGCCGGCCGGCACATCCGACGCTGACTGGAAGAAGCTGACCGGTGGAACCTATCCGGCTTTTCACTCGGCTATCGCCTTCGACGACGCGGCCTCCAAAAAGGACTTCAAGGGCGCAGTCGCCGAATATACGGCGGAATTGATGATGTATACGGATGATCAGAGCAAGACCTTGGGGCTGCAGGACACGCTTCTTCTTGCCAAGGCGTATGCCCAGCCCGACGCCAAGGATCTGGTAAAGTCGATCTGGTTCTACGCTCGCGCCTGGGATTTCGCCCCCGCCAATTACAAGGCCACTATTGAAAGTTCGCTCGAATACTACTACAAGAAGTACCACGGCGACCTGAAGGGCCTCGACGACATCAAGGCTCAGGCAGCCCTCACTACCTTCCCTCCGGGAACCCTGAAGATCGAAGCTGTCAAGACGCCGGCTGAGCAGATTCACGATCTGATCCTGACCACCCCCAATCTGACCACCCTGAACCTGGGCGACAAGGAGTTCATCCTGGCCGCGGGCGCCAAGGAAGACGCCGACAAGCTCTGGGCCGTGCTGAAGAATGAGGTTACGCCGGTTCCGGGGATCGTCATGGAAGCCAATGCCGCGGCGATCAAGGTTGCTGTGACTCAGGGCGTCAAGCCAACCGAGTTTATTGTCAATTTGAAGACCCCGGTGGCGTGCAAGGACTTTCCGGCGGTGAGTACCGATCTGAAGGAAGAGCAGGATTTCATCCTCGCCTCCGGCGTTAAGGAAGACACCGACAAACTGACTGTGGTCCTCAACGACCCCAAGATGCCAGTCAAGAAGATTGGGATCGAGCCCGCCGTTTCAGCGGTTAAGGTCGCCGTGACTCAGGACGCCAAGGATTCCAAGACCCCTGACTTCATTGTCAATTTGAAGGCGCCTGTGGCTTGTAAGGAAGCTCCGGCCGCAGGGTTCGCGTTCGGGCAGGAGAGCAAGGGAGAAGCGGAGCTGGATGGTACCTACGACACTTTCACGCAGGTTCCAGCCACGGCCACCATGTCGCAAACAGCCCAGATCGTGCTTCGCGACGGAGTGATCGTGCCAGAGAAGAAGAAGCCCGTCGCGCCGCACAAACCGGCAGCCGGGCACAAACCGGTGAAATAACCCCTGGATCGGTCCGATCCGTTGATTGCGCTGGATCCGGAAAGGGTCCAGCGCCCCACACGGTCCTCCTGGGCCAATAAGGGCAGCCTACACTGGGCTGCCCTTTTTGTGCGTGCGCGTTTCCTGCCTGCGCCTACTCCCCCAGCATGATGCGCTGAATCCGCGTGGCGCGCCCGGTTACCGGATCGCAAGCGACCAGCGCGGCGCACATTTTCGGGTTTCCCTTGGCGGCCTCGAACTTGCATGGCATTCCAGTGAGAAACTTGCGCAGCACCAGTTCCTTTTCGACGCCGATCACGCTGTCATAGGGGCCGCTCATGCCCACATCGGTCTGGTAGGCGGTTCCACCCGGCAGCACCCGTTCGTCGGAGGTGGGAATGTGCGTGTGCGTGCCCAGCACCGCAGTGACGCGGCCATCCAGATGCCAGCCCATCGCCACCTTCTCGCTGGT
>CAYQSI010000146.1:0-4663 GCA_964420185.1 uncultured Occallatibacter sp. | reverse complement strand
AGTGACCGAGGGTGAGCAGGGAAAATACGGGAGAATTGGCGCTCTATGGAAACATCTATCTGAAAGGCGCCTATATAAGGATGCCGATGCAGCCACACGGCGGAGGAACCATGACCTGTCGCTTGCCATGCTTCCGGCTGCACGAGCAGAGAGTGGGTGAACCACACGTCCCAGCGCTTCGCATCGTCCTCCGTATCCCGCCATGCGAAGAGCTTGTATTGGGGCGACGGAATCGAAGGCCAGTTGCGTGATCCCAGCGACGTGCCGGCGAGGGCAGGAAAGGACCCGTCTCTGCACATTCGTTGGGAGATTCGCACCAGCATTGCTCGCTCTCGCACCAGCCTGCTCACGAGGACCTCCGCGAGACGATCTCGTGGACTGCCGCGATGCGTTGTCCGATCCATCGCATGACCGGGACTGCCATCGAATTGCCGAGAGCCTTGTAGCGCGGCCCATCGGCAGCGAGCTTGCCGCGATACTCGACCAGGGTGTAATCATCGGGGAATCCTTGCAGGCGCTCGCATTCGCGCGGAGTCAGGCGCCGCACGGCCATCTGCGAGTGCAACAGATTCGGTGGCCCGTTACTGGTGTCGGAGCTATCAGCCTGTTTGGAATAGGAGGCGGTCAACGGAGAAGCGACGGCTTGCTCCTGCAACACCGCAGTTGTCGAGCTGTTCTCGATGCTGCCCGGCGCGCGTGTACGAAGGCTGCCCGCGATGTCGGTGGAGGACGCCGCATTAGCCGTCTTATCGCTGCCGTGAAGCGTATATGCGGATGGCGAAGCATCCGGGGATGAATCAGCAGGCTGGAGCACACCATCGATCTGCTTGCCGCTGCGGGAACCATTCAGGCTCCCATGCACCTCGCGCTGTCGTACTTCGCCACGCTGGTTGGTGCTGAAAGCAACGGCTACCTGGCCGCCACCATTGGCATGACTGACATCATGCCCCATACCGCGTAATGTTGGCGCAATGTCATCTGCATCCGCGCCATAGTCTTTGGCGGAGAACGCAACATAGCTGTTGCTGCTGCCGCCGGAGGCAGCACGCACGCTGGCAGCGTCTGCCGGTTCCGGCATGGCTCCGCCATCGCGTCCACGCAGGTTGAAGGCAAGGGGTAGCAGTGCTGAGCTATCGGAGAGATCCCGACCGGAGGAGGCCCCATACCGCGTGCTCAGTGTTCCTGCGATCAGTGGCACGCCACGTCCAGTGCCGTCCTCGCTGGCGTCAAAGCCATCCGCGGAGAGCGCGTGCGCGAGCAGCGTCTCGGTTTCAAAATCCTGTCTGCCCATGCCTCCGGCATTGAGGCAATGGGAAGTGTCGCCGGTGCTTGGGATTAAGCCGCCGTTGACATCGAAGTCTGTTCCGAGGCCACCACCGCCATGAGTGCGCGCGCTAAGGGTGGGGGCAAGATCTTTCCGCGTTTCACGGCGCGGCGGAGGATACCCCGACAGGCACGACTGCTCAAATAAAACCGCCGCGGCAGTTCGCCAGTCTCCAAGATATCCGATAACGAAGACGCGGCGCCGTCGCTGGGGTACTCCGAAAAATTGAGCGTCGAGAACTCGGTAGGCGACCCCATACCCGAGTTGGACCAGGAGCCCGAGGAAGGCTCCAAACGTCCGTCCATCGTCGATCGACAGGACACCGGGGACGTTCTCCCACACCAGCCAAGTGGGCCGCACTCTATCAGCAAGTCGAGCAAACTCGATGGTGAGGTTGCCACGCGGATCATCCAGTCCCGCTCGTTTACCGGCGATGGAGAAAGACTGGCAAGGTGTTCCTCCGACCAGAAGGTCGATTGCTCCCACATGCTCGGCTCCAATCTTCGTGAAATCTCCGAAGTTCACAACGGCGCCATCGGCGGGCAGAGCAACGACGTTGCGAATGGCTGCCGCGCGCTGCTTCGCGTCTTTGCGCGTCGGCGCGTCGTTCGGGCTGGGCATGTGCTGCGGACGCGATGCGCGATAGCGCGAGCACAGCAGCCAGCAGCAGAAGGGATCGATTTCGGCAAAGGCGGCAGGCTGCCAGCCGAGCGGTCCCCATGCAACCGAGACAGCCTCGATTCCCGAGCACACGGAAAGGTATCTCATTCGCACAGCCCGTATCTCGACTCACAAGCCGGTGGCGGCAGAATGCGGAACATATTGTTCTGCCTGCCACCGTGATCGGTCTTGGCCCATGCAACAACGTCATCGATCCAGTTGATGGCCATGCCGGGCACGCAGGGCGCAAAGAAGGTGCGCCCGACGTGCCGCTCCCAGGCTCGGACCTTGTCGATCATTTTGGGAAAGCGCGTAGCCCAATTCAGAATGTCGTCTTTGTTGGAGTTCACGCAGGGGGCGCAGCCCACGCGCGTGAAGCCAAGCGAGTACAAGGGATTGATTTGCTCCCGGTGGTGCTTCACGTAGTCGAAGCACATCTGTTTCGACCAGTCGAAGACTGGGTTATGGAGATCGCAGTCGTAGAAGTCGTCCCATTCAAGCCACTGGCGCTCGGCGCGTGCCAGCGATTCATCGCGGCGCACGCCCGAGAAGCGGGCATAGTTACCATTGGGATAGTTCGCCAGTATCCATCGGCGAATGGGTTGCAGTTTCAGCTTGTCGGTGCAGAACTGCCGCTTACGCGACGGGAAGATGCCGCGCATCTCCGCCATGCGATCGAACGTCAATGGATCATCGGGATCGAAGCCACGCTCCGCCGCGGTATCGGGATTCACCCACATATCGCGGACGATGGCCTGAACGCGCACCACCGGATGCACATGCGTGGAGTACCAGCCGATGTGCTCGATGGTCAGCGGATGCTCGTTGCCGCCTGCGTCCGAGTTTACGAGGACGACACGGGCAGCGCCGTAGCGGTTCAGCATGAACCGCGCGGCGGCCTGCGAGTCGATGCCGCCTGAGAACCCGCCGATGTAAACGAGTTCGCTCATGCGGCGTTCCGGGGCTGCGGCCCATGCTTACGCGCGCAGAGCGTCTGAAGCGCGCCGAGGATGTGTTGCATCGAAGTGTTGCGGCCATAAAGCACCATGTCCGCGTAGCGGACGTGTGCGAGATCGCCGGCGCAGTCCACCAGCAGCAAGGGCATGTGGTCTGCGACTTCGAGAATGCGATGGACCAGGCGCCCGGCAAGGTCACCCTGCTGCGCGTGGATGAGCACGCCGCAGACGAAACCCGCGCAGCGGTCGCCAGCGGCGAGAGACGCTTCCATACTGTTCTCGGTCGCGGTGACTTGATAAGGATGCAAGCGCAGCGCAAAAGCTATGGTCGAGAGCAGTTCGCGGTCGGCGCAGTAAAGCAGGATGGGATTCTTCGTGTTCATCATCAGTTCCCGAATGCCTGGTCTTCGTGGACGTAGCTGATCACGACGCCGAGGGGATTGGTGAGCAGCATGGCGTTTGGTACTTCATCTCGGAAGCCATAGACCACGTTTGCGGTCCAGCGTTCGCGGCTCTGCTCCTGTTGGTCACCAAGCGAATAGAAGACCTTCTCGAATTCGATGTGGGCGCGATACGGAGCCTGCCGCGTATCGTCGAGGACCACAGCTTTGATCTCGATGTCTATATTCGGCGCACTTGGGTCGAGCAAAAATGTTTCGAGGGTCTTTGCTTTATTCACCCGCGCGAGCGTGGCGCTCTGCAACTCATTCGAGAAAAAGTTGAGCGATTCAGCAAAATCACGTTGCAGCGTGGCGTGATTGCGCCCGTAGTAGAGCTGCGCCCAACGCGCCAGATAGTATTTGCTGACGCGCTCGACAGGAATCTTCGAGAAGTCGGCATAGTTCACAACCTGGCCGCGGCCGATATCCGAAACCGAGATGACGAGCGGCTTCAGCCGCAAGGCAGCGGTCTGGGCACGGTAGAGGAGCGCAAGCAACGCGAGCGCGACCACGGAGAGCACAAGGATGGCGACCTTCAGATAGGTATTGGTGACAACCGGCTCCGCATAGAGTTCCAGGAACTTGTGGCCAGCCTCGGTGGTTGCAAAGTGTGTTTTTGTCATGGCGTTATTTCCCCGAAAGATCGACCCAGGTTCCGGCGCGTCCGCTGAGGATCGCACCTGTCAGTTCCGGTATCTTGTGGAGGCCGTAAATGCAGACAAAGGCCAGCGTGAGCAGCGCGGGCAGCAGCGTCACGATGTTCGAGAGCGAGAGCGTGCCGATGACGCCGAACATCCCGACCACGACCTTCGAGAAGATAAAGACGAAGGCAGCGGCTACGACTTGATAAAAGCTGAAGCCGATGAATGCCTTGAGCCATCCCCAGAACAGCCAATCCATCTTGGGAACGATGAACCAGGGGATGAAGATGGGGCCGATCAGTACACAAACGGCGGTGGCGACATAGCCATAGGCGATGACGGCGAAGACAAACGCCTGCATGATCATCAGCGCGAGGCTTGCGATCATCCATGTCAGGTCTTCGGAGAAGCTGAAGATACCTGGAGGCGCACCCAACTGCTTTTCAGCGGCGGTGATGGAATCGACGATTTGCTGTGTATTGTCGGCCTGTATCTGCGCTGAAAGTTGAATGGCCTCTTTGGTGATGAGATCGCTGAAGCTGTACCCGATGCCCGGTATCGGCGAGGAGTAGTAAGTCAGCATCCCAAGGCCGAAGGAGATCATCAGGATCAGGTCGGCGAACTTGGCGAAATGGAATCCGC
>CAYQSI010000145.1:0-4841 GCA_964420185.1 uncultured Occallatibacter sp. | reverse complement strand
CGACCACCACATAATCGAACCCCTCCCGGGCGACCTCCAGCAGCTTGTTGATGGCGGGCTCAGAGATATGTGTGGGGGCCAGTTCACTCGGTGCCGCGAGTACGAATAACCCTGAGCTATGCTCGACCAGCAAGGTGGCAAGAAAATTCGAATCGAGCCGGCTGGCATTCTGAAGCGCGCTGACAATCGAGTGTTCAGCCCTGATTCCGAGGTTAATCGCCGCATCTCCAAGCGGAAGATTGAGATCGATCAACAGGGTCTTTTGTTTGGACTCCTGGGCCAGCGATACAGCAAAATTGCAGGCCAGCGTCGTGACTCCGGAACCGCCTTTGGCGCTGAGAAAGACGAGCATCCTACCGGCCGGCTTTTTCGGGGGTCGGACTGCCGAACGGAGGGCCGAAGCCCGAACCAGGGCCTCGGCCATGGCGCCGGGGGCGAAGGGCAGAAGGAGAAACTCGCGAGCGCCAGCGCGCATGCAGCGCAGCAACAGGTCCGGATTCGTCTGCGCCGAAAAGACCATCACGGTGGCCAAACCATGGACGCAGATGCTCTCCACCAAACGGAGAGCATATTCCGGGTCACTATCCAGCTCAACGATGACAATGTCGAAGTTGTGGTTCATTGTCCGCGGTACGTCATCGAGGTTGGGAGGATAGGAAGTGAACTCCCGGATTGGGCCGGTCTGGCATTCGCCCAGAGCAGTTGTTGCGGAGTAGCGGCGTAGCTGGTCTGGGCTGATCACCGCAACGGACAAGACGTCTGCGTCACTGAGAGGAGGTTCAATTCTGTCCAGAATTCTGGCCTTGGTCCGGTTGCCGGTCACATCCTGTGCCTGCGCCTGCCCTTGATATGTGGAGCGTTCCAGTGCAGGGATCTCCTCGGACTCAAGGTGAACAGACAGGTCTTTGTCTGTCGGGTAGCGCGCCTGCTTCTCATCGCTGTGCAGCAACTCCGGCAACTCATGCGCGTCGGCCGCGACGTATCGTTGGTCGCTCACCCCGGCCTGAGGCATCCGGAAATCGCGCGTGCCCGTGCCGTTCCCAGTCGAAGAGGAAACCCCGAGGATCTCCGCATCCGCATTCGTGCCGGCGGTGAGGCGGATGCCCTGCGCGTCCAGATGACGGTTCACGATCGCCAGCAGCTCGCCATCCAGATTGCGCTCTTCCAACAGTTGGCGAAATTGGCGGATCGCTGTCTCGTCCGGCGCGGCAGCCACGCTAAGATCAACTCCCGCGAAGCGGCGCAGCACGGGCGACTCATAGATGGCATCTTCCGCGCCGGAATCGGAGAGGTGGAACCACTGCTGTATAAAGTAAATCCGAAGCATGATCGGCAGCTCGGACGGAGACTGACCGCTTCCTGCCGCTGGATAATGCGGCTCCACTAGCGCCAACATTTCTTCCCACGGCGCCGCCAGATCCATGCGGTCGAGGAACATCTCCCGCTGGCTCTTCCGGCCAAACCTCTCAGAACTCGACGGTGCTGCCAGTGTTTGCCGCTGCATAGCCATCACCTTCTGCTTATCATATCCAAGCAGAGCGCGAATAGCGGAACTTGTGCGGAGGTTTTTCAGGCCGATTTTATGCTCGTCGGCTTCAGTGAACACCAGGATCCGAGGAAATAGTCAGATCCTCAAGATTTTGGGTGCGATTTATCCCCGGCGGGTCGTCTGGACAGCCCTGAAAATGCCGATGAACTTCTTCAGAATCCATTGGCCATCGTCCGTGCTGGCGCCGTATGGGACGGCAAAAACTGGCCGCAAAGGCAAGGTCCTCACCGGAAGAAGCTGAACCCCTTTTTCTTTTCCGGGATTGCCGGCTGGCCGATAACGGATCTAGCCATCTTTCGGATCGCCCGTGAAATCTGCGAATCATCTTGCATGAGCGAGGTAGCGGTGTTTTGCATCCGCCGCACAGCGGCATAGTTGTTGGGTATTTTCCACTCAGGTGGCTTGGTGAGAGCCTTCGTAACATACTCTTCGTCGATTTCCCGCGAACGAGGGTCGTAGCGGTTGATCACGATTTCGAGTTTGGGCCTGTTGTCGGCGGAAAGCTTTGAAATCAGGCGATTTGAGTTACGCAGTTCGGGAATGCCTATCTGCGTGACCAGATAGATGGTGGTGGATTCTTCGAAGAGATATGTATGCTGGAGGTCGAGTTTCGATCCCGCGTCGACCACCACATAATCAAACTCCTGGCAGGCGACTTGAAGCAGCTTGTCGATGGCGTCATCGGAGACTTGCGTCGTAGCCAATTCACTGGGCGCCGCGAGTACGGATAATCCGGAGCTATGCTCTGCCAGCAAGGTGGAAAGAAAATTCGAATCGAGCCGGCTGGAATTCTGAAGCGCGTTTACGGTCGAGTATTGAGCCTTAACTCCCAAGTCGATTGCCACATCCCCAAGCGGGAGGTTGAGGTCGATCAACAGGGTTTTTTGCTTCGACTCCTGGGCCAGAGAAACAGCAAAATTGCAGGCCAGCGTGGTGACTCCGGAACCGCCTTTGGCGCTTAGAAATACGTGCAATCCGCCGCCTGCCTTTTTCGGAGGGCGAACTGCCGAACGGAGGGCAGAGGCCCGAACCAGAGCCTCGGCCATAGCGCCGGGGGCGAAGGGCATCAAGAGAAACTCGCGAGAGCCCGCCCGCATGCAGCGGAGCAACAGGTCAGGATTGGCCTGCGCCGAATAGGCCATTGCGGTTGCCAGGCCATTCGTGCAAACAGCCTCCACCAGATCGAGGGCTGAGGTCGGATTACTGTCCAGGTCAACGATAACGACATCGAAGTCATGCCCCAGCATCCGCTGCACATTGTCAAGGCCGGGAGGGTAGGAAGTGAATTCCCGGATTGTGCCAGTCTGGCATTCGCCCAGAGCACTCATTGCAGCGTTGCGGCGCTTTTCGTCCGGACTGATGACCGCAACCGACAAGTTGTCTGCGCTGAGGGGGAGGGTGTCGGGAATCTGGATAGGAGTTGACATGGCGGAGTTGCTGCTCCCAGTTGTGTGGTGCGTTTCTATGGGTTCACGCGCGCTCAGCAAGCCGTTGCGCTCGTCTCTCGTGAAACAGGCCGATGGATCATCTTGCCCTCGGAAGCTGAAGAATTGCTCACTCGGGCTATCGGCGGTGGAGGAAATGGCATTCGCGTGTTCTGAAAATATCTTCGCGGAAAAGGAGGTGCTCTGCCTTCGGGGCGCTCACGAATAGCTGTCTCCAGTTCGCCAGGTGCCTGTTCCATTTCCCACAAGAAGGAATCGTGTATCAGAACTTGACATATCGTCCCAATCTCAGCAAACTTAATATTAAATCATTGTGCGAAATGGAGAACCATAATGCGAGATGCAACCCCACAAGGTACTTACAAGGTTCAGGCCCTAGACCGGGCATTCGCCATTCTGGATCTGCTGGGAGAGAGCGACACGCCGCAGGGCTTGGCGCAGGTTGCTTCGTTGCTACAGTTGCACAAAAGCACCGCGCATCGCTTCCTGATGGTTCTGGAGAGACACCGCATGGTGGAACGCACCACCAACGGCAAGTTCCGCCTGGGCCTGAGGCTGTTTGACTTGGGCAACCGCGCCATCGACCAGTATGACCTGCGCGACCGCGCGCAGCCGCACTTGCGCCGGCTGGTGGCCGAGACCGAAGAAACCGCGCACCTGGGCATTTTGGAAGGCGCGCATGTGATCTACATCGACAAGATCGAGCCGGCCCGTTCGGTGCGCATGATTACCCGCATCGGCGCCAGCAATCCGGTGCACTGCACCTCGGTGGGCAAGGCGATTCTGGCGTTTTTGCCCGAGGAACGTGTTGCCGAGGTGCTGCGCCGCACACGCTTTGAGCGCTTTACGGATCGCACCATCGCCACGGCTGAAGCCCTGCGCGTGGAGATCGAGAAGACCCGCCGCCGCGGCTATGCCGTGGATGACGAGGAGTTGGAGGAGGGCCTGCGCTGCATCGCCGTGCCGGTGCTGGATGCGCAGCGGCTGCCGGTGGCGGCGGTGAGCGTTTCCGGCCCGTCGTTTCGCGTCACGGCGCAGAAGCTACCTTCGATCGCCAACCACCTGCTCCAGTGCGTACGGGGAATTTCAGCGGATATGGGGTTCATTCCCAGCGGCCGCGGCAATCGCGCCGTCTGGTCGGCTTAACAGGCTGCGGAAAAACTCGTCGTTTTGAAAGGGCACGACTTCAGTCGTGCCGTAAATGCCGCAAAATCAATGAGGCCTTCAGGCCCTGAGGGATGTTTTTCGGGAATTTGGATAAAAACCAGGCCTTTTTCCGCAGCCTGTTAAGGCAATTTCAGGATTGCTGAAATGTGTCTGATGGCCTCAAGAGGATTTTTCCTCGCCGGTCTCCCGGAGACTGGTCTTCGTCGCCGGGGAAGAAGAAAAGCCGCCGCGCAGGACGTAAGCCACGCCGCATGAACCCTGAAATTGCTCCAGGGCTAGAGCGCGCGGGAGCGGTTGGCCGCCACGGGCGGTGCCGGTTTTCTTTCAGCGAGTTTTGTGGGTGCATTTTCCTCGGGCCGATGGCCTCCCAAGGCTCTTTCTGATACACTCAGTCATGTTGCTGAAGCAAACGCTGTTTTCTGTCCGCCAGGGCAGGGGCGCGGCCGAGAGCAGCCAACCAGTTGGAAGGACGAGCCTCCGATAAAGGGGGATGGTCCATTCGGCAGGGTTTGCTGCTGGGATGCAAGCTTCATGTGGGGACGTAGCTCAGTTGGTTAGAGCGCTGCCCTGTCACGGCAGAGGTCGCGGGTTCGAGCCCCGTCGTCCCCGCCATTCATTCCAAAGCACTTAGGAGCGAATGGCATTCAAAGTGACAGCATAATCTAGGCACGATATGGGCA
>CAYQSI010000144.1:0-4891 GCA_964420185.1 uncultured Occallatibacter sp. | reverse complement strand
CCCCTCCTTCCGACCGCGTCCGCCTGATCGTGGCATCCTCGGTGATGCTGACCTTTATTTCTTTTTGGCGCGCGGCAGCCATCGTTCTCAACGATCTTGGGTCATCGGCCTTTTATGCCGGGGGCATCGCCGAGCAGATGGTGGGCGAGGCAGCCCCGTGGTTCATCCTCGGCATCATGCTGTTCAGCTTTGCCGTACGCGCCGTGTACGTCGAAAGCTGTTCGATGTATACCCGCGGCGGCGTCTACCGCGTGGTGAAGGAGGCCCTGGGAGGCACCTTTGCCAAAGTCAGCGTTTCAGCGCTGATGTTCGATTACATCCTTACGGGTCCCATATCCGGCGTTTCAGCAGGGCAATATATTACAGGTTTGATGAACGAGCTGTTGTCGGTTGCAGCCCAAAGCCACTGGCTTCCTCCGGCTCTGATGGACGCACAGAGCAATCCTTTCCAGTTCAATATGAATCACACGGCCGCAATCTTTGCGGCCGTGGTGACCATCTATTACTGGTGGCAAAACATCAAGGGCATTGAGGAGTCCAGCGGCAAGGCGCTGCGCGTCATGCAGATCACCACGGTGATGGTGGTGATTTTGTTGCTGTGGGGCAGTTACTCGGTATTTGTGGTGGGAGTTCACCTGCCTCCATCGCCTATACCTTCTCATCTCAAGTTCAGTAGCGACGCCCTGGGTTTCCTGAAGGGAGCGCCGCAACTGCTTCCTATGATGGGCCTGTTCGGCATTCTCATGGCCTTCGGCCACTCGATCCTGGCCATGAGCGGCGAGGAGAGCCTGGCCCAGGTCAACCGCGAGATCGAGCACCCCAAACTCAAGAATCTGAAGCGGGCGGCGATTGTTATCGCCATCTATAGCCTGATCTTCACCGGCGGCGCCACGCTGCTGGCTTCCATGCTGATTCCAACATGGCAGCGAACCCACATCTACCAGGACAACCTGATCGCCGGCTTGGCCATGTACATGGTAGGGCCCATGTTCTGGCGCATTGTTTTCCGTATCTTTGTGGTTCTGGTCGGCTTTCTCATTCTTTCCGGCGCCATCAATACCTCGATGATCGGCTCAACCGGCGTGCTGATGCGCGTGGCCGAAGATGGCGTGCTTACA
This sequence comes from uncultured Occallatibacter sp., assembly GCA_964420185.1. Classification (GTDB taxonomy): domain Bacteria; phylum Acidobacteriota; class Terriglobia; order Terriglobales; family Acidobacteriaceae; genus Telmatobacter. The sequence goes on along the minus strand of CAYQSI010000144.1, from coordinate 3,773 downwards.
GACTGGTTCCGCAAGCCTCATTCCAAATATGGAACCAGCCATCGCATTGTGAATATGGTTTTCATCCTCCAGATGATCACCATCTTCGCCAGCCGGGGCAACGTAATCATCCTCGGCGAGGCTTACGCTTTCGGCGTGATCTGGTCGTTCACCTTCAACAGCCTCGCCATGCTGGTGCTGCGCTGGAAATATCATGGCGAACGGGGCTGGAAGGTTCCTCCCAACCTGCGCATCGGGAAATACGAGATTCCCGTGGGGTTGCTCTCGGTATTTCTGGTGCTGCTCTCCACGGCCATTGTCAACCTGTTTACCAAGTCAGTGGCTACGGTAAGCGGCGTTGTCTTTGCCGCGGCCTTCTTCGTCATCTTCACTGTCTCCGAGCGCGATAACTTGCGCAAGCATGCCCTGGCTGCCCGGCAGATGAAGGATTTCTTCCAACTGGAGCACCAGGACACGGTAAGCCGGGAGTCAGCGGCCATCCGCCCCGGCGGCGTCATGGTGACCATGCGCGACGCTGCTAACCCCTTCGCGCTGAAGTGGACGCTCTCCCACACCAGCACCGAGGATCAGGACGTGGTGGTGCTCAATGTGCGCATGATGGGCGTGGGCGGACCTGAGTATCTGAGCGCGGTGGACCAGAGTTTCAGCGAACACGAGCAGATGATCTTTACCAAGGCCATCTCCGTAGCCGAAAGCTTTGGCAAAAAGGTTTCTCTGCTCCTGATTCCCGCCGGAGACGTCTTTGCCGCCCTGGCGCAGAGCGCAAACTCTCTGGAGATCGACTCGGTGATTTCCGGAATCTCCAGCACGATGACTGCCGAAGAACAGGCCTTTTATCTTGGACTGGCCTGGGAGGCCCTGCCGCAGCCCAAGCGCCAATTCAACTTCTATGTCGTCGATCCCAGCGGTGAAGCCAAGGTATTTTACATTGGCCCGCACGCGCCCAAGTTGAGCCCCGACGACGTGCAACTGGTGCATCGTTTGTGGGTAAATATGCGCCGCGATCCCTCGATGCAGGATTTGCACCACAGCGACATCATCACTTATGCCTTGACCCATCTGGCTGGCCAGTATGCACGCGAGAAGCAGGAGATTCTGCGCGACCTGCGCAACTATCGCGCCGCTGATACTCCCACCAGCGTGCGCCTTGGCGACCATGATCTTTCCGGGCTTCCTGCAACGCCCAATGCCGCCGACCGTCAGTTGCCGCCGCGCAGGCCCTCGCGCTATCTCTAGAGTTTTCAGGCTTGCTTTTCCTTCGCGGCAGCGCAAGCCTGAGCGATGACTCCCTGCCTTACCGCGCAACCTCGCAGGCAAACTTGAGAAGGGGCAATCCAGCCAGGGCTCCCAGCACCATGGCTCAAACCAGCCGCAAAACTGGCGCCGGCACTGCGGTTTCTTGTTTGCTTTCCATACTCTCAATCGCCAGATAGGTAGCTCTTGCATGACCCATTCGCCGGCTTTCGCGGATGGGATTGGTACGCTTTTGCGGAAGGAGTTTCGTCATATATTGTTTTGTCCGCGGGATAAATTACATCTTTTACTTGTAAAAGATTCTTTAGTTGCGTATTGTGTTTGTCAGGATATGTGGTTTGTTCGTGTGCGTTGTGTTATCTATGCGCATCGTGAATGGAACCACTTACAAGTACCTAACAGGAGGAACCGTGGGAGTTTCAGAAATTTTGATGCAAATCGATTCCGAGATTGCTCAGTTGCAACGGGCCCGCACCCTGCTGGCCGGCGGCGCTGCCGCCGCGCCCAAGAAGGTCGTGGTCGCCCCCGCAGCCAAGAAACCCGCCAAGAAGAAGAAGAGAAATCTTTCCCCTGAAGGACGCAAGCGCATTGCCGAGGCCGTCAAGCGCCGCTGGGCAGAACAGAAGAAAGCCGCAGCCGGGAAATAATTGCGGGACGGAAATGGGGCTGCCTTCCCGGTCAGCCCCATCCTCCTGAAAGATCGCAGGAGTAAACTGCATTCGATCTAGATGGATTCTCCTGGCGCGCACCGCACCACCTGAACACTGGCATCGACCAATGCGGCCAATTGTTCCGGCGTTCCCTTTAGCAGAGGGAAGGTTCCAAAGTGCAGCGGAAGGACGATTGCCGGTTCCAGCAGGCGCACGGCCAAAGCTGCTTCCCTGGGATCCATCGTGTAGTGTCCTCCAATGGGAAGCATAGCCACCTCAGGCCGATACAGCTCACGAATCAGCTTCATGTCTGAGAACACAGATGTATCACCGGCGTGGTAGAGAACCGGGCCATCCGCAACGGTTAATACATATCCTGCCGCCACTCCCGCATAGTGGGTACCTGTTTCATCCTGTACTCCGGCTGAGTGCCTGGCCTCCACCATGGTGGTCGCCACATCGTTCAATTGCACGGTTCCGCCCAGATTCATCCCGATCGTATTTGCTACCCCCTTCTTCGCGAGATATGCCGCCAACTCATAGACAGCCACCACGGTGGAACCGTGCTTGGCAGCCACGGGAACCGCATCGGAGATATGGTCCCCGTGGCCGTGGGTCAGCAAGACATAGTGGATTTTCGCTGGCAGGGCAAACTTCTTCGGGTACTTGGGATTCTCTGCGATGAATGGGTCGATCAGGATGTTCGTTCCCTTGGCGGTCTGGACCAGCACGGTTGCATGTCCGAGCCAGGTAATGCGCGTTCCCTGCAAGCTCATTATGAGTTCTCCTTGTAAAGGCGTGCGCGTCATCCTAGCCGTCAACGTGTGATGATGACTTCCGAGACGCCGTCCTTGGCCAGAAACTGGCGGTAACCGGACCAGGCGGCAAAGAGCCGCTCAATGCTGCGGTTGGTAAAGGCGCGCTGAATGGGAAACTGCTGGGTCAATTGCATTTCTACATCGTCGCCGGGGGTAAGGTGGAAACGGCAGTGCGCCGTCTCCTCGCCCTGGGTCCGCATGTGAAAAAAGGCCAGCACCTGTCCGTCCGGATTCGTGGCTTCAAACAGGCGCGCAACCACCGGCGCCACCAGGGGTTCAGGCAGATAGTCAAGAGCTGTCCACAGCAAAACCACGTCAAACATGCGGCCTGAAAGGTTGAGCGACTGCGCGAGAAAGCCTTCGACGTTCCAGGCCGGGTTGCCGTCCTCGCCGACGCCGGTCTGCCAGTTCCCCGTCCAGGCATCGTGGACCACATCGGCCATGAAGACGCTGTGGCCCAGACTGGTCAGGTAGTTGATGTTGGCCGAAGAGGTAGAACCTATGTCGATTACGCGGAGGCCGGACTCCTCCTGAAGCCGCGTGCGCAGCGCAGCCCATCCGCCCGAGTGACGCGGCACCTTGGGCCCGGTTAAGCCCGTGGGGGAAGCGGAAGGACCGCTTTCCTGTTTCTTGCCAAACCAACGGCTAAACACGCTCAAATCCCCTTGCTGCAGAGCAAGTGACACGGTGGCGAACCGGCGCGCAGCTTCTTGTTATAGGACGTCACCGGCTTGCGGCACCTTCACGCCATTCGGCACTTTGGAAACCGCCTGCGTCAGGTCCACCTTGCCGCGAAAGACCGCATTGTCCTCTACCGCCAAACGGAGTGCGCGGATATCGCCTTCCACCTGGCAGCCGGCGCGCAACTCAACGCGGCCGCTGGCCACCAGGTTACCCTGGACCTGGCCCATGACCAGAATGTCTTTGGCGGAGAGGTCGGCAGCAACATTTGCAGTGGGGCCGATCGTCAACCGGCTCTCCGAGAGGTTCACCGTCCCCTCCACCCGCCCATCCACAATCAAGTCTTCACTGCCCTTCACTTCGCCGCGAA
>CAYQSI010000143.1:0-4989 GCA_964420185.1 uncultured Occallatibacter sp. | reverse complement strand
CCTTCACCGCGCTCAACGGCAAGAAGCTGATCGTTCACCGCATGGAAGTCGTGGACGCTTCTGCCTTTACGGCTTCAGCATCTGCGCAGCCCGGCCAAATTCGCACTGAAAACCACCGCCTTTTTGTTGCCTGCGCTGAAAACACCTGGCTGGAACTGGTGGAAGTTCAGCTCGAAGGCAAAAAGCGCCTCGCGGCAGCCGAGTTCCTGCGCGGAATCTCACTCCCCGCCAACGCATGGCTCGGTTGAGACCCATGGCCCAAATCTCCCCAGCCCGCAAAACCGCCTTCCAGATCCTCATCTCCGTCGAGCGCGGCCAATCTCACTCGGATGACCTGCTGCGCGGCAAAGCCGTCAACGCGCTCTCGGCCCCCGATCGCAATCTCGCCACGGCCCTCGTCCTGGGCGTCCTGCGCTGGCAGATTCAGCTCGACCACCAGTTGCAGGCCCTGCTCAAGCGCCCCAACGCCAAGCTCGATCCTGAAGATCGGATCGCATTGCGCATGGGCGCATTCCAGTTGCTCCATCTGGACCGCATTCCCGCCCGCGCCGCCATCGACGAGAGCGTCGAGTTGGCTCGGCAGTGCGGCCATCGCTTCGCCTCCCGCATGGTCAACGCCGTCCTCCGCAAAATGTCCAAGGCTTCGCAGACTGCCGAACAACTCGATTCTGACTCCCACTCGTTTCAGGACACAACTTCACTGGTTGCTGAAAAACTCGTGGAATGCGTTTCGGAAAGACGCTTTGTGTCAGGGCGCGACTTTAGTCGTGCCGTAAATGCAACAGAATCAACGCAGGCTTTACAGGCGACGGAAAAACACATCGTTTTGAAAGGGCACGACTTTAGTCGTGCCATAAGTGCCGCAAAATCAACGGGGCCTTTAGGCCCTGAGGGATGTTTTTCGGAATCTGCCTCAGACTTGGCGCTCGCCCAGGCCCACCCCGCCTGGATGGTCGAGCGCTGGATCAACCTCTATGGCCTCGACGCGGCGCACGCCATCTGCCGCCACGGCCAGAGCCAGCCTGTACTTGCGGTGCGCCTCGCCACTCCGGAAGCCGAAGCCGAACTTGCCGCGGAAGGCATCGGCCTTGAACCCGGTGAACTGCTGACCACCGCCCGCACCGTCGTCGCCGGCAACGTGACCGCTACGGAAGCTTTCCGTCTGGGCCGTGTGCGGCTCCAGGACGAAGGTTCGCAACTAGTGGCCGAGCTGGCCAGCGAGAATCTTGGCCAAAATGTAAAAAGCGTCCTCGACGCCTGCGCCGCTCCCGGCGGAAAGACGCTCATCCTGGCCGAGCGCAACCCGCAGGCCCGCATCGTCGCCTGCGAATCCAGCAGGACAAGAATTGAGCAGTTGCGCAAGCGGCTGGCGAGCCTCGGCGACCGGGTCGAGTGCCGCCTGGCCGACGCCACCGCGCTCACGGAAGACTCTGCCTTCGACCTTGCGCTGGCCGACGTGCCCTGCAGCGGCACCGGCACGCTGGGCCGCAACCCAGAAATTCGCCACCGCCTGCGCCCGGACGACCTGACTCGCCAAGCTGAACGCCAGCGCGCGATTCTGCTGGCCGCATTGCGCGCCGTCCGTCCCGGCGGCCGCGTCGTTTACTCCACTTGTTCACTGGAACCGGAAGAAAACGAGCAGGTGGTTGCCGCGGTGCTGGCCGCAACCCCGAACGCCCGCCTGATTCCACTCACGCCGTGCATCGACGAACTTCTCCGCAAAGGCATTCTCACGCACCTGGGCGCGGAGCGCCTGCGCGCCTGCCTAACTCCCGAAGGCAGCCTCCGCCTGCTACCCGGCAGCTTTCACACCGACGGCTTCTTTATTTGCATGATCGAGCGGACCGCCTGAAAGCCATCCCCGCCCCGCTAACTTGCTGACTTGATGACTTACTAACTCGTCCGGAACGCCGCGAATACTCCCAATCCCACGCTGTTCCCTGTTCCCTGTTCCCTAATCCCTGTCTTTCTCATTTCGCCACTGTCAGCTTTACCGGCATACTCTGCTCGACGCGCATGCCGGCTGCGGGCTGTTGCGCCATTACCGCGCCCGGCCTCACCGGAAGCGCAGGCATCGCATTCCCCTTACCAATGGGCGCCACTGGCACATTCATGAACTTCGCCGTGGACTGGATGCCCACCCGAGCCAGCTCCGCCTGCGCAGTCACCACCGGCAGGCCGGTCAGGTCGGGCATGACAAAGCCGTCGGGCGCATCGTCGCCCGAGGCGGCCACCAGCAGGTTGATGCTGGGGCGCGCGATGCCCTGCGCGTGCGCCGGCGGGTCTTGCGCCAGTACTGTTCCCTCGACTGCCTTGGGGTAAGGCAGCCGCGCCGTCACGCCCACCCCCAGGCCCACGCGCCTCAGTTTCAGCGCCGCAACTGGCTCATCCAGGCCCACGGTCTCTGGAACCTCCACCTTTTGCGGCCCCAGGCTCTCCGCCACGCGCACCCGCCACTCCCGCCGCACCACCGTTCCCGGCGCGGGCGACTGCGTAAGAATGTGTCCCGCAGCCACATCGCCCGAGTAATAGCGGTTGTCCACGTCGAGATTCAGCCCCAGCCCCGAGGTCTGGCTGCGCGCCTCCGCCACGGTCATCCCTTTGAGCGACGGAACCTGCACCTCAGCCCCGTGAATGACGAAGTGCATCGTAGTGATCGCCGCCAGCAGCGCCACGGTCACCAGCACCATCACCAGCGACGCCACCTGGAAAAAATTAATGACCGGACGGGTTCTCATAACTCATGCTCTCCGTAACTCCGAAAATCCGCAACCAGCGTAAGGCGCCCCACTCCAGCCTTCACCGCAGATTATCCGTTACCGGCTCCGGGTGGATGATCACGCGGTCAACCTCCGGGCACGCCAGCTTGAAGCGGTCCTCGAGCGCGGTGATGGCCACGTGAACCCGCTGCATCGTCAGATCGTCGGGTAGCGTGCAGTGGCAGGAAACGTGTGTGTGCTCAGCCGAGTGGGCCACCAGAATCTCATGCACATCGATAATGTCCGGTAACTGCGCCGCCACCCGGTGCATCGCCTGCTCGATGCGGCGATCCGCTTCGACCCGCTCCTCTGGCGGCTCAATCGTCGCCGGCTCGCTCTCGATGTGCGTCAGCACCCCGTCGATCTCCGGTACCTCGCGCAGAATCTCCGCCTCCAGGGAGCAGACAAAGTTGTGCGCCTCAAGCAGCGGCAGCTTCTCGTCCAGTTCCAGGTGCTGCTCCACGCGCAGCCGTCCATGACGCGACTGCACGCTCAACTCATGAACGCTCACATTGTTGCGCGCCGCCACCGCCCGCACCCGGTCGAAGATGCTCTCCGCCTTCGCCTGTCGCGGAACCGTGTGGATTACCACGTCGGCCTCAGGCAGCGTGCGATGCACAGCATCGGTAGCCGAGCGCACCAACTCCCCGGTGTGTTCGAAGGTGTAACGCCGCGGCAGCGCCAGCGTCAGGTCGGCAAAGTAGTTCGCTCCAGCTCGCCGCACCCGCGCCTGCTCTACGCCGAGCACCCCCGGAACCTGGGTCACGTCTTCAATCAGCCGCTGCCGCGTCTCAACGGGAATCTCATCCAGCAGCACGCTCACCGCCTCACGCCCCAGCCGCAGCGTCAGCCGCAGAATCAGCAGCGAAACCACCACCGCCGCCAACGGGTCCGCGTAGCGCAGCGCGCCCACGCCAAGCCACACGCCCGCCCAACTGGCGCCCAGCCCGCATAACACCGCCAGCGACGACCAGATGTCCGAGGCAAAATGGAACGCATCCGTCGCCAGCGCCGAGGAGCCGGTCCGCTCGGCTACCGCATGCAGCCGCCGCGACCGCCAGAAGTCCACGCCGATCGATGTGACCACCACCAGCACCGGCCACACGGAGTGGCGTACTTCCATGCGCTGGTGCAGAATCCGCTGCATCGCCTCCCAGATAATCCATCCGCTGGAGACGGCCATAAGAAGGACTTCGCCAAACGAGGAGAAGTTTTCGAACTTGCCGTGGCCGTAGGTGTGGTCCTCGTCGGCCGGCTTGTCGCTTACCTGCACGGAAAAGAAGGTGAGCGTCGAGCCCACCATGTCCAGCCCGGAGTGGGCCGCGTCCGACAGCACGCCCAGTGAGCCGGAGACGAGGCCCGCCGCCAGCTTCAGCAGCGTCATCGCCGCAGCCGCCAACATCGAGTGCAGCGCCACGCGCCGCTTCTCGGCGGAAAACCCAGCTACTTTGGTGGTTTCGGAAATCATCGCGCTCTTAGGCTACAGCGCCACGCACTGCCGTGTACAACCCTGCAATTCCAAAGGTATACGGCTGCCACGCGCACTGCTCATAGCCGGTTGCCCGCATCAACCCGAGCATCTCCATCGGCGGCGGAAATTTGCCCACCGAAGTAGGTAAATAATTGTATGGCCCGTCCTTGCCGCAAATCGCTCGCCCAATAGCCGGCAGCACACGCCGGAAGTAGACCGCGTATGCCTTGCCAATGAGCCCCCCCGGCTCGCTGAACTCCAAAATCCCCAACTGCCCGCCCGGCTTCAGCACGCGATGGAACTCCCTGAGCCCGGCCTCGTAGTTGGCCAAGTTCCTGAAGCCGAAGGCGCTCACAATCAGGTCCAGCGACTCCGATTTGAGCGGAAGATGCAGCGCATCTGCTTCCAAAGGTATGGCGTACGGCTGGCCAGCCTCACGCGCACCCACTCCCGGCCCGCCAAACTTCCGTGCTCCGCGGCTCAGCATTCCCCGCGCAAAATCCGCCGCCAGCGTTGGCCGCGCGCCCCGTGGCCGCCGCTTCAGCAGGGCCATGGTCATGTCGCCCGTGCCGCAGCAGATGTCCAGCACCGCAGCATCAGGCTTGGCCAGCACCGCACGGAACCGCCGCGCCGCCCGCCACCACCAAAGCCGGTCCACATTGGCTGAGAGCACGTGGTTCAGCAGGTCGTACCGGGGCGCAATTGAGTCGAACATCTGCCGCACAGCCAATGCCGCGCTGGCCTCGTCCTCCGCACCCG
>CAYQSI010000142.1:0-5084 GCA_964420185.1 uncultured Occallatibacter sp. | reverse complement strand
CCGAAGATGGCTCGGTGAACCATCACTGGCTGATGGCGCTCCCCGTCCTCGCCCACGTACTCAAGTCCAAAACGTGCAGGCAGGTTGAAGTCGAACTGCACGGTAGAAAGCTGCCATAGGCGGCCGAGCGCGTCGACAAGCTTGATGTCGATCTTGGGGCCGTAGAAGGCGGCTTCGCCAGGGATGGTTTTGTAAGCGATCCCTTTCCGGGTGAGAGCCTTCCGCAAAGAATCTGTGGCAAGGTCCCAGTTCTCGTCCGAGCCGGCATAATGGGCGCGGTCGTTTGGATCCCACGTGGAGAGCTCAACCCTGAAATCGGGGAAGCCGAAGGTCTTCATGACCGCCTCGGCAAAGTCGATGCAGGCCACAACCTCATCCTCAATCTGGCCGGGAGTGCAGAAGATGTGCGCGTCGTCCTGGGTAAAGCCGCGCACGCGCATCAGGCCGTGCATTGTTCCGGAGCGCTCATAACGATATACGCAGCCTAACTCGGCCAGCCGCACCGGCAAATCGCGATAACTCCTCGGTGAGTTCTTATAGATAAGAATGTGGCCGGGACAGTTCATCGGCTTTAGCCGGTACTCCGCGTCGTCCAACTCCATGGGCGTATACATATTGTCTGAGTAGTAGCCGTCATGGCCGCTGATCTTCCACAGTTCGCGGCGCATGACGTGAGGAGTGAAGACCAGCGAGTAGCCGCGGCGGAGGCATTCCTCGCGCATCCAGTCTTCCATCACCTTGCGGACGATGCCGCCCTTGGGATGCCAGAAGATCAGCCCTGGGCCGGCCACATCCTGGATGCTGAAAAGGTCCAACTGCTTACCCAGCACGCGATGGTCGCGCTTGGCCGCCTCTTCCAGACGGGCAAAGTGCGCGTCCAGCTCCTTTTTGCTGAAGAATGCGGTGCCGTGGATCCGCTGCAACTGGGGATTCTTGTCGTCGCCCAGCCAGTAAGCGCCGGCCAGGGTGGTCAGCTTGACGGCCTTGACGCGGCCGGTCGAGGGCACGTGCGGTCCACGGCAAAAGTCCACGAACTTGCCGCTGCGGTAAAAGCTGACCTGGTCGCCGGGGGCGGTGAATTTGGTCACGAAATGGGCCTTCATGAAGTCGCCGTCGCGCGCGAACTCTTCCAGCGCCTGTTCACGGGGCTCATATTCGCGGACAAATTTGTCGTCCCGCGCGACAACCTCGGCCATCTTCGCCTCGATTAGCACAAGATCCTCGGGCGTGAAAGGCTTTTCGCGATTGAAATCATAGAAAAAGCCAGAGTCGGTGGCAGGGCCGTGGCCCAGCTTGGTCTCAGGGAAGAGCTCCAGCACGGCCGTGGCCAGCACGTGAGCGGCAGAGTGGCGCAGCACCTTGAGCGCCTCGGGATCCTTCTCGGTCACCAACTCCAGGCGCGTATCGGCAGTAAGCGGCGTCGACAGGTCCACCAGGCGCGGGGCAGCCGCGTCCTCGGCGGCATACATGGCGGCTTCCGACTGGCTATCAGAAGCGGTACTTTCCTTCACCGCATCGCCGATGGGCGTTAGCCGCGCGGCTACGCAGGCTGCGGCCAACCGGGGCGAGATGGAGTTGGCAATATCGAGGGGTGTCGTGCCGGCGGGTACTTCGCGAATGGCCCCGTCGGGCAGGTGTACTGCAATGGTCTGTGAGCTCATGGGCATAGGTCCTGGGATTTCCTGCCGCGGGGTGGTCTGGAGACGCGGCAACACTTCAGGATATACCGAAGAGAGCCGGAACCATCGCCCGCCGAAGCACGTATCAGCATTTCAAGGCTTATCTTGTATTGAGTAGAATGCGCGCGTCCCCGTGCGCTGCGCAGAAGAAAATCATTTTTCGAGGGGGAGATTTCCTTATGGACTGGCGTTTGCGGGGCTTCGTGCTCCTCGTTTTGTCTGCCGCCTTGGGTCTTGGCTCAGCCCAGGCTCAACCCGCCATTCAACCCACTGTGGACATTACCCAGGTTCCGGCCGCGGCCCAGCCCTCGGCGCACTATGACGCCGACCAAGCCACGGAAGCGTATATGGCGATGATTCCGCCCGCGGCCACAGCCCGCTCGAACGCTTACTTCGAGGGTGGCTATTGGCTGATTCTCTGGGACTTCCTTTACGCTTCGGCCATTGCGCTCCTGCTGCTGAATCTGCGCTGGTCGGCTCGGATGCGCGATCTGGCTGAGCGCGTCACGCGCTTCAAATGGTTGCAGACGGCGCTCTATTGGGGACAATATCTTCTGCTGACTACACTGCTGGGCTTCCCGATTGAGTTCTATGAGAGCTACGTGCGTGAGCACAAATACGGCCTGGCAACGCAGAGCTTTGGCCCCTGGATGGGCGATGAACTCAAGGCTTTTGGGGTCACGCTGGTTCTGGGCGGCATTGCGGTCATCCTGCTCTTTGCCATTGTGCGCAAGCTGCGCCGCACCTGGTGGATTTGGGGTGCGGTGGCGATGATTGTATTGACAGTGATCTCGATCGCTATCAGTCCTGTCTATCTGCAGCCGATCTTCAATAAGGTGACCCGGCTGAACGATCCGAAGATCACGGTCCCCATTTTGCGCATGGCGCACGCCAACGGGATTCCCACCAACGATGTGTATCAGATCGACGCCAGCCGCCAGACCACGAGGATGAGCGCCAATGTCAGCGGCTTTGCCAACACCATGCGCATCACCATCAATGACAATCTGCTGCGCCGCGGCTCGCCGGAAGAGGTTCAGGCCGTGATGGGCCACGAGATGGGCCACTATGTGATGAACCACATTCCCAAGTTCATTCTCTTCATGCTGGTCGTGATTGTGGTCTTCTTTGCCGTTCTGCGCTGGACCCTGGACTGGACCCTGGCGCGCTGGGGAACGCGCTGGCAGATTCGCGGCATCGGCGACCCGGCCGTGCTGCCGCTGGTGCTTCTGCTTGCCGGCATCTTTTTCTTTGTGCTCACGCCGGTGATGAACACCGAAACCCGCACGCAGGAAAAAGAGGCCGATATGTTCGGCTTGAACGCCGCCCGCCAGCCGGACGGCTTCGCCCAGGCGGCGATTCACCTCTCGGAGTACCGCAAGATGCGGCCCAGCCCGTGGGAAGAGCGGATCTTCTTCGACCACCCCAGCGGCTACGACCGCATCCACTCTGCCATGGTGTGGAAGGGCGAAAATCTGGAGCTGTTTGAGAAGACGCCGGTGCAGCCCACGTCGCACTGAGAGGCCGAATGCTCTGTTCCCATCCTTCCCGCAGAAAGTGCGGGAAGGGTGGGGTCCCAAATTTCAACCATCGTGAAAATGCTTCAGGCGCTCACTCCGCCGCCTTTTCCTCGTGATACTCCATCTCCGTGTTGATGGCCCAGATGTTGTCTTTTGTCTTGACTCCGTTGACGATATTTTCCACGGCGGTCATGGCGGTCAGCATGGAGTGGTCCTGGTTGTTGTATTTGTGCATGCCGTTGCGGCCCACCAGAAAGAGATTCTCAAAGCCGTCGAGATAATTGCGGATGACGTCGAAGCGGTCATAGCTGCCGAAGTAGGCGGGATAGGTTTTGGGAACGCGGACAACGTGGGAGTCTTCCACATCCTCGGCCTTGAGGATGCCGATTTTGGCGATCTCGGCGACGGCGAATTTCGCCATCTCCTCATCGGAGAGCTTCCAGAGTGAGTCGGTATCATTGCAGAAGTATTCCAGGCCAATCCAGACCTTGCCGGGGCTGGCGACCAGCCAGGGACTCCAGTTATTGAAGATTTGCAGCCGGCCAACAACCACATCTGGCTCCTGAATGTAGATCCAGTTGTCCTTGAGCGGCGCGCCGTCCTTTTCCGTGACGGCAAGCCTGGAAGCAAGCAGGCCAACCGTGATGAAGTCGCGATACATCAGGCCCTCAGCGACCGCGGTCACCTCGGCGGGAACCGGCGTGGAGAGATCGCACACCAGATCGCGAACCGGCATGGTCGAAAAGAAGTAGTCGCCGAGATATGTGACGCGCTCTCCCGCTTCGTTGATGCCCTCGACCGAGACCACCTTGTTTTCTTCCACATTGACGCGGTCAATCTGGGTGCCTAAGTGGATTTCGCCACCGTCCTTGCGAACCAGTTCGGCTGCATATTCCCAAAGCTGGCCGGGGCCAAACTTGGGATAGAGAAACTTCTCGATCAGCGAGGTTTCGGTCTTCTTCTGAGCAATTCCGCCGGAGTGCCTGGGGCCGAAGGTCTTCTTTAGGAAGTGCGTCACCACTGCCTTGAGCGACAGTCCCTTGATGCGCTGAGCGCCCCATTCGGCACTGATCTCGCGGCAAGGCACGCCCCAGACTTTTTCGGTGTAGGACTTGAAAAAGGTGAGGTAAAGCTGCTTGCCGAAGCGATTGATGATGAAGTCCTCCAGCGTATGCTCCTCGCGCTGAGGAAGCAGCGCCGAGCGCATATAACTCAGGCCGCAGCGGAAGGTGCGGGCGAGGCCCAGATTCCTGAAGGTTGCAGTGGTCAGGCTGATGGGATAGTCGAAAAACCGGCGCAGGAAATAGATGCGGCTCTTGCGCTGGCGGACCAGCATGACCAGGTCTTCCGATTGCGGATCGTGCGCTGCGGCGGAGGCGGGAAGATCGCGCTGCTGACCCTGGTAGCGCAACTCTCCCTCATCTGCATCGCAAGCCCCGCCGCAGGGCGCGACGGGCATCAGATCCAGCCACCAACTCATCACCCGGTCCGACTTCGAGAAGAAGCGATGGCCGCCAATATCCATGCGGTTGCCCTTGTAACGGATGGTGCGCGAGATGCCGCCGACCTGCTGGCTTGCTTCGATCAGGATGGGTTGAATCCCCGAATGTCGCTGGAGTTCGATTGCGGCAGTCAGCCCGGCTGGTCCCGCTCCAACAATGATCGCCGTGCCTTGTTTCATGCGGTGAATCGATTCCTTCCTGTGAATCGTAAAGGGGGAGGGAGGGGGCACAAACGCAAACGGGGGCTGGAATCGCTCCCAGCCCCCGCTTGTGTTTGCTAGATTCTGCCGGAATCCGGCTCATGGGTTTAGAGCGGCTGCACGTCGGCAGCCTGCCAGCCCTTGGGCCCCTTCACCACGTTGAACTGCACGGCTTGACCTTCC
>CAYQSI010000141.1:0-5179 GCA_964420185.1 uncultured Occallatibacter sp. | reverse complement strand
CACAGACATCCAGGCGAGCGCGAAGACTCCAAACTCGCGGAGGCCCATGAAGCGGGCGAGCATCACATTGGTAAGAAAGTTCGTCGCGCTGACAACGGACTGGTCGGTGAGCGCCCAAACTTCTCGTCCCGGGAATTGCCGAAGCAAGCCATTCCGAACGCGTTCCCGGAGTGTAGCTCCTGCGCTCATCCTGCTTCCTGAACTCCGGCTTTGAGATCGGCACCGCGATGATGAGCGGATTGCCGCGGCTCCTCAACTGACAGAAGCGCTTTCATGCTGTATACAGGACGGAGTCCGCTCATCTGAAAACTGCCTCCACACGCTAGGAACTTGTTGAAAATCTAACTCGGTCCAGAAAATCAGTCCTCAGGGGCTAAAGCCCTCGCTGATTTTGCGGCATTTACGGCACGACTTAAGTCGTGCCCTGACACAATCCAAGAGTATTTCAACAAGTTTCTGGATCTCATAAGTGACACTCTGCGTCAGAATTCGTAACAAGAGAGTGAGAGCGCGATACCGGATTACGTTAACTCCAACACGGCGGCGTTCAGGCTAACGAGTTGCGTAGATGGCCGCGGTAGCCGTTGATCCGATAACTCCTTCCGTAGAAAACAGTGTAGCCTTGACCTTGCTCATGGGCACATACACGATGTCCTGCGGCTGTAACTCCAGCGGCGTTTGAGTTCCCTTTGCAATGGCATTATAAGAGAGGGGAAGATCCAGTACAGTTCCGTCTGGATTGCGGCGAATTACCCGCAGACCGCCGGTGCTGGCCTGCAAAAGCGTTCCTCCGCTGAGCGCCAGGGCTTCGGCAACATTCAGCTTTCCGTCTTCCTGCATCACGTAGCCGCCAGGTCTGTTGACCGCGCCGAGAACATAGACGATACCCGCGCGCGGGACGAGGACCGAATCGCCGGGGCGCACCAGGATGGAGGCTGTCTCCCGATTGCCCTGACTGCGGGAATAAGGGACCTCCTCTTCAGATGCAGCGTCGTCGTTGCCGTGGCGGATCTTGATGTGCGCGCCCGCCAGCGGAGTTACGCCGCCGGCTTCGGCAAGGATTTCACCGAGCCTTGTGGGCGCGATCAGCGCGACCCGCCCAGGGATGGCCACTTCGCCTGTCACCGTCACGTATTGACCGGCATATTGCTGCACGTCGAGATTCACTTGCGGCTGGTTCAGGATCTGGCGGTCCTTGAATGCATCCTCAAGACGCTTTGCCGCCTCGGTCAACGTCAATCCTCGGACGTTCACCTTGCCGCACAGAGGAATCGTCAAATCTCCCGCAGGGTCTACGCGGTACGAGTTAGTGAACTCGGGAGTGTCGTAGACATTGATGCTCAGCAAGTCTCCAGGTTCGATGCGCAACTCCGAGAAATCCCTGGGAACGGTGACTGGGCCCGCACCTTGAGCCGTAGCCCCGGCCTTGTTGATGGAGGACGCCAGGCTTGTTCCGGAAAGCGGCAGTTGGGCGCTTGAACTTCCGCCCTCTGCCGCCTGGGCATTCCCTGGCGTAGTCATCATCGCCGGCTGCAACGCAACACCGAGCAGAAGCAGAAGGCAGCGGCTGAAAGTGATCCTACGTGTTGCCATAATAACTCTGCACATTGTAGCCATACACACTCCGATATTCTGTTGCGGACATATCCATTGCTTCAATCACCATGCCGAGAATATGAATGCGGTTCCGGGCAAGGGTCTGGACAAAGCGACGCAACGCCTTTCGAGAAGTTTGCCCCGCACGCAGCACACCGATGGTTCCATCGCAGTGAGTTGCCACGATAATTGCGTCGGCGACCGGTAAAGTGGGCGGGCTATCTACAAGCACAAGGTCAAACCGCTCCCGAGCGGCTTCAAGGAGCTTTCCGATTTCGCCCGATTCCAGAAGTTCCGCGGCGAGCGGGGATTGACGGCCAGCAGGCAATAGAATCAGATTCGGCTCCACGGGATGTGGCGCCAGCGCATCGTCAAACGATTTCAGGCCAACAAGAACATCCGCCAACCCATCTTCCCGCGAGGTACGGAAGAGGGTGTGCTGCCGGGGACGCCGAAGATCCGCGTCAATGATGAGCGTCTTCAGGCCGGTTGCCGCAAAGGCAAGCCCCAGGTTATAGACGGTGTAAGACTTGCCTTCTCCCGGCAAAGCACTGGTAATGGATAGAACCTTCAGCTTAAGCCCTACACCAGAGAGAGTCAGCCCGGACCGCAAGCTGCGGAACGATTCAGCCGTAGCGTTTTCCGGAGCCACCAGAAATGAACTCGATTCCGTGGCCAGGGGGCCTTCACGCGGTTTGGCTTCCATGCGGTGAAATGGAATCATGCCCAGTACCGGAAGATTCGACACTGCCTCCACCTGGAAGCTGTCCGCAAGCGTATCATCCTGGCTCTCCAACAGGTAGGCCAGGCCGACGCCCAATAGAAGACCGCCGAAAAAACCGATAACAATGGATAGAACAGGCTGCGGCATCCAAGGCTCGCCCGGAGGACGTGCGGGATCTGCGACAGTCACATTGGTGGCGCTGTTGCCGGCGTCGATGTTAGCGCCCTGCAGCCGGGCGTAGAGAATGTCGTATAGTTCGCGGCTGGAGCGTGCCTGCTCCAGCAGAACTCCCAGCTCCACGACGTCGTCATTCATCTTGCTGGTCACAAGCTTTTGCGCTTCGAAGGTGGACCGCAGCGCCTGTTCATTCTGCTGCGCAAGGACAAGATCGTTCTTTGCCCGCTGCTTGATCTTCACGGTTTCGTTTTGAATCTGTTCGTGAAGCGACTTCAATTGATTGGCAATGTCAGACAGATGAGGATTCTTGGGACCATACTTGGTCTCCGCGCTGGCATAAGCCAACCGTGCCGTCGCCTCCTGCCCCCGCAGCGCATTGAGGATATCCAGGCCATTGCCCTGGGAGATGACTGTTGAGTTGGAAAGGCCAGGAAGAGAACTGGAACCGAGCGAGGAGATCAGGTCAGGATTCTCCGTTGCCGCAAGGCGGTAAATTGCCTCGCGCCCCACGCGTATGGCCTCGGCCTGGGTCACTTCATCGTTGAGCGTGGTGAGGCGGTCCAGTTCCGGAATGCGCACAGGGCCACTCCCACCACCGCTGCCGCCACTGCTGCCGCCAAGTCCAGAAACAGACCCGCCCCCAAGTGTGGCCAGGCCCGGCATCGCGGCTGAAAGATGATGGCTGTGCTCGAACTCCGCTACTGCCTGCTGGGACTTGGCAACCTGGTCGGAAAGATCGCCCAACTGGGCAGAAAGCCACTGCGAAACTTCTTTCGAGGAATTGAAGTTTGAGCTGAGGAGATAAGATTTGTACTCGGCAACAATCTGGTTCGCAACTTTCGCGGCTTGAACTGGATCCTTATCTGTGTATGTAATGGCAATGAGGCGCGAATTCTGCACCTCTTTCACCTTCAAATGCCCTTCGAAAGCTCCAACCAGGCTTTCCCGTCGCTTGGCGGGCAGAGCGTCCGCACTTACAATCGGCCCCTCCTTCTTGCTGAACGAGTCAGGATTCTCAAGGCGGAGCATTCCCATCTTATTCATCACGGCCAGAGCGATTGAGTCGTCTTGTATGACCGCAATCTCGGTTTCGATCTTGGTTTTCAGCTCATCCGGGCCACCCCCCGCCAGCGAGGCGATGCTGGAGAGCATATCGGCTCCGCTGCTTTTTTCCTCGTTGAGTTCGATTGTGGCTGTGGCTCTGTATCTCGGATGGATAAAAATGCAAATGAAGATAGCCAGCGCCACGCAAAAAGCCGTACAACTGACTACAGTGACCCTTCGCTTCCAGGGAACAAGCGCGAGATCCTTGAGAGATACCTGATCTTCGGAATCAAAAAGGCGGCTGTTTTCGGCAAACCGGTCTCCGGGGCGGCCAGTTTGATTTTCATTCTCTTCGGTCAAATGAATTCCTCTTCTCCGGTCTTCGGCTGGCGTTTCATGGAATCGCGTCCAATTCCACTTGCGCGGGGACAGTGGGCACAACACAACCGCGCGGAACCCTGCATGAGTTGCCATCACCGGCAACTTATGCGCACAACTCCGCCATTCTCACTGGGGTTGGATAGTTTCCCACAGGACGTCCCCGCCAAAAAACGACGGTCGCTCCGCAGCCGGATCGCTCACAGGATAAAAGAATCGGCATTCGTGCTGCTCATCGTAACCCGCTTCATCAGCAGACCCAAGTGGCTCACGTTGAGACTAGCAACGGTCGATGTATCCGTCAACTTGTGAACGGGGGGAGACGCGCACGGCTGCGCCCGCCGGCAGACCGCCCGGACCGGGTTCACGCAGAGACTTCAGAACCGTTGTATCAACTGTGTTTTGTGCAGAATAAGGCCATCGATCATGCTCTGAAATCGAGTCACATGATTGCGCAGGGGGCGCGACCGATTTCCGCCTCATGCGCGGATTCTGCCTTCTGGACAGGACCTCGAGTACCAACTCTGGAAGAAGTTCCTTTATGGGCATCCGGGCAAAAATCTTCTGATTGCCGGCTGCCCCTCCTTCGCCGCGTCTTTGTTTCTCCGGCCAAGGTTGGACTCGCCCCGAATTTCGCAAAAACTGTGACCTCAGGCCCTCACCGCGTATCTTAATAATCATGAGCCAAGCAAAAGCAACTTTCGGAGCAGGCTGTTTCTGGGGAGTTGAGGCGGCCTTTGCGGCCATCCCCGGCGTCACGGCGACGGCCGCCGGCTATGAGGGCGGCTCGCTGGAGCGGCCCAGCTACAAGGACGTCTGCACCGACCGGACCGGCCACGCAGAGGTGGTCGAAGTGGACTTTGACCCCACCCAAGTCAGCTTCGAGCAGCTACTGGATGCTTTTTTTGCCCTCCACGACCCCACCACCCTCAACCGGCAGGGTCCGGATCGGGGTATGCAGTACCGCTCGGCCATCTTCTACCATTCGCCCGAGCAGGAGGCGCAGGCCCACGCCAAAATCGAGCAGCTCACCGCCGAAGGCCGCTTCAACCCCAAACCCATCGTCACCCAGGTTGAGCCCGCTCAAACCTTCTGGCGCGCCGAGGAATATCACCAGCGCTACCTGGAAAAGCGCGGCCAGGCAAGCTGCCACATCTAGGGAACAGTGGACAATGGGCAGTTGTGGGTTTTGAGGGAATAGGGAACAGGGAATAGGTGTGGAGTCTCAAGAGGTTGTTCCGATTCAGACCAGCGCGGGAA
>CAYQSI010000140.1:0-5183 GCA_964420185.1 uncultured Occallatibacter sp. | reverse complement strand
GGAATCACAACAATTTCCAGCTTGTAAATCTTCTCGAACTCCGCCGCTTCCGTCTCCGCCGTGCCGGTCATGCCGCTCAGCTTCTGGTAGAGCCTGAAGTAGTTCTGGAAGGTGATCGTGGCCAGCGTCTGGTCTTCCTTGCGGATGTTCACGCCCTCCTTGGCCTCGATGGACTGGTGCAGCCCATCCGACCACCGCCGTCCCGGCATCAGGCGTCCGGTGAAGGTGTCCACGATGATCACTTCGCCGTCCTTCACCACATAGTCCACGTCCCGCTTGTAGAGCGCGTGCGCCTTGATCGCCGTCTCTACGTAGTGCTTCATCTCCCAGTTTTCCGCGTCGGCAATGTTGCCGATCCCCAGCTCTTTCTCAATCGTTACCCAGCCGTCGTCAGTGACGCCGATGGTGTGCTGCTTTTCGTCCACAATGTAATCGCCGGTCAGGTACTTGGTTTCGCCCTCTTCGACCTCCTCGCCCTTCACCAGTGCCGGAACAATCTTCCGCGCCCGCGCATACTTGTCGGTCGTCTGGTCGGTCGGCCCTGAGATAATCAGCGGCGTCCGCGCCTCGTCAATCAGAATCGAGTCCACTTCGTCGACGATGGCGTAGTAGTGCCCCCTCTGCACGCAATCCTTGATCTCGAATTTCATGTTGTCGCGCAGGTAGTCGAAGCCGAATTCATTATTGGTTCCGTAGGTAATGTCGGCGGCGTAAGCGGCGCGACGCTCGTCGTCGCTAAGGTCGTGAACAATGACGCCCACGCTCAGTCCCAGGAACTCGTAAATCTTGCCCATCCACTCGGCGTCGCGCTTGGCCAGGTAGTCGTTCACCGTAACCACATGCACGCCGTGCCCCGCCAGCGCGTTCAAATAGCAGGCCAGCGTCGCCACCAGCGTCTTGCCTTCGCCGGTCTTCATTTCGCTGATCTTGCCCTGGTGCAGAACCATGCCGCCGATCAACTGCACGTCGAAGTGCCGCATCTCGACCGCGCGCCAGCCCGCCTCGCGCACCACCGCAAAGGCCTCGGGCAGAATCTCGTCCAGCGCCTCCCGCTCGGTCTTCTTCCGCTCGTCGGCGTCCTTGATCCCTTCCAGACGCTCCGCAATCCGCGCCCGGAACTCCACCGTCTTGGCCCGCAGCTCCTCGTCGGTAAGCCGCTTAATATCCGCTTCCAATGCGTTGATCACGGCCACCATCGGCATTAACCGCTTGATCAAACGCTCGTTCGCCGTACCAAAAATCTTCGTAAGAAATTTATCGAAAGACACAGTGTTCTCCGTTTACCAGTGTAAATGCTAAGGGTTAAAACCAGCAGAACGCCTCCGTCCCGGCATCCTCCTGGGTTTCCCAACCTCGCCGCGTCTTTGTCTTTGTTTTTGCGCCTAGGTCTCTGACAGCATGAAGATGTACCCATCCGAAATGTAGCGCCGGCCTCCTGGCCGGCTGTAGCGCGGGTTTCCCAACCCGCGCTTCTCTTCCCAATCGAACAAAATTACCCTGTCAGAGACCTAAGCTCGTTGATCGTGATCTTCATCTTGACTCTCGGCAGGCCATCGACCGCGCCGTAGGCGCAGTGTTTGCCAGCCCCGCGCTTCAGCGTGGGGTGGGCGAAACCAACCATTTCTACGGAGTCCCGTAGGGACGGCGCTCATCTTCCGCGTCCTTCCATTGTTTTTGCGACAAGAATGAAAAACACACCGGGACCAACTCCGATAAATGTCAAACTGCTGCTGCCATACCGGCAAAGCCTGTGGTTCCCCCTTGCGAAAAAGTCTTGAAGGGTACGGGTCCAGACCGCCGTTGACAGCAGTCGTTTTTTCGCCTCACTTGACCTCGACATCATCCGTATCTATACTAGTTACAGATGAACGTCAGCACCCGATTCACGGTCGCATTGCATATTCTCACGCTTCTCGCTTCGACTCCCGGCCAGGCGCTTACGTCGGAACACATTGCTGGCAGCGTGAACACGAACCCGGTCGTCGTGCGGCGATTGCTCGGAACTCTTCGCAAAGTCGGAATCGTTTCATCGCAGCCTGGAAATGGCGGCGGATGGGAGCTGGCAAAGGATCCTGACAAGTTGACGCTGAGAGACATTCGGCGGGCCGTGAACGAGGGATCGCCGTTCTCGATGCACAATCAGCCCCCGAACCCCAAGTGTCCCGTCGGCAAAAACATCCAGCAAGTCCTCGGGCCGGTCTATGACCAGGCTGAGCGGATTATGGAGGACGAGCTCTCCCATACCACCATCCTGTCGCTTCTGCGCGCGGTCCAACGCCGAGAGCGGGATTAACTTTTTTTCGTTTATTTTGTAACTTTCACAATTACGATTCATCAAAAGCACGTATGAATCAACAAATGGAGGGAAGCACACCAATGACTATTGCCATCACCGGAGCCACCGGCAAGTTGGGCCGGCTCATCGTCAACAAGCTCAAAGCCCGCACGCAAGCAGCAGAGATCATCGCGCTGGCCCGCACGCCCGGCAAGGCCGCCGATCTTGGCGTTCAAGTGCGCCAAGCCGATTACAGCCAGCCTGACACCGTGGAGCGCGCGCTAGCCGGTGTTGAGACTCTTCTGCTTGTCTCTTCAAACGAAATCGGTCAGCGCGCGGTGCAGCATCGCAACGTAATCGAAGCGGCCAGGAAAGCCGGCGTGCAGTGGATCGTTTACACAAGCCTGCTCCATGCGGAGACCTCGGCGATCAAGTCGCTGGCCGGCGAACATCTCGTCACCGAGGCCGATCTGAAGGCTTCAGGCGTGCCGTTTACCATCTTGCGCAATGGCTGGTATACCGAGAACTACACGGCTTCCATTCCTGGAGCGATTGCCGGCGGCGCGTTTATCGGCTGCGCCAAAGACGCGAAGATCTCCTCGGCGGCGCGCGCTGACTATGCGGAGGCCGCTGTTGCCGTACTGACCAGCGACGGCCACCAAGGAAAGACCTACGAGTTGGCTGGCGATCAGGCTTACACGCTCAACGATCTGGCCGCGGAGATTTCTCGCCAAACCGGCAAGACCATTCCGTACAAGAATCTCTCCGAGTCGGAGTACGCCGCGGCGCTTGCAGGTTTCGGCCTCGCTGCCCCGGTTGCGCAAGCCTATGCCAGCTTCGATGCCGGAGCAGCGCAGGGCGCTCTCTTCGATGATGGGCATCGGCTATCGCAGCTTATCGGACGCCCCACAACGCCGCTCGCAACCTCCGTGGCAACTGCTCTGAAGGCGTGAGACGGTATCGGCGTCGAGAGCTTGATGCAATCAGCCCTTGAGGAGGCCTGCAAGCGAGCCTCCTCAACTGGCGCTTGAACATCTTATCGATCCGGCACAAAACGATTGCATCACCAAAGAGTTGTCATCCTGGCAACCCGGAGCGCCGCGAAGGGTAATCGAGCGAAAGGAATCACCGGTCGGTTCCCGGTTCGCACTTGGCCCATGCGCAACAGGCCGATAAGAACCCTCGCGACCAGCCTTTCGGGATATAGCAATTGGAGAACTGCTGCATTTGTCGCACTTACGCGCTCGTCAAGCGCGATAGACTATCACTTGGCTCTCTCTGAAAATATGCCTTCGTCCCCAATCGCCAGCACCCCCGCACTTGCAACCAGCCAGGGCGGAACGTGGCAGATTGTCGGCTTCGTTTACTTCACCTTCATCTGCTATATCGCGATCAGCCTGCCGCTGGCCGTTCTGCCCCCTTTTGTGCATCTGCGCATGGGGTACAACGCGGCACTGGCCGGCCTTGTGATCAGCATCCAGTCCTTCGCCACTCTTTTCAGCCGCCCATGGGCCGGGCGCATCTGCGACCTTGTGGGTGCCAAGATCTCCGTGATGTGGGGCATAGGAGCCTGTGCCGTCAGCGGAGTGTTTCTGGTGATCGCCTCATCCCTGTCTCCAATTCACTGGCTCTGCTTTTCCTTCCTGCTGGTGAGCCGCCTGCTGCTGGGCGTAGGCCAGAGCCTGGGTTCCACAGGCTCCATCCTCTGGGGCGTCTCCAGCGCCGGGCAAAAGTACATGGCCAAGGTGATCTCCTTCAACGGCATCGCCTGCTATGGGGCCATGGCCCTGGGCGCTCCGCTGGGCGTGGTCATGGAGCAGCACTGGGGGCTGGCTTCCCTGGGGCTGGTGACCATTTTCCTCTGCGCCGTCAGCCTCATCGTGGCCAGTTGCAAGAGTCCGATCCCTGTCCTTCCAGGCGCGCATCTTTCTTTCCGCAGTGTGCTGGGCCGCGTGGCCCCGCACGGCTTGGCTTTGGCGATGGGCGGCATGGGCTTTAGCGTGCTGACAATGTTCATCACGCTTTTCTATGCCAGCCGCCACTGGAACGGAGCAGCGCTGTGCCTGACCGCCTTCGGCGTAGCCTTCATCCTGGTGCGGCTGTTCTGCGCCCAGCTCATCGACCAGCGGAGCGGATTCCAGGTGGCCATTGCGTCGCTGGCGGTTGAAGTGTTTGGCCCGGGCCTGCTGTGGCTCGCTTCCGCGCCATGGATGGCATTAGCCGGCGCCCTGCTGGTCGGTTGCGGCTTTTCGCTGGTCTATCCCGCCCTGGGCGTGGAAGCGGTGAAACGCGTCCCGATACAGAATCGCGGCACGGCCCTGGCCATCTTCAGCGTCTGCTCGGACGTTTCCTTCTTCCTCACCGGGCCCATCGCCGGAACGATGATCGGAATCTTCGGCTACGCCAGCGCCTTCCTTTTCGCAATGCTGTGCGTGATTTTATCGCTCGGAATTACGATCGTGCTGCGTTACCGGACGGAGCGCTCCGCACCCCTCGCCTGATTCCCTCGGCAGGTCAACTGGCCAGCCACAAACTCCGGGTGCCCCACCCTCGGCGCGTCTTTGTTTTTGCGCCCAGGGTGGGAAACCACAACCCTCGACCCGCCCGGCCGTCCCACTCTGTCCCAGCCACAAACTCTGGGTGCCCCATCCTTGCGACGCTTTTGTCTTTGTCGCAAGGGTGGGAGACCACGAACCTCAATCACCGATCCCAAGAGGCGGGAATGCTCTCCGGTCGCGCTACTTTCAAACGGAGGGAGGCTAGTGCCTAACGGAGGCAGGCTAGTACCTAACGGAGGGAGGCTAGTGCCTAACGGAGGGAGGCTAGTACCTAACGGAGGGAGCAGGGGCCTTCAGTGTCTGCGTGAGAACGCCCGCAGTTTCGGCTTAGCGAGGTGTTCTGGTTAAAG
>CAYQSI010000139.1:0-5194 GCA_964420185.1 uncultured Occallatibacter sp. | reverse complement strand
TTGATGGAGCGCGGCTACA
The DNA here is from genome assembly GCA_964420185.1 of uncultured Occallatibacter sp. Taxonomy (GTDB): domain Bacteria; phylum Acidobacteriota; class Terriglobia; order Terriglobales; family Acidobacteriaceae; genus Telmatobacter. The sequence continues at coordinate 5,175 of CAYQSI010000139.1, read as the reverse complement.
AGATCGTCGGCATCGCCGAGTTCGACGGCGGCCTGTCGAACCCCAAGGGCATCGACATTCACCAGTTGCTCGATTACAAGCGCCGCAACAACACACTTTTGGGATTCGGCGGCGCCGAGGCCATGCCCAGCGAGGAGTTGCTGGTTTCAGAGTGCGAGATTCTCATTCCCGCAGCCAAAGAGAATGTGATTACCAGCCGCAACGCCGACCAGATCAAGGCGCGTGTTGTCGTCGAGGGCGCCAACGGCCCCACGACCGCCGTGGCCGATGAAATCCTGGCCAAGAAGCGCATCTTCATCATGCCCGACATTCTGGCCAACGCCGGGGGCGTCACGGCCAGCTACTTCGAGTGGGTGCAGGACCGCCAGGGCTACTTCTGGAAGGAAGCCATCGTCAACGAGCAACTGGAGACCATCCTGCGCGACAGCTTCGAAGATGTGGTCCGCTATGCCGAGGCTCACAACGTCAACAACCGCATCGCCGCTTACATGCTGGCCATCGACCGGGTAGCCCAGACAATCCGGGAGCGCGGCATCTACGCATAACCACCTGCGGTGGGGTCAACTGCTCGCTATTCGATCGCAGCGATGATTCCGGATCAGATCAACTGAAGATAACAATCCAGGCGGGATGGGCCAATGGCTCATCCCGCTTCGGTTTTTCTGCGTGGCGCAAGAGAGAACGGGAAGTGCCTGCCCGGCTCACAGTGCGATAATGGAACCACGCCACAAGAGACCGACGTCGTGACGCGAACCGTATGAACCTGCCTAACTCCATCACGATGAGCCGGATCGTTATGATCCCGCTGTTCCTATGGATTCTGACGCCGCACTTCCCCTGGGTGGGAACTCATGGCGCGCAGGAGATTACGGCCGCGATTCTGTTTGTTCTGGCCTCGATCACCGATGGCCTGGACGGCTACCTGGCCCGCAAGCGCAAGCAGATCACCACGGTGGGCATGCTGCTGGACCCCATCGCCGACAAGATCATGGTGACCGGCGCTCTGATTGCCCTGGTGGCGTACAACCCCGAAGTCGTTAAGGTCTGGCTGGTGGTGGTTATCATCGGCCGCGAATTTCTCATCAGCGGCCTGCGGTCGATTGCTTCATCGGAAGGCTTTACCATCCAGGCCAGCGACCTTGGCAAGCTCAAGACTGTCATCCAGATCATCTGCGTGGTCTCCGCCATCCTGGCTCATGGCTGGTACCAGTGGCAGTTCGGCATACTCATCGTGCCGGTCAAGTGGATCGCCATTGCCGCTATTTACTTCACCGTGCTGGTCTCCGCCATCTCCGCGATCGACTATTTTGTGGGTTTCTGGAAGCAGATCGACCACGCCAGCAAGGATCGCCGCAAGACCTTCGTGCTCACTCGGCGCAAGAAAGCAAGCACGCCGTAACAGGGAGCTGAAAAGCTCGCCGGGGCCGGGAATTTCTTTCAAAGCGTTGAGTTCTTCCGCAGCCTGTAAACTCTCAATCCTATGGCTGGTCTTCTGTACGGGTTCAAGCCTGTGCCCTCCTTTTGCCGCTACGATGCAGATGCGTTTGTTCCGGGCGGAGTCCTGCGTTGGCTCCGCGCTTTCGCGTCGTTGTGCGACAATCCTCAAAAGACCACTTTTCCTATGAGACCGTTTCGTCTCCTTTTACTCGGCGCAGTTGGATTGGTGCTGGCCGCACAACTAGCTTGGCTGCAAGCGCAGTCCCCGTTTGCGCCCAAGAGCCCGTCTTCGGTTCCGCTGGTGTTGGCTGGCGGCACAGTCGTAGACGTGACTGCATGGGGCGACTCGGCGAAGGACATTCAGGACGCAATCGTCATCGTCCGCGACGGCCGCATCACCGAGGTCGGCTCGCGCATGGCGGTCTCCATCCCCAAGGGCGCGCGGGTGATCGACTGCGCCGGAAGATTCCTCATCCCCGGCCTCATCGACGGCTTTGCCGGCATGAACTCGCAAGGCCAGGCCGACGCTTACCTCTACATGGGCGTTACCACCATCGTTGCCGTCAGCGACGCCCGCCGCGGCGTCGTCGATTTTTCCGCCTCGCCCAGCCCGCACCTCTACCTGATGGATTCGGTCGGCTCGACTGACAACTGGAGCCTGCTGGCCAAGCGTCCCGAGTGGGCTCTCAAGCTCAGGGAACTCGCGCATCCGGCGGAACTGAGCCCCGAAGACACGCTCCGCCAGATTAATGAAACCGCCCGGCTGGGAACGCGCGCCGTATGGCTGGGCCACAACATCACCGCCGCCAATGCGCAGTGGATTATGGCCCGCGCCCGCCAGATGGGCCTGGCCACCTATGGCGAGTTCGTTGCAACCCCTTACGATGTGGGCGTCGAGGCTGGTGTGGACGTGCTGCCGCACATGGGCCGCTACGAGTTGGGCGTTATCCCCGACGAGTTGCAGCAGCCGCTGGTCGAGGACCCCAATGGCCCGGCCGCAACCACGGCCTACGACTACGCTGAGCGCCTGCCCCCCACCGACCTGCACCTGCGCCGCTATGCCCGCTTTCTGGCCTCTCACCACGCCGCGCTCATGCCCACCTTCAGCTTGTTCTATGCGCAGTTGCCGTCTCATCGCAACCTGTGGAGAGAGCCGGCTGCCGCTCTGCTCAACCCAGCCCGCGTCTTTGAGCCCACCGACCGCGCCAGCGGCGAAATGAACTATCCGCTTGCGCCCTGGACCCGCCGCCTGCCCGCCTCCACTCAGCACTGGATGGAAGAGAGCCAGCGCAAGAAGGCCGACCAGTCAGCCCTGCGGCTATGGCGCATCAACGAGGCTCTGTTTTCAGCCTATCCGCACTACCTGGCTGCCTCCGGCGCGCCGGTCCATGGTTCCCTGCCTGGCATCTCCATGCACACCGAACTTGAACTGCTGGTTCGACTGGGGCTTTCCCCGCGCGAGGCCCTGGCTGCCGCTACCAATAACTACAGCCTTCAGTTCGGCTGGCACGAGCTGGGCCAGATTGCCCCCGGACGCCGCGCCGACATCCTCGTCGTTGACGGCGACCCCACAGAGAACATCTGGAACGCCCGCCGTATCTCTGGCCTCATCATGAACGGCAATGTGATTGACCGCGATAGACTGTTGAAAATGAAGCACTGAAGCCGTTCCCCGGCAATTTCAGAGCTTTTCGGCCGGTTCGTGGGCAGAACCGCCGCGCATCGGTTAACGTAAGAGGGAGCAGGCGGTTTCATGCAGGTTCGCCCCGAGGCCATGACCGATTCCCCATCACAATCGTTTTTCAAGCCCATGCACCACAATCGGTGGCTCATCCTCATTGCGGCCTTCAAGCTGGCCCAGGCTCTGCTGTTTGTGGCCATCGGCGTGGGGGCGCTGAAGCTGCTCCACCAGGACATCGGCGATGTGCTGACCGCCGTGGCCGAACACCTGCGCTTCAACCCCGAGTCGCGCTTCGTCAATTTCGTTCTGGACAAGGCCGCGCTGATCGACGACCGGCTGCTCAGGCGGATCGGCGAGGCGGTCTTCATCTACGCCGGTCTCGATCTGATTGAGGGAATCGGCCTGTATCTGGAAAAGGCTTGGGCCGAGTACCTTACCCTTGTCATCACCGCGTCTTTCCTGCCCCTGGAGATCTTCGAGCTCTGCCGCCGGCTTACGCTGGTTCGCATCGGCCTGCTGGGGGTCAACGCCGTGGTCTTCTTTTATCTATTGAAACTCGTGATAGGGCGCGGAAGGCGAACACAAGGTTCAGAGGGAAGCGAGTTCGAGGGGTGACGCCGCGTATTGGCAGGCAGAAACAAGGGAATCCTCATACTTTCGCTTTTTGTTCTCTAGCATGAACAATTAGTCTTGTCTAGTCCCGGAATACAAGCCGTAAACACTAGATATTGTGGAATCCGCATTTTAGCCGTCAATTAGAGGAATTTTCCACAGGGGTGCCACCCCTCCAAGACCTTTTTGCGATTTTCTTCTTGGCGTGAGCAGGAATTGGGGGTACTATCGCTTTGTGAGTGGCCAAAAGTGGCCCGTTGTGAATCGTTGTGGAGTAGATCGGCAGGTTCCAAGAACAGATTAGCCGATTTCCCCTGCGGTCCACAGAAATTGCTGCCCGTTCTGGGCGGGGAATCAGTTCGGCTGGCCCGGGGAACGGCAGCAAAAGGCAGGGAATCAAGCGCGGCAGGGGATGTGGAATCAGCCGCGGGAGGCGGGTAGGCATGGCGGTATTTCGCGGAAACCATCCGGCGAAGGTGGACCCCAAGGGGCGGCTGAAGCTCCCCTCCGGGTTCAAGGAGCTGGTGGACCAAGCGGAGGTTACCCAGTTCTACATCACCTCGACCGACGGCAAGAAGGCGGAAGTCTGGCCCTTGGCGGAGTGGGAAAAGCAGGAAGCGCAACTGGCGGAATCCAGCACCATGGACGACGCCGTGGAGAAGTACCTGAACCTGACCAGCTACTACGGCCAGCAGGTGGAGATGGATAAAGAGGGCCGGGTCTTGCTGCCGCAGATTCTGCGCGGAACGGCCAGGCTCGACGCGGAAGTTGCCGTACTGGGAAAACTGCACTACCTGGAGGTTCATAACCTCGAGGTCTTCGAACAGAGTCTGCTGGCCAACGCATTGACGGCCGAGGACCGCCAGTCACTGGCGACGATTCTCAAGCGGCGGAGTTGACCGCCCCAACCCCCCAGGGGGAGCGCATGACGAATTCGATCGAGAGACATGCGCCGGTTCTTTTTCAGGAAGCGATTGATTTTCTCCGTGTGCGTCCGGGGGCCACGGTGGTGGATTGCACGCTCGGTCTGGCCGGGCACGCCGCTGGAATTGCCAGGCTACTTGGAGCCGAGGGGCATCTGGTCGGCTTTGACCGGGACCCCGAAGCGCTGGCGTTGGCCAAGGAGAAGCTGGATACGGTTTGCCAGGAGTTAGGCAGCCAGGCGCCCAAGGTAACTCTGGTGGGCGAGGCTTTCAGCTCGGCGCCCAGGCATTTGCGGCCGGCTTCAGTGGACGGCCTGCTCGCAGATTTTGGAGTGAGCAGCCTGCAACTGGACGAGGCCGGGCGAGGTTTCAGTTTTATGGCGGATGGGCCGCTGGATATGCGCATGGATACGCGCTCCGGCACGACCGCCGCACAGGTGGTAAACGAGGCGAGTGAGCGAGAGCTTGCCGACCTCATTTACGAGTACGGAGAGGAAAGGAGGTCGCGGAGAATCGCCAGAG
>CAYQSI010000138.1:0-5228 GCA_964420185.1 uncultured Occallatibacter sp. | reverse complement strand
GCACCGCAGTGACGCGGCCATCCAGATGCCAGCCCATCGCCACCTTCTCGCTGGTAGCCTCGGCGTGGAAGTCCACCACGATGACCTTGGCCTTGATGTCGGACAGCAGTGCGTTGACAGCGTAAAAGGGGTCGTTGGTGGTGTTCATGAAGACGCAGCCCTGCAGTTCGATGACCGCGTAGTCCACGCCGCTCTGCGTCGTTCCCTCATAGACCCCATAGCCGGGCAATCCCGGCTGAAGGTTTGCCGGCCGCAGCACGCGTCGGCCTCGTTCCTGGTTGTCGGCGGGCGCAGCATTCATGTAGTCGATCAGGTCGCGCTTGTCCCAGACGTGGTTGCCGGTGGTCAATACGTCTGCGCCCAGATCGAAGAGATCGTCGGCGATTTGAGGTGTCAAGCCAAAGCCGCCGGCGGCGTTTTCCGCATTGACGATGACCAGTTCCACCTCATGCGCCTGACGGACATGGTCAATGTGCTCACGAACGATCTTGCGTCCCGCGCTGCCGAAGATGTCGCCGACAAAAAGAATGTTCAAGGTGGATCAAACTCCTATGTAGGTGAAGAAAGGGAATAGGGAATAGGGAATAGGGAACAAGGAACAGGGAATAGGAAAGCCTGTTGGCAACCTTCGATTTCCTGTCTTTATCGCGGTCGAAGCGCCTATTCGCTATCTTCTGTTCCCTGTTCCCTATTCCCTGTTCCCTGCTTTCTCATCAACGGAAATAGAATCACATCCCGAATCGACCTCGAGCCGGTCAGCAGCATGACCAGCCGGTCGATGCCCATGCCTTCGCCGCCGGTCGGAGGCAGCCCGTAGGCCAGAGCGCGCACGTAGTCCTCGTCCATCTGGTGCGCCTCGTCGTCGCCCTGGGCGCGTGCGGCAAGTTGCTGCTCGAATCGCTTGTGCTGCTCCACAGGATCGTTCAATTCGCTGAAGGCATTGCCCAACTCAAAGCCGCCGGCGAAGAACTCGAAGCGCTCCACGTGGGCCGGATCATCCGGCTTGGCCTTGGAGAGCGGCGAAACCTCTACCGGGTAGTCGTAGATGATGGTCGGCTGGATAAGAAAAGGTTCCACCACCGCCTCGAAAAGGTTGTAGACGGATTTTCCCACCGGCACGCCCTTCATCGAGTCGTAATAGACTTTGGAGACCGCTTCGTGGATGGTCTTCAATTCGGCGATGCGGTCGGGGCTGAGGCGTGTAGTTTCGCCGACAGCCTTTTCCAGCGATCCGATGGCCACATGAAGCCTGGCTTGCAGCACTTGGGCGGACTCGAATGCGGCGATAGCAGGCTTGGCGCCCGCTTCCTCTGGCCAGTACTCGCGGATGGCCTCGCGCATGGTCAGCCGCTGCCATTTTGCCAGGTCGATCGCGTGGCCGTTGAACTCGGTCTTTGTGGTCCCGTTCACTTCGCGGGCCACAAACTTGATGAGCTCCTCGGTCAGTTGCATCATGTCCTGGTAGTTGGCGTAGGCCTGGTAGAACTCCAGCATGGTGAACTCGGGATTGTGCTGTGTGCTGACGCCCTCGTTGCGGAAGTTGCGGTTGAGCTCGTAGACGCGGTCCAGCCCGCCGACCACCAGGCGCTTCAGATAAAGCTCCGGCGCGATGCGCAGATAGAGATCTTGGTCGAGCGCGTTGTGGTGGGTCTTGAAGGGTCGCGCCGCCGCGCCGCCGGCGATTTGCTGCATCATCGGCGTTTCCACTTCCATGTAGCCGCGATCGTCGAAGAAGCGGCGCAGCGCCTTGAGCGTCTTGGCGCGCTTCACGAAGACCTCGCGGGCTTCGAGGTTGGCGAAGAGGTCCACATAGCGCTGGCGGTAGCGCAGCTCGACGTCGGCCAGGCCGTGAAACTTCTCCGGCAGCGCGAGCATGGCCTTGCAGAGGAAGGTCAGGCGCTCGACGTGGATGGTCAGTTCGCCTGTCCGGGTGCGGAAGAGGTAGCCAGAGACGCCGATATGGTCGCCCAGGTCGAGCAGTTTGTAGAGCGCAAAGCCTTGCTCGCCAACGGCGTCGAGGCGCACGTAGATTTGCAGCCGCTCTCCGCCCTGCTGGAGCGTGGCAAAGCCGGCCTTTCCCTGGCCGCGGATGGCCATGATGCGCCCGGCAACGGCCACGGTGGCCCGATTGGCCTCCAACTCCTCGGCCTGCGTTTCGCCCCACTTGGCGCGCACCTGGGGAACGGTGTGCGAGGCCGGGAACTGGTTGGGATAGGCTGCCTGTCCCAGCTTCTTGATCTCTTCGAGTTTTGTCTTGCGCAGTTCGAAGAGACTGCGCTCAAATTCCGAATCGAACACTTTGGCTTCCTTTGTGCGTAAACTGCGTCCTACGTTCAACTGTCAGTATATCGTTTGTTGTGTAGGCGGCGCTTTGGCACAGAATGATCTATTCTTCGTGGCGCGCGCAACTTACTGCTAGTGTGTGTGTTTTGAAATGCAGAAGGGAATTCTCATGAAGCCTAGTCCCGGTATATTGCTTCTTTGTGTGTCCCTGGTCTCAACGGTTCAGGCATGGGCCTTGCCCGATAGCTGCGGCAGGGATGATGCGCAGTTCAAAGTTACAACGGAAGCAAGCCAGCCGCTCCCAGTTCCTGCTTCCGGCAAGGCGCAGATCGTTTTTCTGGAGACCGAGGATACGGCGGGCATGGTTCTCAGCGGAGTCATCACCCGGCTGGGCGTGGACGGAGCCTGGGTGGGCGCCACCAAGGGCAACTCCTACTTTGCGCTATCGGTAGTCCCCGGCCAGCATCATCTCTGCGCCAATTGGCCGGCGGACTTCTCAACCGAGTGGGCCAGAACTGGCCTGGACTCGTTGAATGCCAAGCCGGGCAAGGTTTACTACTACCGAATCAAAATCAGGCACATCCGAACCAGGGAAGCCGATGAACATTCCCTCGATCTGACGCCTGTCAACGAGGATGAAGGCAAGTATCTCGTCAATTCCCTCGACTTGGCCACTGCAACCGCGAAGAAATAGCTTCCTTCACCAGAGGCGCCGTCGCCGCCTGAAGCATGGCAGGCCTGAGCGGCGCGCGAAAGTTTTTGCAAACTTATTGACCCGGCTGATGTCCTGCCGTTTAGGATGATTGCCATGAGCCCCAGACTCGTTGTGTTGCTTCTCGGTGTGTCTCTCGCCTCCGTAGTACAGGCCAGGGCCACCATCCTGCCGGACGCCTGCGGCGACGACAAAGTCAAATTCGACGTCAAAACAGAAGATAGTAGGATTGCGCCCGCCCCGCCGGCCGATGGCAAGGCTCAGATCGTCTTTATCGAAAACGAAAACCACATGATTGGCGCTTTCATGTATGCGACCGTCCGCTTTGGGTTGGATGGTGCCTGGGCGGGCGCCAACTACAACAACTCCTATTTCATTGTGACGGTGGATCCCGGAGTGCACCACCTTTGTGCTGCCTGGCAATCGAGCTTGCCTATGCTGCAGAAGAATGTAGATGTGGCGTCCTTCACCGCCGAGCCGGGCAAGGTTTACTTTTTCGCGGCGAATGTCAAGGTGATTCTCAACGGCGACAACAATGCCACTTATGATTTCAGCCTTACCCAATTGAATGACGATGAGGGCAAGTACCGGGTCAAGGCTTGGAAGTTTGCTTCCTCAAAGCCAAAATAGGCAACTCCTGCCGCTTTCGCGTGGAAGGGCGCTCATCGTGCATAATCACGAAGGATGCCCTTCAATCGCCCCATTCCGGACCCGAAGCCGCGCAGCAAGCCCGCCGGCGCGCTGGCCAGCTTGATTGAAGCCGAAAAGATGACGCAGATTGCCTTTCTGCTGCCCGCGGCGGCCTTTGTTGGCTGGCTGGTCGGCGCCTGGGCCGACAGCCGTCTGCACCAGTCGTGGATCGGGCTGGCCGGGATCGTATTTGGCGGAGTCTCCGGGTTGGTGTGTGTGGCCCGGATGGCGATAGCCGCAGGGGTCAAGACCGCCGGCGGAACTAAAAATAAAATCAGCGAAGGGAAGAAATCCGGGACAGGGAAGGGAAGTTCCGAAATCGAGCCATGACTGAAGAGACGCACCCCATTCTGGGCCTTACTGAGGAGACTCTGGAGGCTCTGCTCAAACGAGCCATTCGTAACACCCTGATTCTGGGCCTGATCCCTGCCATCGTGCTGCTGATTGCCACCGGCTGGCGCGATGCCGCCATGCTCGTGACCGGCGCCCTGATTTCAGCGGCCAGCATCTTTGAGTGGCTGCGGCTGGTCCGGCTGATTAACGCGCGCATGCGGAAACAGAGGGCCCAGCGCGGCGCCTTTTTGGTCGTCGGGTTCTTTCTGCTGCGGCTGCTGTTTTTTGCGGCGGCCATTTATGGTAGCCTAAAGTGTTTCCAGGGCTCTCCGATTGCGCTTCTTTGCGGCCTGAGCCTCGCGGTGGCAACCCTCCTGTGGGAGGCGATCCGCTTATTGAAGGAGTGAGGAACGTGCCGCGGGAGTGAGCATCTTTCCCGGTTCGGATTCCAACCAAGCTTCGGAAACAGAAAGAACTTTATTTTCATGCCGGAAACTTCTGCGCTCGTTTGTCTACTGAACCGCCTTTTCATGGGCCTTGAGGTCAAGGCTTATCAGTGGAATGGCCTTGATTCGGTCAGTGCTTCCCATTCCGCCCTCAAGGTCAATCAGGCGTTCGCTCTCGAACTGCTGGTGGTGCTAGGATTTATCGCCCTTTTCACCGTGATCAGATTCACTCTTTCGGTGGAGAAGCCGGCCACGCCGCAACAGTTCGCTGAAGTAATCCATGAATTCATCAGCGGGCTGGCGGAGCAGAGCATCGGCCACGGTTATCAGCGCTTCCAGGCCTTTGTGACCTGCATTTTTCTGTTTGTGCTTACTTGCAACCTGCTCGGCCTGATTCCCGGCCTCGAAGCGCCCACCATGTCGCCATTCGTGCCGCTGGGGCTCGCCGTTGCCGTCTTTATCTATTACAACTTTTACGGCGTCCTGGAGCAGGGCCCCATCGGATACATGAAGGAATTCGCTGGACCGATCTGGTGGATTGCCTGGCTGATGTTTCCCATCGAGATTATCTCCCATAGCGCGCGCCTGCTCTCGCTCACCGTCCGTCTCTGGGCCAATATGTTCGCCGGCGATCTGGTCACGCTGGTTTTCTTTTCGCTGTTCCCGATCGGGCTGACTTTGCCCTTCATGGGACTGCACATTTTCGTTTCAATCGTCCAGGCGCTTGTGTTCACGATGCTGGCCATGATCTACCTGGGCCAGGC
>CAYQSI010000137.1:0-5301 GCA_964420185.1 uncultured Occallatibacter sp. | reverse complement strand
AGATGGCGAAGAGGGTAAAGCCGTGCTTGCGCACCCAGTAGAGGAACCACTCCACCACGCCCAGGGCCACGATGAAGGAGACCACAAAGCCGATGATGAGGACAATCCAGTGGTTGGTGGTCATCAACACATGGGCGGCGCCACCGCCGCTGGGAAAGACTTCCTTTTTCAGATCCCACACGGTGGCGGCGATCATGGTGGGAATCGAGAGCAGGAAGCTGAACTCCAGCGCCGCAGGACGGTCGAGGCCGGCGATCTGACCGGCGGCGATGGTGGACATGGAGCGCGAGGTTCCGGGGAAAACCGCCGAGAGCGTCTGGCAGAGGCCAATCCAGATGGCTTGCGGCAGGCTCATCTCCTCCACGTGGGTGGTGCTGGCTTCGTAGTGGTCGCTCCAGGCATCGACGATCCACATCACAACGCCGCCGATCAGCAGCGCCAGGGCCATCACCTTCAAGCTGCCCAGGTTCTTGTCGCTCCACTTGTGCAGCAGCAGCGCGGGCGCCGACGTGAAGGCAAAAGCGATCAGCGTCAGGGAGATGGGGTGGTTCAGCCAGTTGCGGTCGCCATTTTCGCCCTTGGGAAAGGTGCGGATGAAGTCGACAATCCGGCTCAGGAAAAGCAGCAGCAGCGCGAGGATGGCGCCCAACTGAATGACGATGGTGTACATCTTCCAATAAGCGTCATCCAGCGGTATCTTCATCAACGCTTCGGTAATGCGCAGGTGCGCCGTCGAGCTGACCGGGAGAAACTCGGTCAAGCCTTCCACAATGCCTAGCAAAACGGACTGAAGAAATTCGTTCAAGATGCCTCCGAGTAAGCGTCACTCGCGGTGAATGCCGTAGACGGCAATGCCTTTATCCAATTTGAACACGAGCGCGCGGCTCGCTCCGTGAAATCCTGCGTTTTGCATGTTCTGGCGAAAGGGTGGGGCGCCACGAACCGCCCCCCCTGATTTCTCAGGATGCGCTTTCCGTGAGCACCTCGGCCAGCAGCGCGGGCGCCACGTTGCCGCCGCTGACGATGGCTACGGCCCTGCGGTAGGTGGGCAATTCCGCGCCGTGGAAGAGCAGGGCTGCTGTGGCTACTGCTCCGCTGGGCTCGGGAACCAGCCGCGCCACGGCGACAATGGCCCGCATGGTTGCGCGAATCTCATCTTCGGTGACGGTGATGATGCCGTCCACAAAGGCCTGGATGTAAGCAAAGTTGCGCTTGCCCACACTCTGGGTGCGCAGGCCGTCGGCGATGGTCCGGCTGGTTCGCTCGGCTCCCCAGGTGACGATGGAGCCGGTGCGGAAGCTTTCGGCGGCATCGCTAGCCAGCTCCGGCTCGACGCCGTAGACCTTGGCCTCGGGCTGCAACTGCCTTACCGCCGCGGCCACGCCGCCCAACAGGCCGCCGCCGGAGACTGGCGACAGAACCAGGTCCACATCGGGCAGTTCCTCGACGATTTCCAGGCCGCAGGTGGCTTGGCCGATGATGATCTGCTCGTCGTCGTATGGCGGGACCATCACATAGCCGTGCTCGCGGACCAACTTCTCGGCCATGGCCAGCCGCTCGCTGGAAGCCACACCCACATCCACGATCTCGGCGCCCAGCGCCAGTGTGCCCGCGCGCTTGATGGCTGGCGCGTTCGAGGGCATCACGATGACAGCCTTGGCTCCCACCTCGCGCGCCGCGTAGGCCACGCCCTGGGCGTGGTTGCCGCTCGAATACGTGATGACGCCGCGGGAGATCTCATCGGGGGTAAGCTGGAGGATTTTGTTCGCCGCGCCGCGAATCTTGAAGGCGCCAACCGGCTGGAGGCTCTCGGCCTTGAGCCAGATTTCTTTCGATGTGCCGTGACCGGAAAGACCCGGGAATGGGGCGCGGACGAGCGGGGTTTTTACGGCGATGGACGCGATGCGGGCTGCCGCTGCGCGAATTTCAGCGAGAGAAACCAGTTGTTCTGCCATGCGGTAATTATCTACTTTGGGGGCGCCCTCATGGAAACCGGCCCGTTCATTGCGGACAGAAAAAGTGGCCCAGGAGTTGCTTCTCCCGAGCCACGGGTCGATCACGTGTTTTATCAGTTGCCGGCGCTGTGTCTGAACAGAGACGCCTACGGTTGAAGTTCACCGGCGGAGATGCACCGCCGGCGGCTGCTGGCTACCGGGCCAGAAACTTGCGGCGGAGCATACCGGCCATTCCAAGAATTCCGGTTCCGAGAAGAAGAAATGAACTCGGTTCAGGGGTTGCCGCGTCCGGCGTAGACGTTATCTCGCCAACCTCGAAAAGCCAACTGCCATCACGGGAACTGGCGTAGCCGTTGTTGATCTGCAAATCGGTGATGCCACTGCCTGAGACAGTAACAAGAGTGAAGTTATTACCACTGTCGGCTTGGTCAAGTTCGTCCAGAGCGCCCGTGGCGACGACGGTTGTCCCGTCATAGGCGGTGTAGGAAGAGCCATTACTATTGCCGAAATTGTCGAAGGTGAACGACAGGCCGGAAACCGGCGCGGTGAACGCGATGTTGAGAATGTCCGCGGTTGGATATTCCCCGCTGTTGGAGTTTGATACCCCATCAGTCACGGCGGAGGAGGTCCAAAACCCTACCTTAGGTGAGCCACTGGCCGTCCCGCCGCCCGCCAGCGAGATGAGCACGCCGGGATATTGGTTGGATACAGGTGTGCCGCCAGGCAGTGTGCTGAGGTCGACTACATCAGCGTGGGCGATGGCGGAAGCGGCAAAAAGTGCCGCTATAGGAAGGATTGCGAAATAGAAACGGCGCATCTGATCCCCTCTTGCAATTGGTTGTTGAAATGAAAGACAAAGGAAATGTTCAATGCCAGCATTCCCACCGGAATCTGGCGAACAAAATGTTGAACCAGTTGGTGATGACGCACAATATTCCGTAACAACTCTCGCAATTCATGCGCCATTCTTATAGTCTTTATATTCAATAACTTAAATATAACCCCTTATGCGAAATAAGCATAATATTTCACATAATAGGCAATTAATTGCCTATTATGTGGGCCGCTTGGCGTGGAATGCCCGGCATCCATGCGCAGCAATCGACTCCATGTTTCCTCAAATGCAACGAGCGGCGGAAGTGAGATCGCTTCCGCCGCCAGGATGGGGAGTTCTTCCGATCCGGGGGTTCACAAGCGAAACCTGGAGCAGCCGGACCTGGCAGATGCGATACAGTGAATACATGTATTCACGCGGGAGGCGATTGTGGCTACTTCAATCAGGCTTGCGCCGGAACTCTCACACCGGCTGGATCAGTTGGCTTTGAAGACGGGGCGTACGAAGGCATTTTATCTGCGGGAGATGATTGAAGACGGCATCGGCGAGATGGAGAAGTATTATCTGGCCGCCGATACGCTGGCGCGGGTTCGCAAGGGGCAGGAGAAGGTGCACTCAGCGGCTTCGGTAAGGAAAGACCTTGGCCTGGACGATTGAGTACGCTGACACCGCGAAGAAGCAACTGCGAAAACTCGACAAGATTGCGGCCCGGCGCATCGTTGACTTCATGGATGAGCGCGTGGCTCCGAGCGAGAACCCGCCTGGAATGGGCAAAGCGCTGAAAGGACCATTGGACGATCTTTGGCGCTATCGCGTGGGTGATTATCGCGTCCTATGCGATATTCAGGACGGGGTGCTGACGGTTCTGGTATTGCATGCCGGCAATCGGCGGGGAGTCTATCGGTGAGAGAATTGCCAACTTAGGCTCGGCACTCTTATGGCGTCAAAGTTTGCGCCTTCTTCTCATCAACTTTCTGTTTTGCGAGATCAATCACCTTTTGCATATGTTCTTCACGATCATGTCGTGCAACATACCAATCTTTCAATAGGAACTCGATAAGCCCAATCAGAGTCTTCGCCTCCTCTGGATCGACATCGACGACCAAATTGATGTCTTTCTCCATATGCGCACCAATGTTGCCCACGCTCCTGACGCCGTCAATAGCTCGCCACGTGCTTGCGTCGATTTTTCCTTCTAATTCCTTGATTTCATCGATCAGACGAGGCTTTGAGATCTTCCAGAAATCCCGGATTATTCCCTGCAAACATCGACGAGAGAGGGTTGCAGAGGCTTTTGGACTGTCACTAACGATCAGACAAGCCTCTTTATAGTCGTCGAGAATTGCTTTTGAAATATATGCTGGAAATGGTTTCGCAAGCGATTTTGGCCTGAGCTGCCATTCTTCAATTGGTTTTCTGGTATATGTCCAACTATTACCACTGAATTCAGCTTGGTGCAGACTTGCCACTATTCTATATTCACGACAACCCGGATTGGGACACACGACTATCTCAGTCCGAATAATAAGATCACCATCTTTATTGTCTTGGTTGAATCTGTGTGTATCAGAACTTGTACTGTAATTTGTGATAGTTGCGGTCTGATTGCAATACGGACATGTCCAAGAGAAAGTCTTCTCGCTCACAATTCGCTCCCCTCAAACTCTCGCACAAATATAGAACGCCTTCACAAATATTATGAGTAGGCGTCCTATTTTTGAAAAAGCATCAACTTCAACTCCATATTGTCCTCAGATTTCCAGAATGACCGGCATAATCATGGGCCGGCGGCCGGTGGTTTTCTGGATCATGCGCTTCAGCTCGACGCGGACCTTTTCCTTGACCATGCCGTAGTCGGTTTTTTCCTCGCCGCTGAGGCTGTGGAGGGTATCCATGACCACCTCGCGGACCTGCTCGGTGATGTCTCCAGCGCCGAAGCCGCGCATGACGATCTCCGGAGCCTGATCGAGCTTGCCGAGGCGCTTGTTGATGGCCAAAATGACCAGCACCATGCCGTCCTCTGAGAGAATGCGGCGGTCGCGGAGCACCAGATCCTCAACCACATCGGTTGACGAGCCGGAGTCGATCAACACCCGGCCGGTGGTCACCTTGTCCTTCTTGCGGGCGTCCTTCTTGTCCAGCTCCAGCACGTCGCCGTCTTCGATCACAATGGCGTGCTCGACGGCGCCGGTCTCCATGGCGATCTGGGCGTGATGGCGCAGGTTGCCGTAGTTGCTGTGGACGGGGATGAAGAACTTGGGCCGCACCAGGTTGATGAGCAGGCGCTGCTCCTCCTGGCTGGCGTGACCGCTGACGTGAATCAGGCCGTTGGAGCCGTTGTCGTAGATGACGTTGGCGTCGCGGCGGTAGAGGTGGTCGATGACCCGGAAGATGCTCTTCTCGTTGCCGGGAATCACGCGCGAACTCAGGAGCACGGTGTCGCCGGCTTCGATGCTGGCGTGCTTGTGGTTGTCAACGGCGGCGCGGCTGAGGGCGCTCATCGGCTCGCCC
>CAYQSI010000136.1:0-5330 GCA_964420185.1 uncultured Occallatibacter sp. | reverse complement strand
GCGCCACCTTCATCGTGGACCCGGAGGACAAGATCCGCTTCGTCTACGTCACCGATCTCAATGTAGGCCGTGACCCCAAGGAGGTTTTGCGCGTCCTTGACGCTTTGCAAAACGGCGGAATGACTCCCTGCGGCTGGCACAAGGGCGAAGATACCATCGAGCTCTAAGAGCGCAGCCGGGCCACCCGGTTTGCCATCAAGAACAAAGGCATTGCAGGCTGCGGAAGAACTCGCTCTTCCGCAGCCTGCAATGCCTTTGTTTGTCTTGGAAGGGCCGGCTCAAACTACCAGGCTTCGAAGGCGACCGGCTCATGGCCAGTGAAGACCGAGTGTTTCTGGAAGTTCTGGTTGTCGCGGCGGGGAAAGTCGTTGCGGAAGTGGGCGCCGCGGCTTTCAGTGCGGGCCAGGGCGGAGTGCAGGATGGCGTAGGCCACTTGGCTCATGGCCTGCGCTTCGGCCAGGCGGCGGCCACCTTTGCTTTTCCCGGCGAGCCGCGCCAGAGCGGCGGCGCAGGCTTTCTGGGCGGCGAAGCCCTGCCGCAGAGTGGACTCCTCGCGCAGCAGGCCAGCGTAGGCCCACATGGAGGCTTGCAACCTGGCAATGATCCCTTCCAGGCGGGCTTCCTCCTGGGTGGTCAGAGGTTCGGGAACAATTCCAGGCTCGGCTGTAGGCACCAGAGGCAAGCCGTCGTCGAGCATGGACTGTGCCGCGCGCGCTCCGAAGACGAGGCCTTCGAGCAGAGAGTTCGAGGCCAGCCGGTTGGCGCCGTGGACCCCGGTGCAGGCGGCTTCTCCGGCGGCGTAAAGGCCGGGCAAGGTAGTGCGGCCGAAGAGATCGGTTCGGATGCCTCCCATCAGGTAATGCGCCGCTGGGCGAACGGGGATGAGGTCGCGGCCGAGGTCGAGCGAGTGTTGGGCCAGGAAGGCGCTGATGCCGGGAAAGCGGCGGTGCAGGTCGATGTTCTTTACGTGGCGCATGTCGAGATGCACGGCGCGGGATTCGGCGGGAGTCGCGCCCATGCCCTCGCGGGTGATGGCGCGGGCCACCACGTCGCGGGGAGCGAGTTCGAGCAGCGGGTGATAGCGCTGCATGAAGCGCTCGCCGCGGTCGTTGACTAGGTAGGCTCCCTCGCCGCGCAGGGCCTCGGAGAGCAGGAAGCGTGGCGCGCCGGCGAGCGAGAGCGCGGTGGGGTGGAATTGATAGAACTCCATATCGGCCAGCGCGGCGCCGGCCAAGGCGGCCAGGGCGATGCCGTCGCCGGTGGCTACGGCGGGGTTGGTGGTGTCGGAGTAGACCTGGCCCGCTCCCCCGGCGGCGATCAGCACGGCGCGAGCGCCGACCCGCTGCAAGTGATGGTGCCGGTCGAGCAGGTCAGCGGCAATCACCCGGCCGCCGGCGACAACGAGGGTGGTGACCGTGGTCCACTCGGCAAAGCGGATGCGCTTGTGGACGCGGGCAAAGGCCGCCAGCGAGCGGCTGATCTCAGCTCCTGTGGCGTCGCCGTTGGCGTGCAGGATGCGGGGCAGAGAGTGCGCGCCTTCACGGGTGCGGAGCAGTTCGCCGTCTTCGGTATCGAAGTTCGCGCCCCACTCCATCAGCTCGGCCACGCGCACAGGCCCTTCGGCCACGAGGACCTGGGCCGCGGAATGGTAAACCAGCCCGTCGCCGGCGTTGACGGTGTCTTCCATGTGGAGCGCAACGTCCCGGTCGCCCTCCATGGCCACGGCGATTCCGCCCTGCGCATAGTGGGTGTTGGATTCGGCGACAGACTCCTTGGTGACCACCAGAACATCGCCGTGGCGCGCCAGTTCGACGGCCGCGCGCAGCCCGGCCACGCCCGCTCCCATCACTAAAAAATCAACTTGAGAAGACACTGACATCATGGTTCAGGCTATCACTGAAGGGGGCAGGGAACAGGGCAGGGGATGGAGAAGAGGTATTGCGCGCCTTCCCGCAACTCTTTCCGCAATCCCGTGTATAACCACTCAGGAGCGGGACAGGCAGCAGCGCATCATGCGGCTATTTCTTATTGCTCAGCATCGTGTCCCGCTGCTAGAGTCAATCCGTTCATGAGGGGTTGACAGCAACACTCGGCGTTGTGGGGGAGATCAGAAACGGATTCAAAATTCTTACGGTGGCTGCTGTTGCCGGAGTGTTCTTGACGGCAGCAGAGTACCGCACGCAGCACAGGCAACCGCAGACACCTCAGGAGGGGTCATATATGCGCGGACTCAAAACTCTACTCGGAATGACAGCAGTGCTAGCGGGCATGGCCCTGGTGCCAGCGGCTCGCTCGCAGGTCGTCGTCAGTATCGGCGTTCCACCCGTCTGCGCGTATGGCTACTATGAGTATCCGCCCTACGCCTGCGCGCCCATGGGCTTTTATGGGCCGGGGTACTTCTATAACGGCATCTTCCTGGGCGTGGGTCCCTGGGCCGGCTGGGGTTATGGCCACGGCTGGGGCGGCCATCGCTTTATCGAAGCTGGCGGCGGAAGGTATCACGGCCACGGCGGCGAAGAGGCCAATCGCGGTCATTGGGCCCACGGCGGCGGCGAGGCGCGCGGTGGCGGCGGACCCCACGGTGGCAACGCGGCTCACGGTGGTAATGCCCCTCACGGCAATGCAACTCACGGAGGGAACGCCCCTCACGGCAACGCGGCTCACGGTGGCGGACATGCCAGCGGTGGTGGACATGCCAGCGGTGGTGGACATGCCAGCGGTGGCGGACATGCCAGCGGTGGTGGACACGAACGCAAGTAACCGGTAGCTGCTCAATCGGGCATCGGATGGCAAAAGAAGCGGCGGGGCTTAACGGCTCCGCCGCTTTGCATTTTGGCGCTTCGCCGAATGCTCTATTCTCCAGGTTTCAGAATCGAGACCTGGGACACAATTATGTTAACTACACCTGAATTGGCATGAATAGTGAGTTATTTCACGGCAGAATAGAAGAAAGTGGCATATCTCCGAGTGTTAGAAGGGATCGCGCACAATTTTTCTCACTTTTTTGCCCTCAGACTTGGAGTACCGGATGTCGAAGTGCCCCAATAAGTGACAAGCATCACATAACGCAGAGAAGCAAATCGCGTTATTTTTTAATGGATCCATGTAACCGTCTCACAGTGAAAGAACTAACCTTTCACCTCGACATGAGGAAGGATTTTCGCTTCTTTGAAGCGCTGCATATTTTACGATCCGCTGGAGTTGCGCGGACACGGTGGAACTGATACTGTGCTGAACAGCCGGAGTTTCGGCTATCCCCTCCTTGTACCAATTGAGTCTTGAACTGCACGGTCGAATCATTGCAATGTTTTTGGCCTAAGGCGCAGGCGTCCACTACACGAACCATTTCCTGATCATCTGGTCAAAAGAAAAGAGGCAAAATGAAAACAGCAAGAATGATGATGCCCCTTGCAATTTTGCTGGGGTTCAGTCTAGTCGCTTCAGCAGGCTCGGTCACGCTCAATATGCAAGGGCTGAAGTCCGGTGAAACGATCAATAACTTCTTCAACGGCGGGTTGGGCGGAATCGGTAGCGGGCCAGGCCCGAGCGACGGCATCGTTTTCTCGTCCAACTCATTGGCTCTCATTTCGGTGCTTCAAGGCGGAGGCGGCAATTTTCAAAACAATCCGTCCGGGGGCCCGGTTGCGATTTTCGACAGCGGCACTGCGGCTACCATGGACGTGGCGGCGGGTTTCACAACCGGCTTCTCGTTCTACTACAGCTCCTCTACTATCGGGTCGGTTGATGTGTACAGCGGCCTGGACGGCACCGGCACATTGCTGGCCTCGGTGCCGCTGGTTGCACAATACGATGTCGGATGCAGCGCTGGCGCGACCACCCCATGGTGCAACTGGAGCGCGGTGGGCGCGACGTTTTCAGGCACGGCCGAATCAGTGAAGTTCGGCGGCATGGCGGGTGATGATGCATTTGACTCAATCACCCTGGGTGCATCAAGCCCGGGTAGCGTAACTCCCGAACCCGGCAGCTTTGTTCTCTTCGGCTCCGGCCTTCTGGGCCTCGTGGGTGTGGTCCGGCGGAAGTTTGCCAGGTAAAGCTCATACGCAATTCTCCATTCAACGGCATCCCCGCGGGGGGTGCCGTTTTTTTGGTGTCAAACGACAGTTCCGAAGTGCTTTAGGATGGAAATAGCGTGCAAACGATACGAGTAGAGACACCTTCGGCGAAATACGGCGTGGTGACGGGGAGCGGGTTGATCGGCTCGCTGGCGCCACGGATCGAGCGGGTTGCGGGCAGGCTGCCGCGACGGGTTTTTGTGCTGACATCGGCGGAGATCTGGGGGCTGTGGGGCGAGAGCTTCCTGAGTTCTTTTGCCGTGACGCCGATTGTGCTGTTTCTGGAGCCGGGCGAGAAGCACAAGACGCTGGCCAGCGTGGAGAAACTGCTGCGGCAGATGGCGCGGGCGGGCGGAGATCGCGGGAGCCTGCTGATTGCTTTTGGCGGCGGGATTGTGGGCGATGTGGGCGGGTTTCTGGCGTCGGTTTTCATGCGCGGGATTCCCTATGTCCAGGTGCCGACGACGCTGTTGGCGCAGGTGGATTCGTCCGTAGGCGGCAAGACGGGCGTGAACCTGCCCGAGGGCAAGAACCTGGTGGGCAGCTTCAATCATCCGCTGGCGGTCTTTGCCGATATGGACGCGCTGGGGACGCTGCCGGAGCGCGAGTTGCGCGCCGGGCTGATGGAGAGCGTGAAGGCGGGGATCATCCGCGACCGGGCGCTGGTGCGGTTCATGGAAGAGCACGCGGGCAATGTGCTGGGGCGCGACCCGAAGGCCCTGGAGAAGGTGATTGCGGCGTCGATTCGGATGAAGGCCGGGGTGGTGCATCTGGATGAGCGCGAGAGCGGACTGCGCATGATGCTGAACTTTGGGCACACGGTGGGCCACGCGCTGGAGCAGGCCACCGGCTACAAGACGCTGCTGCACGGCGAGGCCGTGGGGTGGGGCATGGTGGCCGCGCTTTACATTGCACGGCAGCGGGGGACGATTTCCAGCAGGCAGTTTGATCGGCTGGAGAACCTGATCGCTCTCTATGGGCCGCTTCCGGCGCTGAAGCTGCGGGTAAGCAAAGTGGTGGCGGCTACGGGCGGCGACAAGAAGAACGTAGGCGGGGTGAGGCGCTTCGTGCTGCCGGTGGGCATCGGCGACGCGGGAGTGGTGGAAGACGTGACGACCGCTGAACTGGAAGCTGCGGTGGGCTACATGCTGCGGCAAACAGAGGAGCGGCGCGCCTGATGACCACGACCGGAGCAAAACCGCCGGGTGCGGAGGACGAGGCCAGCGCGGCATTGGCTGTGCGGCAGATGTTCGACTC
>CAYQSI010000135.1:0-5424 GCA_964420185.1 uncultured Occallatibacter sp. | reverse complement strand
GGCGTAACGCGCAGGAAAAACAGATAGGGGCTGGGGTTGACCGTGCGCAGCGCGCGATAGACCTGGAAGCTGTCCACTTCCGGCTCCACGTCGAAGCGCTGCGAGAGAACGGCTTGAAAGATGTCGCCCGCGACAATGTACTCCTTGATGCGGTTGACGCCGGCCACAAAGTCCTTCTTGGCGGTCCTGTGCTGCACCTTCAGCTTGCCCTTGCCTTTGTGCGCGGCCAAGTTGGGCAGCGGTTGGGCCAGCCGCTTTTCCAGCCGGTCGAGACGCGTTACGGCTTTGTCGAAGGCGTCGGCCGGCTTGCCGCGCGTGACGTCGGCCGTCACCACCAGCCAGATCTCCTTGCGCACGTGATCGAAGGCCAGCACCTCGTCGAAGAAGAGCAGACAGGCGTCAGGAACGCCCAACTCGTCGGCGGTCAGTTCGGGCAGCCGCTCAATCTGGCGCACCACATCGTAAGAGAAAAATCCCACTGCCCCGGCGGTAAACGGTGGCAATCCTTTCAGGCGCGCTGGCTTGTGGCCAGAGAGCGCCCGCCGCATCACAGCAAAAATATCGCCCTCGATCTGGACGACTTTTCTGCCCTCGGTGATGGTAATTTCGCGTCCCCGCGCCACGATCCGTTTAAACGGCTGAAGGCCGATGAAGGTGTAGCGGCCAACCTGCTCGCCGTTCTCCACCGATTCCAGCAGAAAACACTCCCGCTCCGGCCAGGCCGCGCGCAGAAACGCTGAGACGGGCGTTTCCAAGTCGGCGGTCAGGATGCGGCAGACGGGAACAAGCGTGTGCTCTTTGGCGAGCGCCAGAAACTCTTTGCGGCTGGGCAAAACGGGATGGGAAGAAGATTTCACAGCATTAGTGTAACTGCTGGGGTGGTTTGGCCGCAGCCGTGAATCGTGTCCGGATCAATCTCCAGCGCCCTGCCCAGTCAGGCTCAATGTACCAGCCCGGCGCGGTAGGTTCGGAGCCAACTTACCAACTCTTCCGGGGGGAGTGGCCGGCTGTAAAGGTATCCTTGTACACTGTCGCAACCGCCCAGGCGGAGAATCTCCAGTTGTTCCTGGGTCTCCACGCCTTCAGCGATCACGTGCATGCCGAGTTCGTGGCCCATCTCAATGGTCTTCTGGACCATGATGCGATCTTTTTCGTTGTTCTGCATATCCTGGACGAATGATTTGTCGATCTTCAGTTCTGTGGCCGGGATTTGTTTGAGTTGTTGCATCATGGCATAGCCGGTGCCGAAATCGTCGATTGACAGCTTCACCCTTTTCATTCGCAGCCTGGTCAAGATGTCCAATGTTTTCGATAGCTCTTGAATCAAGCCGCTCTCTGTGACCTCAACGGTGATGTTGCCGGTTGATATGCCATGCTTCTCGGCGAGAGAAACCAAAATGTCGGGGAACTTGAGATCGTGCAGAGAATACGCCGACGCATTTACGGACAACAGAAGAGCCTTCCCATCGCCGTTCGCAAACTGACCCACTTCGCTCATTCCATGATTTGCAACGATCCAGCCAAGCTCGTCGATGAGCCCAAGTTCCTCCATGCGGTGGATAAAGCTGTCGGGGAAGATCAGCCCTCGCTCAGGGTGCTTCCACCGGACCAGTGCCTCAACTCCGATCACGCGGCCGGTTGCAATATCAATCTGCGGCTGATAGTGAAGAACGAACTCGTTGCGGTCAATCGCTCGCCGCAGTTCCTCGCCAGGGATGACGGTCTGGGCGTCTTGCTCGACAATTGGCAATGCTTCAGACCGCGCATGTTTTTGCAATACCTCCTCCAGTTCCGTCAACCGGAAAGGCTTGTGGAGGTGGCTCACGATGGAAAGACCAAGGACCTGCACCAATTGTGCCGCTGACTCCATGATCTGCTTGCCAGAGCCGCTCATCAGAACAATGCCGGCCTTGCACTTCCGCTCGCCGAGCTGCCTCAACAACTCAACGCCATCCATCTCCGGCATCATCAGATCAAGCAGGATGAGTGTCGTGCTGGGGCTGAGCGCATCCAGGAAGGTCTTTGCATCCGTCGTCGCGGTACATTCGAATCCCAGGCACTGCGCCGCGGCAGAAACAAATTCGCACACGTCGATTTCATCGTCGATCGCCAGGATTCTCTGGATAGCTTTCATCGCTCCTCCGCTTGCTGCCAGCCGATCCGTTTGTCAACACAGACGGGGTAGAAAGAGTTCTCATTTTGCATGCGTGGCATCGTTGCCCTCCATGACGTGATGAATGATTGCGGCGAATTCGGCGCGTTGATAAGGCTTGCGCAGCAAGGGCCCGTCAACCATCTGCATGCTTTTTTCAGCCAGCGCCTCGGCAGGAAATCCGGAAGAATAGACGATTCTGAGGCCGGGGCGGAGGGCACGCGCCCTTTGCACAAGCTCCACTCCGTTCATTCCACCCGGCATGACGATATCCGTTACCATCAGGTCAATCTCGCTGTGTTGCGCGATCATCTCAAGCGCCCTGGCGCCATCTACCGCCTCATAGCCGATAAAACCCATCTCAGCCAGATAGGTGAGGGCTACATCAAGCAGGTCCACTTCGTCATCAACGAGCAACACCGTACCGCCCAGCTTGGCGTTGAGAGCCTTCGGCGCACCGGCCGGAAGAGGCTGCGAAAGGTCGGCTACCAAGGGTAGATAAAGCGAAACCGTGGTCCCATGGCCAAGTTCACTGTAGGCGTGGACGGCGCCGCCCGACTTCTTCGCGAAGCCATAGACCATGGCAAGGCCCAGGCCTGTGCCCTTGTTGCGGGGTTTGGTGGTAAAGAACGGCTCAAATGCTCGCTCCAGCGTCTCTCGCGACATGCCGGACCCGGTATCCGTTACCGACACACAAACATAACGGCCTGCTTTCAAATCGCCTGCATGGACCGTGGGATGACTATCTTCAAGGTTCTGCACCTTCGAGTCGATAATGATGGAGCCGCCCTGGGGCATCGCATCCCGCGCATTGACCACCAGGTTGAGCAGCGCGCTCTCCAGGCCAGCGGGGTCGACGAAGAGCGGCGGCGCGGAGGCATCGACATGGGTCGTGATCTTGATATCCGCGCCAAGCGCATGGCCAGCCAATTCGATCATGTTCTGAATCGAATCTCCCAGCAAGACCGTTGACGGTTTCAACTCCTGGTTGCTTGAAAACATGAGCAGGCGCCGTGTGATGTCCGCGCCGCGCATGGCTGCCTTTTGTGCGGTCTGTACGCGCTTGACGGCCGCTTCGTTGCCGGTGACCAGGCGGTCAAGCAGATCGAGATTGCCAATGATGACACCGAGAAGATTGTTGAAATCGTGAGCGATTCCACCCGTCAATTGGCCGATTGCTTCCATCTTCTGGCTTTGTTGTAACTGATGCTCCAGTAGTTTTCTCGCGCTGATATCGCGGATTGCCGCCGTCACCAGGATTCCCTCGGCGTCTTCCAAAGGGCTCAGCATGATGTCGATGGGAAAACTGCTTCCATCCTTCCGCCGCCCGCTGAGCTCAATCCCGGTTCCGATTTGCTGCGCCAGCGCTTCGGCATCGGTCCGGATTCCATCCGCAATCATTCGTTCCGCAAGGCCCTCCGGGATGATGCTCTTCACGTCCTGGCCCAAAAGCTCATCGCGGCTGTATCCGAATTGTGTCTCGGCTCGTGCGTTCAGCAGGACGATCTCCCCGTCCGGATTTACCACCACCATTCCATCTGGAGCCGCTTCCATCAGCCCACGGTACCTGGCTTCCATCTGTGCCAGATGCTTTTCCGCATTCTTGCGTACGGTAATATCGCGGATTGCCGCCGTCACCAGAATGCCCTCGGCGCTCTCCAGCGGGCTCAGCATGATCTCGATGGGAAAACTGCTTCCATCCTTCCGTAGCCCGTTGAGCTCAATCCCGGTTCCGATTTGCTGCGCCAGCGCTTCGGCCGCGCTCCGGGTTTCGTCGGCGATCAGCCGTTCCGCAAAGCCCTCCGGAATAATGTTCTTCACCTTCTGGCCCAGTAGTTCATCGCGGCGGTATCCGAATTGTGTCTCCGCTCGTGCGTTCAGCAGGACGATCTCCCCGTCCGGATTTACCACCACCATTCCATCCGGAGCCGCTTCCATCAGCCCACGGTACCTGGCTTCTGACTCCTTTTGCCCGGTCAGGCCTTTCTGGTTCAAGAAGGTACTCATCTTCATTTCACCTGATTTATGTTCGGAGTGGTGTTACCGTGTTTCCATTGCGGGCAGGCTGGAACTGATGGATTAAACACACCAGTACCCCGAATGACTCGACACTTGTGTTACAGGGGTAACACGCGGGTAGATATGTGTCTGTTTCATTTTGCACAAACTGGTTCTCAGGCATTATCCCGGCGCAAAGTTGACGACGCAATACGATTTACAGCGAAGTTTCTAGAACCAGCGCCCATACTGAAACGGAGAGACCGTGCCAAGAGGTTCGCGGAGTGACTTCACCGGGCTTGACGGAGCTTCCTGGCGGACCTAGACTTTGAGAGGTTTGCGCTTACGGGCCATGTCCCACTAGCTGAACCGTCCGGGCATGGGACCCCTTTTCCAGAACGCCGGACAACCAGTGCTCCGTGAATGCGGAGGAAACTCTGTAACGTCTATCACTTGTGAGGGGGTGCGCCCCCCGGCCCATCCCCCTCGCGGCAGGCAATCGGAATTGGAGAAATGTATGGCATCGATATCACTTGAGCAGGAAATCAATCCCTGGGAAGCCCAGGCAGCGAGATTTGACTTTGCGGCGCGCAAACTGAACCTGGAAGAAGGTTTGTGGAAGTTGCTGCGCACGCCCGCGCGCGAGATCATCGTGCATTTCCCCGTAACCATGGATAACGGCAGCATTGATATGTTCACCGGCTTCCGGGTACAGCACTCGATTGCCCGCGGTCCTGGCAAAGGCGGCATCCGCTACTCGCCGGACGTGACGCTGGACGAGGTGCGCGCGCTGGCCAGTTGGATGACGTGGAAATGCGCGGTTGTGAACATCCCCTTCGGCGGCGCCAAGGGTGGTGTTATCTGCGACACAAAGAAGATGAGCAAGGGTGAAATCGAGCGTATGACTCGCCGCTACACCTCGGAGATCATCGACTTCATCGGACCGGAAAAGGACGTACCCGCGCCCGACATGAACACCAACGAACAGACCATGGCCTGGATCATGGACACCTACTCGATGCATGAGGGGCACACGGTCACCAGCGTGGTCACCGGCAAGCCCTTGAACATCGGCGGCTCACGCGGCCGGACAGAGGCCACCGGGCGCGGCGTGCAGGTGATCTGCGACGAGAGCATGCGCTATCTGAAGATGCCCATCGACGGCTGCCGGGTGATTATCCAGGGCTTCGGCAACGTGGGCTCCAATGCCGCCCGCCTGTTGATGGAGCGCGGCTACAAGATCGTCGGCATCGCCGAGTTCGACGGCGGCCTGT
>CAYQSI010000134.1:0-5435 GCA_964420185.1 uncultured Occallatibacter sp. | reverse complement strand
CAGCGCCATGCGGTCGGTGGCGGCTTCGCCCATCAACTCCGCCGCGGACTGATTCACTTTCAGCAGGTGGCCCTTGCCGTCGGTTACGATGATGGGCTCGAAGATGGATTGCAGCACGGCGTCGGAGAGTTGGAACTCCATCTGGCGGCGCCCGGCCTCGGATTCGCGCAACTCGCGCAGCCGGACCGCAATGCGGTTCAACTCGCTAGCGATCACGCCAAAGCTGTCGTGGCCGCTCCACTCGACGCGATGCTCCAGGTTGCCCTGGGCGATCCTGCGAACGTCGCGGGCCACTATGCGGATGGGCCGCAGGACAAAATAGGCGGTTCCTGCCGCGACCACCGCGGTGGCCAACACAAATATGCACGCCAGCCCCAATTGCCCCGCCACCGCCAGAGCGTTGTGGGTGGCTATCACCAGCCCTGCTGTGAGGCCGGCAACAAGCACACAACCGAGAATCAATCGCTGAGAAAGGTTATGCATGATCCGGTCTCCGAGCCGGAAGAGTGATCAATGAACAGTGGTCAGTGATCAGCGGTCAGAAATTGCTGCATCTTGGCCACTGGCCTGAGACTGCGAATCACTCAAAGCCTACATGAGGCAAAAGATCAATTGTACCGCCAGTATCCTGATCCAACCCGGTTTCATCCCCCGCGGGCCGAGAACGCCGTCAGGGAACTGGCCTTTTATCGCTGTTATTACGGAATCTGACAGACCGATACGAGATCGTTGTGCCAGGAGCAAGGAAGCCCGGTTGGCTGCGGGTAGGCAACCAACACCCAGTTCACGCCAAACTCCGCCTTCAGGCGCTCGAAGTCCGCAAGCTGGAAGCGGGTCCAACCACTCTGGGCCTGGACCTGCCGCTCCCACGCCTCACCCAGTTCCGGAACTTGCGTTACCACCGCCGTGTCTTTGATATTATCGGCCAACTGGCTGCGCTCGGCCAAAGCGCGGAAGCTGTGATAGTCCTCCCCTGGAGCGGCCATGTACTCCGGGTCGAGGGCAAAATAGGCGTCGGCGGGCGTGTTCTGGCGAATCCAGGTGAAGGCTTGGAGCCATGGGTTGGCCGAGGAGCGTCCGGGCAGCTCCAGATGTTCGCTGCCGGGGAACTGTAGCCGCTGCGAGACGAACATGCCGGCATTGATGGCCACGAGAAAGACCGCCCAGCGCCAGACGCAGGCTTTGAGCAGGTATTTGCCGAGGAGGCAACCGCCCAACAAGGCCATAAAGACATAGATCAGTTGGAGAAAGCGCATCGGCTGCAAGGGAGTGAGCCGGATCAGAGCCGGGAATCCCAGCATGATCATGGCCACTGCCAGTTGAAAGACCCCGTAGAGGAAGACGGCCAGAGCAAAGCGCGCCAACAAGGCCTCGCCGCGTTTTCGGGCGATGCGCCAGAGCAGCCAGAAGAGAAAGAGAGGCGCCAGCGCGCCCAGCCACTCGTACCAGGCCCAGCGAAAGAGGTACAAGTAGGTGCGCGTATTCAGAGCCTGCCGCCAGGCGGGTGTGGGCGGCTCGAAAATCCAGCCCAGGGGGACAAAGGCGGCCGCCAAAGAACCGTGTCTGGCCCCTCGCCAGCGTTGCAGCCAGGCGTGTACCGGTTCCAGCAGGACCATGGCCAGGAAGAAGCAAAAGGATATGCCCATGGCGCCCATGATGGGATGGAAAACAAAGGCCAGCAACAGGAGGGGGAGCGCCTGCCATGGCTTGTCCGCCAATATCCGCGAGACCGCCAGCAGAATGAGGCCCGTGGCCAACGTGCGCGGGTGCAGATGCTGATCCACCAGGAACAGAGCCGTTCCGGCCACCGGCAGCGTAAACATGGCGGACACCATGGCAACGCCGGCCCATTGCGCCCGCGCCTCGGGAAACAGCTTGCGCGCAATCGACCAGCACCCGAAGACGATCAGCACGACGGAGGCAAACTGCATGAGGAACTCCGTGGCATCCACCGGAACTGAAGTCCAGCGCACGAACCCGGCGACCCACTTGTCGAAGAAGCTGGCCTGCAATTGAAATCGGAAAAAACCGGGGTCGCGAGGGTAAAGTGCTGGATTCAGGGTGCTTTTGACCGCGGTTAAATAGATACCGTCATCTTCAAAGCCGGGATGGTAGCCCATCACGGCCAAGCCGAGTGTCGCGAAAAACAAGGTCAACAAAATGTTGACCGGAAAGTAGCGCCTCAACCGGATAAACCCCGTATACTCAAGCTCAATATGTCGCCAGAAGTGACTCATTCATCCTACACGCCGACCGAAGGCGCGGCAACGCGCGCTCTGTCATCGACCGAGCCGGTGGAACACGCTCAGCAAAAGCTGGCGCTGACCATTCCTACACTGCGGGAGGCGGAAAACATTCCCGGTCTCCTTCGTCATGTGCGCGCCGCGCTCGACCCGCTGAAAATTGATTACGAGATTCTAGTCGTCGATGACGACAGCCGCGACGGGACCGAGGAGATCGTTTCCGCCATCGCCCTGGAGGACCCGCGTGTGCGCCTGCTGGTGCGCAAGGGAGAGCGCGGCCTGTCTGGAGCCATTCTCTACGGCTGGCGGCACACAGACGCGGCGATTCTCGGCGTGATGGACGCCGACCTGCAGCACCCTCCCGAGCTGCTGCCCGCGTTGGTCTCAGCCATTCTGGCCGGGAACGACGTGGCGATCGGCAGCCGCTACACCGCGGGGGGGCAGTTGGGCGCATGGAACCCCGTCCGGAAGTTCCTGTCCACTGTTGCCGTGTGGGCCACATGGCCGATCCAACGAGCAGGGATTCGCGCCAAAGACCCGATGACGGGGTTCTTTCTGGTTCGCCGCAAGTGCATCGACGGAATTGTCTTCCAGCCCTCCGGCTTCAAGTTGCTGCTGGAGATTCTGGTGCGCGGGCACATCCGCTCGGTGGTGGAGGTTCCGTTGGCCTTCGGCCTGCGTTCGCTTGGCGCAAGCAAAGCCAACTTCAAAGTGGGCTGGGATTACGCCAAGTTGCTGGCACGGCTCTATGCGGGAAGATTCATCTTCCGGCACTGAGATCTTGCAGAGGAAGAAACGGCATCCAGACCGCACTGAGGGGAGGGACGCCAACAGATGATTGGGCAGATCTGCCGCATGGAACTCAAACCGAGGTCCGTGCTCCTGGTAGCTTTTTGCGCAGCGATCCTGTTCTGGACGGCGGCGTACCCCTTCGGTCGCGCCTTCTTATTGACGCAGATCAACCCCGACGAGGGTTGGAACGTCTACAACGCCCAGAAAGTCGCGGAGCATCAGCCCCTCTATCCCTCGGCCTATGCCTGGACGGCGCTCAACTATCCGGCGCTCTCGTTTCATCTGGTTGCGGCGTTGGGGAGACTTACTTCAGATTATCTGTTTACGGCGCGGATTTTATCGCTGTCCGGCCTTTGTCTGAACGGCGTATTGGCCGGCCTGATTGTATGGCAAACGACACGGGTAAAACTCGCCGCATGGCTGGCGGGGCCGTTTCTGGTGGCGATTTTCTGCGCCAACGCCACAGATTATGTGGGCATGAACGACCCGCAAATGCTGGCCCAGGTCTTCTCTCTGGCTGGCCTCTACGTCTATTTGCGCGGGAATCGCAGAGGTTGGGCGCTGGACCTGACCGCGCTGCTGTTTGTGCTGGGCGGCAACATCAAGCATAACGTGATCGAGTTTCCGCTGGCGGTACTCCTAGACCTGCTGTTTTGCTCGCCACGAAGGGCTTTGCGCTTCGGTGTTGGCGGCGCGCTGATGGCGGGGTTATCCGTCGTTCTGACAAGCCGTATCGACGGCGCAGCCTATTTTGCCTGTCTGCTGGCGCCGCGCGGCTACTCCACGACCCAAGCGATCCTCCAGGTGCGCGATGTGTTTCTGCCGATTCTGCTGCCCACGGCAGCGGCTTGGTGGATGGCCTGCTCCTGCTGGAAGAACCCCTCGCGACGAGTGCTGGCTCTGCTGCTCATTTGTGCGCTGGCGATCGATACATATTTCAGCGGTGGAAGCGGCGTATCCATCAACGCAATGTTTGGCTCGACCCTGGCGATTGTTTTGCTCAATGGCGTTTTCTGGGCGGAGTTTTCCAGGCTGCCTCTCGGAGGGCTCAGAGTGCTGCCGCTGTCTGCCGTCTGCGCCGTCTTTTTCCTTTGCCTGGCAATTCCCATGAAATGCTCCTACCACGTGCGGACGATGCGCATTTTGCAAACGAGACGCAATGACGAACTCCGCTTCACGGCAGAGCGTGACTACTTGCGGCAGCAGCACGGCGCGGCATTGTGCGAGAGTCTTTTGCTGTGCTATTACGCAGGCAAACCTTATCTATACGATCCTTTCAACGCTACGCGTTTCATCGGTCAGGGGCGGCTGGATGCCAACTTGATGGTGGATCGAGTGCGGAATCACGAGTTTGGAGCGGTTCAACTGTACGGCAGCGTGGAGGAGAGACTCGGCGAGAGCCCGGCCGACGAATACTTTGCTTCGCCCATTTTGCGCGCCATCCAACTGTATTACCGTCCCGGTTTCAAGGACCAGGACGGCATTATCTATATCCCCAGAACATGGGATGCGCAGATGCGTCCGAAGCTGGCCAAGGGATACTGAGAGCGCGGATCGGCGCATCCTTATCCGCCATTTGCGCGGATTGCCGCTCAATCATGCCGAGGGTTGATGCATTTCTGCTTATATTGCCGGCAACAGCATCCGCAGCAGCAGGAATCCAGCCACGCCGGCGAAGAAGACCAGCGCCATGCGAATGCCGGGTTCGCGGTTTACCTCGGGCACCAGGTCGCTTGCGCCAACATACAGGGCAACTCCGGCTGAAAGCGGCAGGCCATAAGGCAGCCAACTGGGAATCAGCTCGATCAGCAGCACTCCGGCCAGAGTTGCTGTCGCCAATGCCACCGCGGAATATAAAGCTGTGGCGCGGCTGCGTCCGCTGGCCAGCATTACTGAAGCCATGGTGAAGCCTTCCGGCGCCTTGTGCAGAAGAATCGCCAGGAAGATCAGCCAGCCCAGCCAGTTGGCGACCAAAAAGCCCGAGCCGATGGCGACGCCGTCAAAAAGCGCATGAAGGCTCAGGCCGGCCATCACGGAGTTGCCCGTATGCCGGGAGACGAACTCTCCGGTATGCGTCTCTTCGCCAAAATGGAAGTGGGCGTTGATGGTGTGCTCCAGCAGATGCACCACGCAGTAGCCGCCCATGATGAGAACCGGCCCCAATTGCGGGTTCAGCCGCAGGCCTTCAGGCATCATCTCCAGCAGAGCCGTAGCCATGAGGAAACCGGCGCCCAAGGCTACAAAATAACGCAGGTAGGGTTCCACGCCCTTGGCGCGCACCAGCACAAACCCGCCGACCACATCGGCCAGCGCAGCAATTGCGCCCAGAATGAGGGAAATTTTTAGCATTTATCCTTACCCGCTGTGCCGGATGTGCATCACGTCGCCATCCTGCACCAC
>CAYQSI010000133.1:0-5475 GCA_964420185.1 uncultured Occallatibacter sp. | reverse complement strand
GCGCTGGTCTGAATCGGAACAACCTCTTGAGACTCCACAAATAGGGAACAGGGAATAGAAAAACAATGCTCATTTTCGTAGTTTGCTCATCATGGCGACAAGCATCCGGCTAACCTCGCCCGAGAGGCTTTCAGCCGAATCTAGCAACTCTTTCGATCCGAAACCCAGTTCCTTTGAAATCACAAGCTGTGTTTCAACTTCGCAGTTTGAGCCCCTTGCGTGGCCGAGAAAAAGAACATATTCGCCTTTAGTCGACCTGCCATAACCCTCCGCAATGTTGCTAGCAACAGAGACAGACGCTCGTCGCAGTTGGTTTGTTAGGCCGAATCGTTCGGATGCCGGAAATGAATTGGTGAGTTTATAGACAGCTACAGTTAGTTGGACCGCTCGTTGCCAAACTACGAGATCCTTGAATGACTCTTCCAATCTTTGCTCCCCCGTAATCTGCTTGCTGTTCCCTGTTCCCTATTCCCTATTCCCTGTTTTACCGTTGATTCACCAACCGTATCGTCTCCATAAAGACATCGCCGTCGATGGTCAGGCTGTGGGCGCTGATCTTGTCCATGGTGTCTTTGGCGGTGTGGTGGTAGCTGTTGTTGGGGCCGTAGTTCAGATCGATGATGTCGATGGAAGGCACGCCGCGCTGGACGAAGGGCAGGTGATCGTCCTCGACCGGCTCACTGACCTTGAAGAAATAGCGCTCGTAGCCGAACTTTTTGGCCGCTTGCCCGACCAGAGCCACCAGCCAGCCTGTGGATTGGGTTTCGTGCTGGATGTCGAGGTCCTTGTCGCCGATCATGTCGGCGAGGATGAAGGCCTTGACGCGGCCCAAGGTGCCGTCGCGGCCCCATTTGGCGGCCAGATGGCGGCTGCCGTAGGTCGAGTCGGAGCGGGACCAACTTTGGATGGCCTCTTCGCCGTCGAAGAAGACCAGCCAGACGGAGCAGCCGTCGAGCTTCTTGCCGTGGGCTGTCGCTTCGCGTAACTGGTCGGCGATGGCCATCAAGAGGCCGGTGGTCGAGCCGCCATCGTTGGCGCCTACGAAGTTGATGTTCCGCAGCCAGTAGTTGGTCTCGTAGTGGGTGGCCAGCACGATCACCCCATCCTTTTTGCCGGGGAAGCGCACGATGAAGTTGCGCATGGGCACCGGGCCGATGGGCGTCGAGGCGGTGAAGGCATCCTCTTCGAGCGGGTCGCGCCGGAACTGGTTGCGCAGAAAGGCCTCAGCTTTGACGTGGCCGGGGCTGGTGGGCCAGCGCGGACCAATAGAGACAAATTGGCGGGCATACTCCAGGGCTTTGGCGCCGTTGAAGTGCGCTTGGGCGGGTGCGGCCACGGCCACGGGAGCGAGCAAAAGCAGCCCCAGCGCAAATCCTATCCAGAGCTGAGTCTTCCCGGGTCTAAAAAGCGAGACTTGGGGTACCCGTATTTTCCTATAAATATTCATCATGGACGAGAAGAAGATCACTTTGCGGCCTCCTTGGCCTTGCGGCGCGAGGGATGCACCCACCAGGCCACGCCGATGCCCAAAAGATAAAGCGCCAGCATGGGAATGGCGTAGATGCACATGGTCCAGGGGTCGGGACTGGGGCAGATGAAAGCCGCCACGATGAAAACCGTCAGAATCGCGTAGCGGATATTCCTCCACAGAAAGCGAGGAGTGACGATGCCGAACAGCGCCAGGAAAAAGATGAGGATCGGTAGCTCAAAACTGATGCCCAGGCCGAGAATGATCGAGAGGAAAAAGCTGGAGTACTCCTCGATGGTGACCATGGAGGTGAAATTGTGGCCGAAATCCACGATCAGAATCTTCAGCGCGCTGGGCAGCACATAGAAGTAGCCGAAGCCCGCGCCGGCCAGAAACAGCCCCACAGTGGCCGCCATGAAAGGAATCACAAACCGCCGTTCCTTCTGGTAGAGCCCCGGCGCAATGAACATCCACACCTGGTAAAGAATGAAGGGCGAGGCCAGAATCGCTCCGCCGATCAGCGAAACCTGCAAGTCCAGGTTCAAGGGGTCCATGGGGTGAGTGAAGACCAGCGTCTTGCCGATGTGGTTGAGCGGCGCCTGAATGAAACCGACGAACCGGTCATGAAAGGCCCAGGCCGCGAAGAAGCCCAGAGTCAGGTAGATGGCCGAGCGGACGATGCGCTTGCGCAGCTCGTCCAGATGCTCCATGAGGCTCATGCCGGGCAGATCCGCGCGCTGGGTCACGGCGGCCCGCGCCTTGCCGATTGCCTCCGAGGGATCAACCATGGGGGGCCTGCTCCGGGTTGGGGCTGGTTGCCTCTGTCTGCGCAGGTGGGTTCTCGGTCAAAGCTGCCAAGTTGCCCGGTCGCTCCGCGGGCACCGGCTCGCCGGTGGAGGGCGGCAGAATGCGCGGATAGGCCTCTTCCGTGGGGACTTCAGGAGCAACTGGGATCACGGGAGGGTAAACGGCTTCACCCGCGTACGGACTTTCTCCGGGCCTCCCGGAGGCAGCTTCCGCTCGCTGGGAATTCGCCTCAATGGTCCCCGCAGTCTGCGCCGGAGCCGTCAGTGGAAGCAGACGCAGGCGCTCATCTTCCTTCTTGCGCCGGTCGGCTTCCTCGGCGTTCCGCAACTCCTCTTCCATCTGGAACTTGAAGTCGTTTGAGGCCTTGCGAACTTCGTACAGCAGCCTGCCGATCTGGCGGCCGATCTCCGGCAACCGCCGCGGCCCGAAGACCACCAGCGCCATCACCATCAGGATCAGCGAATCCCACATGCCAAAGCTGGCAACTTGAATTGTCGGCGGCATTCCCATGAAGGTTCATGATACCTTTCCGCGCGGCGCACTCACAAACGGCTGAGGGCGCGGCCACGAGTCATTTGAGCCCACTGTTACACCTGCGTTACACTATCTTCCAGTGGAAGCAGCTTTTTGCCGGATTGGATTTCTTCTTGTAATCCTTCGGCGGGGAGCAGCATCCAACTGTGAAAGGCTTGCAACAACCCCGTGGATGGGGGCTCTTCTGAAGCGGCCGGCCTCAAGCGCCGACACGTCTTCAGCAACGCCAGTGCATCTACTGCAAGCTGCGGATTGCTTTCAACATCCCCGTTCGCTATCCCCCAAAAGGGTGAGCTGGACTGAAGGCGGAATACGGTGAATCTGGTTCTCGACGATCTAACGGCAGCCTCGCCGGAGGCTGGCAATGTCTGTAGCCTCGAAAACTACTTGGCGCTTCCCGACCACACGATGGACAGACGCATTGCGGAGGCGCGCGCGCGGCTGGGCGCGACCACTCTCATCCTCGGCCACCACTATCAGCGCGACGAGGTGGTCCATTTCGCCGACGCGACCGGCGACAGCTACAAGCTCTCCAAAATCGCCGCCGAGACCGACGCAAAATACATTGTTTTCTGCGGCGTGCACTTCATGGCAGAGAGCGCCGACGTGCTGGGCCACGCGGGGCAACAAGTGATTTTGCCGGACCTGAACGCCGGCTGCTCGATGGCCGATATGGCCGAAATCTCGCAAGTTGAAGCTTGTTGGGAAGTGCTTGCGCGCCTCGGCCTCGCGGATGAAATCATCCCGCTGACATATATGAACTCTACCGCCGCCATCAAGGCCTTCTGCGGCGAGCGCGGCGGGCTGGTCTGCACCTCGTCCAATGCTCGCGCCGCCTTTGAGTGGGCCTTCGCACGCGGCAAGCGCATCCTCTTCTTGCCCGACCAGCACCTCGGCCGCAACACAGGCTATGAGATGGGCATTCCGCTGGACGAGATGACAATCTGGGACCCGTGGGCCAATCAGATTGGTCAAAGCCTGGGCGGCCAGACGAAGGAGAAGTTGCTGGCCAGCCGCGTCCTCCTGTGGAAGGGCCATTGCGCCGTCCATCAGCGCTTTCTGCCCAGCCACGTGGATGCGGTGCGCGCAAAATATCCCGGCATCCAGGTGATCGTTCACCCCGAGTGTCGCTTTGAGGTCTGCCAGAAGGCCGACGCTCTGGGTTCCACTGAGCGGCTGATCGCGCTGGTGGAGCAGGCCCCCGCGGGCCAGATGTTTGCCGTGGGCACTGAGATTCACCTGGTCAACCGCATGGCCAAGCGCTTTGCCGCCGAAGGCAAGCGCGTGATCACCTTGGACGATACCGGCTGCCTCTGCACCACCATGTACCGCATCAGTCCGCAGCACCTGGCCTGGGTTCTGGAAAATCTGGTTGAAGGCCGCGTGGTCAACCGCATTCAGGTCAAGCCGAGCGTCAAGCGCTGGGCCAAAGTTGCGCTGGACCGCATGCTGGAGACAGCGAACAGCTAGCAGTTGACAGCTAACAGCTAACAGCAGACAGCCAAAGGCGGAGATAGAAGACTGTTCACCGTTAGCTGCCGGTTGACAACTGAGCTATCCTATTTTCCAAGGCATTTGCCCATGAAGACCTTCACTCTCGACGAAGCGCAATCTCTACTCCCGGTGCTGGAGTCGCTGCTGAAACGCGCCATCGAAGGCAAGCGGTCGGCCGAGGAGGCCGAGCAGAGCCTCTCGGGGCTGGCGCGGCGCATTTATTTCTCCGGCGGCATGAGCGTGGACGTGAGCAAGGTGGCCAGCTCCCGCGCGGAGATGGAGGCGCACGTGCAGCGGGTCCGCGAGAGTATCGCCGAGATCGACTCCATCGGCGTGCAGGTGAAGGACCTGGATGCCGGTCTGCTGGATTTCCCCTGCCGCCTCGACGACCAGATCGTGCTGCTCTGCTGGCGCATGGGCGAGCCAGCCATTGACTACTGGCACCCGGCCGACTCGGGCTTCAAGGATCGCCAGCCGGTCGATGAGCGCTTCCACCGCCGCTCGACCTCGGGCGGCCGGCCCAACTGAAGAAGCAAGGGTCAGGGATCAGGACGGTTTCTGAGGTTCATTTCTGAATATCGCTCTGGAGAAGAGAATCCTGCGCACCCTCCCGCGCATCCTTTCTGATGAGAGAGGTCACGCTGCCCAGCGGCGTGATTCATCTGTCCCACTGCGGGCACGCAAGCGGAGGCTGGTTTCTCCGCCTCTTCGTTCAACCTCATCAACCTTTCCCGGAGGACTTAAAGAATGCTTTCCGTAGGTGCAAGTTTCCCCGCTTTTGAATTGACCGCCGTCGTCGATCTCGACCTCAATAAGGCTTTCGAGCAGATTACCGACCAGAGCTTTGCTGGCCAGTGGAAGGTCTATTTTTTCTGGCCCAAAGATTTCACTTTTGTCTGTCCCACTGAGATTGCCGCCTTTGGGCAACTGAACTCGGAGTTCGCCGGCCGCGGCGCGCAAGTGCTGGGCGGCAGCATCGACTCGGAGTTTGTTCACTGGGCGTGGCGTAATGAGCAGCCCTCGTTGAAGAACCTGCCCTTCCCCATGCTCAGCGACATCAAGCGCGAGCTGACCGGGGCGTTGGGCATTCTGGACCCCAAGGCTGGCGTTGCGCAGCGCGCCACCTTCATCGTGGACCCGGAGGACAAGATCCGCTTCGTCTACGTCACCGA
>CAYQSI010000132.1:0-5518 GCA_964420185.1 uncultured Occallatibacter sp. | reverse complement strand
AGAGTAGCGACCAGTTCTTGAGGTGCATGTCGCCATTGCCGATGAGGACGGAGAAAACGAGTCGCCGGAAGAACTCGTAGGTGCCGGCTTCGCCGGTCTCGGCCCACAGCACGGCGGCGATGTTGGCATAGCTGCGGTGATGATATTTGTCATCGGGATAGAGGCCGAACACCTGCGCGAAATCTTCCATGTGGACGGCTTCGCCCTTCGCACCGCGGTCGAAACGTTGTACGGCGAGGGCTTTTCCTTCCATGGCGCCGGCATCGACCGGCAGGCCGCGAATGTCGCGGATGTCGATCAGCTCTGTGTGCGGCACCTCGATGCCCACGGCGCGGGCGAGCGCCAGCATGGTGTATTCGTTCTCTGGCACGGAGGCAAAGCGGTTCGACGGCAGCTTGACGATCCACGAGCCGCCCATGCCCCCGGCAGGAATCGTGAGGCCACCCGAGGCTTCCATCACGGCCGAGAATTTTAGCTGCACGCCGGCAAGCGAAAACCTGAGCGCCGCTTCTGGCTCGCCTTCATGATGAGACTGTTCGGCAGCAACCTCAGCCGCAGGCTGCGCAGCCTGGTCCATCGGCGCAACCGTGAGTGCGCCGGGAAGATCGGCGCCCAGCACGGCGAGGAGGAAGAATTCGCGCTGCTGTTGAACGCCCGCGCGTGCGGCGAGGTACTCGCGCAGATGTCCCTCGGGTAGCAGATTCGAGAAGAAGACGGGCAGGCGAGTTGTCACGGCTCGCGTCGGGATGACCAGTCCGCCCGCCTGTCCCTTGAACGACAGGCTCAGGGTGGGGCGGTTCGCATCGTCGAGATAGTCCTGCTCGAACGAAAACAGGTGGCGATCGCCGCCCAAGCGGTTGATCACGCCGATGCGGCGGCCGTACAGGCTGACCGCGAGCGAGTTCAGCGTTTTGGAATCAAAATTCATCGTGGTCTCTTTTGCCGGGTTCGGACTCTTCCTCGTCCACTGCATAAAGCGATTTCTCCGCCGACTCCGGTTCCTTCTGTGCTCGGATAAGGGACTGCACGGCGGGGACGAGGGAGCGCGGCACGAGCAGAAGATCCATGTCGAGAACGCGGACCACATCGAGTAGCGTGTCGTAGCGCGGCACAATTCCGCCGGACTCGATGGCCGAGATATGCGGCTGCGGCAGTCCGACAGCGGCGCCAAGCTCCCTTTGGCCCCACCCTCGTTGGGCGCGCGCCTGCTTGATTTGGTCGCGCAGGTCAGCCGGGAGGCCTTTGAGTCGTAGCGGTTTGATATGCTTTGTGCTATCGAATACCATGTGCGATATATTATCACATATCCGATGGAGACCATGTTGATCTGTCTTTATATATCGATATCGATTGTTTATATAGATACGCGTATCGATTCTCAGGCCGGGGTTCAGCTCTGCGCTGTTGCACATGCCGCCGGCCTTGGAGAACAAACGAACTGAAACGTTGGTGCGGAGCATGGCTGTGAAGGGGGTTTGCCTCGACACGCCACCACGCCAATTGACGGTTCATGGAAGCGTTCAGGTGCGCGAGATTGCACTCGACTTGATGCAAGCTGTTGCGCTTCGATCGATCCCATAAAACGAGAATCGGAATCTTGACCACCGAGCAGGAACTTCGCGAAAAGCTGCGCAAAATTGCCGCCTTATTCGAGGGCGCGACGACCTCCGGAGAGCGCGACGCGGCCGCTGCAGCGCTAGACCGCATCCGTGCCGCACTGAACGCCGTGCTGGATATAATGCTTTGCTGCCACCCCTTATACTGCTTTGCTGCCGGGCCGGCCCAGCTTGGACTGCCAAGGTTCCACCTGGCAAAAATTTGGCAAAGTTCCGCATAGGCGGTGACACGACCGCAATCCGTCGAACGGTTGTCAACGGGATAGCATGGCGCGCTTTCATTCGGCCGAGCAGATCAAATCCAGGCATTCATTTCGTGCGCGTTATCCCATGCTGAGCATGAGCAGTGGCGTATCGAAGCAGCTGTTCCCGTACTCTAGGCATGTCTTCGAGAACTCCGCAGCGCGTCAATCCTATCAGGTCGTTATTTCCATCAGGTTCTTTGTCCAGAAAGTACGTGTAAATAACGTAATAGCGCTTTCCAACTGCAAGGTGTTCCGGAGCAAAGTTGTCGTGCTCGTTCAGTGTGCCGGGGAACGGATGCACACGAAACACATGTCCCGGTTTCCAGCGAATCGTGCTCTTCAACACCTCAACCAACTTCACGGTTTCGAATTCGCCTTGTCCATATCCCTCGTCGGCGTAGGTCCCGTCAGTAGGCTCGGCCGACAGCGCCTTCACAAGCAGAATGTGAGCAGCGTGGCGGCCCAGTTCCGTGGGAGTTGCGCTGCATGGTTGAGGGCTGCCCGCCCTGGTGTTCTCATTCCCAATGGATCCCCCGCTTGGTTCGGTGACGAAGTCCTTTATGGACAGCCGGATGGTCCTTTCCGCGATAAAGTCGGAGGTCACAACGACCTGGCCATCCAAGCTCAAGGCAGTTCCAGACCCTGAGTACTCTTCGGAATTCACGACCATGAACCGGTAGAAAAAGCCGGGATCGAGTGCTGCCGCGCCAACCTCAACAGAACCCGAAACAACCGTGTTCCAAGAGGGATCGTTATCAACGGTAACCTTCCAACCGATCGGCATGTTCCGCAGTTGGGCAATTCTCCCCGAACGAACGTGTACCTCAAATCCGACAATCCGTTCGCGTTTCTGAATCTCTGGCACAGAAATCGAGACCAACGTATTCTGGCCGATGAGGTTCGCACCTCCACAAAGCAGCACCAGCGCCACAGGGACACAATTCAGCAGTCGGGACTTCACGCATTGAGTGTAACCGAACGCAATAGACAAGCGGCCTTTCGGTGCGGGAACAATTGTAGAGACTCTCGAAACGGTTGCAGAAACGATATCCAGGGCAAATTGTCGCCGATTCGCAAGTTTCGAGTGAGCCCGATCACCGGGCTCAGCCGAACCGGAGGGAGATTTCAGGCTGGAGGCGATCACGGCTTCGGCATGGATGGATGATTTCAAGCAATCTTCCGTAATCGCTATGAAGCTGGCGGCTTCCACGGCAAAGTGGCAGGATTGGAGTGTAATGCGTGGCAGCAAAGGACAATATTCGCTGGCAGGATTCGAATACACTGAGTGGCAGAATTGAGTATAGCCAGCACGCCACGGAGAAGATTGAACGCGCGGTCGAGACCAGCTTCCGCTTGCCAGACCGCTGGAGCCGGCGTCTTTTCCTTGCACTTTGCCGCCGTTACGAACTCAAGCCTTACAGGTACCCGCGTCAGCGGTATTCGACTGTGGTCCTGCGCGCTCCCGCGTCGTTCTCGGCAGCCCAAGCTGGGTCCATCCGGTGCTTCTTATGTAACGGACCACTCATACCTCCTACGGCAACCCAGCCGATTCCCGACAAATCGATGTTCGCTACGCTCTGCATCAGCGGCTCGATGCTCAGGAATCGAAGATCACATGGGATTGAGCGCAAGATGTTCACCCGTTCATGGGTACTCCAGACTGCCACGTAGTTTTGCAACGTCTACAGAGCCCTTTCGCCTGAGCTCTGAAGTGCGGGTCACGCAATCCTTTTTGGCATCGCGGGAGGCATCCCCGGATTGTCAGAGTTGACCGGCTAATCTGATCTCTTGAGGCGCGTCATAGAACGCGAATGGATTGAGAAACTGTCGGCCGTACAGGAGCGCGCGGTCTGCCGCTGATAATTTTGCCTCATCGCAGATGCCTTCCCAATGTGCTCGGATGGTATTCACTTGCTGCAGAATGATGGCTCTCGCCTCCTGATCTGAAAGAAGAAACTGCGGAGCCGCCTGCAGGCACAGGGCTAGCTGGCTTCTGTTGTTATTGCCAACGATCCGCATCCCCTGGCCGGCTTCTTCACCCGAACGAGACTGCGGACACACGTCGTAAGCAGGCGTGAGATGCAGATTCTTTCCATCCCAGAAAGCGGCATGGTTGCGTGCGTGATCATCGGTGTTCCCGCACAGGATGTTAAAGGTAAGCCTCCCAAATAGTTCGCGAAGGTCTTCGCGAGGGTTTTGAAAGCGGAGCCGAATCATCTCGGCCAGCAACTCGTAGCTGGCGTGCCTGGCCATCATCTCGTCGAGTTCGAACATCGTGAGTGCCGAGACGAACGCCTTTCTACCCCATCCGCCTTTCAGACGCTCGCGGTCAAAGCGTTCGACTAGCAACACATCCTTGCCGAGGGCCATTTCCATTCGCACCGGCGAGACATTGAGCCCCGCCAAACTTGCCAGCCGCATCGCGACATACTCGGATTTCACGACGTTGTAG
Source organism: uncultured Occallatibacter sp. (assembly GCA_964420185.1). Taxonomy (GTDB): domain Bacteria; phylum Acidobacteriota; class Terriglobia; order Terriglobales; family Acidobacteriaceae; genus Telmatobacter. Next base: position 1,205 of record CAYQSI010000132.1, on the reverse strand, counting down.
ATGTCGGTGCTCATGGAAAACTTGGCGATGAACTTCTTGTCGTCGGATGTGAGGAGTGCCTTGGGTCTTGCCCCTCCCAAAGATGTGCCGTGCTGAAGAGCCTTGTCCAACTCTGGAGAGAGAGGAACTCCTTTCTCTACCTGCTCCGCTGCGCGCAGCAAGTCGTCCAGGGATGCCTGGCCCATTCCTCGCGGCACATACTTGGAGGCCGAGATTTGAAAGTCCAAAGCGCCAGCCCTGTCCGACCCGGATTCGAGTAGGTAGGTCAGCTCTCCCAGTTCACGGCTCCCGGCCTCTTCACCCTTGACGCTGAACTTCCGATTGATCAGGACGCGCCGACCCCAGGCATCAGGAGATGCATCCCGAATAGCTCCCGGCATTGAGAGATCGTCTGCGAGCGGTATTTCGCCTGACTGGAGAGGAAGTTCCGGCTCGTAGATGGAAATCGCGTTCTCTCGCGCCAGATAGCTCTGGCCATAGTTGAAAAGCAGATGAGTTTCCACGCGCTGCAGGATGCCAGCGACGACGGGTTTCGTTTCACCGGGGAGCCAAATCCAGACGTATGCCTCTTTGTATTCGTCCTTAGAAATCATCGTGGATGATCCTCCTCGGTTTGCGAGCTCTCTGGGGCAGGAGACTGAGCTTTTCCGTTAACGCGGAGCGTTGTGTCTGTAGCCGATCTGGCTCGCCCCCAAAAAGGGGAACCCCCGCGATAGCGGCAACCTCGAAGACGGATCCGATCGCGCAACTCGGATCGGCGCTTTCGATCCGGCGCAGTAGTGGTCGAGAAATGCCCGCGCGCTCGGCCATCTCCTGTGCTGTCATTTTGCGGTCGATCCTACCGACGTGAATCATCTGGGCCAGCAGGCCGAGGGCTTCGAGGTTCTGTCGAGAATAGGTGCGATGTGCTGGTTTCGCCATAGTGCCACCTGAACATAAATATTCCATTAGAAGGTTTAACGGAATATTTATGTTTCATATTCTGCCTCGGAAATGGCATTTCTGTCAAGGACTTAGTGCCTTGGCGATCACCCAAAAGCGGCCATAGAGAGAAGGTCTAAGACATGAGATCCGACGGGGGGGGATTTGTAGCCTCTGTTGTCATGGGTAATGTCTTGGAAAAAGCGAAGCAGGAACAGGTGATCGCGCCGGGACGTCTTGGTTGGTCCCTGCGTCGGATCGAGGCGGCGACGGGAGTCCGTCGC
>CAYQSI010000131.1:0-5604 GCA_964420185.1 uncultured Occallatibacter sp. | reverse complement strand
GAGATGAATGGCATGATCCGCGACATCATCCTGCCCAACCCGGATACGGAATAAACGTCTTCAGCCAGCTATGGCGCTATGACCCTCTTGGGACCTGAGTTTGGCAGCACCACAATAACGCTACGACCGCAATTTATCGGCGCAAGATAGACCGATGACACAATGATGGGCAACTGAAACAAGTTTTTACGAAGGGAATGTTCATGACCACTTCAAACGCAGTTTCCGATGTTGTAACAGTTGATCGTTACTATTTTGTTCCGAGCGACGCCAAGCCAGAAGCCATCAGTGGCGCGTGCGCCAAAAAGTTGAAGTACGGCGTCGGAGGCGCATGGCGGGAATCCAAGACCGGCAAGTATATGCCGTGTTACGATCCCTCGACTGGCGCTGTTATAGCCTATGCGCCGCAGTGTACAGCCGAAGAAGTCGAAGAGGCCATTCAGGCTGCCGTGAAGGCCTTTCCCGCATGGCGCGATACCCCGGTGACCAAGCGCACCCAAGTGCTCTTCAAGATGAAGCAGTTGCTCGATGAACACCTGGACGAACTCACGCACCTCTGCGCCCAGGAAAACGGCAAGAAGTGGGACGAAGCGATGGGCGACGTCCTCAAAGCGATTGAGGTCGTCGAATTTGCTTGCGGCGCTCCTCATATGATGAAGGGCGAATCGCTGATGAACGTCTCGACCGGCTACGACACCGTCCAGTTTCGCGAGCCGATGGGCGTCTTTGCCGGCATTGCGCCGTGGAACTTTCCAGCCATGATTCCGCAGGGATGGATGGCTCCCATCTGCATCGCTACAGGAAACTGCATGGTGCTGAAAGCGGCCAGTTATGCGCCCCAATCGGCCATGCGCATTACCGAACTCTGGAAGGAAGCGGGCTTGCCCGATGGCGTTCTGAACATCGTGACGACCAGCCGCGTTGAAGCGGAGATTCTGCTCCGGCATCCGGCCATCAAAGGCGTGACCTTTGTCGGTTCCACCAGCGTCGGCAAACATATTTATGCCACTGCAGCCGGCAACGGCAAGCGCGTTCAGGCGCTCACGGAAGCCAAGAACCACGCCCTAGTGCTGAAGGATGCAATCATCGAACGCACCGCGCAGGGAATCATCAACTCCTTCAGCGGATGCGCCGGCGAACGCTGCATGGCCCTTCCTGTGGTTGTCGTCGAGAACGCGGTAGCTGATCAACTGATCGAAGCCATCACGCGCATGGCGAAAACGATCAACCTCGGTTCTGCCTACGACAAGGGCACCGGCCTGGGTCCAGTCGTCAATCAGGGGCACAAGGAGTTTGTTCTCAACTGGATCGAAACGGCCATCAAGGAGGGCGCCAAGCTGGTTCTCGACGGGCGCAATCCACAGGTGCCGGCTGGATGCGAGAAGGGATACTTCATCGGCCCCACCATCTTTGATCATGTTACCGAGGAGATGTCGTGCGGCCGCATGGAGATCTTTGGGCCCGTGCTTTGCATCAAGCGCGTCGACAGCTTCGAGGAAGGTCTCCAGTTGATGAATCAGAACCCCTTCGCCAACGGCTCGGTAATCTATACCGAGAGCGGCCACTTTGCGCGGGAATTTGCCCGGCGCACGGACGGCGGCATGGTGGGCATCAACGTCGGCATTCCCGTCCCGTTGGGCGTCTTCGGATTTACGGGACACAAGCAGTCGTTCTTCGGTGACCTTCACTGCATGGGGCGCGACGGTTTCATCTTCTACACCGAGACCAAGAATGTGACCTCTACATGGTTTACCGGCAAGGTCATTCCCGCCAAGGTCAGCACATGGGATGGAACCATGACCCGCGGCTAACCGCCTTTGACGGAGCCGGGATCTATGTAATTGAAGCCGCGGGGAAGCTTGTCTTCCTCGCGGCTTCATCGTTTCATATGTTCACATCCACATGCCCGCATTCAGCTTGTGCCGGTCAATGACAGCCGATACGGATTCTGCGAGTGTGTACCCGGCGAACCAATTCGTTCTTGCCTACCGGGGAGATAAAGCGTCCATCAATCACCTGCACCGGGACGCTTGCGCCCTTGAGATCGCAGAAAAGCGCAGTCTTCCCTGCCCTGTTTCAGAAATCCAGGACTCGTGGAACGAGCCGGAGGTTGACACATCGTCCCCGCTCGTTGCTCTAAGGAATGAACAGCTCCAGCTTAACTTTCCAGGTGACGGACTGCCCGGGCAGAAGCGTAACCATTCCCGTATCGCGATTGCCCCACTCTTTTCCGAAGGGATCGTTGTAGTTGAATTGAGGCTCAAGCGCAACGAACTTCTGGTCGAGCGGAGAGTAGACTTGCACGGTATTGATGTGGCGGCTGAGCGCCACAATGCGAATGCCATACTTCGCGGCAGGATCGATGATCTCCGAGTAGGAATGCCCATCGGCATCCTTCTTCAGATTCGTCCAGTTGTCGTCCAGGAAAAGATCCTTGAGCGGGGCTCCACCCTTGGCGGTGAAGTCATACGGAGTGCCCTGGGATGGCAGCAGCTTGCCGGTGGGAAAAACGTCGTCATAGTTGTTGACTTCGGCGCGCTGATCGCCGGCCAGGTGCAGGCGCACCTGCGTGCGGTCGCCGCTGGGCAGATTGAAATACGGATGCCAGGCGATGCCCACCGGCTCCGGCTTGTCGCCCACATTCCTGGCCTCCACCGTGGCGATGATCTCATCGCGGCTGATCGACACGGAGATGGTGGCGTCGGTTTTGGAAAACCAGCGGCCGCTCAAGTTGCTGTCGTGAATGACGCCGCTGACCGTCTTGACGCCGTCTTTTGACGTCTCTTTCAGGTCATCCGCCTTGGCAGCCAAGATCAGACCGTGAATCGCATGCTTTACAGCCTCCGGCTTTTTGCCACTCCAGTTGGCGTCGAGCGAGAACGGCTTTCCCTGCCATTCAAAAGACACCGTCTTGTCGCCGTTGGAAAGCGGCCCGATGATGCGGTTGGCAAAAGGAACAAGGAACGCGCCGCCGATTGAGAAACTCTTGGTGCCGGAGGGGTCGCCGGGGCCTCCTAGCATCTTTGCGGCCTCTTCGAGCGACGGAGAATGAAGAATCTGAATCTCTCCCTTGCCAGGCAGATAGGCCGTGATCTGGAAGAGGTTCATGCCGCGGCCAGGAAGCACGACCGCGGAGAGAAACTCCGGCCTGCTGCCGTCGCCGGTCTTGGCGCGGGTCAAGGTAACGGCGGGTTGGCCGCCGATGAGCAGAGGTTTCTTGTTGTCTTGGGCGGAGGACTGAGAGGCAGATTGCATTGAAAAGGTCATATTGAGCACCAGAATGGTAGTGATGGTTAATGGAATGAGATGAAACGCCCGGATGTGCATGGTGACACCTCGAAAACAGAGAATCTTACGAATCCAGCAAGTACGGTCGTTCGCTATGCATTGTCTGCGACCTCCCTGGCGATGCTGCGCAGCTCAGGCAGAATCTCGCCTAATGGCACGACCCGGGCCGAGCGCGTGCCCAGCGCGAAATAAGCCTTGCGATACAAAGCGTATATCTTTTCGTAAATCGCTGTCGCCTCCGGCCGCGGTAAAACCACCGTGTACTTCAAACAGAGCTTCTCCTGCGCGGCTTCAATCGTTGGGAAAGCTCCCGCGGCGAGCAAGGCAAAGATGGCCGAACCCAGGCTGGTGGGCACACCGGCAGGAACCAGCACCGGCTTGCCCAGCACGTCGGCGTACACCTGATTCAGCACCGCGTTGTTCTGCGGGATACCGCCGGCGTTGATCACGCGGTCCACAGGCACGCCATATTCGGCCATGCGCTCGAGGATGATGCGGGTGTGAAATGCCGTGCCTTCGATGGCCGCGAAGAGTTCGTCTTGCGCGGTATGCATCAGATTCCAGCCCAGTGTCACGCCGCCCAGTTCGGAGTTGACCAGTACTGTGCGGTCGCCGTTGTCCCAGGTAAGCCGCAGCAGGCCGGTCTGTCCGGACCGATAGGCCTCCAGGCCCTTGGACAGCTCGGCGACCTTCATACCGGCGCGACGCGCGATGGCCTCGAAGATATCGCCTGTTGCCGAGAGGCCCGCCTCGATGCCGGTGAACTGCGGATGCACGCTGCCCGGCACCACGCCGCAGACGCCAGGAATCAATTGCGTTTTCCGGCTCATGGCGATGATACAGGTGGAAGTGCCGACGACGTTGACAACGTCGCCCTCGCGGCAGCCAGCGCCAATCGCATCCCAATGCGCGTCGAATGCCCCGACAGGCACCGGGATGCCCGCCCGCAGCCCAAGCTCCTTGGCCCAATGCGGAGCAAGGTGTCCGGCGAGGTGATCCGAGGTGAGGTAGTCGCCCACTAGCTTCTCTCGAATGCCGTCAAAGAGCGGATCAAGTTTGGAGAGAAACGACTGCGGCGGAAGGCCGTCCCACTTGGGATTCCACATCCATTTGTGGCCCATGGCGCAGACGCTGCGCTTGGCCAGCTTCGGATCGGTCACGCCGCACAGCGTAGCCGCCACCATGTCGCAATGCTCGAAGGCGGAAGCGAATTGATCGCGCTTGCCGGGATTATGCCGCAGCCAGTGCAACAACTTGGCAAAGCCCCATTCATGCGAGTACACGCCGCCGCACCATTCGATAGCCTCCAGGCCCTCGCGATGCGCCAGTTCGGTGATCTCCCGCGCCTCGGATTTCGCGCGATGGTCACACCACAGGTAATAGTCGTCGAGCGGCTGCATCTGCGCATCCACCGGCACTACGCTGGAGCCAGTAGTGTCCAGGGCGATGGCCGCGACCTGCTCGCCGAGGATCTTCGCCGCCCGGACGGCCTGCTGCATGGCCTTGACCAGCGCGTCCATCTGATCGGCGTGCGCTTGCGTCGCGTAATCCGGATCCTCGCGCCGGCGGTGCAGAGGATATTCCACCGCTGCAGTGGACAGACGGCCGCGCACGCTGTCCAGAATCGACACGCGCACGCTAAGCGTTCCAAAATCCACTCCTGCAACAATCGTCACGTTTTAGCTCCTACTCTTCCTGTTGTCCGTGCAAGTACGACTCCCAGCCCATGTAGCGTGTGGCGGCTTCGTGGATAGCCCCGGAGACGTCGCTGAAGTTGGCGGCGACGTGGTGCTCAAAACCCTCGCGGCAGATGAGCTTCAACAGCTTTTGCAATTGTGGAATCTCGGCCACGCCGGCGCCACCGAAGGTCTCCAACGGATCGTCGGTGAATTTGCCCGCGCCGGTGTAGCCGCGAATAACGCCGCGGCGGTCATCGGTGGAGTAGCGCGCAAAACTCATCGCGCCAGCCTTCACGCGGCCTACGCAGGTGCCGAAGGTGTTCTCCTTGCCCACCGTGCCGGCAATGATCGCCTGGTAGTCCATCGTCGGAGCCTCGGCGAAGAAGTGCTTGGGCAGGTTGGAGCAGTGGAAGCAGACGCACTTGTCGGGGTCGCTGCCGTAGTTGTTGTTCCAGTCGAGCAGTGCCGAGGGCGTCTGGCTGGCCAGGGCCAACATATACATGCTCAACGTTCCGGGCACATCCACCTCGCAGGCGGAGGGGATAAGATCGTTGCTCATCATGCTCATGATGGTGCAGGGCACCACGCCGAAAAACTCCTCGAGCGCATTCCAGCACTGCACGGCGCTGATGGTCAC
>CAYQSI010000130.1:0-5692 GCA_964420185.1 uncultured Occallatibacter sp. | reverse complement strand
GTAAAGAATGGTAGGCAAGGACAATCGCAGTTATCCAAATTCTGGTCTGTTCACACTAGTACCGTGACTTCGTAGATTCGTAATCACGGTTGGCACCTGAATTATGCAGCCTGAGCACACGTTGGGCGTCCGCTCTATAGAGCAGTGGTATTGTGCCAGTAGCTTGAGCCTCTGAATTTCCCCTGGTTTTCGATTTTCCAGCAGCAGTGCGGTAAGTGTTTGAAACGGTTGGCCTGCGTGTGCATAAAAATCTATGCGCCATTTTCTGAGTCGAATCAGGCGCGTAGCGGCGCAGCCAGGACGGGAGCAAATCCATTGGGTCCGCGAGCGACTCTGCGCAGACGGCACATGAGCTGTTGAAAGGCGCCTTTCTCCTGGTAATGGTCGCTGTAGCTGACGCCCACCCTGCCGACGTGGCACCAGATGCGGGCGGCCAGGAACAAGAAGCGCAGCCGTGCTGTGGCCAGCGTGGTGTGTTTCATGGTTTCCACAGCGACGCACTCCTCGCGGCTGAACAGTTCGAGCCAGCAGTTCAGGTTGTAGGCCAGTGTGGCGATCTGGAACCAGTTGGCGTTCATCATCCAGCGGTTGGACGGATGCGCCGCCAAACCCGCATCGTTGTTGGCTTCCTTGATGAGGTTTTCGGCGGTAGCTCGCTGGTTATAGAACCACACCAGCGCGTCCAGCGGTCCATCCATATTGGTCACGAAAACCCGGTAGGTGTACTCAGGCGTTTCGAACAGTTGATATTGCTCGGGCTGTTCGGAGTCCTTGGATTCAGGCGGCTTCTCGTAGCGCAACGCCAGGAACCGGCAGGCTTTGCCCCACCCGTCCGGCTGATAGGCGAACTCGCATTGGACGTCGGCGTCGGTCAGCGGCGAGCGCTTCCACTTCGCCGTCTGCAACTGATCTACAAGACGCGCGGTCTTGCGCGCCACCACGATGAATCGCCAGTTCTTCTTCTCGTAGGCTTCGACCGCCTGCCAGCAGTAAAAGCCCGAGTCGGCCCGCGCGTAGACGATCTTCACTCTTGCGGGCAAGCTTTTGCCAACGCACTCCAGATGCTCGGCGATCTCCCGTCCGTCGAACCGGTCGCCGGTGCGCAACGCCCCTGCCGCGTACTCCCGCGTCTCGGCGATAAAGCTCAGAATCGGCTGGTAGCTCTTCTTCCCCTTGTTCTTGGGGTTATAACCCTTGCGCCCGCCCATCTGGTTGCCGAAAAGCGTATGTACCGTGGTGTCGGTATCCACGGTGACTAAATTGAGCCGCACGTCGACTGCCGCCCAGACCCGTTTTCTCATGCCCCACTGCACCGTCAGCAGTTGCCATGCCACGCCCAGATGCAGCGAGGCGAGAAAACGCCAGAATGTACATTGCGGCGGAAGTGCCGCCACTCGCAGAAAGCCGGTCAGCATCGGTTCGCGCTTCAGAAACCGCAGATGGTTGAGCCGCGAGAATCCGACATAGGAGGCCAGAATCATCCCCAGGATGAACCTGAAAACCGGCATGGCGCGCATCTGCCGCCTCACTGTCACGGTCTCCTCGACCAGTTGCTGGAACCGAGATTCTCCAGCATCGTGGCTACCGGAAGTAGTCCCCCGTAGGCCGTCAGATTTCGCGCCTCGAAGTCATAAGGTGTGGAAGACCCGATTTTATTAGGTTCCGGAATGTCTGCATGAACCCCTTGATTCACGCGCCTGCCAAGCGTAGCCTGATTTCCATTACTCACCATTTGGGTGACCTCTGAGAGTTGGATCGCGAAGCCGTCAACTCCGCGTCCCTACTGTTCTAAAACAGAATTCTCAGAGGTCCCAAATGGCCCTGTGCATTATTCAGGTGTAAATAGGGGCCTCTTCGCTTACCTGAATAGCACGGTCAACACACATTACTCCTCAAGTCGCCTTGGCGAGCTAAAATGGGCCGCGCATATATCAGTAAGCTCGAACATGGCAGGTTCTTGCCGCGGTACGCCACACGCGTCAGGCTGGCCGCATCTCTTGGGGAATCGACCACACATTCGATGACGATGACTACGAGGATGAGGACGAGCAGCGACAGTCCAAGCGAGGCTTCTGTCGATTATGATGCCGCAGTTGGCGGAACTGCTCGGCGGGCCGCCAGCGGAATGATGCGGAGCTGGTGCAGGCACGATTGTAGAAGTTCGCGTGAATCGACTCGATGACGCATGGGAACGTCTCCTGGGATCAATCCGGAAAGACCCGAGTTCCAGCCGACAGGTGTCGCTGGCGAAATGATCAGGGCAGATTCGCCTGACGCAGCGTCCTCTGCACGGCGCGGAATACCTCATCGAACTCCGGCAACGCCGCCATCTGATAGCCGAGGCGGCTGCTCCATAGCGCTTTCAGCCGGGCTTCTTTGACGTGGATCGCATCGGCCAAGCCTTCGCAGGGCTTGCCGCGAAATTCAAGCTTTTGCCGCATCCCATCGGCGAGGGCGCCAAGCTCGATGCCTCCGTTCGACGTGAGATGCCACAGATCGTAAAGGTCTCTTGGCTCATTGCGCGCCCGGTCCGCGAGCGCCAGGGTTTTCTCGGTAGCGATTTCCTCCAGCGAATAGGCACGCACCAGCCTGTTCTCCGGCAGGTCCGCGTATTCTTCGTAGCCGCGCAAAACCGGGCATTCGCAGAGCGGATTGACGAGCTTCTCGCGCCGTGTGATGTCCACCTTCACATCGCTGCCTTTGGGCAACGGCCCCTCGTAGCGGAGATAGAAAGTGTAACTGTTCTCGTGTTTCTGGCGGTCTTCACGATCGAAGCCAAAGACGATGCCCGAGGCCTCGCCCACGGCAGCATAAATTGGTTCAAGCTTCGCTTTCAGTTCGTCGAGCGTCATGGGCGCGGTAAGCGTGAAATCGAGATCCTCCGAGAAGCGATAGTCGCTAAAATAGCAACGTTTCAGCGCCGTTCCGCCCTTAAACCCGAGCATCGCCTTGAGGTCCGATTCAGCGAGCGCCGACAAGAACCACGCGAGGCAATAGTCACGTTCGAGGACGCTCTCGGGAATGCGGTGTCCACCTTGTTTGGCAAGCCTGTTGGCAAGTAGCGAGAGGTTCCGTTGCGGGATCATTTAACTCGTCCGGATCGATTCAAGTTCTTGGGGCGTGATGTTCAGTTGGAGCCGCCAGCGGCGCAGGTACGGGCCGTCCTTGGGGAGCAGGGGATCAAGCGGAGCATAGGTCTCACTCAGCGCGTCCCGCAATCGTGCAAGCTCGCTGTCAGGCGCGATCGCGTAGTGCTCCAGCAGATAACCTAGGCGGCGTACGACGGCTCCGGTCGCCGTACGCAGAGCATAATCCACGAGCTTCACCGCATTCATGTCCCGATGGCGCATCCACAGGCCCTTGGCCACTTCCGTGATGCCGCCGCAGTATTCCGGCTGGCGGAGACCGTCAATAACGGTACGTTCGAGGTCGCTGATATCCACGGACTCCTGCTTGGTGACCCAGTGCTTCACGGTACCAAAATAGTGCTCAGGCTTCACGAAGACGAAATGGAATTCTGTGCCGTGGAGACTCCGGCTTCGCAGGCGCCTGGCACTGGATGCGAAAACGGCAAATTGGGGCTGCGTCACCATCCGGTGAATCTCCATGGCGGATGCATGCGATATGAAGCATGGCGTGCTCCCGGCCAGCCGTCTTGCTGTCAGATACGGATTGCCCGCGTACTCGGGAGCGCTGCCCAGTTCCGGGGGAACGATGGCGAACATGCCCGGTTTCAGGCGGGAGACAAGGCCGCGCTGCACGGCTTTGTGCAGCAGACTGCTTGCCAGATGTGAGCTCAGTCCCGTTATCTCCTGAGCATCGGCGAGCGTGAATGTCGATTGCGAGCGGTCATAGAGGCTGGCCAGCAGGCCGGCCATCCGCCGCCCAACGGTCTTGCTCGGGATGTTATGTTTCGTGTTCATCAGATAGCTTTTCAGGCGATGTACAGCGTACAAAAAATAACAACTATGACGGTTTGTGTCAAGAAGAACGCCCGGCAAGCAATTCTTAGCACATAAACCATAAAACGCTAGCGTGACGTGCGCCCTTCCTGCTTCGAGCCCCATGCGCTCCGACCACGCTCGGGGGATCGTGTCCAGCCGCTTGGCACTTTGCGGATGCGGGCTTTGGTGGAAGAGCGTGAGCGCACTTGGGAAACCTTGGCAGGGCGCGCACCAAGTTCGTGAGTTTGGCGCAGCTGTCTATCATGCCGAACTTCGACGGCGCTGAGGTAATCGTGGTAGTAAAACCCCGGTGGCCTTCACGATGCGTAACGATCCGGTCAACTTCGATCCGCGCCAGAGAATCGCTGAGTCCTGTCCCGCCCGAGCCACACAAACAGTCAACTCACGCCAGTTCATCCTCAATACCACTTGATTCCGCTCACTGCTGCAATGCGCTCCTGAGCCGCCGCTGGCCTCAGGTAACGGAGCGTTGTCTCCATATCCGCGTGGCCAGCATACTCCATCACTGTGCGTGGATCGATCCCATTTCTGAGCCACGTGGTGATACATGTCCGACGGAATTTGTGCAGCTCAAACTCGTCGCATCCGCGCGCGCCCTTGACCCCGGCGATGCAGTTTGCGCACCAGCCGCACTCGATGCCGGCGCGCCTTGCCATCCCCTTCACCATGGGCAACAACTTGGTATTCGGCCTGCCCGTGGAGGTCGGCACGATCAGATTCTGGTTCGGGTGTTGTTCTTTCCAGATACGCAGTTCCTCAAGAAAATCGAGCGGAATCGGGATGTCGCGCTCTTCGTAGTCCTTTACTTTGAAATTGAACTTCGGCTTGCTGCGAACCCGGAAAACGGACTCATGCCAACTAACGTCAGTGAATTCTGCAAATTGGACCTCCTGATCGCGCACCCCTAGCTTGAGCGCCAGGTTGCAAACGGTTGTCTGGTAGGGTGTAGCCACCCGGAATAGGCCTGCCAACTGGTCCGGGGTGTAGATGGTCGGCAGCTTTTTCTCGAAGCGCGGTTTGGGCGGGAAGATCTGTGGATCGACTCCGGACCAACGGAGCATCGATTGGAGGCGCTGGCGTTTGTTGGAGATCGTCCTCTCAGAGCGCCCTTGGCGGCGTAACGCGAAGTCGAAGTCGATAATGCAGTCCCGGTTGATCTCGTCAGCGTAGGCAACGGAGACAGCGCTGAGAAACTCCTTCTTGACCAGAACAGCTTGCTCGCGGGCTTCCATCGCACCTCGCTTCTCGGCGTCATCGATGTAGTCTTCAAAGGTATCCTCCAGCCGAAACCGCTTGCGAACTTCCTTCTCCGGGTCAGTTACCGTCAGGCCGACAGCTTCCGAAGTGGTCTTCGCTTCCAGTTTGGCGGCAACACGTCTGAACTGAGCCACCGCATCGGCGGCATGGCGCCCTGCGGGCTGATAGGTTGTACTGCCGTCCTCGATGCGAATCTCGAAGGCATAGTTTTCTCCGATGGGCTCCTCGCGCATATTGCCGGCTGCACGGTCCCTGAAGATGGCAAAACCGGCGCGAACGCGGCCGGTGGTGCCGAACGCGGCAGGCCGGCGGCTCCAAGAGGAATCAGAGGGCCGTTTGAAGCGAACCATCAGGGTAGCTTTGGGCATATAAGGTGACCTCTAGAGCTATTCTATTCCCGACAACTACCCGACAATATATTTAACTACTGTATTTTCAATATAACGAGGAGAATCTCCCCCTCTCCGCCA
>CAYQSI010000129.1:0-5789 GCA_964420185.1 uncultured Occallatibacter sp. | reverse complement strand
ATACACCCGCTTCCCGCGCTGGTCTGAATCGGAACAACCTCTTGAGACTCCACAACTATTCCCTGTCTTTCTACTCTTCCCGGCTATACGTTGTCCGGTTCTTCTCGGCGTGCCGTTCCAGGGCCAGTTCAATCAGCCGGGTGATCAGATTCCTGTAGCTGACCCCGGTGGCCTCCCACAGCTTGGGATACATGCTGATCTGCGTAAACCCCGGCATGGTGTTCACTTCGTTCAGATAGATGCGCTGCTTGCCCTCCGGCTCCATGAGAAAGTCCACCCGCGCCAGCCCGGCCAAATCACAAGCCCGAAAGGCCGCTACAGCCAGATCACGGACCAGCTTTGTTTCGGCCTTGCTCAGAGGGGCGGGAATCACAGCCGTCGAACCCTCGGAGAGATACTTGGCCTCGTAGTCGTAAAACTCCTTGCAGGGAATGATCTCGCCGACGAGGCTGGCTTCGGGCGCGTCGTTGCCCAGCACACCGACCTCGAACTCGCGCGCCCTGGACTTCTTGCCGCCCACGCCCTGTTCCACCACCAGTTTGCGGTCGTACTTGGCGGCCAGGGTCAGCGCAACGGCGAGTTCCTTGCGGTCATGAGCTTTCGAGATGCCCACCGACGAGCCCAGATTCGCCGGCTTCACAAAGACCGGGTACTTGAGCGCCGCCTCGACCTGGGCGATGGCCTTCCGCGGCGACCGCTCCCACTCAGCCCGCAGCAGCGTCACATGACGGACGATCGGTAGCCTGAATTGGGCGAAGAGGCGCTTCATCACATCCTTGTCCATGCCCGCGGCCGAGCCGAGCACGCCGGAGCCGACATAGGCGATCCCCGCCAGCTCGAAGAGTCCCTGAATGGTTCCATCCTCGCCAAAAGTCCCGTGCAGCACCGGAAAGACCACGTCGAGGGAAAGACTGCGCAGCGCCGCGTGGGTATCCAAAGCCGCTGGTCCGGCGAGAGTCAGCGCGGAAGACGCCGCCGGTTCCACCGGCTCGGGCGCCAGCAACGCCGGCTGTCCCTCAGCCAGAACCCGCGCCCCCGGAGTAGCTGCCGGATCTCCCGCCCGCAGCTTTTGCGGAGCCTTTGAGCCGGCCTCCGCGCGTGCCTTCGCTTCCGTCGTCGCGGAGCCCTCCAGCAGCCCCTGCGCCGCCATCGAGGTCAGCCAGTGCCCGGCCTTGTTGATGCCGATCGGCACAACCTCAAACTTCCTCCGATCGATCGCCTTCAAAATCGAAGCCGCCGAAAGCAGCGAAACTTCATGCTCGCCGCTGCGCCCGCCAAAAAGAATCCCGACTCGTAGTTTTTTTGCCATTTCTCCTCAATTGTAGTTTGAAAAACCGAAACGAATCGTCACGATGCGATGCCAGACCCGGCAGCGGGAGGGTCCATTTGTTCCCGGCGAATGGCCTCTCCGGCTTGCCGGAACGAGTTCCGCTGTGGGCGGGAAGTTGCGTGAACCTAACAGAATATCCCTGCGTCTAACTCAGCGGAGGCGCGCAGCATTAGAATGTGGGCATGGGCCGCACCTCCAAGGGGGGGGATCTGTATGAAAAACCTGAACATAGCGATTTGGATGGCCGCTGGAACGCTGCTGCTGGCGGCGCCGGCGTTTTCGCAGGGCGAGAAAGCCACAGGTCAGGGACGGACCGTGGTGACGATTCTTCCCAAGCAGAAGGGTGAGATGCTCGCAAACGTCTCGCAGCAGGACCTGAGCATCAAGGTGAACGGAAAACCGTCCCAGGTGACCGGTTGGACGCCGCTGCGTGGGCCAAACGACAGGCTGGAACTGGTGCTGCTGATCGACAGTTCGGCCCGCAACAGCCTGGGAGGCCAATTCAGCGAGATCGAGCATTTCATCAATGGCCTCGGGCCGAATACGAAGGCCGGTATCGCGTACATGCAGAACGGGCGCGCTGTATTTGCCGGCCCTCTCACCGCGGATCACGTCCAGGTGCTGCGCGCACTTCACCTGCCCGGAGGCACACCCGGTTTGAGCGCCAGCCCCTACTTCTGCCTCTCTGACCTTGCCCAGCACTGGCCTTCAGGGGATCGCGAGGCCCGGCGTGAAGTGGTGATGGTGACCGACGGCATCGATAACTACGAGAGGCGATTCGATCCCGAGGATCCGTATGTGCAGGCCGCGATTACCGACTCGGTCCGCGCGAGATTGGTCGTTTACGCGATCTACTGGATGAATCAGGGCCTCGCCGACCGTACCCTCTACGGGAACAATACCGGCCAGAGCCTCTTGCTTGAAGTGGCCCAGGCGACGGGCGGCCAAAGCTTATGGCAGGGAATGGGCAACCCGGTTTCCATGCAGCCGTACTTCGAGGATATTGCGCGCTGCCTGAAGAATCAGTACGAGCTGCGCTTTTCCGCTCCCCTGGACGGCAAGCCCGAAATGAAGACTCTGAGGTTGAAGATGGGCGGGCTGGCGGCGGAAGTAACGGCTCCGCAGCAAGTGTTTGTCGATCGGGCGGGCGCGACGGAGTAAGAACGGCGGGCACGGCTGAGGGCCTCATGCGCGCGGGCAATGCCTGACTCCGCACTGGCCTCCGAGCCCGCGCTGGTAAACTAAGGGTACATGATCCTCCCGTTCGTCCGCGAAATCTTTGCGGAGCTGGAGCACTCTTCCGAGTTTGAGCGCGTACGAAGGCATCTGAGCCTTCATGCGGGGCGGAGACGTGTCTCCGGGTTGACAGCTACGGCGCGTGCGATTTATCTGCCACTGATGGCGCGGGCTGCGCGGCAGCCGGTGATCGTGGTGGTGGCCGACAACAAGGCTGCCGAGGCGCTGGAGCCGATGCTGCGCGCGGGCTGCGAGCTGACCGGCGCGGTGGACCCGGCGCTGGTGGTACGGCTGCCGGCCCACGATGTGCTTCCCTTCGAAAATCTATCCCCTCATCCCGATGTGCAGGCGCAGCGAGCGGCGGCGCTGTGGAAGCTGGCCACAGGGGCGGTCTCGATTCTGATTGCGCCGGTGGAGTCGGCGGCGCTGAAGCTGTTTGACCGCGACTACTACGCCGGGCTTGCGGTAACGCTGAAGCGCGGCGAAGAGGTGGATGTGGAGGTGCTGACCGGGCACCTGGCCTCAGTGGGCTATACGCAGATGGACCTGGTGGAGATGCCGGGGCAATTTACGCGGCGGGGCGGGATTCTGGACGTCTACTCGCCCGAGTCTGACCGGCCGGTGCGCATCGAGTTCTTCGGCGACGAGATTGAAAGCATACGAAAATTTGATCCGGAGACGCAGCGGTCGCAGGGTGGGCTGGACGAAGCGCAGTTGCTGCCGCTGACCGAAACGCCGGTGACTGAGCGGCTGCTGGCCGCGGTGCATGGGCGGCTGAATCGGCAGCGGATCAAATTTGAGGAGGATGTCGAAGGCGGCGCGGAAGGCGCGGACGATGAGGAGATGGCTGCCGAACTGGCGGCTGCGGAAGGCGTGAGCGTCTTTCCGGGGTGGGAGTTTTTCGCCTCGGTGGCCGGTGCGGAAAAATCGCTGCTCTCGCTGGCGCCGAAGTGCGCGCTATTTATCGAAGAGCCGTCGATGGTGCGCAACCAGATCGATCGCTGGTGGAAGAAGGTCGAGCAGCGGCATGAGCGTTCGGCGATGGGGTCGCTGATCACGCCGGAGGAGATCTACCTGCGGCCCGAAGTGTTGCAGGCGGCGCTGGACGAGCACATGGGGCTGGACCTCGATCAACTGGGCGGGGTTGACGTGCTGGACGAGGACAACACGCTGGGCGAGATCGAGCTGAACACGCGTTCGACGCTCAGGTTTCATGGGTCGATTCCGGCGTTTACCGAGCAATTGCGCAACCTGATGGCCGCGGAGACGCGGATTGTGCTGGCCGCGCCGCACCAGGGCGATGTGGAGCGCCTGGCCACAGTGCTGCGCGAGTATCAGATTCCGTATCGGCTGGGCAGCCGCAGCCCGCGTCCCGGCGAGACGGTGACGGACGAAAGCGGTTACCTGTCCAGCGACCTGCGCGCGCCGGTGATTGTGCGGACGCCGCTGGCCGCGGGAGTTAGTTTTGCCGACTCAAATCTGATTCTCTTCGGAGCGAATGATTTATCGGACGACGCGGATGTAGCGGCACGGCCGGAGCCGAAGCGGTCGAAGATGGCGGCGTTTGTCTCCGATTTCCGCGATTTGACCGTAGGCGATTACGTGGTTCACGTGGAGCACGGCATCGCGCAATATCAGGGACTAAAGGAAATTGTGCAAGATGGGCTCTCCGTCGAGTTCATGATCCTGGAGTTTGCCGAGCAGGCCAAGTTATATGTCCCGCTAACTCGATTGGATCTGATTCAGAAGTACCGCTCGACGGACGCGGGACCGGCGCCCGTGCTGAACAGGCTGGGCTCGCAGCAGTGGGCCAAGACCAAGGCGCGCGTGCGCAAGGCCATGGAGGACATGACCGGCGAGTTATTGAAGTTATACGCCGAGCGGACCACTGCGCAAGGGACGGCCTTCGCGAAGGACAACGAATTTCAGCGGGAGTTTGAGGACTCGTTCGACTTTACCGAGACGGACGACCAGTTGGCGGCGATTCGCGCGATCAAGTACGACATGGAATCGACGACGCCGATGGATCGGCTGTTATGCGGCGACGTGGGCTATGGGAAGACGGAAGTAGCCATGCGCGCGGCCTTCAAGGCCGTGCAGGACGGCAAGCAAGTGGCGGTGCTGACGCCGACGACGATTCTGAGCTTTCAGCACTTCGAGACATTCAAGAAGAGGTTTGCGCAATTTCCCATCAACATCGAAATGATCTCGCGTTTCAGAACTCCAAAAGAACAAAAGATCATCAAGGAGCAGGTGGAGACGGGCAAGGTGGACATCCTGATCGGCACCCACCGGCTGCTGTCGAAGGACATCAAATTTCAGGATTTGGGCCTGTTGATTGTGGATGAGGAGCAGCGCTTCGGCGTGCGCCACAAGGAGCGGCTGAAGCAGATGCGCAAGGAGATTGACGTGCTGGCGATGAGCGCCACGCCGATTCCGCGCACGCTGCATATGTCGCTGATGGGCCTCAGGGACATGAGCGTGATCGAGACGCCGCCCAAAGACCGCATGGCGATTCAGACGGTGGTGGCCAAGTTCGACGAGAAGATTGTGCGCTCGGCGGTCGAGGTGGAACTGGAGCGCGGGGGGCAGGTCTACTTTGTGCATAACCGCGTGGAATCCATTTACGAAATCGCCGCGCGGATTCAGGAACTGGTGCCGGGGGCGCGGGTTGCGGTGGGCCACGGGCAGATGACCGAAACGGAGCTGGAAAGAGTGATGCTGGCCTTCATGCGGCACGAATACGATGTGCTGGTGGCGACCACGATCATCGAAAACGGGCTGGACATTCCGTTGGCCAACACCATGCTGATTAACCGCGCGGACCGGCACGGGCTGAGCGAGTTATACCAATTGCGCGGCCGCGTGGGCAGGTCGAACCGGCGCGCCTATGCGTATCTTCTGATTCCGCCGGAGCAGGAGCTGACGGAGATTGCGCGCAGACGGCTGGCGGCGTTGAAGGAGTTCAGCGACCTGGGCGCGGGCTTCAAGATTGCCGCGCTGGACCTGGAGTTGCGCGGCGCGGGTAATATGCTGGGCGGCGAACAGAGCGGGCACATCGAGGCGGTGGGATTCGAGTTATACACGTCGATGCTGGAGGCCGCGGTGAAGGAGATGAAGGGCGAGAGCAGCGAGGAGCGGCCCACGACGCAGCTCAACCTGGGTATCGCGCTGCGCATCGACGAGAGTTATGTGCCGGAAGAGAATCAGCGGCTGCGGCTCT
>CAYQSI010000128.1:0-5892 GCA_964420185.1 uncultured Occallatibacter sp. | reverse complement strand
ACGTGCTGCCAGTGGGCGGCATCAAGGAAAAGTTCCTGGCCGCGCGCCGGGCCGGGGTGGAAACCATCATTCTGCCCGCTGAAAACCGCCAGGACGTGGAAGAAGACCTGACGCCGGAGCTGACTGAGGGCGTTACGATTCACTACGCCAACCGCATTGAGGATGTACTGGCCGTGGCGTTGCCGTTGTTGAAGGCAAAGCCGGATAAGCTGCCGGTGGTGGCCGAGCAGAGTGTTGGCGCTTCTGCGTAAAACAGGCTGTGTACCATTGCAAAAAGGGCCGGCGAACCTGCCGGCCCTTTTTGCGTGAGGGAGTCGCGGCCAGCGGTACAGGCTTGGGACGCGATTTGGGGCCAGGTGCGACGCCTTTCATGCCACAGGTTCCAGCGCCTGTTCCAAAAATGAGCAACCTGAACGCCACCACACTGCTGAATACGGCGAATGTGCCGATAAGGGTCACAGAATCCAGTGCGCGGGAACGCGCGAAAAGCAGTGACCATGGCGACGACTACACCTTCCATCACTCCATTGCATCTCTCCGGGAACACCACGGCCAGCCAGAATGCGCAGCTCCAGGAGATTCTCGGGGCAGCCGTCCAGGCAGCCTACCTTGCGTCCATTGAGCAAATGGACCGGCAAAGCGCGCAAACCGTGCTGGAACTGCGCGAGAAGCTCAAGTCCGAGGTGGCCGATTCGATCGCGGCGATCCTCCAACGGTACACGGTTAGCGACAAGTACAAAGATGAGGAGGCAGGCTCGAATCGGAGCTATCCGCCCACCTACCGCGTGCGGCCGATTGAGGCCCAGGTCACGGAGTTGAGGAAGCACTTTCCGTCGTTGGGCAGTTGCATGGAAAAGCTGGCGCGCAAGCCGCTGCTGGAAGGCGCTGAGGCGTGGTTCGCAATTCCTCGCTGGCAGGCGTTGGCGCCCACCTACAACGAGGCTGTCGAGATGGTGCTGGAGGTTCTGGCCAGCAAGCGAAAGTTCCAGAACCGCATCGCTGGCCGTCTGGGGCCGACCTACCTGCGCCAGAGTGAACGCTCCAAGCTTGCGGCAAAGATCCTGGCCGATCAGCAGCAGGGCAACGACATTCTGGTGGTTGCCGCACAGGCCGGGATGCGGCATCGCGGCTGCTCGGCCCGCCGCGCTCGGGTGCGGATGGCGGGTAACGAGTTTGGCGCGGGAATCTATGCTGTCGCCTGCATCCTGCTGACCCATCCCGAGAGGCTCTCGGCCGAAGACACGCTGATGATCGATTGCGGCGGTGACGAGTACTCGGTGCGCGGCGACTATACATTCGACCGCGTCCCCTTGTTCGACTACGACCTCCCGGGCATCGAGTTCAGCATCTTCTATGAGGATCGTTCGCGGAACCTGTGGGGTACGCCCTCGGGTTTCCTTTACAAATTTTCCTGATCGCGCACATTTGGCTGATTGCCGCCTGCCGCGTCGAACCGGCAGGCGCTATTCTTTTAGCCATGAAGGTGCGCGTAATCTCATTTGGCGTGTTGAAAGACTGGCTGGGCGCTACTGAGGCAACGGTTGAGTTGCCGGAGGGCGCGACGGTGGCGGAACTTCTTGCGCGGCTGAGCGAGCGCCGGCCCGCGTCCTTTTTGCGCGGCATCGCGGTCAGCGTTAATGCCGAGTAC
Source organism: uncultured Occallatibacter sp. (assembly GCA_964420185.1). Classification (GTDB taxonomy): domain Bacteria; phylum Acidobacteriota; class Terriglobia; order Terriglobales; family Acidobacteriaceae; genus Telmatobacter. The sequence continues at coordinate 4,244 of CAYQSI010000128.1, read as the reverse complement.
GCTACCCGGGACCAGGTTCTGAGCGAGGACGATGAGGTGGGTTTGTTGCCGCCGGTCTCCGGTGGCAACCAGCCTTCAGCAAATCTTCCGGTTGAGAGCGGCGCGAGCCCGGGGGTGGTGATTGCGCTGACCCGCGAACCTATCGACGCGGAGAAGCTGGTCGCTGCGGCCAAGCGGGGCGAGGATGGCGCGGTGGTCGTCTTCGACGGCATCGTGCGCAACAACTCTCGCGGGCGCCTGACGCTGTATCTGGACTATGAGGCCTACGAAGAGATGGCCGCAAGGCAGATGAACGGGCTGGCGAACGAGGCCCGCGTTCGCTTCGGCGTTCGTCAGGTTACGCTGGTGCACCGGCTGGGGCGGCTCCAGATCGGCGAAACCAGTGTGCTGATTGCCGTTGCCTCGGCGCATCGCGGCCCCGCCTTCGAGGCCTGCCGCTGGCTGATCGATACCCTCAAGAAGAGCGTGCCCATCTGGAAAAAGGAGACCTTCGCCGACGGCGCCGTGTGGGCAGACGGTGAGCCGTTTCCCGCCGGGTTGGCCGTGGACGCCGGGCACAATGCGTAGCTTTTGCAGCGTTTCAGATCCCAGATTCCCGGGCCACAACATCGAGACCCTGGGCACCCGCGTGCTTCTTTTATTGGCGCTGGCGGCTTGCCTGGCTGTGCATCTGCCGGCGCAGGAGATGACCCTGCGTGTGGACGTGAAACTGGTCAACGTCTTTGTGAATGTGACCGACCGGAGCGGGGCCATTGTGAGCGGTTTGACGCGCGGCGACTTCGCCCTCGCCGAGGACGGCCGGCCGCAGCAGATCGCGGTCTTCGAGCGCCAGTCGGAGTTGCCGTTGAATCTGACGCTGGCCATTGACACCAGCGGCAGCGTGCGCAAGGACCTGGCCGAGGAAGCAGACGCTGCCAGGCGGTTTGCCCACGCTCTTGTGCGCTCGCAGGATCAGATGAGCATCTTGCAGTTTGGCACCGAGGTGCGCGAGCTGACGCCCTTCACCAACAAGCTGAGCCAGATCGACCGCGGGCTGGGCCAGTTGCGCGGCGACTGGGCTACGGCACTCTACGACGCCATCTGCCTGGGTTCCGAACGGCTGGGTGGAAGGGACGGGCGAAAAGTGCTGGTCGTAATTTCCGACGGCGACGATACCGCCAGCAGCGCCACCTACGCCAAGGCCCTGGAGCAGGCGCTGCGCAACGAGGTAATGATTTACTCCATCATCGACGTGCCCATCGAGGCCAGCGCCGGTCGCGACCTGGGTGGTGAACATGCGCTCATCACTCTGGCTGAGCAGACCGGCGGCAAGAGCTTCTATGTGAGCGACGGCGGCCTTGACAAGGCTTTTTCAGGAGTAAGCGACGACCTGAGGACGCAGTATTTGCTCGGCTATTATCCCCACAACCAGGAGCCCGGAAGGGCTTTTCACCGCATCCAGGTGACCATCCCCAGAGCAGCCGCCCAAGCCTTCAACATTCGCCATCGCACCGGCTATTATGCGGACTCACCAGCCAAAGAAAACTGACGGCGAGGCACCTAAACCCGGAGCGGCGTTTTCATGAATAGGGTGAAACCTGATGGAGGCCTGCCGACAAAGGAAACTCAGTGCATTTTGCCAAAAGCTTGCAGTTCCAGCAAAAAGAAAAGCCCAGGCTTATCGCCCGGGCTTTTCTTACTTACGGAGTTTGGTTGAAGCTGGTTGTTGCATTAATCTTTAGCCGTTGTTTTTGCCAAACCTGCGGCGTGCCATACCGGCGAGTCCCATGAGACCAGTGCCCATAAGCAGCAAGGTCCCGGGCTCTGGAGTCGCGTAAATTTGAACGTCATCAATGGCGGTGGTGGTGTCGGCACTCTGCGTCGTAGAAAAGTCGAGGACTTCACTGGTCGATGTGGCGATGAATTGCTCATCATAATCGGTCCACGTGCCCGCGGCCGGATTGACGCCCGAAAGCACTGTGTCTCCGCCAATGGTAACGGTTGTGGCCGGAGCTCCCGTACTGGGACGCCCTTCCAGGTTAAACAGCAGATCGTACTTTTCACCCACAATCAGGCCGCTGACCGTCTGCGAAAGCGAGGCGCTGATCTGCAGAAAGGCGACCTGATTGGCGCCAGAAGGCGGAGCGGTAAAACCAAAGGCGGAGCCTTGATCTGCGATGCCAGAACCAGAGGCAGAGGGAACAAGAGGCGAGAAAGTCCAGTTGGAGACATCCAAAGCGCCAGTGTTGTCTGCGTAAACATAACCCGCCGGAGGAGTGCTGGAGGGCACGAAAGTCGGGTTAAGGACCAGGTTGATTGTGCCAGCGGAAGCGACAACAGATCCAGCGGTCAACACCAGCAGCAATATAAAGGAAAATGCGAACACCTTGATCCGAGTGAACTTCATTCCAGATCCTCCATTGAATTGATGCGATGCGTCAGCAAGGGGCGGTTGGGAATCTGCCAGGAAAACGCAAACGTCGAACTGAGGCAGTCCACCGCTCCATTCGTATTCCACAACGCATCAGTATGACATATGTCCTACGTGTTGAGGGGACAAAATAATTATTATTTTCAGCAATTTATATGAATACACATTACGAAAGAGCAAACTTTTGCGCATTTATGAAGCAACAAGGTACCACCTTCCCATGAATGATCTGTGAGATGCGTAGGTGCCTGACGCAGGTGACCACGACATGCGGGGTGGTGCCTACAATGCCTGTCGTGGATATTGTTAGGCTCCTAAACTTCGTAGAATCAGCCTTATCCCCGAAATTCGACCGGAGATCGGCGCAGCTTGTAAGAGCATTTGTGGGCTAGAATGGCAATATGACTTCTCTCTTGTCCACGCGTCGCTCTTCCAAGACGCCTCCGCCGGGCGAAACCGGCCAGGAGGCGCTCTACCTGCGTTCTCTCAGCGAGCGCCAGGTGAACGTCCAGGTCAAGCTGCGTGACGGCGAGAGCGTGCGCGGCTGGATCGAGTACTTCGACGACGGAATGTTGCGGCTGACCCGCGACGGCAAGCCCAACCTCTTCATCTACAAGCACCAGATCCGCACCATTACCGAAGTGGGCAAGCCGGCTCCGCACCGCGCCAAGGCCGTGAGCCCTGAAGCGAACGGATTCGCTGCCGATGAGGTAGCCTTATGAGGGGTGCAGCGGCAATTTCATCGAAGTGGGTGTGGGCTTCCAAGGCCTCGGCCATTGCGCGCGAGGCTGGTGCGCGGCTGCGCGAGTTTTTTGCGGAAGGCGTCGAAACCGAATACAAGGGCGATGTGGACCTGGTGACGGTGGCTGACCGGACCTCTGAAAAGCTGATCCGCGAGCGGCTCACTGCGGCCTTCCCGGAGCACGGAATCTACGGAGAAGAGGGGACGCGGGAGCGCCTCGGGGGCGAGTTTCGCTGGTACGTGGACCCGCTGGACGGGACCACCAACTTTGCCCACGGGTTTCCGCAGTTTTGCGTCTCTCTGGGCCTGGAACAACGTCAGGCGAGCCTTGTGCCGGACGAGGACGGGACGCTGGTGGCCGCAGTCATCTACGACCCCTTGCGGGATGAGCTTTTTGCTGCCGAGCGCGGACGGGGCGCCACGCTGAACGGCAGGCCGATGCATGTTTCAAGTACGCCGGATCTGGCCGAGGCGCTGCTGGCTACCGGCTTTCCCAGCCGCAAGCGACATTTGAATCCCAACATTCACTTTTACCAGGAGTTCACCTTGCGCTCGCATGGTGTGCGGCGGGCCGGTTCCGCTGCTCTCGATCTGGCCTATGTTGCTGCGGGCCGCCTCGATGGGTTCTGGGAGTTCAACCTCAATCCCTGGGATACGGCAGCCGGCATTCTGCTGATTGAGGAGGCCGGCGGCCGGGCCACGGACTTCTCCGGCGGCCGTTTCCGGCTGGACAGCCGTGAGATTCTGGTTTCAAACGGGTTAATCCACACCGAGTTGATGAACCTTTTTGAGGATATGTTTGCCGGACGCAATCTGGCGCCTATTCTTACACCCCAGGAGTTTGCGGCCCGCCGTGCTGCTCGCGCGGCAGGCTAGAGCGTCACCGGGGCTTCGCTTGTTAGCTGGGCCGCTTTCGGGCGGACTTATGAGGACGATTCCTCAGATTCCCGCAGTGCATATCGCGCAGGAGAGGGGGCGAGTCAGCCTTTGGTCTCCTGTGCTACTATCAGCGTCGAGGATTTAACTTCCCAGGAGAGATCAGAGATGGCATACGTCATTGCAGAACCCTGTATCGGCACCAAGGACACCGCC
>CAYQSI010000127.1:0-5910 GCA_964420185.1 uncultured Occallatibacter sp. | reverse complement strand
CCTGCGCTCCCGCGCGGGCAATTCGTCCAGCAGATCGGGAAACGGCGTGACCTCGCAGCCGGGAAACGCGGCGCAGCCGGCCGTGTCGGCCATTCGGCAGCTCACATTGATCAAATCGGCCATGCCCCAGGAGCCATTCTTCTGCCGTGGCGCATGATGCTCGGAGACAATGGGCTCAAACTCCGAGGGCATCTTCCATTCCGAGATCAGTTGCCGGCCCGCCTCGCAGTGATCCCATCCGAACAGCTCTCGCTCGGCCTTGAGAATGCTGATGGGAGAACCACTGTGAGCTCCCAGCACCAGGCCGTACTCCCTGGGCCGGATCACGGCAAGCGCCAATCGCCCAATGTCGTGCATTACGCCCGAGGTGAACGCAACCTCCCGGTCAAGGAAACCCACGGAAGCCAGTTGATCGGCAATCAGGGCACAGGCCAGATTGTGACGCCAGATCGCTCGCATGCAAGGCTGGCTCAGCGATTTGCCCATGTACGCGCGAACACCCACTGTCAGGCAGAGCCCTTGCAGGTTGTTGGCGCCCAGCACCGCGATGGCCTGAAGAATGCTGCTGGCGGGAAAACGCGGAGCATACAGGAGCGAATTCGCAATGGTAAGCACCTCGCTGGCAAAGGCTGGATCGGAGGAGATCAGCCCGCTCAGTTCGTGCAGTTGCACATTCTCATTGTTGGCCAGTTGCAGTACCCGGAGGGCGACCTGAGGAAAAGGTGGAAGGCGAAGATGTGCCCAGGACGGAGTGATCGCTTCGTCCCTTCGCCTCTCATTCTGCAACATCGGAGTCTCCCTTCAATCGATCAACGCAAGCCGGGCGATCTTCTGCCGATGCCGCGCCGGCGCTCGCCACACATGGCGCGCGGCAGAGAAAATGCTTGTTAATAGTCTTTTCGGCACGCGGAGAGATTCCTTCAATGGGCCAGCGTTGAATGAGAGATATCAGGATCTGTTTCATAACCGAATCTGGGCTGTTTTGAGACTTCCCTCAGGGGCTAAAGCCCTCAATTCTGTTGCCAATTCTTCGGCACGGCTGAAGCCGTGCCCTTTCAAAGCTAGGACTTAATCAGAGGTTCCCTAGGACTCTGACACCCTAATTTTGATTCATTGGGCATAGAAGCGCGGGTTAACAAACCCGCGCTGCAGCCGGTCAGGAGACCGGCGCTACATCTCGAATAGGCATCTCTTCATGTTGTCGGAAACCTAGCGCTTTTTCGGAAATAGTGTAGACCGGAATTTTGTCGGTATCCCACCCATTCCGCAGAAAAACGCGGAATGGATGGGGCACGGAAGTTTATAGCAAAAGCTAAAACGTTCTAATGGTTCCATTGGCGGCGGGCGCAAAGGCATACCCGGCCCGGCACCCGCCGCCGGAGATTTAGTCCGCAGCGGCGGGCGCCTGCGCGCTCTTCTCAGGCCACGGCGGCAGCAGCTTCACCAGCACCCACAGGAAGACCAGCGGCAGGAGGGTCAACGCAATTGCCACCAGCAGGCCCTCGCGTGTCACCAGACTCATCTTGTAGGTTGTGTAGCCTAGAAAGCTCTTTGAGAATAGTTGCCCACCGATCACCACGTTCCAGCGCATGGCGAAGATGCCGATCAAGGCGAGGCAGCCGGAGGTGACGTAAATGCGCTTGCGAACCATTTCCGGAAATTTCACCACCTGCGCCAGAAACAACAGAACCAGCGGCACAATTGTGCCCAGGCAGATTTGAATGACGATCTGCGAAAAGTAGAGCTTGGTATGAACCATGAAATCCAGGCTGCGGAACGATTCGTCCGCCTCGTAGATGCGGTGAATCAGGTCCAGCATCTCCAGGCTGAAGTCGATGATGAAGATATAGAACATGTACATCGCGATGGTGTCAACGCAGTGCATGTCGATGGTCTGCTTGCGCAGCCGGGTGATCGCCATATAGAGCAGCATGACCCCGGCAATCCCCGAGACCATGGCCGAAAAGATGAAAACCACCGGCATCAAGGGCGACGACCACCAGGGATTGGCCTTGATGGAGCCGAAGATGAAGCCGACGTAGCCGTGCAGCAGAAAGGCGGAGGGAATGCCGACCAGCGTGACAATCCAGCCCACACGGTCGTCGATGGCCAGCGAGCGCTCGCTGATGTTGCTCGAGCCCAGCGTCATCACGCGGTAGACCAGGCGCAACAGGCCCTTGCTGGACTGCGACAGCAGCACGATGTCGCGCCGGTAGTCGAGCCATATCTCCAGCACCAGCACGGCCATCAGGTACCACAGGTACACGTAGCCGAACATGGCCATTGCCGAAGTGCTATGCGGAGTGAAGTACATCTCCGGCGAGCGCAACGGATGACCCAGGTGCAAAACCAGCGGCAGGGGCGCAACCAACAGGAACGCCAAAGCCGTGAGCAACGCCAGCCGATAGGTGGGCGCTACCGCCTCGACCCTGAAGACGCGCTCCAGCGAAGCAAGGATGAATGCGCCCGCCACTAGTCCCGTGATGTAGGGGTACAAAACGATCAGCACACTCCAATAGAGAGTGATTTCGTTTGGATACGTGTAGCCTTCAACGCCGCTCATCATCTCTCACCCGTTTTCTGAGTACTTTCCGTCATCTCGCCAGTCCCTATCGCACCGAGCCATCCAGGTCGTTGTAGAAGGCCTTGGCCCCGGTGGCCATTTGCGGCTTCAATACCTGTACGCTGTGCGTCTTCAGAAACTCGTGGATCGGGTCCTTGGGGTCTTTCAGGTCGGCCAGTTGGCGTGCCCCGGTCGGGCAGGCCTCGCAGCAGGCGGTCGTCAGCCCCTTGGTAATCCGGTGGTAGCAGAGCGTGCATTTGTCCGCAACTTCCTTTTGGGGATGGATGTAGCGGCAGCCATAGGGGCAGGCCTGCACGCAATAGGCGCAACCCAGGCAATAACTCCGGTCCACCAGCACCACGCCGTCCGGACTGATGAATGTGGCGCCCACCGGGCACACCTGCGTGCACGGAGAATCCGCGCAGTGGTTGCACAGCTTGGGAACGAAGAAATACTTTTCTCCATCTCCTTGGGCAACCGGGAATCCTTCCTTGCCGCCATCGGGCGAAATCACCTCAGGGCGGGTCATATTCTCGTCCGAGACGTGGTAGCGTTCCACCCATGTGCGGAAGTATCCATCGGGCACGTCGTTTTCTGTCTGGCAGGCGCGCACGCAGTTGCCGCAGCCGATGCACTTGGAAATGTCGATCAGCATGCCCCACCAGTGTTCGCTCATCTTGTAGTTGGGCGACTCTTCCGGGGTTCCGGCCAGCACGGACTCCCACGCAACCGCCGCCGCCGGCAACAGAACGAGCATTTGACGCCGGGAAATCTTCATTTCGCACCTCCCTCATCGGCCTTCGGCGCATCCATCCCCGGACTGTGCGGCTGATGACAGGTCTCACAGGGCAGCCCGTTCGAGTGCTCTGCCGGCACAACTTGTGGAAAGCCCTTGGGCTTGGCGGAGCTGGCCGTGTGGCATCGGGCACAGAGCACGGCCGTCTCCGGCAATGCGGGCTTCACCGTCGCAGGATCGTCGGCGTGCCTGGCCAGCGCCCCGTGGCAGGCCTCGCAGTTCACATGCGCGTGCTTGCCGTTCTTCTTCTTGTCCACCACGTCCGTGTGGCAGGCCTCGCACGCCTCGTGGCCAGCAAACTGCACCGGCCGCGCCGCAATTTCGCCCATCGAGGCCCCGCGATAGTGCCCATACTGGCCAAAGCTCCTGGGCACAATGAAATGGCGCACCACCAGAAACGCCAGGAATGCGAGGACGAATAGCCCCGCAAACCGGAAAAGATGCCCTGCATCCTTGAAGGTACTCATCAATTTCTCTCCCTCACTGTGCTGCCAGGAGACCGCGCAAATCTATGCAAATATGCTTTTGAACATCCCTCGTGCATCCGAAGGTACACGTGCCGATCTGACGGCTGTATGTGAGGTAAATCACACTTCGATGGGAGATTTCGACGGGGCGCGGGCTGCTCGCCTGGGCCGCCCATCTCTTCGTTTCAGAGCGGAAAGCGCGCCACTCCCGCGCGGAGGCACAAAGCGATACGATGAACTTTGGAGTGCAAAATGCCAAGAGTTCTCGACGGCGTGGCGATTGCCGCGGCCATCAAGCAGGAAGTGGCTGAAGAAGCGCGTGCGCTGGCCGCCCGCGGGATTCGGCCGGGGCTGGCGGCGGTGCTGGTGGGCAACGTGGCCGCCTCGGAAATCTATGTCCGCAGCAAGGTGCAAACCTGCGCCGACCTGGGCATCTTCAGCGAGCTCATCGCGCCGCCGGCCACCGTCACCACCGAAGAGATGCTCGATCTGGTGGCCGAGCTCAACCGCCGCGACGAGATCGACGGCATTCTGATTCAGTTGCCGCTGCCCGCGCAGGTGGACACCAAGGCCCTGCTCGACGCCGTCGATCCGGCCAAGGATGTGGACGGCTTCCATCCCGTAAACGCGGGCCGCTTGCAGGCGGGGCGCTCCGCGCTTGTCCCTTGCACTCCTGCCGGAATCATTGAAATTCTCAAGCGCAGCAACATTCCCATCGCTGGCCAGCACGCCGTCGTCGTGGGCCGCAGCGACATTGTGGGCAAGCCGGCGGCCATGCTGCTGCTGCACCAGAATGCAACGGTGACCATCTGCCACTCCAAAACACGAAACCTCGGAGAGATCACCCGCCAGGCCGACATTCTGGTGGCCGCAATCGGCCGGCCGGGCTTCATCACTGCGGAGATGGTCAAGCCGGGCGCGACTTTGATCGACGTGGGCATTAACCGCATCACGGAAAGGGCCGAGTTTGAGCGCTTCTTTGCGGGCAACGCAAAGCGGGAAGCCGCCTTCGCAAAGAATGGATCGGTGATTGTGGGCGACATTGACCCAAAAGCCTTCGAGCTGGCCGGAGCGTACACGCCGGTCCCAGGGGGCGTGGGCAAATTGACGATTGCCATGCTGATGGCGAACACCGTGCGCGCCGCCAAGATGCGGCGGGGAGCCTAGATGCTGAGAGTCGGCCTCACCGGCGGGCTGGGCAGCGGCAAGAGCACCGTCGCGGAGATGCTGCGCGCGCTGGGCGCCGACGTGATTGAGGCCGATGAACTGGGCCGGGCGTTGATGGAGCCGGGACAGCCGGTTTTTGCTCAGATTGTCCGCGTCTTTGGCCGGGATGTCGTTGGTCCCGATGGCCACCTGAACCGCGCGCGGCTGGCCAAAATGGCCTTTCTGGGCGGGCGGGTCAATGAACTGAACGCCATCGTGCATCCTGCCGTGATTGCTGCCCAGCGCCGCTGGATGAACCAGGTTTTTGACCGCAATCCCGCCGCGGTGGCCGTCGTCGAGTCGGCGCTCATCTTTGAGGTAGAGCGCGATGCCCGCGCCCGCGGCGAAAGCGAAACCATGCTGGCCGATTGGCGGCGGCGCCTGGACCGCATCGTCGTAGTCACCGCGCCCGACGAGCTGAAGATCGCCCGCTATGCTGCCCGCGTTTGCCCAACGGAAACTGGCCACGAAGCCGCCGAAGCCGATGCACGGCTCCGGCTGGCGCGGCAGATTCCCGACGTGGTCAAAGCCGCCCGCGCCGACTATGTTCTGGAAAATGCAGGAGATCTGGCGGCCCTTCGCGTCCAGGTGGAGGAATTGTGGCAGAGCCTCCAGGCGGAAAGCAACAAATCTTCGGCAGACGAGTCTTTAGAATAGTGGACAGTAGTCAGTAGTCAGTAGTCAGTTTTCAGTGGCTAGTGGTTGGTGGTCGTCGATTCCGCCGCAAACGGGTTTTTGCTGACCACTGTTCACTGTCCACTGTAGGGGTTTACACGCTATGAATGTGAAACTGCGCCGAGTTCTTCTGGTTGTTCTGCTGGTGGGCGGATTCTGGTACGTCACCGCGCATCTTCCCGTGGTTTGGGGCCATTGGTCGC
>CAYQSI010000126.1:0-6069 GCA_964420185.1 uncultured Occallatibacter sp. | reverse complement strand
CGGCGATAACACGGGTTCAAATCCCGTCGGGGACGCCAACAAAATAAAGGACTTAGAGCTGTTTTGAGCGATGCCGCGAAAAAGCGGGGACGCTACGGGGACTAACGCAGAGGTACGCTGTCCCCAAACAAGCAAAACAGGTCTCTATTTCGGTTCCGGCAAAGCACCGGCAAACACCCCGTCCAACTTGTTCACAGCATCCGCCATGTAGCGGGGCGAAAGGTGCGCGTACCGCTGTGTCATGCGCGGCGTCTTGTGTCCGAGAATCCGGCCCACCGCGTACAGGTCCACGCCTTCCATCACCAGCCAGCTTGCCGCCGTATGCCGTAGCGAGTGGAAAGACGCATCCATGATGCCCACGGAAGCGAACACGCGGCGCGTGTAGACGCTCAGGCGGGCCGCGTTTACATCGGGGAATACCAACTCCGCCGGTTCGCCCACGGGTAGACTCTTGAGCACCTGGACGGCCAGCGCGTTCAATGCCACAACCCGGAGTGTGCCGTTTTTCGTCTCTGTCAGGTACGCGCGCTGGTTGGCAAGGTCTACGTCCTTCCAACACAGGCCGAGAATCTCGCCCCGGCGCATCCCGGTAAACGCGGCCAGAGCCATCGGGGCGCGCATCCATTCCGGCGCGGCTTCCAGAGCGGCCTTGAATTCCGTAGGCGAAAGATACCGCGTCCTGCCTTCCGACTGTCTGGGCAGCTTTGCGCCCTGGGCAGGGTTCACCGTGAGCAGTTCCCATTCCACGGCCAGCCGCAAAGCATGATTCAGCGTAGCGAACTCTTTGGCCACCGTGCCGGCCGATACCGTCTCGCTCCGCTTCAGGATGTAATCACTTACCGTCCGGCGCGTGATCTCTTTGGCCTGGGCGGGCAGCGCCGCCTGGAGCGTCTTCAGAATGCCGTCCAGCCGGACAAACGTGGTGGGGCGCAACTGCGCTTTCTGGTACGTCTTGAATCGAGCCAACAGGTCCGCCGTGGTAATCTCGCTGGCAGACTTCACCCCAAGAATGGATTCCCGTTCGATGCGCGTCTTGATCTGGGCAAGGGCAGTCATGGCTTGAGTGCGCGTAAAGGCTGTGACCTTCTCTTTCTTGCGCTTGCCGCTTGCGTCCACATACGAAACCCACCAGCCGCTCCGGTCTGTCCGCTGGAATACTCCGTCCCGCTCTTTAGCTCTTGGCACGATTGCGCTCCCTTACTTGCTTTTCGATCTCACTCAGGTTGCGTTTGATACTTTGTCGATGGATTCGATCCACCAGCGGCAGGTGTTCTTTAATTTCGTCATATATCCACGATGCCGTATCTTGCTTAGGCTTTCGAGTCATTGCATCCCATCTGGCGCAAGCATCTACCGCAAGGCCGAACCATCGATCATGATGGTTTTTCCTGTTCTTCTCCGTGGTCTTCTTCGCGTTGACGTTCCGGCACTTCTTGCTGCAATACCATCCGTGCTCATAGCTCTTGCGTGGCTTGTTGAGAACGGCGAATGAACGACACTGTCGGCATTGCATAAGTAGGGTTTTCCAGTCCGACTGACAGAACCGCATGAACGCCAAAGCTGCATAATCTTCTGGAGCAAACGGCGCGTAGGGCTTGAAGTCAAAAACAAAGCTCCCGTCTCCGCAAATAGCCGTGATTGGCCGCGCTTTTGGCTTGCCTATTTTAAAAGCTGGAAACCCCTGGTCAAATTCGTCGAGGACATAAACAGCGTCGCCATTTCGAGTGTCAATTACCGGTGAGCGCCCCGATAAAAGCCTTGCCATAGAATCCACCACAGGCGGCCTCTGCCCACGATTAGGCTTGAGGTTTCGTCTGAGCGGCACTTCTGACCCATCCGGTTGAAATCCAGACTCGATCCACTGCGTCAAATTGAAGCGCAACGCCTGTTGAACGGCACGAATGACCTCTGGATCTGTTGGAACCGGCACACGCAGGCCGAATAACTCCAGACTGATGGTCCGCCCGCCGGGGAATTGCCGCTTATCGGGAAACTCGAGATCGAGGAAAGAGAGCATGTCCATAATCGCGCACTGGCGTATTGACTGCATATAAATATGTTAGCACAAACTAATGCAAAATAGCTAACAATAATATCGCCGCTGCCAAAGCATTCGCCCATATCCTCAGAATCAAGCCCGACAGGGGCAAGAGGTGAGAATGACAAACGCAATCGAAGTGAGGCCGGAACTGCTTCCAATCAAGGTCTTTGCAGCCCGTCTTGGGGTATCTGTCTGGACGGCGCGCGGCTGGTGCTACAAGGGCACCGTGGCCAGCGTGAAAATCGGCAGCAAGTTGCTCGTGCCGGTGGGAGAGGTGGACCGTATCATCGCCGAGAATATGCGTCCACGCCTACAGGATGCACGGTAATGACTGCCGCTGCATTTGCCGATCTGGTGCAAGCGCGGAGCACCGGCACGGGCCGCTGGACTGCGCGCTGCCCCGTGCACAATGACCGCTCGCCTAGTCTCAGCATCCGCGAGGGTGACGATGGCCGCGTGCTGCTGTTGTGCCGCGCGGGATGCTCACTAGATGCGATTCTGGCCGCTCTGAAGTTGGGCAAGCGAGACCTATTCGCGGGGCCACCGCCCTCACCAGCGCAACAAGCCGCGCTCCGGGCCGCACAGGAATCCCACCAGCAAGCCGCAAGAGCGGAACGCAAGGCGCGGCTGGCCGCTTTGGACCGCGTGGAAAAACTGCGAGCTGTTGTGAGTGCGCTGGCCGCAAAGCTGGCGCGGCTTTCCGATGAGGACACGCGCTGCGAGGAACTCACGAGACTGTTTCACGCGGCCTGTGAGCGGCTTCGTGCAGCGGAACAAAGGGCAGACAAGTTTTATCCCATGCGCCGGGTGAGCGCGCAAGAAGGAAAAGAGCAATGGGCAGCCTGAGCGAACCAACCATGCCACTTGGACCGGGTGAGTTATTTCCCCGGAGAGACCTGCTGGCCGGCGTCTCAGCAGGCGATATTGCAGCATTGCTGGAGCTTCCGCTGTCTCCATCACCAGCGTCTCTGCCGGGCGAATGGCCAGAGCCGGAACCCTTGGCGGAGACTCTACCCGATGTTATGCCGTTCGATCTGGAGCTAATGCCAGAGTCTTTTCGCCCGCTGGTGAAGGATGTAGCCGAGCGAATGCAGGTTCCCCTGGACTTCCCCGCCGTGGCCGCGATTGCCACGCTTGCCGGAGTCACAAATCGCCGGGCCGTGATTCAGCCAAAACAGAATGACAGCACTTGGGCCGTCGTACCGAATCTCTGGGGCGGAATCGTAGCGCCGCCGGGGATGCTCAAGTCACCCGTGCTTTCTTGCATGACGCAACCGGCGCGGGCAATCGAGAATGAGTGGCGCAAGGAGCATGAAGAGGCAGAGCGAGGCTACCAGATCGCGCAGGAAGAGCAAGTATTAACCAGTGCGGTATGGAGAGACCAATTCAAAACCGCTAAGAAGAAGAATCAGGAACCGCCCGCAAAGCCGGAATCATCGCTCGTACAGCCTGTTCTCCGCCGCCTCATCACCAGCGATGCAACCTTTGAGAGTCTTCATTTTGTGTTATCGGAAAATCCGGCGGGTTTGTTTGTACTCCGGGATGAGCTGACCGGCTGGCTGGCCGGATTAGAGAGACAGGGCCGGGAACAGGAACGCGCCTTCTTCCTGGAATGCTGGAATGGCGATGCAGCCCACACCATTGACCGCATAGGGCGCGGCAGTGTGTATGTTCCCCACGCCTGTGTCTCGCTGTTTGGTGGAATCCAGCCCGCCCGGTTGCGGTCCTATCTGGCCGATGCGTTGCAAGATGGACCGTCAAACGATGGACTGATGCAACGGTTTCAGCTTCTAGTGTGGCCGGACATTCCGCCTGAGTGGAAGTATATCGACCGCAAGCCGGACACCGCCGCTCTTGAGCGTACCGCGAGCGTCTACCGCCGCATTGCCGCGATGGACGCCGCGGAACCGCTTCGACTGCAATTTGACGATGAGGCTCAGACACTCTTTGAGCAATGGCTGACCGATCTGGAGCAACGCATTCGGGACGAGGATGTTCCACCAGCCATGCAGGCGCATCTTGCCAAGTATCGCAGCCTGATGCCTTCTCTTGCCTTGCTCTTTACGCTTGCCGATGGGCATACGGACTGTGTGCCGATCTCTCAGGCGCGTCTGGCCTGTGACTGGTGCGACTATCTGGAGACCCATGCTGCCCGCGTGTACTCCGCACAGGCGCGGCCAGAGCAACACGCGGCAATCGCCTTGAGCAAGCGGCTGGTAAAAGGCTGGAAGCGGGAAGAGGGGTTCTTCGCCGCGCGGGACGTGTACAGGAATCAATGGAGCAGTCTCAGCACACCGGATGAGGCGCGGGGCGCGTTGCTGGTACTCGAAGAATACGGCTGGGTAAGGCTGGAAACTGATGCACAGGCTACCGGACGGCCCAGCGAAACCTATCGCATCAATCCGAGAGCAGGGGGAACTCATGCTGGCAAGTAGACGCTGGAGAGACTGGAATCCACCTGAAAAGTTTCAGGAATCCGCGGAATGCGAACTGACAAAACTGACAAAAAGGGGTCAGGCAGGGGTTTTGTCAGTTTTGTCAGTTCCGATTCTGGACAAATCCAAAACATTTGATGCTCCGGCCAGCATTCCGCCGGACGACCCGGCGGAGTGGCGCAAGCCGTTCGCCCGCTGGTTGGACTCCGCCTGTGCTCTTTCCCCGCGCTGCTTTGGCGGGGTGACTGCCCTGCACATTGCCTTTTGTGAGTGGGAAGATGGGCGCGGCGGGGTTCCGTGCACCCGTGACACCTTCGAGCGGCTGCTATCAGAGCTGGGTTTTCTGGTGGGCGAGGTGGACGGAGTGGTCCTGGTCTCCGGGCTGATTCTGCGGGAAGACTTTGAGGCGTGTCAATGCGGCGGGCGCGGCCAGCACACGAAAGGAGCAAAATGAAGACTTGCTCTATTTGTTCGCATCCTCAGCGCGCGCTGATTGACCGGCAGTTAGTTACCGGGCAGCCACTGCGGGACGTATCGGGACGATTCGGCGTGTCCCGTTCCGCGCTGGGCCGCCACTCTGCGCACCTTCCCCACGCCGTAATAGCAGTAAGGGAAGCCGAAGAGGCAGCCGATGCCCAATCGCTGCTTGACGAGGTGCGGGCGCTCCACCGTCGAGCGGGCGCGATTCTGGACAAGGCGGAACAGTCCGGCAAGTGGGCTGTTGCGCTCGCGGCCGTCAGAGAATGCCGTTCCACGCTGGAATTGCTAGGACGACTTACGGGCGAGTTGCAGGCCGGCAAGAATGCCCCCTTCCATACGCCGCATATAGCGAAAGTGAAGCAGCGGCGGTTCGCGAAAAGATACTCTCCAAAATCGCCGGCTACCGCCCGGTGGAGCGCATGAGCGATGAGCAAATTGCAGCGGAGCTTTCGCGCTTCGCTAACCCCAACCCCAACATCAACCGCGCAACCGCGCAATAAGGATGAATCCATGGATGAACGCACAACCCACTGCGGGATTGAAGATGAACCGGCACGAGAGGCGGAATTTGATTACCCACTGGCACAGGCGGCGGCCAAGCAGGCGCAAGCTATCAAGGCGAATATGTTCCCTGCGAAGTTCGTGCCGGCGCCAGAGCATAACTTCGACTTTGCACTAGCCCCGAAACCGCCTTCAAGCGATTGCGGCGTGTGACTTCCCGAAAGATGGTCTACGCCACTGGCGCGCGCCCGCCGCTTTCTCCTTGCCGGCGGGCGCGCTGGGGGTGGACTGAAGCGAAATCGCGTATCACTTCCAGAACGCGGGCTGGATTCAGGAAAAACAGAGTGGGTAAATTGCCATTACAGGCAACTACTACGCGGGGACAATGCCCCAGAATCCGGGGACGCTACGGGGACTTAGAGACGGGTACGCGAGGCCAAAACGATGAAAGCTAATGCAAGGTAAAAATGAAACTATCTCTTTTATGATCTAATCTTTATGCTCATGTTTCCGAACCCATGCAAATGCACCAAAACTTGTTCAATATGGCCTGATTCCCACTTTCACGGCGATAACACGGGTTCAAATCCCGTCGGGGACGCCAATTAAATC
>CAYQSI010000125.1:0-6194 GCA_964420185.1 uncultured Occallatibacter sp. | reverse complement strand
AGTCGCCGGCGTCACCAGAACTTGGGATGAGATCACTCGGTCGGGTTTGGGGCGCTGCCTCATGAGCGTCAACCAGCTGTTCGCTCTCTCCCTTGAGATCGGAGTTCGCGATCTCTTTAACGGAGGCAGGGTTGCACTCGATTGTCGGCAGTTTGTCTGTGCTCTCGCCCGGGCAGGGAGGCGCGGCGTTATTCGGCGCAGATATATGTGGAATCGCAGTCCCCGGATTTCCTGCGCCTTCGTCGGCAGTCTCCGGGAACAACTCTTTCTGGCCCGAATTGTCGATTTCCTTCTTCATCTTTAACCTGGAGTCTCGGATCAGCGGTCTACAGCGAGAGTTCGATGTTGGTTGCCTTCGACGATCCCTAGATTTGCCCTCAAAACAATGTGTTCGGTTTGGTCCGTCCTGACGCGTGCTCGATGGCGCGGGTATTTTCGTTCGTACTTCGCTATGTCTAGATCTCCGATATGCTTCGTAGCCACTGCGCCGTCAGCGCAGGATCGAACCGAACGGTGCCGCCCATTCGAATCACAGCGCGTCCCATGCGACCGCTGCGCGCCCGCTGATATAGCAGAGTCGGAGACCAGCTGAGCAGGACAGCGAGTTCCTTGACCCTCAAGGCATGATCCATCGCCTCGATGCGATCCGCGATTGTCACTGGCTGCTGAGGGATTTTCCGCCCCGGTCCCATATTTCCCCCCCTGGGGATGCTGTCCTTCGAATCAGCTTTACCGATCCAACAGCATCGCAATATTTCCTATTTAATAAAAAACTTTCTTTATAGACAATTGCTTCCGGAACAAAAAATAATCTGTTTTCGCATTTTTCGTGTACTGTGATGGAGGGAGAACCGAGATGGTGAGCAGAACCGGAGGCAGAGGGGACCCTGAAGTTGGCGCTATAATTCGTTCAATTCGGAAGGCTAAGAATTGGACACTCAAGGATTTAGCAGCAAAGTCGGGACTGGATCAACCGAATCTTTCCAAGCTAGAGACCGGGCAGGTTGGCTTCTCCGCCGAGTCCATTAAGAGGGTCGCGCGCGCCCTTGATGTTCACGTTTCCCGCTTCTTCATCTCCGGATCCCCCGGTCCCGTTTTCTGGGTGCCTTTTATAGATGAGCCCGAGAGGCCCCTAATCGCCTCAAGCTTTCTAGCGAGCGACAAGGCATTTGCCCTTGAATCGAAAGAAGACGCACTCGCACCGCTGATTCACCCCGGCGACATAGTAATTTGCGAACCGAAGATCCCGTGGAGCGAGGGTAGGCCCGTAGTAGCAAGGCGAGGCGAGGATCTGATCATTCGAAAAGCCAAAACATTAGTGCCTTACAAATATGCGGTCCGGCCCACCAAGCCTGACTTCCCGGGGCAACAATGCGAGGAATGGATCTTGGAACAAGATTCCGTATTCCAGCTCTATGCAAACAACGAGCTAGTCCCGCGCATTGAAGTTAAGAGAGATTCCATGTGGCAAATTGAAGGCCCGATTGTTCAGCGCATCACGAGGATGCTATATATCCCCAAGGAATAGCTGCTGGCATCCAGCTTCGCCAGTTCCGGTCGGCAAGCGCGACCGGGTAAGGACGATCGCAATTCCTAAGCCCGCCAAGGCCGGCATCGACAAAAGGACAATCTGAGCGAAAATCGGCGGTTCGGGACCTCTGTTCGGGCAGATGCGTAAAGGCGGAATCGTCACGTCTTTTCCTTTATGCCCGTGGTCGGCGGATTCGCAACAGCGGGAAGCGATTGCGACTGCTGTTGCGACGGGGACGACTGACGACGGCCAGATGTTGAAATTGCGCATCACAACCATGGCGGCTCAGCTCGAGCCGCCATTCTTGTTTGACCCCGATTTCACCATGGTTAGAACACTCACAATTTGCTTTGTCGATCCGGATCCGATCCGGATTTATGCGTTCTTATCGGCGCACCTGCCAGGAGGCTTGCGGTCTCTGCTCGCCGAGGAATACTACCCAACCAGCTTTCTCGACCTTCGCATCTTCCCAGGTCGCGAAACACCCGGCATGTTCGCGCTCATTGGGACCTGGACTTCGGCCGACTCCCTAGAGGCCGCGAAACCAACGCCTGCGTTTCGCGTTCTCGAGCGGTTCCAGCGCAATCTAGCCATCTTGGTGACCGACTGTGGCTCCTTTTGAGTTCACGCCACAAGTACCGATGAACGCGCAGACTAGGCGAAGTTCGCGTAACCCGGCGCCACAGCTCTCAACACAACACCGTGCAAGACTCCGCCGAAGTCGGGTCCGACGGTGCAAGCGCAATCTTCCATGTCACACGCGCACTTGCGCGCGATTCCAAAACAGTCGAGGCTTTCTATGAAATCAGCAATCTTTCGCTTCATCGCAATCACACTCTTCAGCGCCGTTTTCCTTAGCGGGTGTCGATCCACCGGGTCGGAATTCCTTGGCAAGTGGGTAAACAAGGCAAACCCAAACGACAGTTTTCAGGTCGTCCGCAACGGCGACGAGTTCCTCATTGTCAGCCCGTCCGGAAAAGTCGGAGCCATATATAAGGATGGCACCCTTGAGGTCAAAGGAGCGTTCCTGTCCGCTGATCTCACCTACGTCAAGCAATCCGACACCCTCCTGGGGCCTGGCTTCTTCGGCAGTGTCGAGTACAAGCGGCTGAAATGACCCGGCGCTCCCTTCCCCGAGCTTCTCCCCAAAATTCCTTTGTTCGACTGATTCTCCCCCATCTCATTTCCTGACAGACGGCGCGTGTGGCGGCCCAGGAAACGCCACGCCGCGAGTGCCATCCGAGATTCAATCCCATGACATCCTCCCAGCAGGTCAAGTCCCCTCATCCGAGCGAAAGGAGCCTTCGTGTCTTCCTGTCTGTACAAGACCTCAGTTACAAACCCCGACTCATTGAGCGCACTGCGCAGGATGCTGTCGAACTCAGTCGTTTCCCGGCACACTCAACGTGCTTACCTGACAGCCTTCGATGATCTGTTCCAACTGGCGGCAGGTCGCCCCATCTCGCGCATGATTCTCATGGAGTACCGTGCCTCCATGGTCGCGGCGGCCCTGAGCGCCGCAACGATCAACCAAAGACTCTGCGCGATCCGCAAACTCGTGAACGAGGCCCGCGAAAATGGCCTCATCGATCCAGCCGAAGCGGTTCGCCTCACCTCAGTACCGGGCGTTCCGCAGAGCGGCGTTCGGCTTGGAACCTGGCTCACAAAGGAAGAAACCCAGCTGATGCTTGCAACTGTCGACTGCACGGATCTCATCGGCAAGCGCAACTTCGCGATTCTCTCCGTCATGTGCCATTGCGCTCTTCGTCGTGAGGAGCAAGCAAGGCTCGACACCAGCCTGATTCAGCGCCGAGAAGGCAGGTGGGTCATCGCAGACCTCATCGGCAAGCGAGGTCGGGTTCGCACCGTACCAATACCGCAGGCAGCGAAGGATGCCCTGGACGAATGGACCAGTGCCGCGGGTATCACTTCGGGACCTATATTTCGGCGCATGCGGAAGGGCGGCAAAATAACAGGCTTCGCGCTCAGCGCGTGGGCGGTCTGGGATGTCGTGGTCACGGCCGCCAAGGCGGCGAGCATCGATCATCTCGGCCCCCACGACTTGCGCCGAACGTCCGCCAAGCTCTGCCGCACAGCCGGCGGGGAACTGGAGCAGATTCAGGCACTGCTCGGGCACGAGGATTTGTCCACCACCGCTCGTTACCTCAACAGCACGCAACAAATTCAACACGCCGTAAACGACCTCATCGCGCTTTGATAGCTCGTCCCCGGCACATCCGTTGCCACCTCGGTCAGAACCTACCTCCCAACATCTACACCCTCACCATGGCCGCTGAGTTTCGGGACAGGCGCAGTACTCATATGTCTGCCCCTTTGCTTGCCTGCGGCCAACAAGGAGCACAGATGTCCAACGACACCAACCGTCATCGACGTACTAACTCAGGCGCAGCTGGAGAGCCCGTTCATTACGAAGCGCCCGGCTGGCTCTCAACAGACGAAATCGAGCAGGAACTCCTCCGGGCGGTAGTGGCCGACTCAAGAAGCCGTTGTGCTGAAGACAGGTTCCGTCTGCTTGACGACTACTTCGCAGCGGACCTGGAGGAGACCGAGCTTCAGTATCGCCGCTCTCTCCTGCAGCTTCTCGCCGACTTCCGGCCACAGCTCGCGGAGTTGCTCGGCGGTCCGCGCGAACAGTAATGATCCGAAACACACTCGACTCAACATCACCTCATCGCAAAAGAAAGGACTTGAAATGCCCAAAGAAGTCGATCTCCTCGTCTGGACAGCCATGCTCGACGGCAGGTATACGATCAACGTGATCAGGACCGGACCTCACCGCGGTGAACTCACCATTGCCGAGGGAGCGCATGTGCTCCACCGCGAACCCGTCGATCTCAGCTTCGACGCCTTGTTTGGTCCCGACATCGCCGACGTGGTCGCGTGGCATGAGATGACCATCAGGTTCGTCGAAAATCTTGAGCGGCCCTAAACCAGATGGCGGCCGAATGTGGGGGCGGCAGGCTCAGCCTTCTGCCGGCCCCGGAGGTGAAACATGACTCCCAACGAATACCGGCTGAAGTTCTTCGCCGAACTCGAACGCCTCGTCGACGGCCATGGCGCGCCATGCGGTCTCGACCTCCCAATCCGGCGCACTCGAGGTCCGGTTCGGTGCCGGCGACTGGTACCGCGCCGCGCAGATTGAGTTGAACGATGACCCGATCAAGGCGGCGAAGGACGTTGCCAATTCGGAGACCTACCGGCCCAACGAAATCTGATCCCGAAGTCGCGAACGCGGCGAGTCCCCGCGGTCGCGGTTCCGCAAACACTCGCTCATCTCACAACTCAATCGCCTATCCCGCTCTGGGGTTCCTGAACCGCAGGCTGCGCGGCAATCGGCCCAAAGAGCGCCTCACCCTGCAGGAGAAGAAAGCCATGAACGAAAAACTCAACGTACGTCTCGGGAATCCCGCCGCGATGTTCTTCTGGGCTTCCGCGATGTTTCTGATCGGAATCGTCGTCGGCGCGCACTGGCATCCGTCGCACGCGCTCACATCCGCGATTGCGCTCGCTGCCGGTGCCCTCACCGTGTTGCACGAACTTGTGTGTTGTTTTGTTTGGTGCTCTGTGTCGGCATGGTGGATTGGCCGGCGGATGAGCGAGCTCAAGAGCAACCGCTAAGGAATTCTGAGAGCTGGGTAGCACCGGCGCGGCGGGACCGCCGGTGCTGTCCCGAATCACGACAGGATAGGCCCTGCTAACGGACATTATCGTGGCCTGAGCCCAAAACCCGCACACCTCCCTTTCCCCTGTACATCTCAATCCCCATCGCGCGCATCCGGCCGCGTCAGCCGCTCTGCGCCTCCACCACCATCAGAAAGGATCGCTCCGCCACTTCTCCGCGAAGTATCGGATACCGATACTTCGTGATCCAGATCAGGTGGTACTTGATGTCCCAAATCGCGTGCCCGCTTGTCCGATACTCGCCCATCTCCGCTCCCACCAACATTTTAGGAGCCCGCTTAAGCTGACCGCCTAAAGGCGGTGGGATTAAACCTGGCACGTTGAACTAAAAATGGCTCTTCCTCAAATTTGGTGAACCATGGCTGGCACTTTGCCGGCAAGGTGATTGGGGCTAGGGCGTGTCATCAAATTAGCCAAATGGCAGCAGCTACGAGGTAGACGGCGGCCAAGAAGTTACGCGCGGTTTTGTCGTAACGGGTGGCGATAGCGCGATATTGTTTGAGCTTTTCAAAGAAGTTTTCGATCAAATGGCGGGCTTTGTAGAGTTCCTTGTCGTACTCGCGTTGTACTTTACGGTTGGCTTTGGGCGGGATCACCGCAGTTTTTCCCGCCTGCTGCCAAGGAATCAGCACCCGCTCATCGGCGTCATAGCCTTTGTCAGCCAGCAGGATGTCGGACTCCAGTTGCGGCAGCAGCACCTCGGCACCGTCCAAATCGCAAGCCTGCCCGCCGGTCAGATGGAAACTCAACGGGTTGCCGATCGTTGGCACTTGTTGCACAACCTAAGCGAGGCATTGGTGGACGCCCTACGGCCGCATCATCGTCTGCTCAGCGAAGTGGCGCGAGAAGTCGCCAAAGATGCGGATGCAAAGCTCGCGCCGGAGCCGGCTTGCGAGCAGCCATCTACCGCAGTCAAAATGCCAACTCGTGCCAGGCAGGTGCAACAGCAGAACCGGGAACG
>CAYQSI010000124.1:0-6417 GCA_964420185.1 uncultured Occallatibacter sp. | reverse complement strand
GGGAAGCCGACGATGAAGGAGGTGCGCAGGACGACGCCGGGGATGGTGGCGCGAACCTTCTCCAGAGTCTTGAGGAAAATGTCGCCGCTGCCACCGCGCTTCATGCGCTTGAGGACAGCGGGCGAGGCGTGCTGGAGCGGCAGGTCAAGGTATTTGCAGATGTTGTCGTGACGGGCGATGGTGTCGAGTAGGCGACTGGTGATGCGGTTGGGGTAGGCGTAGAGGAAGCGGAGCCAGCGCAAGCCGGGAATGACGGCGACGGCGTCAAGAAGCTGGGCGAGGCCGTCCTTCATGCCAAGGTCTTCGCCGTAGCAGGTGGTGTCCTGGCCGATGAGGGTGATTTCCTGAATACCTTGGGCGACGAGCTGCCGGGCCTCGGCGACGACCGACTCGAAACGGCGGGAGCGGAACTTGCCGCGCAGGTTGGGGATGACGCAGAAGGAGCAGGGGTGGTCGCAGCCCTCGGCGATTTTGATGTAGGCCGAGGATTTGGGAGTCGTCAGGAAGCGGGGGGTGGTTTCGTCGTAGAGATAGGTGGGCAAAAGATGAGTCGCGCCCTGCCAGTCGTCGCGGCGGAAGCGGCCCTGTTGCTCGCGGAGGTCGCCTTCGGAACGGGAAGCGGCGGAATGGCTGCCGGTGAGGATGGCGAAGGGCGACGGCGCGGCGGGCGCGAGGCCAGCGGCTTCGAGGATTGCATCCAGCTCGCCGGTGCCGACGACGGCGTCCACCTCCGGAATGCTTTTCTGGATTTCGTCGCGGTAGCGCTCCACCAGGCAGCCGGCGACGATCAGCTTTTTCGCCCGGCCGGAGGTTTTGTGGCGTGCCATTTCGAGGATGGTATCGATCGACTCCTGCTTGGCCGTGTCGATGAAGCTGCAGGTGTTGACGATGAGGATTTCAGCCTCTTCGGCATGGGCGGTAAGCCGCGCGCCGGCGCGGTCCAGCAGACCCATCATGACCTCGGAATCGACGAGGTTTTTGGGGCAGCCTAAGGAAATAAAGCCCACGGTGGGGGGCGCGGGTGGGGATGGTTTGGTCACCTTCTCATTGTATCGGGGATGAAAATGCGGCGCTGAGTTGGGATTCGTGGTTTCCCATCCTTGTGCCAGATAAACGGCGCAAGGATGTGTACCCGTGGACAGTACCCCCCCCACCCATATCCTGTAAATAAATTCCTTGTTTTCAATGAGATGCGTGGATGGTTCCGTTGCAAATTCGTGCAAACAAAGAAGTTATTTGCAGATTCGTGATTCTAAAGGGGGTTAGCGGTGAAACCCTGCCCGTTCCAACGATCTGAAACGAATTCATCCCCAAGAAAAGGCGTCAGCAGCGGATGCCTGTTTGGACCGAACGAACCCAGTGTAGCTAATCAAGGCTCAATTCTCTGCAATTGTTTACGGCTGATTCCATGAGAGCGGTTTGCCAGCATGGAACTGCTTCCAGGATGGATTCAAGATCACCGGCGCGGTCGAGCAGGCCCATCATCACCTCGAAATCGACGAGGTTTTTCGGGCAGCCTAAGGAGATTAAGCCACGGTGAGGGGCGCGGGTGGGGATGGTTGGTCACATTTCCCTTGTGCCGGGGTATGGGGTTTGCTGAACGGCTCGTGGCTGGCGCCATCAAGGGCTACAAATCGCGGAGAAGCGCGCCCTTGAAGCGCCTCCGATGATCGGCATTGCAAAGGGCGGGCTAGCGGCGATTCTTTCGCTTGCTGTCAATCTTGGGCCAGTACTGAAATTCATCGGCGAAGAGTTCACCGTTGAGATCTGCAACGCGCTGCTCCATCCACGCCTGCGCGTCCGCGATTGCCAGGTTGTAAATCACTGGCCCGACTTCTTCAACGAAGAAGTTGAGCAGCAAGCCTGCGGGAAGGTTGCCGATGGGTTCGGGCATATTTTCCTGAAAGTAGCGTTGGATTGAGGAGATTGCACTGGCGCGAACCTGCTTGGAAATTTCAATGGCCATCCGATGAGAGCGCTCCTTCCAGTGAGCTTACCAGTCTGTGGAACAGGTATTGATACGCGCTCAAGCCGGGAATATCCGGAGGGGTATTTTTTCTCATTTTTATGGTGGACTGCGGCGGTTGTCCGGCGAACAATCACCCTCGCCGCGGCTGATTGTTGTGGAGTTTGCACGGCGATGCGGCTTCGGGCAGCGGATCCGTTCGCGTCTGCAGGCAGGGCAATTGCATGAAGGAGGTTCAGCGCCGGTGAAGAGCTTCGACGCGGTCCCTTCGGGGCGCGTCGGGATGACGGGGATGCTTTCCCAGGTTTCCGCTGCGTTCCAGCCTGGGCTATTTTTGCGTCTTCCCTCCGGGAAGGAGGACTTCGCTTGTCGGGACCGGCGGCTGACCGAACCATCTCCAGCAACAGATGTCATTTATGCAATTGCCTGGTCTACAGACCTCTGGTCCCAATCCTCAGGCTCCGTAGTGGTAAAATCAGCAAGTGCCGGGTCCTACGCGACGTAATCCCGCCAACCCCGCCAGGTCCGGAAGGAAGCAACGGTAACGGGCTAGTACGTGTGCAGTGGGTAACCCGGCGCTTTTGATTCTGTGGGCGCTTTTTGAATGGCCTGAGAGCGCATTTTTCATTGGGTTCTGGCTGAAGGGCTTTCCCCTTCGTGCAAGACGTGAAGAGGATGGGGCGGAGCGGCTGGTTGAGTTTCGTGGTTTCCCACCCTTGCGCCTGAAACACGGCGCAAGGATGGGGCACCCAAAATTTGTGGCATCCCACCCTAGGCGCAAAAACAAAGACGCGCCGAGGGTGGGGCACCCAACATCCAGCAGTATTTGATGTCCGTTCAGGACAGTAGGCAGTTTCGTTGTTCCGCACTGTATAACAAATTATTGGGACGGTGGAATTCCAGGTCCCGCAGTTCAAGCCGCAAGGAGAAATGCTTTGACCCTCAAAGTTCGTCCCATCGTGGGCTGCCGCGCGAAGATTACGGCGCTTGGAACGTACGTTCCCCCCAAAGTTCTGACCAACAAAGACCTTGAGAAGCTGGTGGATACCAGCGACGAGTGGATCATGGAGCGGACCGGCATCCGCGAGCGTCACATGCTGGCCAAAGGGCTGGGGCTGAGCGATATGTGCGCCGAGGCGGCCAGGAAGTGCCTGGCGATGCGGGGCATCGAAGCCAGCGAGGTCGAGGTCATCATTGTGGGCACGGTGACGCCGGACATGATGTATCCCTCCACAGCTTGTTTGGTGCAGAACAAGATCGGCGCCAAGGGGGCGTGGGGATTTGACGTTTCAGCCGGCTGCTCGGGATTTGTTTTTGCTCTGCAGGCGGGCGTCAAGCTGATCGAGAGCGGGGCTCAGAAAAAGGTTCTGGTCATCGGCGCAGACGCCAACACGCGCATGACCGACTACACAGACCGGACGACGTGCGTCCTGTTTGGCGACGGCGGCGGCGCGGTGCTGCTGGAGCCGGCCGAAGAGGGCGAGATCGGCTTCATCGACTATGTGCATGAGATCGACGGGTCTGGCGGCGTTTCACTGTGCATGCCGGGCGGCGGCAGCCTGAATCCCTCGACCCATGAGACCGTGGACAAGAAGATGCACTACATCCACCAGGATGGGCCGGCGGTGTACAAGTTTGCCGTGCGCAAGATGGCCGAGGTTTCAACAGCGGTGCTGGAACGCAACGGCGTGATCGGCGCGGAGCTAGGCTGCTTCATTCCCCATCAGGCCAATCTGCGGATTATCAAGTCGACCGCCGACCGGCTGGGCATGAGCCTGGATCGGGTCATTATCAACATCGAAAGGTACGGCAATTGCTCGGGCGGCTCGATTCCACTGGCCATGGGGACAGCCTTTGAAGAAGGCAAGCTGAAGAAGGGCGATCTGGTGCTGTTGGCCGCGGCCGGTGCGGGATTTACGGCGGGAGCGGCGCTGCTGCGGTGGGAGATCTGAGGAGCAGTTGACAGCTAACAGCTAACAGCTTTCTGCTTTGGCTACTCTTTACTGTTCGACAGAATATGTGATGACAAGTTAAAAGGCCGGTCCGCTTTGCGGATCGGCCTTTTTAGCAAGTTAGCAAGTTAGCGAGTTGGCGGCGGTTGCGGAGCTGGCTTGGGTTGCGGAACTGGGCGGGGTTCTTGAGTTCTCCCAAGTGTCCCTGCTCTATACCATTGTTTCGCTCATGGAGAAGCTGTACTCCGGCAGAGCGCCAGCCTGGGCGGCCATACGGAAGAAGACTTTCATGGCTTCGAGACATTCCTCGTCGAGAACGTAGTGAATGTTGGTGGTCAGGTAAGTGCGGATGGTCTGCTCGGAGATGGGAATCCGGCGGGACCACTCGGCCACTAGGGTGTCAATGTTCTGAAGGCCGTGGATGCGGGATTGGATGAAGTCTTCCGCAACGCTCTCGTCCAAAGGGATGTCGTGCGCAGCCGCCCAGACGGCGGAGACAAAGGGCAGGCCGGTGAGGGCGCGCCACTCCTGGGCCATGTCGTGGTAGACCAGCTCTTCGCCGGTGCGCTCGAAGCGATTGGCGCGCTCCTCAAGAGCCAGCAGGGCCGGGTCGCCGATAAGGATGGCGGCGTCGGCTCTTTGCAGCATGTGGTCCAGGTCGGCGGTTGCGGGCAGGAACGGAACGCTCGGGTTGCCCCAGTGGCGGAAGAGGATGCGGGCGTGGGCCAGGGTGGTGCGGCTGGCCATGTCGGCGGCCACGGAGCTCAGGGCCTGGAGAGATTGGCTGGCGCGGCGAACAAGCAGCAGGGAACGCACTTGGCCCTTGGAGGCGATGACGCAGCCGGGCAGGATGCGCAGGCCGGGGTTGGCAGCCAGGGCGGCGATGGGGATCAGGCCGATGTCGGCCCTGCCCGAGGCTAGCCGGTCAGCGCACTCGGAAGGCAACATGCGATCGATCCGGTAGCGAAGGGCGAGCGGGACATTCAGAGGCGGGTGCTCAAAGTCCCACATAAGGGGCGCGGGATTGAGGAAGCTGATGGCTGCGATACGCAGACTTGATTGCGATGCTGGATTCACGCTTCTTAGAGTACTTCTTCGGGGCAGAGGATTCCGGGGGGCGTACCCGCGGCGTCAACACCCCCGCTTGACAGCAGAGTCCGCTCAGGGTAAGTTGGGCAAAATCGATTAAAAGGATAGATCTTGATTCCCTGTGAGAAAAATTGGGATATCCGATTCCGTGTGACACAGGCCCGGCCATGAGCACACTGCCTCAAGATGCAATTTGCGTGGCGATGCCTGCATTGGATGAGGAGCGGCTGGCCTGGCTGGCGCTGGCGCTGGCGCCGGGGTTGGGCCCGAAGCGGATTCTGGACGCGATGAAGCAGTTGGATGCGCCCAGCCAGATTTTCACCCTGCCGCTGACTGCTCTGGAAGGGCTGAAGTTTCCTGCCCAGGCGGCGCAGTTCATCTTCGACGGCAAGGCACGCCAGGCGGCCGAGGAGGAGTGGGCGCGGGTAGCGGCGCAAGGGGCGACGGTGGTGACCTACGGCTGCCCGGAGTATCCCGAGCGGCTGAAGGAAATCTACGATCCGCCGCCGGTGCTGTGGGTACGCGGCGCGGCCAGCCTGCTGAGCCGGCCGGGAATCGCGGTTGTGGGCACGCGGCACCCCAGCCCTTATGGCTCGGGCATGGCGGAGATGCTGGCGCGGGACCTGGCTGTGCGGCGGCTGCTGATTACCAGCGGCATGGCGCGGGGCATTGACTCCTGCGCGCACCGGGGGGCGCTGGCTGCGCGCATGCCCACAGTGGCCGTGTGGGGCACGGGCATCGACGTGGTCTATCCCAAGGAGAACAAGAAGCTGGCCGAGGAGATTCTGGCCACCGGTGGGGCGATACTCAGCGAATTGCCGATGGGGACGTTTCCCGCGCCACAGAACTTTCCGCGCCGCAACCGGATTTTGAGCGGGCTGAGCGTGGCGGTGCTGGTGGTGGAGGCGGCGGAGAATTCGGGCACGCGAGTGACGGCCCGCTGCGCCGCCGAGCAGAATCGCGACCTGTTCGCGGTACCGGGCAACGTGACCAACAAGGGCTCCTGGACTCCCAACACGCTGATTAAACAGGGGGCCAAGCTGGTGGCCACCTGGGAGGACGTGTGGGAGGATCTTCCCTCGCAGGTGCGGCTGGAGCTGGAGAGCGAGGCGCCGGATGAATCGAAATCGGAGACCACTGCATCTCTATTGCCTGACCCGGTTCTGCGGCCCGAGGAAGCCATGGTGCTGGAGGTTCTGCACCAGGACGAGGCTCTGCAAATCGACGAGATACTTGAGTTGCTGGAGACGCAACTGACTTCGTCCGAGGTGTTTACGGCGCTTTTCGAACTGGAGATTACGGGCCGGATTCGGTGCTTGCCGGGGAAAAACTACGTTAGGACGATGTGAAAAAGGCAGGGAATAGGTGTGAAGTTTCAGGAGGTTGTCCATTCGATCTGAACGCGAGAAG
>CAYQSI010000123.1:0-6507 GCA_964420185.1 uncultured Occallatibacter sp. | reverse complement strand
TCGACCGGATCGAAGGGGCTGCCGGTGCCGACCAGGGCGCGCCCATCGGTCCAGCGCAGCAGGTCAGCCGGTGTGGCTTCGGCCTTCGATGTGGGATTCGAGAGCGGGAAGATGACCGGGCGGTCGATATGACTGGCCATTTCGCGCACAATCTCTTCCGTAAACGAGCCGGGCTGAGCGGAGACGCCCACCAGCACCGTAACCTTGGCGTTGCGCACCACATCGAGCAGCGAGATGGCGCCTGTGCCTGACAGCTTCCACCCCTCCACATCGGCTCTCTTATGCACCAGAGGCTCTTGGCCTGGGCGAATTCCTTCGCATCCCTCGACGAGAAGTCCATGGCGATTGAAGCCGAAGATGCGCTTGCGAGCCTGCTCTTCGGTCAGTCCTTCTTCTTTCATGGCGGCAATCAGAAGATCGCCAATGCCGATGCCCGCCGAGCCCGACCCGAACATGGCGATGGTCTGGTCCTTGAGCGGAAGGCCGGTGGCCCGGACGGCGGCCAGCAGTGTGCCGGTGGTGATGGCTGCGGTACCCTGGATGTCGTCGTTGAAGGTGCAGAGCCGGTTGCGATAGCGCTCCAGCAGGATGGCCGCGTTGACGCCGGCGAAGTCCTCCCACTGCAAGAGAATGTGCGGCCAGCGGCGTTCGACAGCGGAGACAAACTCCTCGATGAACTCGTCGTACTCCGGGCCGCGGATGCGGTGGTGTTGCCAGCCGATGTAGATGGGGTCGTTGAGGCGTTCTTCGTTGTCTGTGCCCACGTCGAGCAGTATGGGCAGGCAGTGCTCAGGTGGAATGCCGCCCAGAGCGGTGTAGAGCGCCATCTTGCCGATGGGGATGCCCATGCCGCCGGCGCCCTGATCGCCCAATCCGAGAATGCGCTCGCCGTCCGAAACCACGATGCAGCGCACGTCGTCAAAGCGCGGATCGGCCAGGATCTGTTCGATGCGGTCCTTGTGCGTATAGCTGAGGAAGAGGCCACGAGGCCGGCGCCAAATCTCGCTGAAACGCTGGCAGCCCTCGCCCACCGCGGGGGTATAAACAATGGGCAGCAATTCTTCGGTGTGGTGCGCGATCAGCGAGTAGAAAAGGGTTTCGCAATTGTCCTGCAGGTCGCGCATGTTGCTGTACTTCAGAAAGTCGGTATCCCGGCCGTCCAGAACGCGTTTGCGGCGCTCCCGCTGGTCCTCGAGAGTTCCTATGTGGGGTGGCAGCAGGCCATGCAGCGCGAAGGCGTCGCGTTCCTCTTCGGTGAAGGCGGTGCCCTTGTTGAGTCGGGAATTCAGAAGTAATTCGATCCCATGAAGACGGGTCCGGACCACGCCGCTGTTTGCATTATCTGTTGTGACCTTTTCACTCATTTCCGTCTTCTCCTGAATCAAATTTAATGTTGAGGTTCTTCCCTCGATAGAGGGTAGAAACTATCCTAGCGTTCGACGACAGTGATCTCCTGTTACGTGCGTCACATCTGCGGCCGGGACTCTGTTAGGGAACTTGGCCCTGCGACATAGGCGCGCAGAGCATTTACCTTGGCTGCCAGGGATTAAGTACTTCAACGCCCGTGGACTCAAAGTCGCGCACATTGCGCGTGACAACTGTCATGCCGTGAACCAGAGCCGTTGCGGCAATCAGGGAGTCACGGTAAGAGCGTGGGTCAGGCACGTGCAGAGCTGCGCATCGCAGCGCGACGGGAGTATCAATAGCTAAAATGCGGTCTGCAAAGGCGGGTAGTACACGATTCTCCTTCCAAGCACGAAGAATGGCTCCCTGGAAGGGATCGCGTCGCTCCATCAGGAGAACGCCCAACTCAATCTCCAGGATGCTGATGGCGGAAAGAAACATGGATTCCGCAGGCACACTCTTTGCCCAAGCGGTGACATGGCGATCCGCCTTGCTGGATTTGCCATGCGCAACCCCGGCTTTGCGCAGCTCGGAGACGACGTTGGTATCGAGCAGGAACATCATTGGATGTCGGCCGGACGGGGAACTTCGTCACCGAGGCGAGGCGGTTCAAACGCGATCTCAGCGGCTTTCGGCATAGCCAGCAGATCAACGATATTCTCGTGCTTGTCTATGATTTTTCGATATTCCGAGATCGAAAGTAGCACATGGGCGGGGCGCCCCCGATCCGTAATGAAAACCGGGCCTTTGCTAGCGGCCCTTTTGGCCCTGCTGGCGTCCTGGTTGAACTCCCGGCTGGATAAGGTGGTGATGGCCATCGCGCCCTCCTCAAAGCAGGTATGTTGCTACATTGTAGCATGAAAGCACGCCTACTCGAAGGTGAGCAAAACGATCTCCGGGTGGGTTCCGACGCGCATCGGGGGACCCCAGGTTCCAACGCCGCTCGATGTAACCACTTGCAGAGCGCCAAAGCTCTGCAAACCGTAGGTGAACTTGCCGAAGGCGCGGCGCGTGAGCCATGTGAAGGGGAAGATTTGTCCGCCGTGGGTGTGGCCGGAGATCTGCAAGCTGATGCCGGCCTGCTCCACCTGGTCCAGATGGTTGGGCACATGGTTGAGCAGAATGCTCGCCCTGCCGAGGACCAGGCTCAGGCCCTCCAGCGTGGCGCGCAGCCGGACGGGGTGGTTGGAGTCGCCGTCGGATACGCCTGCGATGTCGAGGCCATCGACGGTTACCTTTTCATTGGCGAGGACGCGGATGCCCACGCGGGTAAGGACCTCGCTGTAGTGAGCGACGTTGCCAAACTCGTCATGGTTGCCGGTTGAGAAGTAGCTGCCGAAAGGCGGGTCAAGCGCACAGAAGGGCGCGACCAGCTTTTCAGCGTCAGTCTTGTAGCCGTCGAAGAGGTCGCCGGGAAGAAAGATGATTTCCGGGTTGAGACGTGCGGCCAGCTCCACAATGCGGCGGCTGAAACTCACGCCATTGACGTGTCCCAGATGCAGGTCGCTGAGTACCAGGCCGGTGCGCCCGCGCCAGGACTCAGGCAAGCCGGGGAGCTGGATGGAGATGCGCCGGATGCGGATGAAACGGGCGTTTACCAGCCCGTAGAGACTGGTCACCACGGCCAAGCCGAAGAACGTGGCAGCGAGAAGCGGCCGGGCCGCTTGCGACACCACGAAGTGCAATCTGAAGATCGATAGCATCAACCCGGCCAGCCAGCAGAAGCACGCCGCACAGAAAAAGAAGTTGAACAGCCCCAGCCAGACGGCTGCAATCCGGTAGATGAGCGTGACTAACCGGTTCGTGCTGTAGAACCCGAGTAGCGTGGCGGCGACGAAGCTGAGAGACAGCAGAAACAGCGCGGTCCGCAAGGCCAGTGTGGCCGAGGGGTTGAGAGGCCACCAGAAGACGACCAGGGTGTGATAAATGAACCAGTGGGCCAGTAGCAGTACGGTCTGGATCAATGTAATGCCCAAAACTAGCCGTGCCTTCAAACGGATCTCCCTTGCTTCAATTCTTGCACAAGGAGAAACGCGCGCGATGATTTCACATGCCTGGAAGAGCGGAGAGTTGCAAATCCAGAGAGCGCTCAATTATCCTCCTTTCCACTATGGCGAACCTCCTTTCCGTCGCGGGATCGAACTCGAAATATCGGCAGCCAGGCGCCAGGACCGCCGGTTTTCTGGGTGGGCTTTGGCATGGAATGATTGCTCCAATCACATTTATCGTCAGCTTGTTCGTGGGCGGCGTGAGCATCTACGAGAAGAACAATAACGGCAGATGGTATGAATTTGGATTCATGCTCGGAATTGGCGCTTACACTGCGCACCGGGCAGTGCGTCACGCAATTGGAGGCTAGAGCGAGCGGGTCCCCCCTTTTGCGCTTCCGTGCGTGAAACAATCTCTTCATGGTTGCTTCCGGCTGCGACGCGCTCGGCCTTTACATCTCGATCCCCTTTTGCCGGTCGAAGTGCACCTACTGCAACTTTGCCTCGGGGGTCTATCCGGCCAGCGATCAGCAACTCTACGTCGCACGGCTGATTGAAGGTGTGCAGGCTGCCGGTGCGTGGGCGGCGCGGATGGAAGTGGTGTTGCCGCGCCGTGTGGACACGGTTTACTTGGGCGGCGGAACGCCCAGCCTGCTTGCGCCGGAGTTGCTGGTGCGGCTCTTCGCAGCCATGCGTTCGGAGTTCGACTTTGAGCCGGACGCCGAAATCACCGTCGAATGTGCGCCGGGTCTGGTTGGGGACGAGGTCCTGAGTGCGCTCGTGAGCTCCGGCGTGAATCGCGTAAGCCTGGGCGTGCAATCGTTCATTGACCGCGAGGCAAAGGGCAGCGGCCGGTTGCACAGCCGCGCCATGGTGCTCGATGACATTAAGCGGCTGCGCGCCGCGGGCATCGTCAACCTGAATGTGGACCTGATTGCGGGCCTCGCCGGCCAGACTTTTGCCTCGTGGCAGGAGTCGCTGGCGGTGCTTGCGGAGACAGGTGTTCCACACGCTAGTATCTACATGCTGGAGGTGGACCAGGACTCGCGCCTGGGCCGTGAGGTGCTTGCCGGGGGCGCGCGCTACCACGCCGATCTGGTTCCCAGCGACGATGCGATTGCCCAGATGTATGAGCAGGTAATCGAAACTCTCAAGCAGGCCGGGCTGGAGCAATATGAGATTTCCAACTTCTGCCGGCCGGGCTTCCACTCTCGCCACAATTTGCGCTACTGGCAGCGGCGGCCTTACCTGGGACTGGGGCTGGACGCCTCGTCCATGCTGCGGGCCGCAGCGCATGCAGAAGACCCTGTTGCTTCTGGCTATGTGCTCCGCTCAACCACCACCGACGACTTGAAGGCGTTTCTCGCGGGCCGGGAGCCGGTCGAGACCGCGTGGCTCTCACCCGCGCGGCAGCATGAAGAGGCATGGTTCCTGGGTTTGCGGCTCAATGCGGGCGTGGAAGTGGCCGCCGTGGAGCGCGAGTTTGGGCCGGCGATGGTCGCCCCGGCGCTCAAAGCCGCAGGCCGGCTGGCCGAAAATGGACTGCTGGTTTCCGACGGCCAGACGGTCCGGCTGACCGCGCAGGGACGGCTGCTCTCCAACGATGTCTTTCAGGAGTTTCTGGAGTTGGAGGCGTAACCCCTACAGTTTCACGGACAAAAACGCGAAAAAATAAAAGCGGAGTTGGCGGAGTGGACGCGCTGGCGCCGGGGTAGGGATGGTTGCGGTGAGGTTGCGCATGCTTCTCCGGTGAACAGGGATTTCATGCCCTTTTCTTATCTCTTCCAGTGTGCGCCGAGGAAGGTCTATTTTCGGCAATGAGGATGGGAGCGAGTCACTAAGTCAGCAAGTCAGCGAGTGGCTTGCGCCCCAGGGAGGCAGGTGGCCCACCCTTAAACTAACTAATAACTGGGGTGCCCCATCCTTTCCGCTTTTTTCTGCGGAAAAGGTGGGAGGCCACGAACCTCGATAGTACATATTGTGCTTTTAGAAGAGCGGAGTGTCGGGATTGATCCAACGCCCAAGAACTTACGAGAGAACTCCAGTTTGCACGGGTAGAGTTTTCTGGGGCAGGTCAAAATCACCCCAATCCATCCAACCCCGGTCTTGAAACTCGCCCAAAATGCGCCTAAAACACGCTAAATCGGCTTATTTTCTTGAACTTTTGCAACTTTTTGTCCTGTTATAACCCGGCATCTCCCCCTTTTCCGTCTGCCTGCAACCCGACGTTTTCTCGTTTTGAACTCCATCTTGCTCATAAGTCAGCCTATGGGCCTACTCAATCGCTCTTTTGCATCGGCCTGTAGGCATACATGCGCACTCCACCCGCAGGCCGACGTTTTCGCCGGTCCCCGCTCAAAATCCATATCAACACCTTCGCCCATTCTTCGCCACTCGCGTATAATTTTGACATGGACTTTGAACTGGTGTCGAACTACACGCCGCGCGGGGATCAGCCTCGGGCTATTGACGAGTTGCTCAATGGGCTGGCGGCGGGCGAGAAGCACCAGGTACTGCTGGGAGTGACTGGGTCAGGCAAGACTTTCACCATGGCCAAAGTCATCGAGGCCTCGAACCGGCCGGCGCTGATCCTGGCGCATAACAAGACACTGGCGGCGCAGCTTTATCACGAGTTCAAGCAGTTCTTTCCGAATAATGCGGTTGAATACTTTGTGAGTTACTACGACTATTACCAGCCGGAGGCCTACATTCCGGCCGGGGACTTATATATCGAGAAGGAAGCGACGATCAATGAAGAGTTAGACAAGCTGCGGCTGTCGGCGACGCGTTCTCTCTTCGAGAGAAGGGACGCGATCATTGTCAGCTCGGTGAGTTGCATCTACGGCCTGGGCTCGCCGGAGGCTTACTACGGAATGTTGCTGCTGTTGGAAAAAGGCCAGCGGATCAGCCGCAAGGACATTACGCGGCGGCTGGTGGAGATTCTGTACGAGCGCAATGACGAGGACTTCCGGCGCGGGACGTTCAGGGTGCGCGGGGACGTGATCGAAGTCTTCCCGACTTATGATGAGACGGCTTACCGCATTGAGTTATTCGGCGACGAGATTGAGTCGCTGAGCCAGATTGATCCGCTCTTCGGCACGGTGAAACAGAAGTA
>CAYQSI010000122.1:3650-6603 GCA_964420185.1 uncultured Occallatibacter sp. | reverse complement strand
CTTCAGGCTGCGATTGAGCGTGTTGCTCGCATCCTTGGACAAGACCTCACAACGCAGAATCCAATCCTGAATACACGCTTGCCAGATGGCTCGCGTGTAGCGGTGGTGGGCGCTCCATCTTCGATCAACGGGCCGACGTTGACTATTCGAAAATTCAACCGCTGGTATACATCAGACGAGTTGATTGCTGCTGGCAGCTTACCGAAAAGTGTTCGAGACAAAGTCGTTGGCTTTATCAACGAACGAAAGAACGGGATGATCAGTGGTGGAACCAGTTCAGGTAAGACGACTTTGATGAAAGCGCTACTCGACCACGTTCCACAGCATGAACGTCTTGTTGTCATCGAGCAGCCAGCAGAATTGAAGGTGGACCATTCGAACGCCGTCCGGTGGGAAGCAGTCGAGGCAATTCCAGGTCAGGTTGCCATCACTCCGAGCCAGCTTCTCGCTGCCGCTCTCCGCCATCGCCCAGACCGCATCATCATGGGCGAGATACGCGATGAGTGCGGCTATGACCTGTTGCAAGCCATGAATACCGGGCATGGCGGAACGCTCTCCACCATCCATGCAAAGTCCGCATGGGATGCCCTGAATCGGCTTTCAGATCTGGCCCTGAGTGCGCGGGCCAATCTGAACCATGCTTTCATTCGTTCCGAGACTGCGGAAGCTATTGACTTCGTGCTGTACTGCGAGCGCGATCATACAGGTCGACGCCGGGTACGCGAGTTGATTACCGTGACCGGATACACCCACACAGACCAGAGCTTCCAGACGGAGGACATCTACCGTGCTACCGCCGCCTGAGCAATAGGCATCCAGCTAGAGAAATCAACCCGAATCCGAGGTCGCTTCGATGTACCGTCATGCTGCCAAATTGGCTGCACAGCCCAACTCGTCTCTAAAAGCGCCCAGCGCGGCGTTCCCCCGTTGCCGCGAGCACAACGGAAGGTGCTTGATGCCGTCCTTCGATGGAGACATTGCCGCTCGGAAAACGGCTGCGGGTTGGGCAAACATCTGCCGCCGTGACGCAATGAGTGCCGCATGTCCATTGGGGTGCCTTCCGCCTCGTATTCCGTCCTCTGCTCGGGGTCACGCTTCGGGCCTGTCCGCCGCCCAGCGGCAGGCTCGCTCTTCTGCTTTGGCTACGCCACCCTCCGGGTTACGGTTTCCATCTACGACGGACCCTCCGCAAATGCAGAGCTTCGGCCTTGGGAGGCGGGGCCTCTCGCATGGCTTCGCCTAGTGTGACCCGAGCAGGATACGGGAAATTCAACGAAACGGAGATCACCACCATGTACAAAAACAACATCACCCTCATCGGCTTCACCGGCGCTGACGCAGAAGTCCGCACCAACAACAACCGCAGCCTGACCACTCTCTCGCTGGCAACCAAGTCTTCCTACAAGAAGGACGGCAAGTACATCGAGCACACTGAATGGCACCGTTGCGTGGTCTTCGGCAAGCTCGGAGAGTTCGCTGCCACGCTCAAGAAGGGCACTCATATCGAGGTCGAGGGCGAGTTGCGCAGCCGGAAGTATGGCAGCAAGAAGACAAACTCGGAGCAGACCATCTGGGAGATCCGAGTCAACTCGATTCTCAAGCTGGATCGGGCTGCCAAGGCATCGGCGGACGACGAAGATGAGTCCGCCGAGGAAGAGGCCGCTTAGGCCCTTCCTCTTCACAATAGAAGCCCGGATTATACCGGGCTTCTACTACTGGCATGGCACCGTAGGTCGCCCGCTTATTCCGCTCCGATCAGGAGGTTTCGCATGAATCGGATTGCCGCACACTTCCTCGCCCACTGCTTCGCTCCGGGCGATACCATTTCTCTCCTGCTGCGCAGAGAGAGTCCTGCTTCGACGCAACAGCGCATCGTCTCGCTTAAGTCTGCGCTTGCCCCTCGCTACCTCGCCTGGCTTGGTCACGAGAATGGCATAGGAGCGAACATCTATGTGGCTGCCAATCCGCTTCGCGCTGGCAGCCGCAAGCGTACCAAGGAGAGCATCGCTTCAGTCCGCCATCTCTACATTGACATCGACATCGATGGCGATGCACGGCTCGCTACGTTGCTGGCATCAGAGGCTGTGCCGACTCCGACCGCGATCATCTCGACATCTCTCGGTAAATACCAGGTGCTCTGGCGCGTCGATGGTTTCGATTTTGCGGGTCAGGAAAGCGCTCTGAAGTTGCTCGCCATTGCCTTTGGCGGCGATTCCGCTTGCACTGATTGCAACCGGGTGATTCGTATCCCCGGTTTCCTGAATCGCAAGTACGATCCCGCGCACAGTGTCACCGTCGAATATCCTTGCGATTCCGTATGGAATCCCCATGACTTCCGGCTTGATTTGGACGCAGCCAATACCATGCTCTTCGACCACGCAATCGCTTCCAGAAAACAGCCGGGAAAGCACAGCAATTCGGAAAATGATTGGGCATGGGTATCGCATGAACTTGCTCACGGCAAAGATGCCGTGAAGCTCACGCGAGAGCTGGCTTCGCACCGCTCCGATAAGCCCAATCCTCTCTATTACGCGCAACGCACAGTCGATGTTGCATCAGCGCGGCTCTGGCTTATCGAAGGCATCCGCATCGACGACGTGATTACAATGTTCGAATCCCGTCGTCGCTTCGAGATTCCCGCTGCACTTTGCTCTGCTCGTGCGCGGGAGATTGTCACAACCGCACAGCGCATGATTACCCGCAGAAAAATTGCCTAAATCCACCACCAAAGGAGAAATGCGATGCCACTACTTGAAGTCATCCAAACCCGCCAAGTCAGTGCCTCAATCCGGCTGACCGATTCAACCGCCTTGCAGGTCGATCAGTATGCCGCCTTCATCCACGCATCAGCCGACGATGTCGTAGAGCAGGCGCTCGCTTACGTCTTCAGCAAAGACCGCGACTTCCAAGACTTTCTGAAGACTCCGCAAGCGAAGCAGGCCTCATCGACACT
>CAYQSI010000122.1:0-3550 GCA_964420185.1 uncultured Occallatibacter sp. | reverse complement strand
CGTTTCCGCTCGGAAACATAGCGGTTCCGGGCGGAAACACACAGACACAGCTCTCAATGGAGCCACCATGCCAAACGGAACATTGCACCTTGAGGAACGATTGAAACACCGGATAGGGCGTCCGTCGCGAGTAAGGAGCGTGGCAATCCGATTCACAGAGGACGAGGTCGCCACGCTTAATGCAGCCGCAAACAAGAGCGGGGCAACACTCCGCGAGTGGTCGCGCCATGTGCTGATTGATGCCGCCGGGAGGTCGAACGGTGACGCCTTCTTTACCGAGTTGGTGGCCACGCGAATGCTGCTTGTGAACCTCATCAAGCCGCTCATCTTGGGAGAGAAGGTGTCGGCAGCATGGATCACGGAAGCCATGACGATGGTGCGCAAGGAGAAGCATAAGGCGGCGCAGGACGTAATGCAGCAGTACACACAGGACGCTGGAAAGGAGCGATAAGCATGGCAACTCAATGGGGTAGAAAAGAGTCGATCATCTGGCCGCCGCACGCGCCGGTCATGAGCTACAGTGCCCTCGCAGTGGCACTGCTTTGCACTTGCCTTTTCATCTGGCAGCAGCTGCACTTCTCACTGCCGCCGTTGCAACGATCCTACATTACCGAGTACATGCGAGCGGAGGTCGGAGCCGCTGTCCACATGCACGGCACCTACCGTCTTCTTTATCTCGGCGGCGAAAAGATCAAGACGCGTCTCGCTCTTCCGGTGGACTTCGCATCAGGCAGAATGACGCTCCCAGATGGCAGAGCCGTCCCGTTCGCGTTGTCTGAGCTGGCGCGAACACAGGGCTATCGCTTTCCGTTTCGCGGCCCAGCACAGAAGCTAGCAGACGCCTCGATGTATCGTTGGCTTCGCTATGCGATCTTCGATGGCAAAGTGCCTTTTGGTGTGTTCACCATCAGTTTCATTGAGGGCGGTGTCTGTCTCCTGGCAATGCTCTGGTTTTCAATACCGATGGACATCGAGCGGTTCAAGCAGATGAAGTATGGACGCGTTCTGCGCGGCCCGCTCATGCTCTCGCCGAAAGAATTCAATAAAGCGCAGAAGGGTGACGGCATAGGTTTCAAGACCACCGAATCCGAAAAGATGATGCGGATTCCGTTGCGGAAAGAGGCGCAGCATCTACAGCTCATGGGCGATACCGGAGTCGGGAAAACCCAACTCATTATGCAGTGTCTGCGGCAGATTCGTCAGCGTGGCGATTCGGCCATCGTCTACGATCCAGCCTGCGAGTACATCCAGAGGTTTTACGATGCCGGACGCGGTGACATCGTTCTGAATCCACTGGACGACCGTTGCCCGTACTGGGGACCAGCGCAGGAGATGGAGTCGAACGCCGAGGCTGACGCCATCGCCGCTTCGCTCTACCAGCCAGCGACCGCCGACAAGGACGAGTTCTTTCACCAGACTCCCGCACAGATTTTTGCGCACCTGTTAAAGCTGGGGCCTACCCCACACCAGCTTGCCGAATGGATGGCAAGCGAGACCGAATTGATGAAGCGGGTGCAAGGAACGGAGATGGCTTTCTACATCGACCGGAAGGCCGGGCCGCAGCGTGCGGGTGTCCTATCGTCTCTCGGCCTTGTCGCCAAATGCTTTCGCCTGTTGCCACAGAAGGATGAGAAACGGCCGGTATGGAATGCCCGAACATGGACGAAAAAGCGTCAGGGATGGATCTTCATTACGTCGCGTCCGCCGGAGCGTGAAACCCTCCGTCCTTTGCACTCCCTGTGGATTGATTTGCTCGTCATGCGCCTGCTGTCCGCGCCGCAGCCGGGGCAGAAACCAGTCTGGTTCGTAATTGACGAACTGGCGAGTTTGCAGAAGTTGCCCCAGCTCCATACGGCCATCACCGAGAATCGGAAATCGAAAAACCCACTCGTCCTCGGCTTCCAGGGAAAGGCCCAGCTCGAAGTCATCTACGGCCATCTGGCCGAGGTCATGTTGTCGCAACCTGCGACGAAAATATTTATGAAGACCGCCGAGCCAAAGGCCGCTGAATGGATTTCAGAGGCCATCGGCAAGGTCGAGATTGAACGACTCAAAGAGACGAAGTTCGATGGATCGCGGTCAGGCAAGAACTTCACTGTAGAGCGCCAGATCGAGCCGCTTGTAATGGGTTCCGAGATCACTGGTCTGGACGACCGTCACGCTTATCTGAAGCTCGGGAACAACGTCGCCCGATTCGCCTTCGACTACCTGGACCTGCCAACGCCAACGCCAGGATTTCTTCCCCGTCACTCCCCCGACGGCGAGATGAGCTTCGATCCCGACACACTGGAGCCGCGTTCTCCGAAAGCATCCGCGCCGGAAAAGCACCCGGAGCCAGCAGCTACTACAGATGCGGCACAGACTGTGGCCAATGATGCGCCGCTTGTTCTCGAAAAGAGTCCAATTCAGTGGCCCAGGAAGGATGTGAACGAACAGGTGCGCGCTGGAGATGGGAACAAGCCCGAGCCTGCCGCGACGGTTGTTTCCGACACTGACACCACAACTGAGCAGGAAGAATTGCATGGTCCTGAATATGTCCGGGAGCTATAGCGATGCTGAAAATATCAAAAGCCCTTGGTGCCGTCCAAGCACAGAACTATCACAAGCTCGAATACACGTCGCCAACGCAGAGCTATTACAGGCAGGGTGATGCCGTAAAGGGCGAATGGCAGGGTAAGCTCGCCACGTCGATGAGCCTGTCCGGTGAAGTTTCACCAATGGAATTCTCGCGGCTTACGGAGGGCAGGCATCCTCTCACCGACGAGCAAATGGTTCAGCATCGGGCGCAGATGGAGTACAAGAATCCAGATGGAACGACGACTAAATCTGTCGAGCATCGGGCCGGGTGGGATGCTACTTTCTCTGCGCCAAAATCCATCTCGTTGACCGCCCTGGTCGGTGGAGATGATCGAATCCGCGAAGCGCACAGCGCCGCTGTCACGATTGCGCTGAATGAACTTGAGCGGTACACACAAGCGCGGATTGGCGGCAATAACCCCGCCGAGACAACGGGCAAGTTTGTCGCTGCAAAGTTTGAACATGACACTGCCCGCCCGGTCGATGGCTATGCCGCGCCGCAGCTCCATACCCACGCCGTCATCTTCAACGTGACGGAACGTGCCGACGGTTCGACCCGTGCTTTACAGGAGAAGGCACTGTTTGACAGCCAGCAGTATGCAACCGCGATTTATCAATCGGAGCTGACCTATCGGCTGCGCACGTTTGGATACGAGATTGAGGCTGGCAAAAGTGGAGCACCGGAGATCAAAGGCTATTCGCAGGAGTATCTGGATGCCTCCAGCCCGAGATCGCAACGAATCAAAGACGCGATGGATAAAAGGGGCTTCAGTGGCCCAGAAGCGGCGGAAATCGCCGCCCATTCAACTCGCGAAAAGAAACACACGCTTACATCGGAACAGGTTCTTGCTGCCCATAAAGAAGTAGCGGCACAGTATGGTAACCAGCCCCGGCAGGTGGTTGCAGAGGCGAGTGAACGTGCGCGAACGCAGGAACACAGTCCCGACAGGAATGCCCGCGCCAGGGAGGCCAT
>CAYQSI010000121.1:0-6701 GCA_964420185.1 uncultured Occallatibacter sp. | reverse complement strand
GCCAACGGCCTGCGAACCTTGTCCCGGAAAAAGAAAGGCAATCTTGATGGACATTGCAGAACAATTTTACCGGATGGAGGCGGTAGCGTGCTGATTCAGTTCCAGCGCTTCTTGTCGTCGGGGTCCTCGTCCAACTTGCGGCCGTTGCCGTCGAAGCGGACAACGCGGCCCTGGGAGCGCATATAGACCTCGAACTTGCGTGCGGCGCGGCGGCGCTTCCAGCGGTAATAGCGGTTGCGCAGGGCGTACCAACTCTCGCTCAAACCCAGCGAGAGCCCGCGCCGCGGGGCCAGGTAGACGTAGAGCAGGCCGGCCAGTGCGCCGCCCAGCTCGGCAAAGGCGTACAGGCGCTGCTGGCCGAAGAGCATGGCGACCGTCACCAGCGCGTAGATGGCCACCAGATAGCGGGCCTTGATGCCGATGGGCAGCGGAAAGAGCATGAACTGCACGTCGCCGTATAGCGCG
This sequence comes from uncultured Occallatibacter sp., assembly GCA_964420185.1. Lineage (GTDB taxonomy): Bacteria > Acidobacteriota > Terriglobia > Terriglobales > Acidobacteriaceae > Telmatobacter. Next base: position 6,236 of record CAYQSI010000121.1, on the reverse strand, counting down.
CCGATGGCCACCAGCAGGCCGAAGATGCCGCCAAAACAGCCGTAAAGTGAAATCGCCTCTGCCGAAAAGCCCAGCGAGCGGCTGCATACATAAATCGCGGTTGCGGCTGCGGCTGTTCCCAATACGGAGACCGCGTAGAGGCCGGTGACCCAGCTTGCGCTATGGGTGCTCTCCAGAAATCCCGCCAGGAACCACAGCGACAAAAGCTCGAAAAGCGTGCCCATCAACGCGGGAGTCGGATGGACCAGGCTGTAAGTGAGCGGCTGCAAGAGCTGACCGTGCAGAAACAGGCCGGGAGTGAATTCGAAGGAGCGTCCTATCTGGTCAGCAGCGGCCGGAACGGCCAGCAGAGCCAGCGCCAGCGCAAAATAAGCGGCCAGGTTCCAGAGAACCAGGCGGCGGGTGGCGCCGCGGAATTCGGGGAAGGTAAACGAAGTGGAGCCAAACCTGGGCATAATGGTCAGTCTCAGGGTAAACCGTGGAGCGGGCGAGTGTCCTGCGACGTGGCGGGCGGCTTGTGCGCTCCCAACATTTCGGCGCCATTCTTTCCCGGAATCGTCCCCGGATTGCAAATGGGTCTCGAAGCGGGGGAATTCATGGCGTATCCTTCCTCTTGGGAGCCCTGGTTGCGGTTGGGGCTTTGGCCCCTTGACCGGAGGCAGGTTTCTCTCTCAGAATAGCGGAGTCGTACAACAGAATATCGTCATCCTGCAATGCGAAATACCGTGGTGAGAGGAGGCTGCCATGCCCAGTTGCTCTGAATGTGAGAATAATCTTGACATCGAATTGGACGAAGTAGCAGAAGGCGACATCATCGTCTGCGATGAGTGTGGAACGGAATACGAAGTGGTCGGCGTTGAACCGCTGGAGTTGGTGCGGATGGGCGATGACCTGGACGAAGACGACGACGATCTGCTCGAAGAGACAGAGGAGGAAGAGTGAGGTTTAACCGCACGAGTTTGGCAGCCGGAGTGGCGTTTGCCGTCCTGGCGGCTGGTTTGGTTCCGCTGGGATCGCGAAGTGGCATGGGGCCGTTCACGGCTCAGGCGCAGAACATGGGCCAGCGCGTGGTCATGGGCGCCGTGGTGGACGCCAATTCCTCCCCCGTGACCGGCGCTACCGTCTTCCTCCGGGACCTGAAGTCCAAGACCATTCGCAGTTATTCAACCACTGAGAAGGGCCGCTTCCGCTTTGCCCAGGTGAATATGGCCGAGGATCATGAACTCTGGGCAGAGAAGAACGGCAAGAAGAGCGCCGTCAAAACCGTCAGCTCCTGGGATGCGCGCAAGGAGTTCGAGGTTGAGCTCAAACTGAAGTAGCGTAAGGGCCCGCGGCATTCGTGGAATGCCGCAGCCGTCTTATCCGTCCAGTTTTTTCGTCACCAGTTCGTTCAGCAGCGCCGGGTTGGCCTGGCCCTTCGAGGCTCTCATCACCTGGCCCACAAAAAAGCCCGCCATGGTCTTCTTGCCGCCGCGATACTGCTCCACCTGCTTCGGATTGGCGGCGATGACCTGGTCGATCATCGCTTCAATCGCCGAGGCGTCGCTGAGTTGCTCGGGCTTCTCCCGCTCGTAGACGGCGCCGAAGTCCTCCCCCTTTTCAAAGCACACATCGAACAACTGCTTGAGCTGCTTGGAGCTGATCTTTCCCTCGTCGAGCAGATCGGCTGCCTGTACGATGCCCGCCATGGAAACAGGAGAGTGTTCCTGTTCCAGTCCCAGCGCCTTCAGCCTTCCGCCCACTTCGCTCAACAGCACATTGGCCACGCGGCGCGGACTCCTGGCCGTCCTGGCGGCGGCTTCAAAGCGGTCAGCGAACTCCCGCGTAGCGGTCAGCGTAAAAGCGTCCTGCGTGTTCAGTTCGTATTCAGCAATCATGCGGGCGCGCCGGGCTTCGGGCAGTTCGGGAAGCTTCTTCCTCGTCTCGGCCAGGAATTCCGGCGAAACAATCAGCGGCGGCAGATCCGGCTCGGGAAAATAGCGATAATCGTGCGCCTGCTCCTTCGACCTCATCGAGTAGGTCCGGCCCTCGCCGGAGTTCCAAAGCCGGGTCTCCTGAGTCACGTGCCCGCCGGATTCGATCTCCTCAATCTGGCGCTCGATCTCGTACTCCAGGGCCATTCGAACGAAGCGGAAACTGTTCAGGTTCTTCACTTCGGCCTTGGTGCCGAACTCTGGCGCGCCCTTGAGACGAACGCTCACATTGGCGTCGCAACGCAGCGAGCCTTCTTCCATGTTGCAATCCGAAACCCCGCAATAGAGAAGGATTTCCTTCAATCGCGTCAGGTATTCGAAGGCCTCGTCGGGCGTGCGCATATCCGGCTCGGAGACGATTTCGGCCAGCGGCGTACCGCAGCGGTTCAGATCGATAGAGGTGTGGTGGGCGGAGTCGGCCAGGCCATCGTGGATGCTCTTGCCCGCATCCTCTTCCATGTGCAGGCGGGTGATGCCGATGCGCTTGATTGACCCGTCCGCCGTAGGCACCTCGATCCAGCCGTGCTCGGCCAGCGGCTTGTCGAACTGCGAGATCTGGTAGCCCTTGGGCAGGTCGGGGTAGAAGTAGTTTTTGCGCGCGAAGATGGAGCGCCCGCGCACCTCGCAGTTCAGCGCCATCGAAGCCAGCGCCGCAAATTCCACAGCTTTCGCGTTGAGCACCGGCAAGGACCCCGGCAGCCCCAGGCACACCGGGCAGACGTTGGTATTGGGCTCCGAACCGAATTGATTTTGGCAACCGCAAAAAGCCTTGGTGGCCGTGAGCAGTTGCACATGGACTTCGAGGCCGATGACCGGCTCGTACTTGGCCAGAACTTGGGGCGAGAGCGCGACAACTGACATATTGACTCTGATTTTAACGCGGCAGGATAGCAAGCCCCTCTGACCAGGTTGAAGCCGAGGAAGGCGCGTGCTTTAGCCCCTGAGGAAAGGTGCTTGGGGGATTCGAACTTAATCAGAGATTCCTTACTGCTGAATACAACATGATCCCGCCATCCGTTGCAATCCCATCCCGCCGCCTGAAGGGAAAGGCTGGACTGCCAAACCGGAGGCAATCAGACATCGCCAGTCGCGCAGGGTGGCCTCTGGTGGGAATGGCTAAACAGTGAATGGCGAAGGCGGCCATCCGGCCAGAGCACAACGCGAGAGTAATCCCAGGCGCAGCACTGGTAAATTGCTGCTCACAATTACCAACCCACTTGGCGCATCCGCTTGAGGATGACCGTGCTGTAGTTATTCATGCGCTCGGGCCGTCGCTTCAGGGGAGCCGGCAGAATCGCGGCCAGCCGTGCCGCCTGTTCCCGGCCGATATTTCGGGCCGCGGTTCGGTCGTGGTAATGGCACGCCGCATCTGCGCCATAAATGCCAGGGCCCCATTCCACCACGTTGAGGTAGAGCTCCAGTATGCGCCGCTTGCCGAGAACGAGTTCTGCCACCGGTACCAGTGTGGCCTCCGCACCTTTGCGAATGAAAGAGCGGCCCGTTCCAAAGAACAGGTTTTTTACGAGTTGCTGCGTAAGCGTGGAGCCTCCGCGCGTGCGATCGCCTTCCATGTCCTCTTCGGCAGCGAGTTGGATCGCATGCCAATCGAAGCCATGGTGCTGGTAGAAGCGTGCGTCCTCCGCGGCGACGACAGCGTGCTCGAGATTGGGCGAGATTTGGCTGAGCGGAATGAATTTGTAGCGTTCGCGATACGGCGTGCGGTGTATCCAGGCCTGCAAGCGGCGCTGGATGTGCACCGCGGTTGTCGGTGGGTCAATCCACCGTGCGGCCACAAGGCTCAGCGCGGCAAGCGACCAAAGAAGCGCTACAGTGATGACAAACCATCGAACAAAGGACCGGAGAAAACTCCTCCGACGCGGGGTCTTGGGGGGAATGTCTGGCAATATAGTCACACCTCAGAATAATCGCCGGGGCTGGGTTGTTGCTTATGGCTTGATCTTGCGCGCGAACACGGAGTGCGGCGTTCTACTCAGGCCACTTGGGACAAAACCCTTTGCTCCTGAATCACTTTCGCGGCAAGAATGGATTAGCGCTGAGAGTGGCGGAATTGATCGTATTCAGCATTAGCCCCCGAGGGAAGGTCCGCATCCCGCCAGGGACCTGTTCAGACGTTCCCTGGCGGTCATGCTCGAACGGCCGAGGGCCCTCTCAGAGTATCTTCTTCCCAAATGCCGAGCAGGCCAGCTCCACCGCCAGATCCGCCGTGCGGTTGTGCTCGTCGATCACCGGATTGACCTCGACAATCTCGAAGCTCAGCAGCCGCCCGTGGTCGGCGATGATCTCCATGGCCAGGTGGGCTTCGCGGTAGGTAGCTCCGCCGCGCACCGGCGTACCCACACCCGGCGCGTACTGGGGGTCAACGCAGTCAATATCCAGCGAGATATGATACCCGGCAGTCCCGCGACTGGCGATAGCCAGGGCTTCTTCCATCACCGCTCTCATGCCCCGCTCGTCAATGTCGCGCATGGTGTACACCCCGGCCACTCCGGCGCGGCGAATGTTCTCCCGCTCGGCGGCGTCGATCTCCCGCACCCCGACCAGCACCGTGTTCTCCGCCGAGACCTTGGGCGCATAACCGAAAATCTTCGACAGCCGATCCGGCCCCAGCCCCAGCAGCGCGGCCAGTGGCATTCCATGCACGTTGCCCGAGGGCGAGGTCTCCGGCGTGTTGATGTCCGAGTGCGCATCGATCCACACCAACCCGATCTTCTCCCCCTTGCGGCGATAGAACTCCGCCACGCCGGAAACTGACCCGGCAGCCAGCGAGTGGTCGCCGCCCAGCACCAGCGGCGTCATTCCTTCCTCCAGGGCCTTCACCACAGCCTTGGCGGTGCGTGTGCAAGTCTCCGCAATCTCCTTCAGGTAGTGCGCGTTTTCATTGCCCGATGTCTGTGTTTCGGCAATATCCACCAGGATGTTGCCTCCATCGGTGACTTCATGGCCCAGCGCTTCCAGCCGCGCCTCCAGCCCGGCCACGCGCACCGCCGAGGGTCCCATGTCCACTCCGCGGCGGCTGGCGCCCAGATCCAGCGGAACGCCGATCACCCGGATGCGCCGAGTGGGAAGCACTTGCGCGCAATGGTGCGAGGTTGAAGAAACGGGGTTGGAAACTTCAACGGAATTCGGCATCGAAATATCTCCTCATCACAGAATCACAGAAATCAACCAGCCATCCAAAATCGCGCATAAGAGAGGCCCGGCATTACGCCGGGCCTCTCGCGGGAGCCCCATCCTTGCGGCGTTTTTTGTCGCAAGGATGGGAAACCACAAACCACACTGAGTAAAGCGAGGCCCGTTCTTACTCGGACGCCATCTCCTCTGCCTCGCCCTCCTGGCGCATCAACTCCAGTTCGCGTTCGGCAGCTTCGATCTCGGCCGTGACCTCTTGTTGTACGCGGGCCGCAGCTTCCTCCAGCTCCGGACTGAGCTGGACGTTGCGGTAGTACTCCAGCCCCGTGCCGGCCGGAATCAGCCGCCCGACGATCACGTTCTCCTTCAACCCGCGGAGGTTGTCCACCGCACCGTTGATGCTGGCCTCGGTGAGCACACGCGTCGTCTCCTGGAAGCTGGCCGCGGAGATGAAGCTGTCGGTGGAGAGCGATGCCTTGGTGATGCCCAGCAAGAGCGGACGCCCGATCGCCGGACGGCCTCCCAGAGCCAGCACCCGCTCGTTCTCCTCGCGGAAGCGGAAGCGGTCCACCTGCTGCTCCAGCAGGAAGTTGCTGTCGCCCACGTCGTCGATCCGCACCCAGCGCAGCATCTGCCGCACAATTACCTCGATGTGCTTGTCGCTGATGGCCACGCCCTGGAGCCGGTAGACTTCCTGAATCTCGTTCACCAGGTAAGCCTGCAAAGCCTTTTCGCCCAGCACATCCAGAATGTCGTGCGGGTTCAGAGGCCCGTCCATCAACGGATCGCCGGCGCCCAGACGCTCGCCTTCCTGCACGTTCACGTGGATGCCGCGCGGCACCAGATATTCCTTCTCATCGCCGTTGTCCGCGGTCACGTAAATCTTGCGCTGGCCCTTGGAAACCTCGCCGAAACGGACCACGCCGTCGATCTCGCTGATGATGGCCGTCTCGCGCGGCTTGCGCGCTTCGAACAGCTCCACCACGCGCGGCAGACCGCCGGTGATGTCCTTGGTGCGCGTGCTCTCCTTGGGAATCTTCGCCAGCACGTCGCCCGGACCCACCTCGTCGCCGTCCTCCACCATCAAGTGAGCGCCGCGAGGCAACAGGTAGC
>CAYQSI010000120.1:0-7036 GCA_964420185.1 uncultured Occallatibacter sp. | reverse complement strand
TGACCTACGGCCTGGAGCGTCTCTGCGCCTTCATGCAGGACGTGGATTCGGTCTATGACGTGGTCTGGGCGCGCGATCCTGAAACCGGCGCGGCGGTGACCTACGGCGACGTTCGCCTGGCCGATGAGTTGCAATACTCGGTCTATAACTTCGAGGAAGCTGATGTGGACCGGCTCTGGGCGCACTTCAATAGCTATGAGGCCGAAGCGCTGGCGCTGCTCGAGCGCGTTAACTCGCTGCTCGCCGATGAAAAGGCCAGCATCAAGGAGAAGCGGCGTTTCCCGTTGATAGCCACTTACGAGTTAGCGCTCAAGTGTTCGCACCTCTTCAATCTTCTGGACGCGCGCGGAGCGATTAGCGTGACCGAGCGTGTCGGCATGATCGGCCGCATTCGTACTCTCTCCGTGGGCGTGGCCAAAGCGTATGTGGTGCAGCAGGCTTGCTGAAACTTTGTCATCCTGAGCGAGTGCGGCGAAGTTGAAGAACCTGCGGTTGCTTTTACTCTTTTCGGTTTGACCCGATGGGTCAGAACCAGATGCAGAAAGAAACTTAAGACGATGGCTGACTTTTTGTTGGAGATTGGGCTGGACGAGGTTCCGGCTCGCATGATTGCCGGGGCTGAGGCCGAGTTAGGCCGCCGTGTGAACGATCTGCTTACGCGCGAGCGTCTGCTTGCCGCAGGTGCCAAACTCACCGCTTACTCGACGCCGCGCCGTCTGGCCGTGCTGGTCGAGGGCGTCGAGGCGAGTCAGGCCGACACCGAAGAGAAGATGACCGGCCCTTCGTGGAAAGTTGCCTTCAAAGATGGCGTGCCGACCAAGGCCGCCGAGGCCTTCGCGAAGAAGGCTGGTGTTGCCGTCGATGCTCTGGAAAAAGCGACCAACGCCAAGGGCGAGTACGTCGGAGTAACTGTAAAACGTCAGGGCCGCAAGACAGAGGAGCTGCTGGCGGCGGAGTTGCCCAAGGAAGTCCTGGGCATTTACTGGGCAAAAAATATGTACTGGCGCACGGGCAAGCCGGAGCGCTTTGTACGGCCGTTGCGCTGGGTCGTTGCGCTACTGGACTCCGCGGTTGTTCCGCTGGAGATTGCCGGGATTGCGGCGGGTAACACCACTCGCGGACATCGCATTCTGCATGGCGCCTCGCCGGTCGTCATCGCCAAGCCAACGGATTATCTTGCCGAGTTGCGCAAGGCGTATGTTGATGCTGATGTCGCCGGGCGCAGGCAGTCGATTCGCAAGGCTCTTGATGTAGCCACGCGCACGGTTGCTGGCGCGCGCTGGCGTGAAGATGCTGCGCTGATCGAGACTGTGGTCCATCTGACTGAGTGGCCTTCCGTGGTACTCGGCGACTTTGAGCCGGAGTATCTAGCGTTGCCGGAAGAGGTGCTGGTCACCGTCATGCGCGACCACCAGAAATATTTTGCGGTCGAGGGCGCGGACGGCAAGCTGGCCCCGCACTTCCTGGCTGTGCTCAATACGCAGGTAGACGCTGAGGGTGCGGAGATCATTCGCCACGGCAATGCGCGCGTCTTGCGTGCTCGCTTCAAGGACGCCCGCTTCTTTTGGGAAGTGGACCAGAAGGTTCCGCTTGTTGATCGCGTGGAGAGCCTGAAGAATGTCACCTTCCAAAAAGAGTTGGGCAGTTATTACGAGAAGACTGAGCAGAATTTGAGCGTGGTGAAAGAACTTGCAGCCACAGTCAAGGCGGCGGGAGTCGCTTATGATGAAGCCGCATTGCTCAAGGCTGTTAAGTTAGCCAAGACCGACTTGACCACTGAGTTAGTGAAGGAATTTACCGAGTTACAAGGAGTTATTGGCGGTCTTTACGCGAAGGCGCAGGGGCTTGGCGAGACGGTTGCCAAAGCTATTTACGATCAGTACACGCCTGCTTCGACCGAGGACGCCATTCCGATGACTGTCGAGGGCCAGTTGCTGGGTCTCGCGGATCGCATTCAGACAATTACTGCGATGTTCGGCATCGGCTCAGCGCCGACCGGCTCGAAGGACCCGTTCGCTCTGCGGCGGGCGGCCAACGCGATTGTGAAGATTCTGGCCGAATCTGGTCTGCCGCTGATTATTGATGACGTAGTTCATGCAACCGGACAGTTCGCAGGTCAGGGCGTGGGTGAGCCTCCCAATAGCGTAAAGGCCTTTCTGCTGGAGCGGTTGAACTTCTACCTGAAAGATGTGTGCGGCTTCGCATATGATGTCGTTAACGCCGTTTTGACTTCTGGGGCAGATGACGTGCGCGACGCCATCGCGAGGGCTGAGGCGTTGACGAATGTGCGCGGTTCAGAAGATTTTGTTGCCATCTCCGCTGCTTTCAAGCGCATCAAAAACATTCTGCGCCAAGCGGAAGAAAAGCACTTCTATATTGAAACGCCCATAGGTGTTCCGCTTGCCCCAGAGGCGGAGAGTCTCTGGGACTATGCTCAAGTGTTGAAGCCTAAAGTGGAAGTGCTTTTTCAGCAGAGAGCTTATTCAGAGGCTCTGACGTTAATTGCCACTTTGAGACCAGTGGTGGACGCCTTCTTCGACAAGGTGATGGTGCTCGACCCCAATCCTGCAGTTCGCGGTGCACATTTGGCCCTGATTCAAGATGTACTGGATGGATTCCGAGGCATCGCTGACTTCAGCGAGATCGTGACGGCGTAGCGCCGGGCTGGTTGGAGTTCGTGGTTTCCCAGGTCTCAAAATCGAGACCTGGGGCCCCCCATCCACTTCCTTTACGAACCGTTTCCTTCGCATCTCTCCGGCGATTCTGCCCGTCTACAATCAGTAGAGATGTCTGACACACTTTATCTGAGCCTGTGGTATCCGAATCTGCGTCTTGCCGCGCTTGCCGGGAAGCTGACGGCGGTGCTGGGTGAGTTTGCCGCGCACGGCGGCGAGGCCCGCGTCTATTCGGCGACGGTGTGGCCCATCAATTGGAACGAGTCGCCGGTCTTTCAGCGGGTTTATGGCCGTAGCGGGAATGAGTCTGAGCGGGGCGCGGAGCCCCGTCTTGCTGTAGAAGAGGCGCTCGAACTCCTCCACGACGACTATGCCTACGAATTCCAGATCGGCTGGAGCCTGTGGGAGTTGGAGGCGGGTGGAAGCCTCGACGCCCGTTGGACGCGAGAGCCGCGGCTAGTGCGCGTGACGGGCTTTGGGCCGCTCTTCGACGAGGGAGCCTACGAGGCCGACGGGCACATCCGGATCGACTTCGGCTCGGACACGCCATTTCTTGAAGAAGATTTGGAGCTCGACTCCGTGGCTGCGCGCCACGTGGAGGAAAATGTGCGCCAACTGGTGGAGTTGACCGCGGCCGTCGAGAAGAGCTCGGGAGCCACGGCGCGCCTGTTGTGGAGCGAGTTGGGCGAAAGTCTTGCCGAGCGGCTGGCTGCACGGCTCGGAGGGGCGAACTGACGGTGCGACTGACCATCGAACGAATGCGGACGCTGGTGCTCGGCGCAGGAGTTTTGCTGCTGGTGGCGCTGGTGGTGTTTCTGGCCGTGGGCAAGTGGAAGAATCCTTTCAATCGCCGCGATTTGCCCCAGCGGCTGGGGATTGAAATCCAGCAGGAGGCCAACGGCGTCACCTATACGCAGGCGCACGGCGGGCACACACTATTCAAGATTCACGCCTCGAAGGTGGTCGAGCTCAAACAGGGAAACGCGTTGCTGCACGACGTGAAGATTGAGTTGTACGGCGAAGACGGCAGCCGCGTGGACCGCATCGAGGGGGCCGAGTTCGAGTACGACCAGAAGGCAGGTACGGCCAAGGCCGCCGGGCCAGTGGAGATTACGCTGATGCGGCCGGGCGTGGCACCGGCCATTGCGCCCAAGGCGACCCCCAGGCAGGCAGTGGGCGAAAAGCCGAAAGGCGCCCCGGTGGCTTCGGCCGCCGAAGTGGCCGCGCGCGGCGAAATCCACGTAAAGACCAGCGGACTCACTTTTGACCAGAAGAGCGGAGTGGCGATGACCACCCAGCACGTGGACTTTTCCCTGGTGCAGGGGACGGGCAGCTCGATGGGCGCGACCTACGACTCGCAGAAGGGCCTGCTGGTGCTGGACCGGGCGGTGGAACTAACGACGCTGCGCGGCACGGAGACGGTCCAGATTCATGCCCAGCACGGTGAGTTCGAGCGCGAGAGCCAGGTGTGCCGCTTGCGCGCGGCCTCGGCCGACTACCGGGGAGGAAAAGCGACGGTCGGCGATGCGAAGATCCTCTTCCGCGAGGACGGATCTGCGGTGCGGCTGGATGCGATGAGCGGGTTCACGCTCACAACCGCGACCGGCAGCCACTTGGCCGCGCCCGCGGGCCGCATGGATTTTGACGAGCACAACCAGCCTCGCCACGGCCACATGGAGGGCGGGGTGACGATGGACTCGGCGAGTGAGATGGCGGGCCGGCGGCGGCAGATGCACGGAACCGCGCCCACGGCGGAGTTGGAATTTAATGCGCAGGGCCACCTGCGCCATGCACACCTGGAGCAGGGTGTGGCGATGGACAGCGAAGAGCAAAGCGAGCCATCAGGCCAGATGCTGCTGTTGAGCCGCCACTGGCGTTCGCCGATAGCCGACCTGGAATTCCGCGATTCCGGTCATGGACAGATTCAGCCGGGCGCGGTGCATGGCGCCGGGGGCGTGGTGATTACAGGCGAGAGCCAGCGCGGCAAGGGCGCGGTTGTACCCTCCCGCCTCTCTGCCGACCAAGTGATGGGCATCTTTGGGGCGGGCTCGGCGTTGACCGCCATGAACGGGGTGGGACACGCGAGTATCGAGGAGACCACCGAGACGGGAACCCGTCAGACCACGAGCGGCGACCGGCTGGAGGCGCATTTCGCCTCTTCCGCGGAGCCAGGTGCAAAGCAGGGCGCAAAGCGTGGGCCGGCCACCCAAGCGCAGGTTCAGTCGGCCACAGTGGAGGGGCATGTGGTGCTGGTGCAGTACCCGGCTCAGGAAGCGAACGCCAAACCCGGCGCGCGGCCGGCGCCGCTGCGAGCTACGGCAGGCCGCGCGGACTATGCGGAGGCGGGGGAGTGGCTGCACCTTACGCTTAATCCGCGAGTCGAAGACGGAGCCCTGCAGCTTACGGCTGAAAAGGTAGACGTTTCGCGGGCCTCAGGCGATGCCTTTGCGCACGGCAATGTGAAGGCGAGTTGGACGGATGCAGGCGCGGGAAGGAACGGCCAGCCGGGAAGACCAGCGGGCAGCGTGACTCTGGGCGGGCAGGGTCCGGCGCATGTAGTGGCCGCCGAGGCTCAGTTGCGCCATGCAGTTGGCGGGGCGACGGGCGAGGCCACCTTCCGCGGCCAGGCGCGGTTGTGGCAGCAGGCCAATTCAATTACAGCGCCGGTGATTGTGCTTGACCGGGAGCGGCAGACGCTGGTGGCTCACACGACGGATGCGGCTGAGCCGGTGCGGGCTGTGCTGGTGAGCGCGGCTGGGGCAGTATCTGGCAAAGACGCCGGAAAATCCAATCAGCCTTTTGTGATCCGTGTGCGCGGGGGCGACCTGAAGTACTCCGACGTAGAGCGCAAGGCGGTGATGCACAGCGGCGTTCTGGGCACAGTGGTGGCCGAGACTGGAACGGCGACTTCAACCTCGAATGAAGTTGAGGTAACGCTGTCGCCGGCGGGCAAGAATACGAGCAAGGACGGCGGACAGGCTCAGGTGGACCACATGACGGCTCGCGGCCACGTGGTATTGACCAGCGAGGGCCGGCGCGGAACCGGGGAGCAGTTGGTCTTCACCAGCGCCACGGGGGAGTACGTCCTGACCGGAACCGCAGCCACGCCGCCCAAAATGTTTGATCCGGCGCGGGGAACCGTCTCCGGCGAAGCTTTGATTTTCCATGGCCGCGATGATAGCGTCAGTATCGAAGGCGGCAGACGCAAGACCAAAACAGAGACCACGGCGCCGAAATGAGGCCGTAAAAGAGAGCTGGAAGTTGCGGCGAAAGCGAGCCTGATGGATACATTGATCGCCGATGGAATCGGCAAGAGCTACAAGGGACGGCAGGTGGTCCGCGGAGTCGATCTGAAGATCTCGCGCGGCGAGGTGGTGGGGCTGCTGGGGCCGAATGGCGCCGGCAAGACCACTTGCTTTTACATCATCGTGGGACTGGTGGCTCCTGATGGCGGGCGCGTGCTGGTGGACGAGACCGAGATCACGCAGGTGCCGATGTACCTGCGCGCGCGCAACTTCGGCATCAGCTATCTGCCCCAGGAGCCTTCGGTCTTTCGCAAGTTGACCGTGGAGGAGAACATCGAGGCGGTGCTGGAGGCGCAGCAGTTGGACAGCCGGGAGCGGCGTGTGCGGACCGAGCGGCTGATCCACCAGCTCAATCTCGGCCACATCCGCAGCACGCTGGGCTACGCGCTTTCCGGCGGCGAACGGCGCCGGGTGGAGATTGCGCGCTCGCTGTGCATCCAGCCGAACTTCATTCTGCTCGACGAGCCGTTCAGCGGTATCGACCCGATCGCCGTGCTGGAACTGCAAAAGATTATCTTTGATTTGAAGGCCAGCGGCATCGGGGTTCTGATTACCGACCACAACGTGCGGGAGACGTTGAGCGTAACCGACCGGGCCTATATCATCGCCGAAGGACGGATTTTCCGCGCCGGAACGCCGCACGAGCTGGGCAACGACGTGGAGGTGCGGCGAGTTTATTTGGGGGAGGGTTTTACGCTGAGGTAATGCGGGCTCCTGGCGGGTGGCGGCTGCGAACTGATTGCTTTCCGTCAATCCCCGCTCGGGCCACACCAATGACGTAATTTCAGAGAGAGAGTCCCGGATTGAATGTTGCCCAATCTGGAACAACTCAATCAGCACGCGGGATTTTGATCTTTAACTTTTTTCTCGCCCCAGTACACTGGCGGTGAACCCTAACGGGAATCGAGTCTTCTTTATGGCGTTGCTGCAACCCAAATTGAGCCTGAAAGTCTCGCAACGCCAGATCCTGACTCCTGGCCTGATGCAGATGGTGAGCGTCTTGGCGCTCAACAAGCTCGAGCTGAAGGAGATGATCGATGCCGAGATGGTGGAAAA
>CAYQSI010000119.1:0-7512 GCA_964420185.1 uncultured Occallatibacter sp. | reverse complement strand
GGCGATATTTGCAACCAATTGAATCTGTTCGACTTGTAGCCGGACAGCAGTGACCAATGAATATTCATCTTCGTATGGCGGCTATTGTTTTTCGGGTGGCTCGTTGCTTGTCAGATAATCTGCCCGGGAGGGTTGTGTTTCAGCCCATTTTTCTCCCTAAGATTGTATTTGGAGAGGAAGTCATAGTTCGTGCAATCTTCAGCCCTCTCTACGTGAAACACGGGGGAAGGGAACTTAAACCACAAGCCTTTCAACCGTTTCCAGAAACAGATGAAATTTCCGTCATGCGAACATCCTTCTTAGGATGTCACTTTTGCAAAAGGAAAGCGCAGGAGTTGGAGATACCCAATAATAATAAAGTCTACAGCGGGTTTGCAGTCATGAAGGTAAGACGGATACGGAATGCGGGTTGTCAGGTAGTCGATTCGAGGGAAGAGTTTCTCGGACATGCCGATATTCGGACTGGGATAGTAACACCCGCCCGCGGAATATCAATGGAGCCGGAAATGTTGGAAAAGAGCAGGCGGATATCTAAAAGTCTCGTTACACTCTCAACATACATCAAGGATCCATCGCCAACGGCATCTAAATGGAAGGGCCCCACACTGACACCTCAGTAATATGAATATTGGGGTGCTAATTCCTCCCCGCCTCGACATACTCGCGAATGGCTACCTGGATGTTGGCAAGGGCTTCCTCTTCGGTGGCTCCTTGCGACCAGCAGCCGGGCAGGCCGGGGCAGGAGACACTGTAGCCCTCTTCGGATTCACGAAGAACAACGCGATAGCTTGCCATGCAGCTTATGTTACACCCATCTGAAATGCACCCCATCGCCAATTGTCTGTCTATTCCCGCTTCGCCCACGGGTCATAAGTCCCCGCAAACCACGAGTGCCCTTCGGGGTCTTTGACGCCAAACTCGCGGCTGCCGTAAGGGGTGTTCTGGAGCGGCCGGATAACCACCGCTCCGGCGGCTACGGCTCGTGCATAGGCCGCATCTGCGTCAGAGACCACGATGTGGCAAATGCACGTCTCAATGCCGCTCAGTTCATCGAGCGGCTTGAAGCTGCGGCCAAGCTCGTCATCTTTTTCCGAGCCAAGCATGATCATGCCTCCGCCCAGAGTCAATTCGGCATGGGCGATGCTTCCGTTTTCGCCTTCATAAACGGCGTGGCGCTCGAATCCGAAGACCTTCGAGAACCAGTCGATGGCAGCCGGCGCGTTGCGATAGCGATAGCCGGGGATGACGGTGCTGTGGAATTCAGACATAAGAACCTCCGCAGAAAGATTATCGTGAACAAAAGTCGAGGACAATCGGTTATTCTTCCTCATATGCGTTTGCCCACTGGTGATTCCCTCCTGGTGCAAATTATGGATACCGCATTCGCTGAGACGGCGCAGCGCGCGGGCGAGCAGTTGGTCTGTCGGAAGGGCTGCACACAGTGTTGTCATGGGGCCTTCGTCGTCAACCCGCTGGATGCGCTCCGCCTGCGCGTCGGCATGGATACGCTGCGGGGCACGGAACCGGCTCTGGCGGCGGAGATTGAGCATCGCGCGCGGGCGTGGGTTGCCGAGCATGAGGCGGAGTTTCCCGGTGATCCTCAGTCGGGCCTGCTGGGCGACTCCAAATTGGACCGTGAGCGCTTTGAGGACTTCGCCAACGAGGCGGCTTGCCCGGCGCTCGACCCCAGCACTGGCCGCTGCGACGTCTACGCCTGGCGACCAATGACCTGCCGCGTCTTCGGTCCGCCGGTTCGCATGGGAGACGGCGGGGCGCTCGGTCACTGCGAGCTGTGTTTTACCGGCGTGGACTGGGCTGAGGTGGCGTCTTGCGAAATGACGGTCCCGTACGATCTCGAAGCTGAACTGCTCGACGAGATTCCGTTGAAGAGCGAAACCGTGGTGGCGTTTGCGCTGCTCGGATGAGGGCCGCGTCTGGCCGCGCTAAACTGTTGAGTGGACAAACTGACAGCGTTACGCCCCTGCTGGGTTGAGATTCATACTCGTACCCTTGAAGACAACTTCCGGTTTCTATTAACCTTGGCCGCGCCCCATGCAGAGCTGGTGGCCGTGATCAAGGCCAACGCCTATGGCCATTCCGCGGAACTCTGCGCTCCAGCCGCGGTGCGCGCCGGGGCCCGGTGGCTGGCCGTCGCCAGCGTCGAGGAGGCCGTGGCCGTGCGCGCTCTCTGCCCCGAGCCCAGAGTGCTGGTGCTTTGCGGCGCATTTCCCGGCCAGGGAGCGGAAGTTGTGCGCCACGGCCTGACACCCGTGGCTTGGCAGCCGTGGCAGTTGGACGAGCTGGAAGGCGCCGCGCGCGCGGCGGGCTTGGCGGCCGGTTCACTCCCGGTGCATCTGGAGATTGACACCGGCATGAGCCGCCAGGGAGTAGCGCCCGAGGATCTCAGTCCTGAGGGGGCCGGCGCGAAAGAGCTTCTGGCGCGCTTCAATCCAGGGTCGCCGCTCCGGCTTGAGGGCGTCATGACCCACCTCTTCGCCGCCGACGAGGCGGACGGCAGGGTGACCGAGACGCAACTGGCCCGGATGGATCAGGCGCTGGGTGGAATCAAGGCCGCGGGGCTGCATCCGGAGTGGCTCAACGTAGGCGCTTCCGCCGCGCTTCTGGTCGGCGAAGCCGCCAGAATTTCCGCTCTCGCCGCCCGCTACGGGATGAAGGCGATGATCCGGCCGGGGCTGGCGCTCTACGGAGTGGTCCCGGCATTCGACCCGAAGTTTGAGCGGGAGGAGCCAAAATCCTTGGTGGAGGCGCGTACCCAATTACAGCCGGTGCTCGCCTGGAAGACCCGCGTGGCGTGCGTGCGCTCGGTTCCCGCTGGTGCGGTGGTGGGCTACAACGGTACCTTTGTCGCCACCGAACCCATGCGGCTGGCTCTGGTGGCCGCGGGCTATGCTGACGGCCTCGACCGCAGGCTCGGCAACCGCTTCAGCCTGCTGGTCCACGGGAGACGCGCTCCCCTTGTGGGCCGCGTCAGCATGGATGGAGCCGTGGTGGACGTGACTGAAATCCCAGGCGTCGAGCCGGGCGACGAGGTGGTGATCCTGGGCACGCAGGGCGGCGAAACCATCACCGCTTTCGACCACGCCCAGACCACCGGGACGATTTCCTGGGAGGTCTTCACCCGCATTGGTCCGCGCGTCCCCCGGTTCGCGGTCTGAGCCAAAAGCAGAACAGGCGCGGGAGGCTGTTCCCTCGCGCGCCTGTTCTGTTTATTGGCTTTGGTTGCGTTTCTTATTGCGTAACCGGCTTCGCGGGCGGTGTCTTGGGCTCCTTCAGCCGGGGTGTTCCGGAGAGGTTTGGAACCTTGTGCTGGGACGGAACGGCTGGTGAGGCCGCCTCGGGCACAGGCGCAAAGCCTGAACCTTTCTTGATCCGCACGTCGCCGTTATTCGCGCTCAGCACGATCCTCGATCCACCGGAACCGACTTTGAATGTGGCCTGCTTGTTTTCGCCTTCGGTCGCGGGAATCGAATAATCCGAAACGATGTCGCCGTTGTGCGTCCGCGCGTTTACGGTGGCCGAAGCGTTCGGTGGCAGCGTCACCTCCACGTCGCCCTTGTTGTTTCTGGCTTCCACTCCGTAGGCGCCGGCCGGCTCAACCGAGATGCGGCCGTTGCGGGTTTCCACATAGCTATCACCGTAGATCTGGCTGAGGTCGATGTCCTTGGAGTGCGTTACCACGTGGACCAACCCCTTGGCCTCGTTGACGCGCAGGTCACCGGAACTGAGGGTCAGGTCACCGGGCAACTCCGCCACTTCCAGGTCAGTCACCGAAGTGTGCATATGCACCGGCCCATGAATGCTCTCCATGTGCACGTCCCCGAGAATCTCTCCGCTCTGCGTGACCTTGCCCTTAATCTCGGAGAAGGTGATGTCGCTCAAGTCCCCGTCGGTGGTCAGGTCGCCCTGGATATCGTGGGCTGAAAAGTCGTGATGCCCTCGAGTAAAGTGCGTCTCCACCGAGCCGGTAATCGTGTTGAGGTGAACGTCTCCATGGGCGCTCACGGTGATTCCGGCGCCAAGGCCGGCAGCGGTCACATCGCCCCTCTCTGAGTTCACGCTCACTTTAGCGATCTTTGGCACGGTGACGGCCAGGTTCACCTTTCCGCTCGAGTTGCTTTCCGTCTTCACCAGCACGGCGCTGCCGCTGACGTTCACGTGGGCCGCCTCGGCATCGAAAATTTTCTTTGCCTCATCGTCCGAGCTGGCGTAGGCCACTTCGTGCGCCTGCACCGTAATGTTGGGCCCGTCGCCCGCCGTGATGCTCACGTCGCCGCGTGGATTCTCGATCTCGATGGCGGCATTAGCGGGAATCTGCTGGCTCAGCAACTGTGGATCGATGTCGTGCTCCGGCAGGCCAAAGAAGTTGAAGAAGTCGTCGCCCTGGTCGTCCCAATGGAAAAACCACGGCTGCGCATGATTCCATCCGGCTGCGCCTAAACCCAACAGGGCCAGCAGGATGAGGATGCCCACAAAGCTGCCGCCGCGGCGCACCGGAGTCTCCCGGCGCAGGTCCAGCGCCCACTCGCCCAGCAGGGCCAGGCCGGCGCCGATCAAAAGCAGCGGCCACCAGCGGCCATACCAACTCCAGAACTGGCCAGCATTGATATGGCCAGTGAGCAACAGCAGGGCGATCACGCCGACGCCGATCAGGATGATGGGGCCGACGACCGAGGGAACCCGTGGGCCGTAAGCTCCCACGTAATTGGCCTTCATGGCGTGCTGCTGGGCCTTCCAGGCTTCGCGCTGGGCGCGCCAGGCGGCCCTTTGCTGCTCCCGGTAGACCCGCCACTGGGTCTTGGGATCGTAAGGCGGAAACGGGGGCGGCGCGCCGCCCGGAGGCATATTCGGAGGTGTGCTGCTCATAATTGTCCTCCCTCAGAATCCTTTTTCGAATCCTGTAAATGATCCGGGATGAAGGCCGCTGGTTGCCCAGGGTAGGGTGGAACACCTGTTGCCGCTCTGGGGTCAATCGCGCCAGAACAGGGCTGGCCCGGATACGGCCCCGGATAGCCGCCATCGGTGGCCAGCACCGCGCGCTCCGCCAACATCAGTACGCCAAGCAGAATCAGCAGCAGCGGAAAAAACCAATGCCAAAAGTGGTCAATGACGCCTGTCTGATGGAGCAGAGCGATGACTCCGATCAGGAGCAAAATTGCCGGAAACCGCAGGCGGCGAATCATAATGTAACGGCTCATTTGGAACCTCCTTGTGAATCTCCCATACGGCGAACGATCAGCCAGACGCCCAGCGCAATCAGCAGAAGCGGCCACGCGAACTCGAAGAGCCGGCCATGAAAGACATCCAACTGCCCTAGCAGAAACATGATCCCCAGGGCAATCAGCACGATGGCGCCAATTGGCTCCGTGCGCCGGCAGCAAACCGGCGGCGGCGGCGTGAACGGGGCCTGATACGGATACTGGTAAGGCCCCTGTTGATAAGCAGCCTGATTGGGCGGCTGGTACTCTCCCGCGGATGGAGGCTGACCGTCGGCCGTCGCCTCTCCTGCCGGACCTTGTCCGACGCCGGGTTGGCCTGGATTCCGCTGCCGCGTGCTCCAGTTCAGCCGGCTGCCCACCTCGTTCAATCCCAGCGGATCGGGAAGTGGCAGGCCGTCGCGCAGCGCCTTGGCGGTGTGGTAGGCCTCGAAGGCTTGGTAGACGATCCATGCGGCGACGCCAAAACCAAAGTAATCGTTGTAGTTGGCCAGCGCGCACAGCACCGCGAAGATCGCCACGTGGATGAATCCCTTGATGAACTGGCCGTTGTACATCGCGCCCACGCCGGGAATCAGTCCCAGCGCCGCGGCGGCTGGGGGGTTGGGTCCACTTGCGGCAGGCGGAATGAAGGGCTGTTGATAGCTCTGCCACGCCGTCCAGCATGGCTCGCACAGAATCTGTCCGCCCGTCGTGTTGCGCACGCAGCCGGCGCAGAGCGCCTTGCCGCAGCTCTGGCAATAGGCGGTCGCGTTGATACCACTATGATTTACGCAGTCCATCTTGTGCTCCTTTCCCGTATTTCCATTCGGGAGCCGCCGGAGTGCGCGGGCCGTTGCTGAAACGTCAGGGAAGTTTCTAAAAAGTCAGAATTGTTGAGAGTTGGTTGAGCTGCCGGCCCAGTAGCCAGGCTGTCAGGTTGTTGTAGAGGGTCGGTCCGCTGGCTCCCGTCCTTCGACCCCGGAGCCTGCCTCGACTCGCCGGGCGCCAGGTCTTGCAACTTCTGCCGGTTGTCTTCGCCCTGGCCTTCGCCCCCGCCTTGAGTCGTCAGGCGCAGCAGCAGCAGCAGCGGCCGCACTTCGTACGCCAGCCGCGAGTTGTCGTAGTAGCGGATGATCGGCGTCGAGGCCATCGTCAGCCGCCGCTCCAAAAATGAACGCGCTACGCTGGGCCGCAGGTCGGCGAGCCGCAGGCTGTTTAGCCGGACGCCGGTCAGGTTGAGTGTCATGGCGATGGAAAAGAAGGCCATCGCCGCTGTCATCAGCAACCGGGGTTCCGCGAAACGGCGAACCTGCCCAATAAAGCCGGGACGCTGCCAGGCCGGGGTCCCGGGCACGCGATCTTTGCGTGTTGGGGTGAAGGCGGAAATGGAGACCGGACGCATCGGCAAAACATTGCCGCCAGCGGTCGCCAGTCCATAACCTGCCTCGTGCCCCGGGCCGGTCTGGGCAAGTATTTTGTCCAATAAACCGGCCGGAACCTCCGGCTCAGGCGAGAGGAACTCCAGCCACTCGCGGCCCCGGCGCGCCTCTTCAAACAGCGCCGAGCAGGCCGGGCAGACGGCCAGATGGGCATTAAAGATTGCCTCATCCTCGGGCCTCAGCAGCCCGTCCAGCGCGTCCGCCAAAAGCGCCTCCCACTGCACGCAGGCCGCGGAGTTCGAATTGAAAGTGCGCTCTGCCATCACATCACCTCCCGTTTATTACGTTCCAGCAGCCTCGCTAGTTCCGCGCGGCCTCTGCTGATGCGGGACTTGACCGTCCCTTCGGGAATGCCCAGCACACAGGCGATCTCCTTGTAGTCCATATCCTGCAAATCGCGGAGAATGACGGCCTCGCGCAGCTCGACGGAAACGCGCGCCAGAGCCTCCTGCACCATCTTCGCCAGTTCATTCTTGGCCGCCATCTCGTGCGGCGAGGCTCCGCGGGCCGTCAGCCGGTCAATCGGCTTCAGCTCTTCGGCCGACTCCCAGCCATCATCCAGTGAGGAGGTAGCACGCTGGTTGCGGGTCCGCCGGAAGTTGTCCACCAGCAGGTTGCGGGTCATGGTGGCGATCCAAACCTGCAAGGAGCCGCGCCTCATGTCGAAGCTGGCCAGGTTCGAGTAAATTTTCAGAAAAACGTCCTGGGTCAGGTCTTCGGCGTCGGCCGGGTTGTTGGTAAAGCGATAACAAAGCCCATAGACACGCCGATGCTGCGCGCGAACCAGCTCAGCCCATGCGCTGGAATCACCGTCCATGCAGCGGCGGACGATTTGGGACCAGTCGATCTCCAGTGAA
>CAYQSI010000118.1:0-7621 GCA_964420185.1 uncultured Occallatibacter sp. | reverse complement strand
CGTGGTCTCCCACTCATCCACGATAAAACTGTGGATGAATGGGGCACACAGCTTCCTGGTTATTTCATGACTGGGCCACCTGCCCAATGACAGCACAAGCTACTGCGTATCGGCTTCGTCAGACTTCGCCTGAGGCGTCGATACCGGCAGATTCATTCCATGTTCCGGATCGTACTGATGCCGGACCATCCACTCCTTGAACTTCGCCGCCGATTCCTCTACCACCGAGCCTTTGTGCTTGTGATAGGCCACAGCCTCTTTCAAATCGATCTTCAGTTCGCAGGTCTTGCCCGTCACGGGCTGCAAAAGCTCCAGCGTCTTGCCCTGCTTCTTCCAGCGCGCCATATAAGTTTCATATCCGATTGAATTCATCAGGCGGCTCTCGCAGCGATAGCTATAGTCGAAGGCGCGCGGCTCTCCGTTTTCGTAGAGATTCGCCCGGCCCTCCCCATCCACCAGCTCGAGAGAACTGTCGTAATAATGCGAAACCCCATTGTGCGAGAAAATGTGCACCCGCAACGGGAAATCGGCAGGGTTGCGGCCGCCTGCCAGCACGACAGTGGAAATCAACAAGCAAGATGCCAACCCGCTCAAACAAAGAAATACAATGCGACGCATGATCGTTCCTCCTGAAATTGGCCGATGGCCGGTTGTGAAGCCCTGGAAATGGAAGCTGCTAAACTATGCGACCCAAACACCATCGATTCCTCTCTTTATGGCTTATTGCTGGAGGCGGCGTCAATGATGCCTTTGAAGACGTCGCCAAGATTGACGTCGGGGGCTCCGGGCTTCTTGACCGGAGGTTTCCAGTCGGTCTGCGCGACGGTCAGACGGACGGAATCAATGTCTGAATCGCCCAGCAGCACATCGGTGGTGTCCTTCCCGTACTTATGCAGAATCTCCGTGTTGGGAAGGTTGATTCCCATAAAGCCAGGAGTGGCGGCGGGGTTGGTCTTGCCGTCAGCAGCGTCCGCTGTCGTCAGCGTGTAGGTGATGCCGCCGGGAAGATATTCAAAGTGGAAGCTGCCGTCGTCACGGATGGCGGCGATGAGATGGAGCGCGGGGTTGCTCTTGCTGGTGAGGTTGACCTGGCCGACGTTAAGCGTATGAGCGTCGGCCTTGGCGTAGACGTGGCCGGTAATGTTGTGTAGCGAGTGGGCCGGGATGGTGATTTCAGCTCCGGAACATTCCTTGCCCGCGCTCACCGTGATGGGCTTCGCGCCGGTGCGGTTGAAGGTATTGCCGGAATACACGACGAGCTTGATGCCGCTGCCGCCGTCGCCGATGTTGTTGGCGGTGATGCCAATGGAAGGCGCGATCATTGTGGCGCGCAAAGCGTAGTCTCCGGCAACAAGGCCGGTGATGCGGAAGTGGCCGAGGTCGTCGCTTTTGGCGATCTGAACCGCGCCGCTCATGGCGAGCGCCTGGTTCATCGTAACGGACGCCTCCTCTATGGCGCCGCCGGGTGTGCCGGGCTTAATGGCGGAAAGAGTCCAACCAGCGGCGGGAGTGCCGTCGTCGAAGAGGATGCGGCCGCTGATCGCCGCTCCGCGCTCCAGACGAAGCTCGGCGTGGGCGGAGTCGGCGCCCGTCACCGTGACGGTAGGAATCTGCGCAATGCGGGCGCGGATTGCCGGATCGGTACTGGCGAAGTCCTCGTCAGAGAACTGGTCGAAGGGATCGATGTAACCGGCGTAGATAGCGTGGACGTAGTAAGTGCCGGGTTTGACGCCGGCAAATTTGAACTCCCCATTGAGGCCGACGGTGGAGGCGTTCATCATGTCAAGAGCCTGGGTCATCCCCTTTGTGGCCGCGTCAATCGCCTGCTTCTTGTCATCGGCGAGCGGCTTGGCCGGCTGGGCGGGCGGTTTGGCCGGTTCAGTGAGCGGTTTGGCCGGGGGCTCTGTCTCGCAACACTTTCCCACTATTTTCTGCAAATTGTCTGTAAGACGCTTCAAGAACTCTTCGCCGCTGTGGTCAGCCGCAGTGGACTTGAGCAGAACCTTGGCGAAGCGAGCGGGGGCGTTCGTGTCGGCGCAGAAGACGTGACCGGTTACGGTGCTGCCAACGACATACGGCGTCTGCTGCGCGTTGGAAGCTATGGAAAAGCTCAACGTCAGAAGCAATGTGACGGCAGCCGCTAGCACGGCCTGTTTGACTTTCAATATCGTCATCTCAGTTCTCCATCCATCGTAAATCCACGGATTTCACTGTTGAGCGGGAAACAGGCGGAAATCCATCTCCGTAATTTCGCGCAGAGTTCATTGCGGCGGGAGCTATTTCTCGTTGAGAGGCTCAACAAGAAGCAGAACCTCTACCTTGTAGTTATTGACGTCATCGGCCATCGAATAGACGGTGACTTGTTTGCCGATGGGTACTGTCGGAGAGATGGTGTAACGGTGAGAACTGAGCGAAGAGTTCGCGCTCGGCCGCTCCGAGGACCCAAATTCCGAATACCCTTCCTGCGAAATGCGCAGGGTGAGAGAAACAAGGTCTCGCACCTTTCGGATGCTCTGGATATCAACATCGGTGTTGCCATTGATGTATTGAGCCGGGGCCGCGACGGCTGAGTTCTCTTTCTTGACGGGAATACGGCTGTCGTCGCGAATCTGCGGATCGGCTTGTTGCGCGGAAGCAGATACGGTGTAGGTCTTTTGCGTGGTGATCTTGTCGCCATGGATTCTTTTGAACGTAACCGTGAGCTGGAGCGGCTCAAAGGTTGGCTGCGCTGCTTCTCCTGAATGGGTGGCGTGGTGAGCCGTAGCGGAGTTGATCTCCGCTTTCTGCGTCGGTGCTTGCTGCGCGCAAAGCAGGGGGGTGGCGAGCAGGAGGGTGGCGAAAATAAGTCGTGTTGTTGGCATGGGGTTCTCCTAATTCAAGGCAGCGATCTGGATGGGAGCTATCGAAATGGGCTTCACATGGATGGGTTCGTCCGTAAGAGGCTGGTTGCGAATGAGCGCGATGGTCACTGGCGCAGCGGAGGCCATTGAAGCAAGGCGGCCAGAGCTGGATTGAGCCAGAGGATGCGACACTTCGGACTGCGTGGCGGCTGGCCGGGCATGGGAGGCGAGAGTGTACCGCGCGGGAGTTGCGGGAGCCGGAGCGGACTGGGGAAAATGTTGAGCGACGGCGGGAGGATGGAGCACGGCGACGGTTGGCCGCGCGGATCTGAAAACCAGCGGAATGGCTACGACAGCTATGAGCGCGGCGGCGGCGGCCAGCGCCCAAAGCGGACGCCAACCCCATCTGCGCGGACGGCCGGCGGCGGCCACGGAGGCTAATATTCTCTGCTCCAGTCCGGGCCGCGGCTCAAGGGACGTATAGCTGGCCAGCGCGGCGTCAATCAGGGTGTCCAAATTGTCCAGCCGGCCATTTTCATGGTTCATGGCTTACTCCTTTCCGCAAGCTCCTGCCTGAGCTTCTGCCGCGCGGTGTGAATCCGGCGCCGGACGGTGCCCTCGGGCAGACGAAGAATTTTGGCGACCTCGACCAGTTTCAACTCCCCCAGCGCGGCCAGGGCCAGAGGCTGGCGCAACTTCTCCGGCAGCGCGTCGATGCGGGCGTGGAGCCAGACTTCCAGTTGGCGGTCCATTGCGGATTGCTCGGGGCTGGCTTCTGGGGAGCTGATAGCAGAATGCATTTCCGGGGAAAGCTCCTGCTCCAGCGCTCGGGGCTTGCGCCGCCGAACGGCCAGCCTCCAGGCAACCCGCGCCAGATAGCCCTGCTCGTCTTCGATCTCTTCCCACCTGTCCCCTCGAAAAATCTGGAGAAATGTCTCCTGGGCCGCGTCTTCGGCGTCCTGCGGGTTGCGCGCCACAGCCAAGGCGATGCGATAGACGAAACGCGAATGCCGTTCGACGAACGCAGCAAACGAAGCTGCCCGGCGCGCACCCCCGCCCGCGCCTTCAGGCACCGGCGCTCTCGGAGTCACGCTGAAGATCGCGTTTGGCATTACTACAAGTAAAGAGCACGAAAGTGGGGAAATGTTCGCCGCGGAGTGAATTTTTCTGCCGATGGAGGCCGTGGGGCGAGTGTGATTCAATGGAATAGATGGCAATTCCACGGAGATTGACGGTGCGCGGGCGCTGGAAGGCGGTTACGCGGAAGGTGCGTGAGTTGGCGATGGTGGGCAGGGCGCTGACCCACACCGGGCACCCGGTATTGGCGCAGATTGTGCCGGCGCGCTTCTGCAATTTGTCGTGCGGCTACTGCAATGAGTACGACAAGGTCTCTGAGCCGGTGCCGCTGGACGAGATGTACCGGCGCATCGACCACCTGGGACGGCTGGGGACGGCGATGATCGGCATCTCCGGCGGCGAGCCGCTGACGCATCCGCAACTGGACGAGATTATCAAGCGCATCCGGCAGACCGGGGCGATTGCCGGGATGATTACCAACGGCTATCTGCTGAATGTTGACCGGATCGACCGGCTGAACCGGGCCGGGCTGGACCACATGCAGATCTCTATCGACAATCTGGAGCCGGACGATGTGTCGATGAAGAGCTTGAAGGTGTTGGACAAAAAGCTGGAGATGCTGAGCCAGTACGCCGAATTTCACGTGAATATCAATTCCGTGGTCGGCGGGGGCTTCAAGAATCCCAACGATGCGGCGGTGATTGGCAAGCGGGCGCTGGGGCTGGGCTTTGAATCGACGATTGGGATCATCCACGACGGCAGCGGGCAACTGAAGCCGCTGCTGGAGGACGAGGCCAAGGTCTACTTCGAGATGACCCGCAGGAGGAAGACCAACTACTCGCGCTTCGACAAATTCCAGGAGGCGATTGCGCAGGGGCGGCCGAACGACTGGCGCTGCCGTGCGGGATCGCGTTATTTGTATATTTGCGAGGACGGGCTGGTGCACTACTGCTCGCAACAGCGCGGGTTTCCGGGTGTGCCGCTGGCCGAGTACACCACCGCGGACGTGAAGCGGGAGTTCCTGACGGCCAAAAGCTGCTCGCCCAATTGCACCATCGGCTGCGTCCACAGGATCAGCTACATCGACCACTGGCGCGCGCCGCAAACCAGCATGGTTTCGCCGGGTGAGCAGGGGGCCGAGGCGCCGAAGCTGGTGCAGATTCAGACCGGGGAGTGAGGGTTGTGGTTATCCCACCCATTCCGCAGAAAAACGCGGAATGGATGGGGCACGGAAGTTTATAGCAAAAGCTAAAATGCTCTTGAACAAAGATCGATTCAGTAGACGGAAACGGCGCATCCCAGAGCGGGATGCGCCGTTTTGATTCTTAGAGCGTTGCGGGGGTTACTTGCCGGCTGGCTTCTTTGCCGGCGCTTTGGCGGGTGTCTTCGCTGGCGCCTTGGCCGAAGCAGTGTCGGCGATGGCTTGGTCGATGAGCTGGAAGAGTTTGCTGCGGTCAACGACCTCGACGAAGGGCGCGCCCTTGGAGCTGGCTGTGACCACCCAGATAGTGGGAGTGTGCTCAATGCCGATGCGCTGGCCGAGGGCGTAGTCGGCCTTGACCTGTTCGGCCAGCTTGCCTTGCGGGTCGACGGCGAAGGGCAGGGCGATGTGGTGGCTGGCGGCAAACTTCTCAGTGAACTGGTGCAGGCTGTCCGGGCTGACGATGGAGGCCTGATTGGCGAAGACCTGGTCACGGTACTCGTTGCCCAGGGCTTTGCTTCGGATGTCGAACCAGCGGCCGTTGACCGCGGCGTTAAAGCTCCAGTTGTGCATGGGCAGCGGGAAGTCGTGGCGCACCAAAGGAATCTTGTACTTGGCCGCAGCCTCGTTCAGCAAAGGGTTGGCGCGGCCGCAGTCCGGACATTCCATGTCTTCAAACTCGACCAGGGCCACGCGGGCGCCGGCGGGCGGCTTGAGGGCGGCGGGGTCATGCACCTGAGTTCCGGGGGACGGAGGGGCAAACTGGGCATGGGCGCCGGCGGCGGCGGCGACGACGAGTATGGCAACGGCAAGACTCAGAAAAAGGCTGGTCGGCCGGCGAAGAGTGGGGCAGCGATGGGCATCAGCGAAAAAATGAGACATAGCGATTAGAAAGCTCCCTATGGGTCATTGTAACGGGAAAAAACCGGGGAAGTTAAGGGACTATTGGCGATTGCGGCGACGGGCGGCCATCCACCGGCGCCATTTGTAGTCGGCGAAGAGGGAGGCGGCGACGACGAGGACGGCGAGGATGCCAAGGAGAATCTTCATAGTGTCTTCAGGATCGCACGAGTTGGGCCACGATGTTCCCGGCTTTGCTCAGGACGGGCTGGGTATCTCTCCCTACTGTTCGAAAATGAACACTGCCGTGCTGGAAACGGTCACCCCAAGGCCTTGCCCTCCCCGGATCGCTTATTTAAGTGGTTTGTTTTCAATGCGAAATTGGAAGTGCGTTATGGCACGGCAAGTGCAATGATTCCTGGCATATGGACATCGCACGCCCAGACTTGATGCAAAAGGTGAAGCGCCGGCGTTGGATTCTAGCCGGCGTGGTGGTGGTGGTGGTTGCGCTTGCGCTGCTTGGGCTGTCGCGGCTCAAGCCGGCTGCGCCCACTGTGGATCGCTCGACGATTTGGCCGGATACGGTCAAAAGAGGGCCCATGATCCGGCAAGTGCGCGGGTCAACTGGAACCCTGGTGCCGCGCGAGGACAAGCTCAGGCTGATTCCTGCCGAGACCGAGGCCACGGTCACACGGATTCTGGTGCTGCCGGGCGCGCAGGTTCAGGCCGGCACGGTCCTCATGGACCTGGCCAATCCGCAGCTTGAGCAGGAGGCCATGAACGCCGGTCTGGCGCTGAAGGCCGCCGAGAGCGAGTACCACAACACCCAAATAAAACTCCAGAACGACCTGATGACCCAGAGGGCAGGCGCTGCCACCGTCGGTTCGGACTATCGGCAGGCACAATTGCAGGCGCAGACCGACAAGGCGCTCTACGATCTGGGCGTCATCTCCGGACTGACCTACAAGGCTTCGCGGGGCAAGGCCGACGAGTTGACGACGCGCAACAAGATCGAGGACGAGCGCATGACGATGAACGAAAAAGTCATCGTTTCGCAATTGGCCGTGGAGCAAACGAAGGTGGATCAGGCGCGCGCTCTCTATCAGCTCAAGCAACAGCAGTTGGCCGCGCTGCACGTGACCGCGGGGATCAGCGGCGTGTTGGTGGACCTGCCGCATCAGGTGGGCGAGCACGTGGCTCCAGGCATCACATTGGCCAAGGTTGTGCAGCCGGACCAGTTGAAGGCCTCGCTGAAGATTGCCGAGACCCAGGCACGCGACATTCAGATCGGCCAAGCAGCCTCCATCGATACGCACAACGGCGTGATTCCGGGCCGCGTGCAGCGCATCGACCCGGCTGTGCAGAACGGAACGGTCACGGTTGACGTAGAACTTACCGGGCCTCTTCCGCAGGGGGCCCGGCCCGACCTGAGCGTGGACGGGACGATCGATCTGGAGCGCATGACGGATGTTCTTTATGTGGGCCGGCCTGCGCTGGGCAACGAGAACTCCACGCTGAGCCTGTTCAAAGTGGATGCCGATGGCAAGGGAGCTACGCGCGTTCCGGTGAAGGTGGGCCGCGCATCGGTGAACAGCATTCAGGTGATTGAAGGTTTGAAGGAAGGCGACACGGTGATTCTCTCCGATATGTCGCGCTGGGACAA
>CAYQSI010000117.1:0-7643 GCA_964420185.1 uncultured Occallatibacter sp. | reverse complement strand
ACGAGGGTCCCACTCATGGTTGTGCGCAAGCCGCTTGTCCCTGCTCTTCTTCTGGCGTTTGTTTCCCTGGCCTCGATTTCCAGCCTTCTGGCGGCTCAATCCGCCCCCCAGGCGGTTGCTCCGCCAGTCGTTTTCGGCTATTCGGATTTCACTGCCCAGTCCAGGATTGAGACCAAATTTCTCGCCGTCCCTGATGCCGCGCTGGCCGGCCAGCACCTGAAGACGCTTACCGCTGAGCCCCACCTGGCCTCAACTCCCGAAGACCGCAAGACCGCCGAATACGTGGCGCAGAAGTTCCGCGCGGCGGGTCTGGAGACGGAGATCGTTCCTTACCGCGTGCTGCTCAACCAGCCCAAGGTGGTGCGCGTCGAGGCCTATGACGCCAGCGGAAAGCTGCTGATGAGCGGCCCTACCCGCGAGCACGTCGATGGCGACCCGTACCAGGACGATCCGCGAGTGGTGATGCCTTTCAACGGTTCCTCGGGATCGGGAGACGTCACCGCCGAGGTGGTCTACGCCAACTACGGCCGCCTGGAGGACTTTGACCAACTCGCCGCCCGGCACATCGACCTCAAGGGCAAGATCGTGATCGCCCGCTACGGCGGCAACTTCCGCGGCGTCAAGGTCTACATCGCCGAGCAGCGTGGTGCTGCCGGTGTGCTCATCTACACTGACCCGCAGGACGACGGGTACACCAAGGGCGACGCTTACCCACTTGGGCCTTGGCGGCCTGAGACCGGCGTGCAGCGCGGTTCAGTGCAATTTCTCTTCAAATATCCCGGCGACCCTGAGACTCCGGGGGTGGCCTCGACGCCGGAGCTGCCTGATTCGGCCCGCGTCTCGCCTTATGGCAGCCAGCCCCACATCATCTCCATTCCCATCAGCTACCACGACGCCTTGCCCATCCTGCAAGCTCTCAAAGGCCCCGGCGCGCCGCAGGAGTGGCAGGGCGCGCTGCCTTTCCGCTATCACATCGGAACAGTTGGGGGGCAGGGTGCCGTGAAAGTCCACCTGGTCTCCCAGCAGGACTATCAGCGCCGCATTATCTGGGATGTCATCGGAAAGATCAAAGGCTCGGAGTACCCCGACGACTGGGTTGTAGTCGGCAATCACCGCGACGCCTGGGTCTACGGCGCCGTCGATCCCTCCAGCGGCACTGCGGCTATGCTCGAATCGGTCCATGGCGTCGGTGCGCTGCTTCGACAGGGCTGGCGGCCCAAGCGGACTCTCATTTTCGCGAGTTGGGACGCCGAGGAGGAAGGTCTCATCGGTTCCACCGAGTGGGTCGAGCAGAACGCCAAGGCCCTGGAGCGCGCCGTTGCCTACTTCAACACCGACGTAGCCGTTGCCGGGCCGGATTTTTCCGCTTCCGCCGTTCCGTCGCTCAAACAATTCCTCCGCGAGCTGACCCGCTCGGTTCCCAGTCCGCTGGGCGGAACGGTCTACCAGCAGTGGCGCATCAATCATCCGAGCCAAAGCGAGCATCCTGCCCAAAACGGGCACCGCGCCTCCAACGCCACGCCCGCGCCCGCCGAAGAGATTAGCGTGGGTGATCTCGGCTCCGGTTCCGACTTCACGGCATTCCTGCAACACGTTGGCGTACCCTCCACCGATATCGGCTCCGACGGTCCCTACGGCGTTTATCACTCCGTCTTCGACAACTACGCATGGTACATCCAGAACGCCGACCCAAAATTCGCCTATCTGCAGGAGATGGCCCGTGTCTTCGGCCTCGAAGCCCTGCGCATGGCCGATGCCGACGTGCTGCCCTACGACTATGTCGCCTACGCCGGTGCGATTTCTTCGTACATTGAAGCAGCCAAACGGAAGGCCAGTGACCAGGGACTTTCCCTGGACTTTTCCGCAGCCCAGGCTGCCGCCGCGCGCCTTTCCACCGCCGCCGAACACGCTCACGGCCTGCAGGTCGCTGCCTCCGGCGATCTCGTTCGGCTCAATCTCGCCCTCCGCCAGGCCGAAACCGATCTCCTCTCCGAGCCCGGCCTGCCCAATCGTCCCTGGTTCCGCCACACCATCTACGCTCCCGGCGAGTTCACCGGCTACGCAGCCGTCGTGATCCCCGGCGTCAACGAGGCCCTCGACGCCAAAGATACGCAGCGGGCAGCGCAGCAGTTGACGGTGCTGACTCAGGCCCTCACACGGGCCGCGCAAACGCTGGAGGGAGCGCGGTAAATGTTTTTGACTGTGTTGACCTTGCCAAATAACGCACGTATCTTTAAGGTTGACGATGAAAACTTCCCCTAACACCGTCCGCATCGGAATTGCGGTGGCCATTATCGTGGGCACCATTGTGTGGCTGGCTTACTCCGGCTATGGAGCCAACAAGAGCTACTACGTCACCATCGCTGAACTGGGCGGCATGGGCGAAAAGGCCTACCACAGCCAGTTGCGCGTCGAGGGCTTCGTCCAGCCCGGCACCATCGAGCAGGACGGCACCCACGTGACCTTTGTTTTGAATGAGTTTGAGAGCCACTCGCCCAAAGCCCCAACGGGCCGTCTGCTCAAAGTCAACTACAAGGGCTCCGAGCCGCCGCCGGACACCTTCAAAGACGACGCCCAGGCCCTGGCCGAAGGCTCCTATGGCCGCGATGGCGTCTTCCACGCCAACGTCCTCCAAGCCAAGTGCGCCAGCAAGTACGCTCCGGCGCAGCCCGGAGCAACGCCCGCGCAGCCTGCCGCCAGCCCCCGAGCCGCCGCCCAGGCCCCTGCTCCTCACGCATTCAACGCAGCCGCAGCCCCGGCTGCCGTAAACTGACGCACATGACCGCTGCCGCCAGCGAGGCCTTCGGCTCGACAGTTTGCGCCCGCCTCGACAAAGTCTCCAAACTCTTCGGCCCCTTCGCCGCTCTGCGCCAGGTCTCGGTAGACTTCGAGCCTGGCCGCTGCTATGTTCTGATCGGCGAAAACGGCGCGGGCAAGTCCACGCTGCTGCGCATTCTCGCCGGCCTGCTCAGGCCCAGCTTTGGAAAGATCACGGTCTTCGGCGGCCTCGAACCCCATGAGGCCCGCGAGCGCATCGGCTACATGAGCCACGCCCCCATGCTCTACGACGAGCTGACCGCCCAGGAGAACCTGAGCTACTTCCGCAGCCTCTACCCCGGCCGCGCCTGCTTGGCGCCTGCCGAAGCCCTGCGCCAGGTGGGCCTTGACCCGGAACTCGACCGCCTCCTTGGCCAGTACTCGCAAGGAATGCGCCAGCGCACCTCGTTGGCCCGCGTGCTGCTCTCCGTCCCTGAGCTGCTGCTGCTCGACGAGCCTTTTTCCAACATGGACGTCGAAAGCGCCCGCCAGATGGTCGAGCTGCTGGCCGGCTTCCGCCAGGGCAACCGGACGATTGTCTTGACGACCCACCAGCGCGAGCTGGCCGCGCCCATCGCCGACTGGATACTCACACTGCACGCTGGTCGTGTGGCGTCGTTTGAGGAAGGAAGGGCAACGCGATGAAGACCAACGGCGCCCGCTTGCTCGAATCCCTCGGCATCCCTTTCAAACTCCAGGAGTACGAGGTCGATCCCAACGATCTCTCCGCCCCCGCCGTTGCCAAGAAGATTGGAATGCCGCCCGAGCAGGTCTTCAAAACCCTGCTCACCACCGGCGGAGCAGGCACGTACGTCTTTGCCGTCATCCCCGGCGACGCCGAGCTGGATTTCAAGAAACTGGCCCGCGCGGCCGGTCTGCGCAAGGCCGAGATGGCTCCGCTCAAGGACGTGCAGCCGCTCACCGGCTACATCCGCGGCGGCGTCACCGTTTTCGGCGCAAAAAAAACCTACCCCGTCTTTGTGGACGAGACCGTAATCCTCTTTGATCAGATCAGCGTCTCGGCCGGCGCGCGTGGAACTCAGCTCATCCTCAGCCCCGACGACTACCTCCGCGCCGCCGCAGCCCAGACCGCCGACCTGACAAAATCCACCGCCCCGGAGGGTCACGCCTGATGCATAGCGCCCTGTGGACCCATCTGGTCAAAGACCTGCGCATCGAGCTGCGGACACTGGATGCCCTCGTCTCCATGCTGTTTTTCTCCCTGCTGGTTGTTGTGCTCTTCTCGATCGCATTCGACCCGCGCGGGGCCTTTTCGCAGCAGATCGCCGGCGGCGTTCTCTGCGTGGCCACCATGTTCGCCTCGGTCAGCGCCCTCAACCAGGCCTGGGCCCGCGAAATCCGCCACCAGGTTCTCGACGCCCAGCGCATGGCGCCCGCTCCCGGCGCGGAACTCTTCCTCGCCAAGGTGATTGCGAATTTTCTCTTCGTTACCGTCGTTCAAGTGATCCTGGCGCCCTGTTTCCTCATCTTTTACAACCTTCACATCGCGGGGCAGGCTTGGTTGCTGGCGCTGGTTCTGCCGCTGGGCACATGGGCATTGGTCGGCAACGGCATCTTTTTTGCCGCGCTCTCCATCCGCAGCCGCAACCGTGAATTGCTGCTTTCGCTGATTCTCTTTCCGATCTTCATCCCCGCTCTGCTGGCCATGGTGCAGGCCACCACCGCCATCCTCACCGGCGAGAGCGACCCCACCCTGTGGATCAAGATGCTTCTGGGCTACGACATCATCTTCACCACCGTCAGCCTGCTGCTCTTCGATGTCGTCTTCCACGCCGAGTGAGCCCGGAGATGTTGGCGCGATATACTTGCGGTATCCCCTTGGAGGCGTTTTCCATCCCGGTTTCGCGGATGATCGCCCGTGGGGAAATTGTCTGCGGCCGCCTCATCGGGGTGTGCGGTTCTCGTGGGGAAACAGACCTTGACAATCTTGCATAAGCGTTGGTTTTACGCCCTTTGGCTGGTCCTTATTGGCTGTTTTGCGCTGGTGCATGCCTTCCATCTCAGCGCCGACTTTCCCAACAACTCGCCGTGGTACATGGACTGGGCCAAGTACACCGATGAAGGCTGGTACGGCAACGCGGCCATCCGCGCCCATCTGACCGGGCACTGGTATCTGCGGGGGGACTTCAACCCCGCGCCCGCCGTGCCGGTGTGGCCCTTCCTCGAGTGGGTGCTGTTTTTCTTTACTGGGGTCACCATCCAGGCCGCACGCGGGCTGGCCGTGGCCTTTTTCTTTTGCAATCTGCTGTTGACCTACCTGCTGCTCAGGCCGCGCGGGCCGCGCTGGTTGGCGTTCCTGGCCATGACGCTGATCGTCACCAGCCCCTTTCTCTACTGCTTCAGCCGCCTGGCCATTCTGGAGCCCATGCTGATCACGTTCACGCTGGCGGCCCTGAACCTCGCCGTCCGCCTGCCCCGGCTGCGCCGGCCGGTGGCCGCTTCAGTTGCCATCGGCCTGCTCTTCACGCTGATGATGCTCACCAAGACCACCGCCGTTTTTCTGCTGCCGGCACTGGGCTGGGCGATGGTGGCGCCGCTCTGGGACCGCCGAAAGCTTGAGCCGGGGTCCCCGCGGACAGGTCTTCGTCCGTGGGGTGGAAAACTGGCCGTGCGCAGCGCCCTGGCCGCTGCGGGCGCCTTTGCCGTCACCTTTGGCCTGTGGATGGCACTGATCGTCCGCCTGGGCCTCTTCCGCGACTACAAATACCTCTTCTTCGTGAACAAATACGTCAAGCCCAAGGGCTTATCCTGGCCGCTGGTCAGCTTCTGGTGGTCCTTTCACGGCGGACTGTGGGTGGACCCCATCCTGATTCCGCTGGCCGGGCTGGTGGTCCTGCTTGCGATTATGGTTGCGATTCTGGCCTCATACAAGCCAAGCCCGGCGCGGGCCGGGCGCAACCCCTGGGCCCGCAACCTGCTGCTGGACCCCGTTTTCGGCGCCTCCATCTTGGCTGTCGCCGGCTACATCCTCTTCATGACCTACCAGAATCATCCCCAGCCCCGCTATTTTGCCGTGGTGGCCTTTTTCAGCTTTCTCGTTGTCGCGTTGGGAGCAGGAGCGCTGCTCGGTCAAACTGCTCCGGCAAACAAAATCCGGCCGTTCCACTCTCCGGAGCGAATTCTTGGCTGGGCCGTGGTTGCGTTCGCTGCTCTGGCCGTGGCCTTCAACGGCCTCCAGACTCTGAACTACGCCGCCCATCCCGAGTACACCTTTGTCGATGCGGCTCAGCGGCTCACCGGTTACATCGACGAACACCCCAACGGCAAGCGGCTCCTGGTCTCGATCAGCGGCGACCAGATCAGCCTGGTTACCCACCTGCCCACCCTGTGCGACGACTTTGGCACTCAGAATCTGGTTACAAAGCTGGCCCATTATCAACCCGGCTGGTACGCCACCTGGAACGACCTCGACCCCGGCACCCTCGAGGACATTCACACTCACTTCTCGCTCCAGCAGGTAGCCAGTTTCCGCGCCTTCGACGATCCGGATCGCAACATTCTGGTGCTCTTCAAGTTGCACCCGCTCCCCCGAGGCCAGGTGCGCGAGCCCGGCCGGCAGAACCTGCAAATCCCGCTCCCCGGCGACAAGATCGACATTCCGGTTCAATAGCTGGACAAGGCCCCAAAGCACGGTTTTTCGCGCCGCCGTTTCCCGTTCCTGGAAGCCCCATGGAATCGGTGTGATTGCAGTCACTCGACAGTGCCCAACGCGGATGATAGCCTTCGAATGACTATCTCCCCCGGAAAATTTACGTGGTATTTTCTGGGACCATTCGTGTGGGCGATTCAAAACTTCTCGTTGGAGGACTCGTGACTGTACTGAATTGGGTGGAATTTTTTCTAGGCGTGAGCGCGCTTTCGCTCGTCGTAGCTATGTTCGCGCGCCAGCTCATCGGCTCGGACACCGGAACCGCAGCCATCAAGGAAGGCATGAAGCCATTTCTCAAGCACCAGTACAAGATCGTGGCGGCCGTTCTGGGCCTGATGCTTCCCACATTCGCTGGCGCGCAGGAACAGGCAGGCGGAGGCGAAGCCAGCCTGGTACTGCCGGATCTGAAGAGCGTGAATTTTGCGAACTTTTTCGGCTTGAACGGACATCAGCTTCTCTCGATTGGATTGCTCTTCTGCGCCGCCGGCCTGTTGTTCGGTCTGGTTATCTATAACCAGTTGAAGAACCTGCCGGTTCATCGTTCGATGCGCGAAATGTCCGAGCTGATCTATGAGACCTGCAAGACCTATCTGGTGACGCAGGGCAAGTTCATCATGTTGCTCTGGGCTTTCATCGCGGTGATTATCTCGCTGTACTTCGGCTGGCTGGCGCCAGTGCCGAATAAGCCCATCGCGGTTACGCTGCCGATCATCCTGCTGTTCTCGCTTATCGGCATCGCGGGCAGCTACGGGGTGGCATGGTTTGGAATTCGCGTGAACACCTTCGCGAACTCACGGACGGCATTCGCAGGATTGCGCGGCAAGCCATATGCGTGCTTTGCGATTCCGCTGAAGTCTGGCATGAGCGTCGGCATGATGCTGATCTCGGTCGAACTGCTGATCATGCTTTTCATTCTTCTGTTCATCCCGGCTGATTTTGCGGGCCCCTGCTTCATCGGCTTCGCCATTGGCGAATCGTTGGGCGCCGCGGCGCTGCGTATTGCCGGCGGCATCTTCACCAAGATCGCCGACATCGGCTCCGATCTGATGAAGATCGTTTTCAAGATCAAGGAAGACGATGCGCGCAACCCCGGCGTGATTGCCGACTGCACGGGCGACAACGCGGGCGATTCGGTTGGACCCTCGGCCGACGGCTT
>CAYQSI010000116.1:0-7658 GCA_964420185.1 uncultured Occallatibacter sp. | reverse complement strand
AAGTGAGAGAGTTCAGCCACAATTCCACGTCTACGGTGCGGACATCCTGCAAATATGCCGTTCCCCACTTGGGGACGATATGATTTGCAAGGTAAAGAGAATTTGCCTCGATGGTTGCGTAGGCTTTTTTCTCCTCGGTCAGCTCGTGTTTGCGGTAGTGGGTGACAAGTTCGGAGACCGTTTCCGGAACTCTGAACTCAGAGTTGATATTGTTGCGAAGCGCTTCTACTGCTTTTTCTGCATCCTGTTGATGCGGAAAACGTACCACCGAACCGATGGTTCGTTTCCGATACGTGCGTGTACCGTCGGTTTCGTCATACCAGCGAAACACCCACACGTCCGGACCGGCTTTGCGCTTCAGTCTCAAGAGGCTTCCTTGTTGTAAACGGCTCATGCTGATCTCCTTGCATGAGCACTGATGGCTATTTCCATGGTACTCGCCATCGGCCTCTTTTTATCCGGCTTTCGCGCCTCCAGCCACTCCAGTAGCTCATGTTCCAGAAAGCGCCAGAGCTTGCGCTTTCCTTCCCCCATAGGGTGCGCTGGGACATGCCCCAGGCGCGCCCAGCGAACCAGAGTTCTGCTATCCATCTTGAGAACCTGCGCTGCTTCATCCGCATCGAGTAGATGATGTGCCATAAGATCTCCATGCCCGCGATTCCGCGCGATGACTGGCCGTTTTGGATTTGGGTCCGATAATTCTGCCCGGAACGGACGCCAAATATTCCCAATCATGGGTATGGCCGCGTGAATACGTCCAATGAAAAGTAGGGAGAGCGTTATGCGCAAATGGAATAACGAGCGTTCTGGCGCGATATTTATGCAACCGCGTCGATTTGAAGAGCATCGAAACGGCATAATATGCCCCGCCGCTACAATGCTGCGGGCACATTGTATTTGTTGTGGTTGCTGTCCTGCCTTGGTTTTGGGTTCGGAGGATGGCTATGGTGCTACCAGAGATCCGATTGCTACAGGCGGCGATAGCGCTGGCTGAAGAATTAAATTTCTCGCGGGCCGCCGAACGGCTGCGAATCGGCCAATCGACTCTCAGCAGGCGAATTCTTGAGTTGGAATTTCAGCTTGGTTTTCGGCTTTTCGAGCGCAATCACCAGTTCGTCGAATTGACGGATGCCGGTCGCCACTTTGTGGAAGAGGCACGAGATGCAGTTCTGCACGCTGAACGCGCCGTCTTGAATGCCTCAGCAGTATTTCGCGGAGCTGACGAGATTCTCAATGTCGGGAAGTCAGCCTACACCGATCCTTATCTGGTCACCACTCTCCAGTCGGTTCGACTGCCACTATATCCCGGCCTTCGGATAAAGCTGTGGAGCAATTATTCGCACGAATTGGCACGTGAAGTCATTGCAGGAAAATTGAGCATGGCATTGATCACCGCTGTTCCTGATGCTCCCAAGCTAAGTCTTCTGACGGTCGCAGAGTATCCGATCTACATTGCCCTGTCCATGGACGATCCCCTTGCGTGGAAAAAAGAACTTCATCTACAAGATTTGAGTGCTCGTGATTGGATTCTCCCTGCTCAGCACGCGAATCCTCATCTCTACGAGTTGATTCAACGGACAACTTCGGAGAAAGGGGTCATTGCTACTGATGTGCACTATGTCATGACAGCCGAAGAGGCATCGGAACTGGTCTTGAATCACAAAGGGGTCGCTTTTTTAACCCGCACGGGGGCGTGGCGGATTGCGCGCGATGAGATTACGATGCGGCCACTTGTCGAAGAACGATTGAGGCTGGTTACAAAGCTCGCCACAAGGGCGGACGAAAGATCACGGCTGGTCAGTGAGTTTGTTCGTGCTGCTGGACGAAAGTTGAGCAGTGCTCCACCTGTCCTTCAAGCGCGTCTGCCGTTAGGCGGATGAATGATCGTTCTCTTCAACCTCTTGGATCGTTATATTTAGAGGCCCTTCAAGGCCGCACTTCGGGCAGGGAAAGATTCCCGAGGTGAGCGCTCGGCCTTCAAATAACTTTCTGCGGAATGTGCTGCCGCAATGCGCGCACAAATGGAAATGTAAGAGTTTGGGGCGTGAGAGGTTGGAGACGTTTGCCATGGACGATTTCTCCTTCTTGCGAAATCTTTCGCCGGTTCAGGAAGAAAAAATACCTCTGGTTCCAAATTCCTAAGTGCGACTACCTGTAATGAAAGAGTTTAGCGCAAAATCAGTTTCCGATACAGTCAGCGGCTTTCGAATTGCGGCCCGTCAGGTGGACAAAGGCTGACCCGCCGCATAGCGTCGGCATACTCGGGGCGGGAATCAGACGGGCAGAGGACCGGCGGACTGAACACTGGTTGAGCACGTTGGCCGCCATGCGCCAGATGAGTTTCGTCATGGAGAATGCCGACGAAGGCTGGCCGACCCAGTGATTTGCCAGCAAGGCAGCAATAACCGCCCAGGAATCAGTCGTATCATTGGCGAGGGGATTCTTATGTCGCCGATACCGCAGCGTTTTCCAATTCCGACCAACGATGACGATTTTGAGAAGCTTTGCCGCGACGTTTTGCGCCTGCACTGGTCCCGTCCAGGTATAGAGATTTTCGGGAAGCGCGGTGAGCGTCAGTTTGGCATCGACTTGCTCGATCTCAGCGGACAGGACCCCCTGTATGCGGCTCAATGCAAGCTTAAGGAAGAACATAAGAACCTCCCCCCTGCCGATATCGATGCTGAAGTGAATGAGGCCAAACTGTTCACGCCGCCCCTCGGCAAGTACGGAATACTGACGACGGCCAAGGTATCCACCCAGGCACAGCGTAAAGTACGTGAGATCAATCTGGCACACAGATCCCAAGGGCTGTTTGAAGTCGAACTCTTCACTTGGGAGACAATCTGCGAACTCCTCCAGCAGTATCCCGAAGTGCAGGAAGAGCACTACGGCGAAATTGCAACGGGACGCGGAGTCAGGATCGAGAAGGCGATTGTCCAAGTCCAGGAAAGTGTCTCATCCTTGACATCACGTCCGGGGGGAGATGACCTTGACACCCTCATTAACGAAGCGCGTGACGCTGTAAACCGACGCGAATTTCAAATGGCAACTTTGCTATTGAACCGACTTCAGCAACAAAAGTGGCATCTGCTTAGTCCGGTTCAACAGTTCAGGGTGATCTCTAATCATGGGTTCGCTGCTCTCGGACAGGGGAAACCACAGGAGGCTGCAAGGCATTTTCTGCAGGCCCTATCGCTGCAACCAAACGATGAGAAGGCCCAGACCAACGAGGTTCTAGCGTATTACGTGATCGGAGATTTCTCCACGGCATTTTCCAAGGCCGAGACGATTCGTCCACAATACCCAACATCGGCGAAGGTTGCAGCGTATTGGATACTTTCCGCGCCGCCCGAAAAACCCACGGAAGATCTCGAACACGAACTCTCCTCTATTTTGCTAACCGACGTAGAGGTCAGAGCCGCGCTGGCCGGCAAGGCCTTGAATAGGCAAGAACTGGACACTGCCGCAGTCCATGCCGAAGCCGCCGTCAACTCCGATCCAAAACGTGGCCATCCTCACCTCGTATTGGCGCAGGTCAATATGGCATGGATTGTCAACTCGGAGACGGGCAGACGTTCTTCCCCGATTTCGGTTTCCGAATTGCTCGAACGCGGAGAGCGTCATGCACGCCAGGCGATTCACTTGGCTGAGATTGAAAAGGATATTTCGACAGAAGTGGAAGCACACGTTCTGCTTGTTGACATCTTACTCATGCAAAACAAAAAGAAGGACGCTATTGATGAAGCGAACCGTGCTCATCGGCTCAGTCCTGACAATATTCTTACACTCCTTGCGCGCTCTCAGGTTCAGTTTGCAAGCGATCAGATTGGCGAAGGCATAGCTAGCCTGGAACATGCCTTTGCAGTTGAGCCACGTGCGGATGTCGCCTTCAGCTATGGCAATGCTCTCTTCACTCGTGCGAAGAGCGGCGACCTGGAGATTGCCATCGAAGTTCTAACTGGCATTGATCTGACTAGCGTTATTCCTGTGATGCGCCCAGCCATCGCTACCTTGGCACTCAGGAGTCTGCTCAAGAAAAAGGAATGGGACAAGGCCAAGCTCTATCTGGATCGGATCGGGTCTCAGATCAGTCCAGAGTCCTTAGCTTCGCTGTACGGCTACCTAGCGCATTACCAGGGAACGCCCCAGGAAGCGGAACACTGCGCTCTCCAAGCACAATCGTTACTTTCGGCTGCAAGCGGCATTGAAGTCAAGATTTTCCTGGCCCGACTATTCATGTTGATCGGCCGACCGGTTGACGCTCTTCCTCTATTTCAGGAAGCATTCGAAGCTAACTTCTCCTCGTTCGATCCAGGAAATCTGCTCGACTGCGCTGCTCGTCTGCGGCGAGATGGCATTGTCATCGATACCTTTAGAACCCTTCGCAAGAGAGGCGCTAACGACTGGCACACAGTAAGTTTCGGTGTGCAATATCTCCAGAAATATCATCCACAGGAGGCGGTCGATGTACTCAACGCTTATCTCAAGGACAACCCCGACCACAAATTGGCAAAGTTGAGCCGCTCAGTGATTGGCCTTATGACCAATCGCCCGGAACTGGTGACCGGATCACTGCTAGAGCTACCAACCGTGGAGGAGCTGCCTACTGAATGTGCTACCCAGGTAGTTCACATTCTCCGATTCGCCAAGAATGCAGACGCTGCGGTTGACTACGCATACCGCTACCTACGGCTTCATTTCAGCGAACCCGAGGCACATAGGGCATTTCTGATATCGATGACGCCGTTTGAGCCATTGCCAAACATTCAGCCTACGCTCGAAACAGTTGAGGTCGGAGCAGCAGTGCGCTACCAGGAGCTTCCCCAAGAAGATCCAAAGTGGGTAGTCATTGAAAACACTGATCATCCATCTCTGGAGTTCGAGGAACGAGCGGCCGATTCACCGCTTGCCGTCGAGCTCATGGGCAAACGGGTTAATGACAGGTTCCTTCTTGCGCCGGGAACGGTTGACCGCCACGCCGTCATTCTTCAGATCGTTCCCAAATATGTGCGACGCTGGAATGCTTGCGGAAATGATTGGCAGACCAGTTTCCCAGGGGAGTCCATGATCGAGGCCAATCACCTCGGGGCTACCGAAGAGCAGATTCGTGAGAGTGTTGAACTCATACTCAAGTCTCTACAGAGACGCGCTGAGACTGGAATCGAGATGAGGAAGACTTACAACACCAATTCGACACCTCTTCACGTATTCGGCGCTTGGCACGGAAAGAATGCGTACGTCGCTCTCATCAGCCTAGCGACAGAAGATGATCAACCAGTTCGCACTTCTTTCGGAACCTCTGTAGAACGAAGTGAAGCTCTGACCGCACTTCAAACTGCAAGCTGTTTGGTAGTTGACCTCAGTACTTTGGCCACTCTGCGCCTACTGGGGATGGAACATATTCTGGCGACAACTCGCTTTAGATTTCTGGTGACAGAAAACTCATGGAGAGAATTACGGGAAACGCTCGACGATAGAAGCGAATGCTCGACCCCGAGTATTGCAGTCGGATTTCATAATGGCATCCAGGTCTCTCATGAGGAGACAGTCGAATTCAAACAGGAAAGAGCTAGGCAAAATCAAGCGTTTCTGGAACTAGTCCAAAAGCATACTCAAGTTGTGCCTGTGATCGATCTTGCTTTTCTCGATCCGGCGAAGCGAGAACCTTTCGAAAGATTGTTCGGGCAATATGGAGTAGAGTCCATGCTTCTAGGTTCGAAGCCCGACTGTGTTCTCTGGAGCGATGACCTCGTCCAGGCTCATATTGCAGTTACAGAATTCGGAGCCAGGCGGGCGTGGACTCAAATAGTGATTGCCTTCCTTGCGGACTTAGGCATCGTGGAGGGAAAGGAACGCGACATAGCAACCGCAAAACTGATCGGGATGGAATATCAGATTACCGTTTTTGATTGCGCTGCGATAATCGAGGCTGTACACCTGACTGAGGCTACGCCTTGGCGTGTGCCCCTGAAGAACTTCATCAGAGAATTTGCCGCTCCAAGTGCGGATGTTAAGAGCCTCTTTCCCATCCTGATGGAACTGGTGGTGAGGATTTACCGCGAACCTCTTCTTCCTGAGAGTCGCTGTAAGGTCATCATCGCGTTTCTCGACGCAATATGGAAAAATCCTGCTGCGCGGCGCGCCATACTAAACCTACGTGCCAATAGCTCCAGGCTCTTCGGGATGAACTCTGTTGGAGAATCCCAGTTCAACGATTGCTTCGATCGCTGGCAGAAGCTTATCGAAAACCCCATCGTTCCTTGCTCGTAACAGGTCAGCTAAGCTCACCCGCTTGGTTTTTTCCTAGCAAGCGAGCTGATAGTCCACGAAACTTCTGACATTGTGTATTTCGATTGAGTACCAGATAGGTAATGGAAAACGCCGATTTCGCCAGAATAAACTTTCAATTTACGCGAGATTGCTGAATAGCAAACGGGTGTGCCGTCAGTCGCTCAGATCCCGCTATCAGAATCTGAAGAGCACCGCTCAACGGGGCGCTCATGGCCGTCGGGCGGGCCAGAAATGGACTCCCGCTGAAGCGGGAGCGCAAATGAGGGTGGGAAGACGGGCAGGAGCGCAAAAAATGGCGGAGCCTGGGTGAGTGGCTCCGCCGGTGACTGGTTGAGATTATGCCGCCTTGGTTCTCTTGACTGCCTTTGCTGGTGGTTGCAGCGCGGCCTTCTTTACGGCCTTCGCTTTGTCCTTTGCGGTGAACTCCTGCTTGACCTTGGCGGTGATGGCGTTCACGTCCACCTTGTACAGTTCGGCGGCTTCTTTGAGCACCTTGCCGGAGTCGGTTGGCGAGTGGGTTGAGTGGAGAATGACGATTTCCACGAGCAGGTGCCCGAGTGTGGACTCGTCGGCTTTGCGGATGTAAGCGGCCAGCAACTTTGCCGGTGCATCAGCGGCGGTGGCCTTTGCTTTGCAGATACCATGCTGATGGAGAACGATGGCCAGACGCCGCTCGTCCAGCATGGCCGCCAGATGCTCGACTATGAAAAGCAGGTCACGCTTCATCAGGCGAACGGGCACGGCATCAACGATGGCGCTCAATACGCGCAAGCCGGTTGTTTGTGCGATTGCTTCATCACGGCGGCGCTGCTCCTGCTCGGCCTTGATGGCAGCATCGGCGGTAGTCGGCTGCTTCCGTGCATGATGCACGGGGCATTCTGGATTTGCGCAAACGCGGCGCAACTCGCCCTTCTCGCTGCCTTCGGTGACGATGGCCTCGGTAGTGAACTTGCATGTCTTGTACTCCGGCCATTCGCGCTGCTTCGGATTGGTCGGCTTCTCGCGGCGAATTTCGACGTACTTGTTGCGCGGGACCACTACACTGCCGTCCTTCTGTGCTCCATAGGCGGTACTGATCTGTACCAGCTTCGGTTTCGTTGCGATGCTCTGTCGGATATGTGCTTCGACCTTTGCCGCGTAGCATTTCGGATCGGAGCAGCTATCTGGCTGACCTGATCCGATTTCAGCAAAGAGCAACGTGTTGTGACCAGTGCGCTTCGGGCAATCAAGGCAAGCTCCGGCTTCAGGTACAAGCTGTGCGTCTTCCTTTGAAAACGGTGCGGATGCAAGCTCCAACAGAATGTTGTGCTCGATCCACTGTTGAAGCTGGCGAACAGGCAAAAGGATTCGCTTGGTTTTGTTGGTGC
>CAYQSI010000115.1:0-7858 GCA_964420185.1 uncultured Occallatibacter sp. | reverse complement strand
ACGTGCATACCGGCC
This sequence comes from uncultured Occallatibacter sp., assembly GCA_964420185.1. Lineage (GTDB taxonomy): Bacteria > Acidobacteriota > Terriglobia > Terriglobales > Acidobacteriaceae > Telmatobacter. Next base: position 7,843 of record CAYQSI010000115.1, on the reverse strand, counting down.
AGATTCTGGCGCTGGCCATCCGCCCCACCTTCAACCCCAATCTCTTTCGCCGCGCCACGCCGGAACTCTTGCGCAACCACGCGGTCAGCGACGTCTACGAGCCGGGCTCAGTCTTCAAGCTGGTTGCCTATTCAGCGGCGCTGGACCAGCATGTTGCCGCGCCCGACGACATCATCGATTGCCAGGGCGGACAGATTACCATCGCCGGCCGCACCATTCACGACAACCAGGGCGAACACTTCGGCCGCATCACGGTCCATGAGGCGCTGGAGCACTCCAGCGACGTGGCTGCCATCAAGCTGGCGATGAAGGTCGGCCAGGACCGTTTTTACCAGTACATTCGCGACTTCGGCTTTGGCGCGCGCACGGGCGCGGAGCTACCCGGCGAAACCCGCGGCCTGCTTCGGCCGGTGAACAAATGGGAACCCGCCTCCATCGGCTCCATCGCCATGGGCCAGGAGGTGGGCGTTACGCCGCTGCAACTGGTTTCCATGGTTTCGACCATCGCCAACGGAGGGGTTTATCTGCCGCCGCGCGTGCTGATGCCGGGACAGGTCGATGGCACAGGCCAGCAGTCCGCCGCGCCGCGGGTGCCGATGCCCTTCAAACCCGGCGGCGACCTGCCCAATCCGCTGCCCCCCGGCGCGCACCGCGTTCTCTCCACGCTCACCGCCGCCCAGATGCGCAAGATGATGGAGGGCGTGGTATTGTTCGGCACCGGCAGGCAGGCGCAGCTTAATGGCTACTCCTCCGGCGGCAAGACCGGCACGGCGCAGAAGATCGATCCGGCCACCCACCTCTACTCGAAGACCATGCACATCGCCTCGTTTGCCGGCATCGCCCCGGTCAACAATCCGGTCATCGCCGTGGCCGTGATCATCGATTCGCCCAAGGGCGCGTACTACGGCGCAGCCATCTCCGCGCCGGTCTTTGCCGAGGTGGCGCAGCAGGTTCTCGAATATCTCGCCGTGCCCCACGACATCAGTGTCCGCCGCCCCCATGTTTTATCCAAGGCCGATTTGCGCGTGGCGGAAGATGACTCTCCTCAGCACACCGGGAACATCGGCGCGCTCTACGCCGCGGCCAACGATCTGCCCAACGACGACCCTCTGCGCGCTGCCGCCAGCCAGCCAGCCCTCACGGGCCAATCGCAAACCAATGCTCAACCTCCGGGCGGAGCCGGGAATTCGAAGTCCGTCGCTCCGCAGTCGCAACAGCCGGCAGCGACCACCGTCATTGTCGCCGGCGGAAAAGCCCTGCGGGTTCCCTCGCTGATTGGACTGCCGGTGCGCAAGGTCATCGAGCAGGCCGCCGCTGCCGGGCTTGAAGTCGAAATCACCGGCAACGGCACTGTCCGCGAACAGGCTCCTGCTCCCGGGACGATGGTCCCGCCGGGGACCAAGATTGTGGTTCGCTGCGGGCGATAGTAGACTTCCGCGGTGGACGCAGATCGCTTCTCGTTCAGGCTGGCTACTCGCGCTAGTTGCCCTATCTCCGGCTAGCGGCGTGTTCTCTACAGCGCCTTGCCTGTCTCCAATAGGCTCTTGAGGCTGGAGAGAATGATCGGCCATCCGCCCGCCACGGCCTTGATGAACTTCGAGCCGCTCTTGTCGATTTCATGCTTGACGGTGAGCTTGACCATTTCGCCTTTTTGTTCGAGCTCATAGGACATACGCGAGTATCCCTCGGCGGTCAACTCGGGGTCGAGTTCATGGCGCCAGGTGAGCAAAAGACGCTTGGGCGGCTCGATCTCGACAATCTCGCCGGTGTCAAAGACGCGCCCGCTGGCGTCGAGCATCCGCCACGACGCGCCTGGCTTCCAGTCGGATTCCTGCATCATCTGGAACCAGAACTGCCGCGTGAATTCCGGCTCTATCAGCGCACACCACAGTTTTTCCGGCGTGGTGCGAATGAAAGTGACATAAACAAATTCGGATTCAGCCATTCGTCTCTTCCTCCAGTTTCGTCTTCAATTCGGCGAGGACGCGAAGACGGCCCCGCTCGTATTTGCCGATCCAGCGCTCGGCAATTTCGTGGATCGGCATCGGATTCAGGTAATGCAACTTCTCGCGGCCCCGCCAGATGGTGACCACCAGCGTGGCCTCTTCCAACAGCCTCAAATGCCTCGTCACGGCCTGCCGGGTCATCTCCATGTGTGCGCAGAGCTGCCCCAGCGTCTGCCCGTTCTCCGCCCGCAGCCGGTCCAGCAACAGGCGGCGCTCGGGAGATGCCAACGCCTTGAACACCTTGTCTTCCTCTGCGCCCATCGGGTTCATATTATGCAACATTTTGGTTGCATGTCAAGAGCTTGATTCTGTCTTGCGTGAAAAGCTCGGAGATTTTCAGAAATAGAGTTCAGGAAATCGAATGACCTCCAACAATCTACAATGGAAGCCGTGATGAACTGGACAGAACTGATCAACGAAGTAGCGGCTGTTGGTGCTGGTGGCGGCTCGGACGAGCCTGTGACCGGCGTGGAGTACGACTCGCGGCGGGTGCGGCCCGGCGCTGTTTTTGTCGCCATGAAGGGCGGCTCGACCGACGGCAACCGCTATGTGGAGAAAGCCGTTGCCGCGGGCGCGCTGGGCGTCATTACCGATTCGTCGCAGAAGTTCGACCATCTGCTGGTTTTCGAGGCGGGTCTGCCGGTGCTGGAGGTGGAGCATGGCCGCCGCGCGCTGGCCCAGGCTTCAGCGGCCTTCTTTGGCCACCCGGAGCGCAAATTGGCGGCTATCGGCATCACAGGCACCAACGGCAAGACCACCACGGCCTACCTCGCCGAGGCGCTGCTCAACGCGGCTGCCCGCGCGACGGTTCTCGTCGGCACCATCGAGTATCACGTCGCCGGCGAAGTGCGCCCGTCCGTCCATACCACACCCGAATCAAGAGATTTGTTTGAGCTGATGGCGGAGGGCGTTGCCCGCGGAGCCACTGAGTTGGTCACCGAAGTCTCCAGCCACGCGCTCGACCAGGGCCGCGCAACCGGAGTCAACTTCGACGTTGCCGTCTTCACCAACCTCACCCGCGATCACCTCGACTACCACCTGACGATGGACAATTATTTTGCCGCCAAGCGCCTGCTCTTCGACGGCACGGTCTATCCGGCTCCCCGCGTGGCCGTGATCAACGCGCACGACCCGCGCAGTGAGCAGTTGGCCGAGGCCGCGCGCAAGGCTGGGGCCGAGATTCGCACCTATGGCATTGGCCAGGGCGACTGGCGTGCCGCAAGCTACACGCTGACGCCTTCCGGCGCAGTCCTGGAACTCGAAACCCCGGCGGGCGCGGCAAAGGTCGTCTCTCGCCTGGCTGGCGAGGTGAACATCCTCAACCTGCTTGCTGCTTTCACGGCCGCCCACGCGCGCGGCATTGCGTTTGCCGATCTGGTTGAGGCCGTTCCCCAGCTCAAGCCCGTTCCTGGCCGCTTTCAATCCGTCGATGCGGGCCAGCCCTTTACCGTGATTGTGGACTACGCCCACACCGACGACGCCCTGCGCAACCTGACCGTCCTGGCCCACCAGATGACTGCTCAATCCGGAGGCCGCGTCCTCACGCTCTTCGGCTGCGGTGGCGACCGCGACCGGACCAAGCGCCCCAAGATGGGGCAGGCCGCGGGCGAGGGAAGCGACTTCGTCGTCGCCACCAGCGACAATCCGCGCTCCGAGGAGCCGCTGGCGATTCTGGCTGAGATCGAGCCCAGTCTCAAGTCGAGTGGCGTCCGTTACACCGTCGAGCCGGACCGAGCCGCTGCCATTCGTCTGGCGCTCCATGAGGCCAGGCCCGGCGACGTGGTTCTGATCGCCGGCAAGGGCCACGAGAAAGTGCAGATTATCGGTTTCACCACGATTCCTTTCGACGACGTCGAGATTGCCCTTTCAGCACTGGGCGAAATGGGCTATTGTGGTGTGAAATGAATCTCACACTTGCAGAAGCAGCCATCGGCGCGGGCGCGGTGCTGGAGGCCCCGGCCAGCGTGGTAAATGCCGGCGCACTGGTGGCGAGTGGCTACTCGATTGACTCGCGCACCGTGGCCGCGGGCGATCTCTTCTTCGCCGTCCGCGGCGATCGGCATGACGGCCACGACTTTGTCGCCTCCGCCGTTGCGCGCGGAGCCGTGGCCGCGGTGGTTTCTCGCACGCGTGTTGCCACCCTGCCCGATGCCGCGCTGGCCGTGCCGCTGCTGATCACCGAAGATCCGCTCTTCGCCTTGCAGGCCCTGGCCGCGCATGTTCGCCGCCAGTGGGGCCGCCGCGTGGTGGCCGTTACCGGCTCGGCTGGCAAAACCACCACCAAGGAAGCCATTGCCGTTGCACTGGGGGCGAAGTTCAACGTCCTCAAGTCCCATGGCAATCTCAACAACAGCTTCGGCCTGCCCATGCAACTGCTGCGCCTTCAGCCGGAACACGAGGTCGCGGTCATCGAGATGGGTATGAACCATCCCGGCGAGATCGCCGCCCTGGCCCGTATCGCTGCTCCCGACTGGGGCGTGGTTACCAACGTGGGCGCCGCGCACATCGAGAACTTTGCGGATGGGCAGGCCGGCATCGCCCGCGCCAAGCTCGAACTGGTGGACGCGCTGCCGACCAACGGAGTTGTTTTCCTCAACTGCGACGACCCTTATGTCTCGCAATTTGGCCGCGATTTTCACGGCCGCGCGGTTTACTTTGGCGCTGGTCCCTGCGCGAATCCGCGGCTCCTGGGAGCCACCGAAGACCTGGCCGGATTGCACGTGAGCTATCGCGCCGGGGAGCGCGAGGGCCAATTCACGCTCAACCTATTGGGCGCGCACAACGCATTGAATGCCCTGGCCGGTATGGCGGTCGCGCTTGAAGCTGGCGTCGATCTGGATGCCGCCGTTGCCGCGCTGACGTCGCTCACCGCCGGCGACAATCGCGGCGAGATCATCAAACTCTGTGGCGCAACGATTCTGAACGACTGCTATAACTCCAACCCTGAGGCGCTGCGTTCGATGATCCGCACCCTGGCCACGCGTCCCGCCCGCCGCCGGATTCTGGTGGCTGGCGAGATGCTCGAGATGGGTGAGCAAGGCCCCGCGCTCCACGCTGCCTGCGGGCGTGCCGCCGCCGAAGCCGGTCTCGACCTGGTCGCAGGCGTACAAGGCAACGCCGAGCATCTAGCTGCCGCTGCCTGCACGGGCGGTGTTGCTTCGCTCTTTTTGCACGATGCCGAAGCCGCCGGCCGCTGGCTCCAGCAAAATCTCCAGCCTGGCGACGTGGTGCTGGTAAAAGGCTCCCGCGGCGTTCATCTGGAACGGGCCATCGCGGTACTCATGCAGGGAACCGCAGCGGAGGAGAAACAGTGAATTCTCGGAAGCTGAGCGGCAGCATTGCGCTGTATGTGATTCTTGCGCTTGCGGCCCGGCTGGTTGCGCAAGATCCATCATGGACCAAGCCTTTTCCGCCGCACCACATTGCGGGCAATCTGTACTACGTTGGAAGCGAAGAACTCGCGTCGTTCCTGATCGTCACGCCGCAGGGAAATATTCTGATCAACAGCGGTTTTGAGGCTTCAGTGCCGCTGATTCAGAAGAGTGTGGAACAGTTGGGCTTCCGCTTCAGCGACATCAAGATTCTGCTCATCAGCCAGGGGCACAACGACCACTGCGCAGGCAGCGCGCTGGTGAAGAAACTGACTGGCGCGCAATATTTCGTGATGGATGCCGATGTGCCGGTGGTGGAATCAGGCGGCAAAGAGGACTTTCAGTATGGCGCCGAACTGGGTATGCGGTATCCGCCGGTTAAGGTAGACCGGGTGCTGCACGACGGCGATACGGTCAGACTCGGTAACGAGGTTCTGACGGCCCATCTGACCGCAGGGCACAACAAGGGAACCACGACCTGGACCATGGAGGAGACCGAGGGCGGTAAAACCCTGCATGTGGTCATCGTTGGTGGACCGAATGTAAATTCCGGCTACAAACTTGTGGGAAACGCAGCTTATCCGCAAATCGCTTCTGATTTTCATCAAGGTTTTCAAGTGCTCAAGGGCTTGCCTTGCGATGTGTTTCTCGGCGCTCACGGCAGCTACTATGGGATGCAAGAGAAATTTGAGCGCTGGCAGCGCGGAGACCGCAATGCCTTTATCGATCCGGGCGGTTACAGACGATACATCGCCGGCCGGGAACAGGCTTTCGAGGCGGAGCTGAAGCGGCAGGAGGCAGGAAGGCAATAGCGCCGTCTTCCACAGTTCCTTCGCCAACCCTGGCCTAGTAAAATCAACCTGAAACCAGCCTCACTCCGGCTTGGGAGGCCCCTTGCTTTACTGGCTGCTCTACGAAAAGCTGTTCCCGTTCTTTCACCCGTTCCGCATCTTTCGCTACCTGACGTTCCGCACCGCCTTTGCCTCGCTGACGGCGCTGCTGATCGCGCTGTTTATTGGGCCCTGGGTGATCCAGAAGCTGCGCGAGTTCCAGATCGGCCAGTACATCCGCGAAGACGGGCCGCAGTCGCATTTGAAGAAGTCGGGCACTCCGACGATGGGCGGCGTGCTCATTCTGATTGCAATTTTGCTGCCCACGGTCCTCTGGTCCGACCCAGCCAATCCCTTTGTCTGGATCACCGTCGTCTCCACCCTTGCCTTCGGCGCCATCGGCTTTGCTGACGACTACATCAAGGTCGTCCAGAGGCGCAGCCTGGGCCTGACGGCGCGCGCCAAACTCCTGTGGCAGGGGCTGGCCGGGGCGACCGTGGCAATTGCGCTGGTGGTTCTCCAGCAGTTCAAGCTCTTCTCTACGCAGTTGACCGTGCCGTTCTTCAAGACGCTACACCCCGATCTGCAATGGCACTGGCTCGGTTCCATCCCCCACCTGGGCCTGCTGGCGTTTCTGCCCTTCGTTGTCTTTATCATTTTTGTGCTGATGGGTTCGTCGAATGCCGTCAATCTGACCGACGGCCTGGATGGGTTGGCCATCGGCTGCACCATCATCGCTGCCGGCGCCCTCTCCGTGCTCACGTACGTCAGCGGCCACGTGGTCTTTGCCGACTATCTCGAACTTCAGCGCATGCCCATGGTTGGCGAACTCACCGTCTTCTGCGGCTCCATGGTGGGCGCCTCCATCGGCTTTCTCTGGTACAACGCCCACCCGGCGGAGATTTTCATGGGCGATGTGGGCTCGCTGGCCTTGGGCGGGGCCATCGGCACGGTGGCCGTCATCATCCGCCAGGAGCTGCTGCTGCCCTTCATCGGCGGCATCTTCATCATCGAAGCGGTCTCCGTCATCCTGCAGGTGGGCAGCTACAAACTCCGCAATGGAAAGCGTATCTTCAAGATGGCTCCGTTGCATCATCATTTCGAGCAGTTGGGCTGGCAGGAGTCCAAGGTCATTGCCCGTTTCTGGATTTGCGCCCTGGTGTTTGCATTGTTTGCACTCACCACTCTGAAACTCCGTTAGACAAGCTTCGCGCGATGCACAATTAAAAGGTCGTGAAGGCCTGAGGACAAGACTCGATGTTAGACATCAAAGGCAAAAAAGTTCTGGTCGTCGGACTGGGTAAATCCGGTCTGGCGGCAGCGTTGTTTCTGCGCCGCTGCGGAGCCAAGGTTACGGTCTCTGACGTGCGCAGCGCCGAACAGTTGGCCAAGGAGATTCCCGCCCTGCTCGAAGCAGGTATCATGGTCGAGACCGGTGGCCACGGCCTGTTGACCTTCCGCCGCCAGGACCTGATCGTGGTCAGCCCCGGCGTGCCGATGGACACCCCTGAGCTGGCGCAGGTGAAGAGCTTCGGTTTGCCGGTGATCGGCGAGCTGGAATTGGCCGCGCACTACCTCAAGGGCAAGACGCTGGCCGTCACCGGTTCCAACGGCAAAACCACCACCACCACGCTGC
>CAYQSI010000114.1:0-8093 GCA_964420185.1 uncultured Occallatibacter sp. | reverse complement strand
GCGTGCAATATGTGTCGGTTACAACGATCAACCCGATTTTAGCCGGACACTACTGTTCATTGGTATAGGCATGTGCTGATGAGCTGGAGTTCCTCCACGCCCAATTCAGAGCTCAGGCCCTTGATGGGGATGAAATGATCTTCATATCGGATATAGGCGGAGAATTTATCGTCACCAATCTCAATGCAAGCATCCCCGCGGTGCGCTTCCCATGAAAGCGTCAAGGTTCCGTTGGATGTAGGGCTGATTTCTGGGCTTGGCAGTTCCGGAAATTCGGAAGCAAGTCTCGCTACCACCCCGCGAGCATACTCACATACGGATGCGCTTGGAGAGTATCCGCCATACCCATCCCATCCATCGCGAAGATTCAGAAATCCCGTAATTTGGCCAATTGTTTCCTCGCGCGAAACTGCAGAAATACTAGTGGGCCGGGTTAGAGAAACAAACCCATAACTCTCCAAGGTCGCCCCTTTCTGTTCTTGGCTGTAATACCTTCGAAAGAGCTTATAGTTGGTCTGCAAAGGAAAATACCCTGAACCGTTAGGCATTGTAACCTCACCGTCACCTGAAGGTGTTGTCTCCTCTGTGGGGCATTGGAATTGCATCGCGCTCACATCGAATGCGGGCAACGGCATTACGCCAGACACGCATAGAACGAAGGGAAAAGTCATTGGCCTTCTCCAATTGGATTCATTTTTGAATGAACCCGCTCGGTTAATCCAATGAAGGTGCGCCGGATTGCCATATGTGAAGCCCCAAATACAGCCGAAATGTCATGCAAGTCAGGTAACACATTTCGCTGGCTCGAAACGATGGTACTCATGACAATGCCTTTCTTATCTCCCCAAACAGCGTTTCCGTTGACGCTTAAGCGCATTTCTAATTGATCTTCGAGCGGGAGCTTGAAGGAAAACTGAATTTCGACTTGGTCTTCGTTAATTATCTGCCTTTTTACTACGGGCGGAAGCGCCAAGCCAAATCCTAGCACATCCTGCAAAAACCGAGGCTCAGACATCTCTCCAACAATTGCTTCTTCAAACACGTCGATGTACATTACGTTTGCAGCGAAGAATGGTTGAAGCTTCTCAGTGTCGGCCCGGGATTTCAAGAGCATTTCAATCCCTTCTTGGGCAATAGGCCAAAATGTCTCCCATTCCTTGTATGGTCTCAATGCATGAGCGGAAAAAATTCCCTGGCCTACTTGCAGGAGAATACTCGACCTACTCGGATCGTCAGATCGAATCCTGAGGGCTGGCTGAAAATGCAGGTTAAATCCCTGTGGCATCAGACGCTCTGATTGTTTCCAATTAGATTTTGCTGCCAATTGCCGAAAATCTGAGAGAAACTTCTCATGAGCAATATTCGGCGGCTCCGGGTAGGGCATACCCTGCGGAATGCCAGCAGGAGCCGCAACGGTACCTGCCCCAGCCCATTTCAACTCAACGACAAGCTCGACGAGTGGTGGGTTTTGGAATTGCATGGGAGAATCCTATCACCTTCGAACTCAATTATTAGACGAAGAAAGTCCTCAATCCGCTTCATGAACATCGCCGACCTCCCGATACGCAACTGGGATCGAAGAGGGACAACGGTACCGATAAAGCTTCTTGATGCCTCCACAAATTCTACTCTCGAGCCCCTTACCCGATCTGCCTGTTCCAGGTTTCCAGCGCTCGCTTGAATTCGCCCATGAATTTGCCGGCGTCGGCGCCGTCAATGGTGCGGTGGTCGAAGCCCAGGCAGAAGTACTGGACCGAGCGAATAGCAATCGTGTCGTTGCCCTCGGCGTCGGTGAGCACCATAGGCTCCTTGCGCAGGCCGCCGATGGCCAGAATCGCCGATTCGGGCTGGTTGATGATGGGGGTGCCGAACTCCTCGCCGAAGATGCCGGAGTTGGTGAGCGTAAAGGTAGATCCGGAGGCCTCGTCGGGCTGGAGCTTTTTGGCGCGAGCGCGGGCGGCCAGGTCGGCGATGGCGCGGGCCAAACCCAGGAAGCTGCGTTCCTCAGCCTGCTTGACCACGGGCACGATCAGTCCCCACTCCAGAGCCACGGCTATGCCGAGGTTGATCGTCGGGTGGTAGTGGATGGAACCATTTTCGAGCGAGGCGTTGACGATGGGGAACCTGGTCAATGCCTGCACGGCGGCGGCGGCGATGAAGGGCATATAGGTGAGCTTGACGCCGTACTGCTGCTCGAAGCGGGCCTTCTCACGCTCGCGCAGGCGAACGATGCGGGTCATGTCTACCTTGTAGACGGAGTGGACGTGGGGGCTGATTTGCTTGCTCTCAACCATGCGCTGGGCGATGATGGCGCGCATCCTGGTCAGCGGCACCACCTCTGATGAGGCTGGCGGCGCTTGTGGTGGGGCCAACTGCGCCTGCGGCGCGGAAGTGCCGGGGCCGTGCTGGCTCAGGTGGAGCAGCACATCTTCCTTGGTGATGCGGCCGTCCGAACCGGAACCGGCGATCTGGCTGAGGTCGAGATTGTTTTCCCTGGCGATGCGCCGCACCAGCGGCGAGGAGCGAACCACTTGCGTTGAGGCAAACTGCGTCTGCGTTGAGGCAAACTCCGCCTGCGGCGCGGCCAACACTACGGGTTGCGCGGCGGCTGCGGAAGCGGCTGGGATGGAAGCCGGCTGGGTTGCCGCAGCCGGAGCGGGAGCACTTGCGCTGAGTGCGCCACCGATGACGGCGACCACAGCATTGATCTCGACGGTTGCACCCACCGGAACTCTGATTTCGGAGAGCACGCCGGCCACGGGCGAGGGAATCTCCGCGTCCACCTTGTCGGTGGAGATTTCAAAGAGCGGCTCGTCCTTCTGGACTGTGTCGCCGGCTTTCTTGAGCCACTTGGTAATGGTTCCCTCGAAGATAGACTCGCCCATCTGGGGCATGATGACGTCGGTTGGCATGAATGACTCTCCGCGATGCAGGCCCCTTTTGCAAGCTCAGGGAAGACTCCGGGGCGCGCTCGATTCTGGCTGGATTATAAATGTCGGCGCGTGGGAAGGCCGAATGGGAAGAGGCGGTCCGGGCTGGCCTTGAAGACGGCGCTCAGGTTTGGAGGGGACGGTCCTTTGTGTTCCGCAGGCGCTCGACTTCAACGGGAATCTGGAGTGGGGTGTCTTCCGCCGGAAATTGCAGCGGGGCGTCCGGAGCCTGGGCCTGTAACGCCGACAGGCTCTCGAACGCCTGCACTTGCTCGCCGAAGACCTGCCCGAAGTGCCGCGCCACCTGGTGGGCGATGGTCTCCAGAGTGGGCAATTCCTCCGGGGTCTGGACTTCCTGCGCCAAGCTGGTCACCGGGTGATCGGGAATGCCGCAGGGGATGATCAACCCAAAGTCGCGCAGGTCGGTGGTGACGTTGAAGGCGAAGCCGTGCGAAGTGATGCCGCGGGAGACGTGAATGCCGATGGCGCAGATTTTGCGCTCCGGTCCCGCGGACGGCGAACCTGTGGAGGCGGTTTGTGACTGGGGCGCTGGACACCAGACGCCGGTCAGGCCGGGAATCCGCCCGGCGCGCACGCCAAAACTGCCGCAAAGCCGAATCAGCGCCTCTTCCATCCCGCGAACAAAGTCCACCGGCCCCAAGCGCCCGCCGCGCTCATTGTGCAGGGTGCGCAGGTCGAAGATGGGGTAACCGACCAGTTGTCCCGGACCGTGATAGGTCACGTCGCCACCGCGGTTGATCTCGTGGACGGTGATGCCGCAGGAGCGGAGCAACTCATCTGAAGCCAGAATGTTCGAGCGGTGAGCGTTGCGCCCCAGCGTGAGTACCGGCGGATGCTCCAGCAGCAGCAGCACGTTCCGGACTCGGCCCTCGGCGAGTAGTTCTGCAATCTCCGCCTGGATTCGGAGCCCTTCGCCGTAGGGCACTGTTCCGAGATAAAGGTACTGAATCATCGTCGTCATTGATTGTAACTAGGCAGGCGAGAGCATGATGCGCAAAAATCTTACCGCGCATAATGTTGAAGTTCTGAATCCAGATGTGATTTCTGTTGGTGTAGAGTGCGGCGTGGACCGGGAGGTCCACGCAACAGCCGGCCAGGAGGCCGGCGCTCCCTGTTCTTGCAGCGACCGGTTCTAACTCGTGGCGCGCAGCCGCTTTGCCACCGCCCATTTCAGCTCGTCAATGCCCTGGCCGGTAACGGCGGAGATGGCGTAGAACTCCAGTTTCCTGCGCTTAACGTGGGCTGCCAGCTTTTTCAGTTTCTCCGGGTTGGCGGAGTCGATTTTGGTGGCGATGACGATCATTTCTTTGTTGGCCAAAGGGTGGCTGGGTGCGGAAGGCGTATCGGCGTCGTCCGCGAAGGGGTCGGAGTCGCTCCTGGTTGGGCTGCTGGTGAAGCTGGCTAGCTCCTTGTTGATCACCTTGAAATCTTCGACCGGGTCGGGACGGCCACTGGCGTCGGAGACGTCGACCAAGTGGATGAGCAGGCGGGTGCGCTCGATGTGGCGCAGGAACTGCGTGCCCAGGCCTGAGCCGAGGTGCGCGCCCTCAATGAGTCCGGGCATGTCGGCGACGACGAAGGATTCCAGATCCGGCTCCTCGCCGACGGTGACCACGCCGAGGTTGGGCTCGAGGGTGGTGAAGGGGTAGTCGGCGATCTTGGGCCGCGCGGCGGAGATACGGGAGATGAGGGTGGACTTGCCGGCGTTGGGATAGCCGACCAGGCCGACGTCGGCCAGCAGCTTCAACTCAAGCCGATAGAAGTGTTCCTCGCCGGGGCGGCCGAGTTCGTGCTCACGCGGGGCCTGGTGGACGCTGGTGGCGAAGTGCTGGTTGCCGCGTCCGCCGCGTCCGCCCTTGGCGATGATGACCTGCTCGTCCGGTTCCTCGAAGTCGTGAATCAGCTCCCCGGTCTCCTGGTCATACAGAGATGTGCCGACGGGGACTTGCAGGATGACGGAGTTGCCGTCGAGTCCGGAGCAATTGGAGCCCATGCCATGTTCGCCGCGCTGGCCTTTGTGCTCGGGGTTGTAGCGGAAGTGGATCAGCGTGTTGTGGCGCTGAGAGCTGACCATGACGACATCGCCGCCGCGTCCGCCGTCGCCGCCCGAAGGACCGCCGCGGGGAACAAACTTCTCGCGCCGGAAGGCCATGCAGCCGTTGCCGCCGTCGCCAGCCTTGACGCGAATTTTTGCTTCATCAATGAACATAAGGGGAACCAGGGAACAGGGATTAGGGAGCAGGGATAAGAAAACAGGCAATCGTGCTCAATTGCCTACCGTTGAGGCCAAATTCGAGATGCCTCCTTTCCAGTTTACCGGAGATAGGCTAGAATCGCTTGCAACGTAACAATTGAGGTAATTAGAACGGCCAAAGGCAGGAGATTTCTGTCTCAATATGACCAGAAGACTCTGCCGGGTCCGGACCTGCCGCTAGAGCGGGCCGGAGTTGAAGCGTAAAGATGTTTTTCCCAGGGTCTGCCGCGAGCAGGGGTCTCGATGGCAGGGTTAGAACACAGTTGGACAAAGGTGCTGGCAATTGCCGTGCTTCTCATGGGCACGGGAGCGATGTGTTTTGCCCAATCGGCCCAAAGCGCACTGTCCGGCTCGCTTGTGGGAAAACTGGCTGGCCCACACTCGAAGCCTCTGGACGGCGTTACTGTTGTCCTGCGCAAGCAAGCCACCGGCGCGGAGGCGGCGCGCATAACTACCACAAAAAATGGAAGTTACAGTTTCAGCGGACTGGAGCCGGGTGAGTACACGCTGGAGGCTGAGAGCCTGCGACTGGGGCGTGGCCGGGTGGAAGGCATTGTGGTGAATGCCGGCCACGAGGCGCGGGTGAAGACGCTGGTTTTGACGGGAGCTTCTGGTTCCCAGGTCTCAGAAGCGAGACCTGGGGCACCCAAAGTGATGCAAAGTGCTCAGGCTCCGCGCAGGCCGGTTCTGGCAGCCTCTCAGGAGAGTGGCCCGGCAGCTCCGGCGTTGACCAGCACGATGAGCGCGGCCGAGTTGCAGGCACAGCCGGTGAGCGGGCGGCGCTGGCAGGATTTTGTACTGGAGAATGCGCCCACATCCGCAGCCCCGGCGGGAGGCCAGGGAGAAATTTCGTTCCGGGGCGCGGGCCAACCGGCTGAGGTCGCGGTGGATGGAGTTGGCCGGGGGCTAGCCTTTGGTCCAACGGGCTGGTCGGGGCAAGGCTCATCCGGGCAGGGAGCGTTGGGGCAAGGCGGAGCCGGTACGGCCGGGATGGCGCAGGTGGGCGCTGGAGGCCATGGACTTGCCGTGAGCGAGGCGGCGATCCGCGCGGTGCAGACGGTGGCGGGCAACGTGGAGGCAACTGAAGCCAGGGCCGCGGGCGGGCGCATGAACGTGGATACCCAGCGCGGCGCCAATGAGCTGCGCGGGCAGGGGTTTTTGTTCGATCGCCAAAACACATGGGGGGCGCGGAATCCCTTTACCCAGTGGGTGCAAAACACCGGCACTGCGACCTGTCCGGTGTTTACGCCGGAGCCCTACACGCCTCCGGACAACGAAACGACATGGGGTCTCGGCGTGGGCAGCCGGATTCGCCGCAACAAGCTGTTCTGGTTCGCGGCACTAGACAGCTACCAACGCAACGATCCGGGGCTGGCCATGGTCAAGCATCCGGACGAGTTTTTTGCCCAGCCCACGAACGACCAGATGCAGGTGTTGAGCGCACGGCTGGGGTTGAGCAGCGTCAATCCGGTAGCCGAGGGGCTGGCAGCCTACTCGAAGCTATTGGAAACGCTGGATGGGCTGCTCGGTCCCGCTCCGCGCACCGCTACGCAGTGGACCGGCTTTGGGCGGCTCGACTGGGAGGCGGCCGAGCGGCATCACTTCACGCTGGAGGGCGCTGGCGCACGGTGGAATTCGCCGGGAGGCGGGTTGACCCGCGTGGCTGAAACATTTGGAAGCCACAGCTTCGGGTCGAGCAAGGCCAGCGAAGAATGGCTGCTGGGCCGCTGGGAGGCTTTCTTAACCCCCAACCTGCTGGCCGTGACCCAGGCCTCGGCCGGACGCGCCCTGCAGGATGCGCGGCCTGAGACTCCTTCGACCTTTGAGCAGAGCTTTCTGGCCGGGAATGCATGGGGCCAGTTGCCACAGATGGTGGTGGACTCGCGCTACGGCATGACCCTCGGCAACCCATCGCGTTTCGGAACGGGCAGTTATCCGGACGAACACCTCTACCTGGGGCGGGAGTCGCTGGACTGGATACGCGGCAACCTGCTGGTAAAGGCCGGCTTTGACCTGAGCCACAATGCCGACGCGACCAGCCTGCTGCGCAACCAGACCGGGAGCTACTACTACTCCAATGTGGAGAACTTCGCCTCCGACGCGCTGGTCTTCGGCACGTTCGGGTTGAGTGACGCGCTGGACCCCAATAACCAGCACAACTGCGATGAAACGGGCAAGGTGTGGCGCGACTCATCGGGCACACTGCGTGGGCTGGGCAACCTGCCATGCTACTCCTACTACTCGCAGACCATGGGCCCCACTGACTGGCAGTTGAGTACCAACGATTGGGCGGGGTATGCGACGGCCCAGTGGCAACCGAAGAAGCTGGTGGTTGTCTCCGCCGGGTTGCGCTGGGAGCGGGAAGAGACGCCGCCATCGATCGCCGCGCTCAGGAACCCGGAGCTTCCGCTGACGGAGAAGTTGCCGGCGCTGGGCAACAACTGGGGACCGCGGGTAGGCCTGGCTGTGGGAACAGGAGAAAATCACTGGCCGTTGCTGCGGCTGGGATATGGGCTGTACTTTGGGCGCACGGAGAACTCGACGCTGGAGACGGCGCTGACCCAGACCGGCTCATTGAACGGAGACTTGAGCTTTTTCATGCGGCCCACCGACAACCTGAACGCCGGCGGCGCTCCACCGTTTCCTTACGTTCTGCAAGGTGAGCCGGGGAGCGCGGTAAAGCCGGGAGCGGTGGAGTTTGCCGGAAGCTTCCACAATCCCGAAGTGCACCAGGCCGTCGCCGCCATGGAAGAGCGGTTGCCGGGCCACATGGAGATGACTGCCAGCGCATTGGTGAGCCTGGGCCGCCGGTTGCCTGTCTCCATCGACACAAACTTCGATCCCGCGGTCAATCCGGGGAGCATTACCTATGCCGTGGTGGACTCGAC
>CAYQSI010000113.1:0-8586 GCA_964420185.1 uncultured Occallatibacter sp. | reverse complement strand
TGCTGATCGACATGGTCACGGCCGCGATTACCACTTCGATTGGAATGTTCCAACTGCCTCCGGTGGTGGTTTCGACGCCATTGAAGATTCTGCTGTTTGTGATGGTGGACGGTTGGAACCTGCTGGCCAACTCGTTGTTGAAGAGCTTTTGACCCGTTGTTGAAATTCTGATTGAAGGGATGCCGATGACGCCCGACCTGGTTGCCGAGCTGCTGCGCCAACTGATGAAAGAGGCCATGATTCTGGCCGCGCCGCTGTTGATTGCAACAATTCTTCTGAGCTTCGTGCTGAGCCTTTTTCAGACCCTGACCAGCCTTCAGGAGCAGTCGCTAACCTCGGTGCCGCGTCTGGGAGCCGTAGCCATGATTCTGCTGGTCGGGATGCCCTGGTTTCTGGGCCGGATGGCGGCCTACACCCGGCTGCTGCTCACGGATTTTCATCGTTTTTTGGGTTAGCTGGTTGGCGGAGTTAGCCGCGTTTCGCGCGTGGCTAGCGGTGTTGAACTCCGCTGACTCTGCTAACTCCGCTAACACCGCTAAGAAGAGGAGATCGATGCCGCACGGGAACGAGTTGCAGTGGAGCAATTTTCTTTGCGCCATGACGCTGGCCCTGGTGCGGGTGAGCGGGATGGTGGCTTTTGCTCCCTTCTTCTCCTCGACGGCGCTGCCGCTGCGCGCCAAGGCGGTCTTTGTAGGCGCGGTGGCGTTTTTGCTGGCGCCGCTGGTGGCCGCGCTGCCCAACGCGCAGGTTTCCATCAGTTTCTCCGCACTATTGGGTGAGCTAGCCGTGGGGTTGGTCTACGGTCTCACCCTCACGCTGCTGAACGAAATGCTGCTCTTTGCCGGCCAGATTGCTGGTCTGCAGTTCAGCTTCTCGATGGTCAATCTGCTGGACCCGACCTCATCGATCCAGACGCCGCTGCTTGGCGACCTCTTTCAGTTGATGGGCACGCTGGTGGTGATTGGGGCCGGTCTCGACCGGATTCTGCTCTCGTCGATGGTGCGCAGCTTCCGCGTGGCGCCCCTGGGCAGCTACGCGCTGGCGCCCACCTCCGCACTGGAGATTGTGCGCGCTGCCGGAGGCATCTTCCTGGCCGCCGTTGAGCTTGCCGCGCCGGTGCTGGCCGCCACCCTGCTGGTTGAGGTGGCTGTAGCTCTGTTGGGCAAGCTCAGTCCGCAGTTGCCGGTCATGTCGCTGACTGTACCCATGAAGACTCTGACCGGTTTTGCTCTGCTGACCGGCTCTCTGGCCCTCTGGCCGCGCTTTATTGAGGCCCGTTTCAGTGGCCTGCTGGACCTGGCGGAGCGGTTGATTGCCGTGCCCGTCCACGGGGCGGCGCTGGGCATGGGAGGATAGCCGATGCCCGGAGAGCGCACCGAACAGGCAACGCAGCATCGCCGCGACGAGGCTCGCAAGAAAGGCGACGTGCTGCACAGCCGCGAGCTGGCGTCCGCAGCCGGAACACTGGCCGGGGTGATGGTGCTGGGCGCCATGGGCAGCCATCTTCTGATCGTCTGGAGAGGAACCTTTGCCGCGTTTCTCGATCTTGGGCTTCCTGCCCGCTGGGAGCCGGCGGAGATTGAACCCACTCTCTACGCCCTTCGCCGGCTGGCGCTCACCGTTCTCGCGCCCGTGGGCGGGATGATGGCGGCGGTGGCCGCGGCCGCTCTCGCCGCGGGAGTTTTGCAGACCGGCGGCATCAGCTTTTATGTCGGGGCAGTGGGCCTGAAGCTGGATCGCATCAACCCACTTTCGAATATCCAGAATCTCTTCTCGCTGCGCGCAGCCGCGCGGCTGGCCAAATCGCTGATCCCCGCCAGTCTGCTGGCAGTCTTCGCAGTGCAGCGCATCGCGAGGCAGTTGACGGTGCCTCCGTTCTCGACCGCGCGGCTGGAGATGCTCGGCTCGGATGTTTATGGGCTGCTGCTGGCCGCCTCATGGCTCCTCTTCGGCTGGTCGGCCATCGACTATCTGGTCGAATGGCAGAGCCGCGAGTCGCGGCTGAAGATGAGCCGCGAGGACCTGCGCGATGAGTACAAGGAGACCGAGGGCAACCCGCAAATTCGCGGCCGCATTCGTAACCTGCAGCGCCAAGCGCGCCGCCGCCGGGTGAAGGCCGACGTCTCCAAGGCCGCCGTGGTGCTGATCAATCCCACCCATTATGCCGTAGCCCTGGGCTTCGATTTTGCCACCATGGAGACGCCCAAGGTGATGGCCAAAGGCCGCAACCTGCTGGCCGAGGAGATCAAGGCCGAGGCTCGCTGGGCGGGGGTGCCGATCATCGAAAATCCGCCGCTGGCCCGCTCGCTCTACCGCTCGGTCGAGGTTGGCCAGCCGATCCCCGTCGATCTCTATGCCGCGGTAGCGGCGATTCTGGCCTACCTCTATCGCCAGCGGCTGGAGGCTGAGATGCGCGAGCGCCGCGTCCGCGAGGCGGCGGTCAGGGCGCAGGCACGGCCAGCCACCCAGGCGAATTCACAAACTAGGCGCTCCGGCTCCGCCGCTCCACCGTTTGCAGGAGGTCCGCAATGAGTACAACCGCCCTGGTTGCCGGTTCCTTGCCTACGCAGTCGATCTGGCAGCGGCTGCGCGAGTACGTGTTGCCGATGGCGGCCATCAGCGTGATCTTTGTCATGCTGGTGCCGCTGCCATCTTTCGGCCTGGATTTTCTGCTGACTCTGTCGATGGCTGCCTCGATCATCGTCTTTCTCTCCGCCGTGCAGATCCGCCGCGCGGTCGAACTGAGCGTCTTTCCCACCCTGCTGCTGCTGTTGACCCTCTTCCGGCTGGCTTTGAATATCGCCTCCAGCCGCCGCATTCTGCTGCACGGGCAGGAGGGCACGGCCGCCGCCGGCAAGGTCATCGAGGCCTTTGGACAATTCGTCGTGGGCGGCAACTACGTGGTCGGCTTCGTGCTGTTTCTGGCCTTGATCGCCATTCAATTCTTAGTGGTTTCTCACGGCGCTGTGCGCACCGCCGAGGTGACCGCCCGCTTTACGCTCGATGCTCTGCCGGGCAAGCAGATGGCCATCGACGCCGACATGAACGCCGGGCTGATCGACGAGGCCGAGGCCCGGCGCCGCCGTCAGGCGATTGCCCGCGAGGCCGAGTTTTACGGGGCGATGGACGGGGCGGCGCGCTTTAACCAGCGGGATTCGCTGGCCACGATTCTGATTACCGGCATCAACATCATCGCCGGCCTGCTGATCGGCACGCTTCAGCAGGGCATCGAACTGAGCGAGGCCGCGCGTACCTACACGGTGCTGACGGTAGGCGACGGCCTGGTTACCATCATCCCCTCCCTGCTGGTCTCGATTGCCTGCGGCATCACCCTGACCCGCGCCAACTCAGCGGGTTTGCTGGGCGCCGAGATTCATCAGCAATTGTTGGCCAAGCCAACCACTTTTTACATTGCCAGCGTGGTGTGCGGGGCGATGTGCCTGATTCCTGGGCTGCCCAAGCTGGCCTTTTTGACCGTGGCCGGAGGCCTGTTCCTGGCCGGACGCCGCGTGGCTACCCACGCCCCAGTGGCTCCGCAGGCTGAGCCGGGGGGGAGCGAGAAGAAGAAGCCCGGCGACGCTCAGAGTTCCGATCTGGCCCAACTGCTGCGCCTGGAAGATCTGACCCTGGAGATCGGTTTTCAGTTGATCCCCCTGGTGGACGAAAAGCAGGGCGGCCAACTGCTGAATCGGGTGCGCTCGCTGCGCCGCCATCTCTCCGCGGAGATGGGCTTTCTGGTTCCTCCGGTGCATATCTCTGACAATCTCCGCCTCAGGCCGCGCGAGTACCTGTTTTCGCTGCGGGGGATGGAGATTGGCCGCTGGCAGACCGAGGGCACGCAGTTGCTGGCCGTCTCGGGCGATCCGGGCCGCCGTCCGCTGGCAGGCAAGGAAACGCGGGAGCCGGCTTTCGGAGTGCCCGCGATCTGGATCGCGCCTGCTCTCGAGGATCAGGCCAATGCCGCCGGTTATTCGGTGGTGGATGCGGTTACGGTCATTACCACGCATTTGGGAGAACTCATCCGCCGGCATGCCTACGAACTGCTGGGCCGGGCCGAGACCAAACGCCTGATGGACGCGATGAATGAAAGCCACCCCAAACTGCTCGAAGAACTGGTGCCCAAGCTGCTGACCCTGGGCGAGGTAGGCCGGGTGCTCGAACAACTGTTGCGCGAACGAGTTTCGATCCGCGACCTGGGCGCGATTCTCGAAGCGCTGCTGGAGACCGCGCCAGTGAACAAAAACGTGGTTGCCCTGGTCGAGGCCGCGCGCCAGGCGCTGGGGCGGCGGCTCATCCAGCCGTTGCTCGATGGGGAAGGCCAGTTGCCCGTCCTGCTGCTCGACGGAGCCCTCGAAGAAGAGATTCTGGCCACGCTTTCGCCGGAGACTGGCCAGAGGATGCTCGCTGCCTCCGCCGTGCCGGCAACGCCCGTGATCCGCCGCCTCACCGATTCTTTGAGGCGGCTTATTCCCGCCGCCAGCGCCGCGGCGCTTCCCGTGCTACTCGTCCCTAGTCCAGCCCGCTATTACGTCAAGCGCTGGCTGGAGCCGGTTTTGCCTCGTCTGGCGGTGGTGGCTGCGGGGGAGATTCCTCCGGAGATTCGCCTGCGTCCGGTGGAAACCGTGCGCTGAGGCTCTTGGGGCAGGGAATAAAGCAGTAAGCAGGGCAGGGAACAAAACAAGGCTGGGAGTTCGTTGAAAGGGGCGGGGATGGGTGCTGAAGCGGCGAATGTGGCAGGGAGGCAGAGGACGCTGCGGAGGAGCGCTCCTGGGGACGGCTATCCCCCGGGCGGCGCCCAACTGCCAGTGCTCAGCGGTGAGCAGGAGCGGGTGTTGCTCGAACACCTGCCGATTGTGCGCTTTCTGGCGCGGCGCATTCACGAGCGGCTGCCGCAGCATGTGGACATTGAGGATCTGGTCTCGGCTGGGGTGGTCGGGCTGATGGATGCCTTCTCCAAGTTTGACCCGGCCAAAAAAGTCCAGTTCCGCTCCTACGCACAGTTCCGCATTCGGGGAGCGATTCTGGACAGCCTGCGGACGCTCGACTGGAGTCCGCGCGAGCTGCGCCGCAAGGGCCGCGCGGTGGAAGAGGCCATCCGGGTGTTGACGGCGAGGATGGGCCACGCGCCAGACGAAGCCGAAGTGGCCGCGGAGATGGCTCTGAATCTGGAGGAGTACCAGCAGTTACTGGGCGATTTGAAGGGCCTGGAGATTGGCACTCTACACATGGAGCGCAACGAGGATTCGGGCGAGGAGGAACTGGCCTATATCCCCGGACGTCCCGAGGAGGACCCGCTGTTTTGCTGCTTGCGCAGCGAACTGGAAGAGCGGCTGGCCGACGCTATTCAGAATCTGCCCGACCGGGAGCGTCTGGTGATGAGCCTCTACTACTACGAAGAGATGACCATGCACGAGATTGGTCTGGCGCTGGGGGTGGTCGAGTCGCGGGTCTCGCAGGTGCATGCTTCGGCGGTGGTGCATCTGCGGGTCGCGCTGAAGGATCTGGCATCGCGCGGGGTCTTTGACAAGCCGCGGTCCCGCAAGCCGGCTGAGCGGATGCATCGAGGGGATGGCAGATGATGGAGAAGACGCTCAGGCAAGACGAGATCGACGCGCTCTTCCAGGCTGCGCGCAGCGCAACGCCCGAGGTTCAGAAGACCGAGGCGCGGGCGCGGGTCGTGCCCTACAACTTCTCCTCGGCGGGCCAGATATCGACCGACCAGTTGCGCGCCATCAGCATGTTGAACGACCTGTTTGCCCGCAACCTCACTCATAATCTGGCTGCCTGGCTGCGCACCCGCTTCCAGGTCAACCTGGTCTCGGCTGAACAGATTCCGTTCAACGAGTTTTTACTGCGCATTCCCGAGATCAGCTATGTGGCCTCGGTGCGCATGGAACCGCTGGGCGCGCTGGCGGTTTTGCAACTGGATCTGGCCCTGGCGCCTCCCATCATCGATCTGCTGCTGGGTGGCGAGGGCCGGGACGGTCCCTTGCGCGAGCTGACCGACATCGAGGAGTCGATTCTGGCCTCTGTCGTTGAGATCATCTGCCGGGAGTTGACCGCGGCCTGGCAACCGGTGGGGCTGAGCTTCAACTTCGAACGCCGTCAGATGCAGACCCAGGTGGCGCGCATTATGTCGGTCACGGAGAAGACCCTCTGCCTGAGCTTCGAGATTCGCATGCCGCACAGTTCGGGTTTGCTCAATCTGGCTTTTCCGGCGGTGGTGGCCAATACCATCCTGCGCCGGCTGACCTCGGACTGGGCCCGCCGCCGCCATGCCGCCGAGACGCGGGCGCGCATGGAGGCTGCGGCGCGCCGCATCCGCTTCGGCGCCTCCCTGCAACTGCCCACGGTGCGGCTGGCGGCCAGCGCCATCGAAAACCTGGAGGCGGGCTCGGTTCTGCGCCTTGATCTGGCCGCCAACACTCTGTCGGAGTGGAGGGTTGGCGGTCAGGCTCTCTCGCTGGCGCAGGCTATCCGTCAGGGAGAGCACCGCGCCGCCCGCATCGAGCGGCAGATCCCCGAGGCTGAGTGATGAAAAGCTATCTTGAGTGCTGGACTGAGGTTGCAACAACCCTGTTCTCCCAGGCCCTGGCCGGAGAGCCGGAACTGGTCGAGTCGCTGCCCAAACCCCTGGCTGCGGGCGCATTCGGCTTTGCCGCTACCATCACCGGGGATGTGGAGGGCCGCTTCTCGGTGGTTCTTGATCCCACGATTCTGGCGTCGCCGCTGGTGGGCGAGGGCGTGGACCAGAAGGCTGGTTGGGGCGAGATTCTGAAAGAGGTGGCCGATGCGGCGGCCGGGGAGCTGCTGGCAAAAACCGGGAAAAAGTGCCGTGTCGAGAACTTCGAGGAGATTGCCGGGGAGAGCAAGGTTTCCTGTGCCTTCCAGTTGAACTCCGGCGAGCGCGCCTTTGCGATTCTGGTGCGCGACGAAGTGCGCGTCCCCAAGCCGGCGGCACAATCGCCCGCTGTCCAGTTAGCCGACGCCTCAACGCCGTCGCCAGCCTTGAGCGCGGGAATCGACCTGCTGCTCGATGTCGAGCTGGAGGTTTCGCTGCGCTTCGGCTGCAAGGAGTTGCCACTGGGCGAGATTCTTGATCTCGGTCCGGGAGACGTGGTGCAACTGGATCGCAATGTGGGTGACCCGGTGGACCTGATCGTCGGCGACAAGATCGTGGCGCGCGGCGAAGTGGTGCTGGTCAACGGCAACTTCGGTTTGCGGGTGACCGAAGTGGCCTCGCCCAGGAGGCGTCTGGAGAGTATACGATGCCTATTTTGAGCCGGAACCAGAGCTGGAAGTTGACCGGGCCGGGAAGGCCTGTGTCCATGGAGGCAGTTCTCGACGAGCGGTTGGCGGACCCACGTGCCGGCGCGCATGCCAGTGCGCGGAACTCCCTCTTTGAAACCTGCGCCAATCCCGGCTGCGGCTCCGGTTGGCTGCACCTCTGGCGCAGCCGTTCGGCGCCGGTCTTTGAGGGCGGCTGGAACTGCTCGGCAGCCTGCACGGCGGCGCGAGTCGGCTCGGCAGTGCGGCGTGAGCTGGATGGCAGGGGCCTGGCGCAGGAGAGTCATCGGCATCGCATTCCGCTTGGGCTGGTGATGCTCGAACAGGGCTGGATCACCTCCGGCCAGTTGCGCCAGGCGTTGGATGCGCAGAAGGTAGCTGGAGCCGGGCGGCTGGGCCACTGGCTGGTGCGCCAACAAGGAGTGAGCGAGCAGTTGGTCACCCGGGCGCTGGGCCTACAGTGGAGCTGCCCGGTGCTGCCCCTGGAGTTTCACGACGCCGAGGCGCTCACGGCTCTGGTGCCCCGGCTGTTTGTGGATGCCTTTGGCGCGCTGCCGCTGCGGGTGGCCGCGGGCAGGCTCCTTTATCTGGGGTTTGAGGATCGGCTGGACCCGATTGTGGCCCTGGCCCTGGAGCGGATGACGGGTCTGCGCGTCGAAAGCGGGCTGGTGGCGGAGTCGCTCTTCGGCCCGGCGCACGCCCACATGCTGCGCGCGAAGTTTCCCCCGGTGGAGTTGATCGAGGCCGTCTCGGAGCCCGTGCTGGTGCAGGCGCTTTCTAAATTCATCGAGCAGGCGCGGCCGGTCGAGTCCCGCCTGGTCCGGGTTCACGACTGCCTATGGCTGCGGATGTGGCGGCGGCCGCAAAGTGGCCCCGTGCCCGAGCGCGGCTCGATCCAGGACTTGATCTGCTCGATTGGAGCGCATTGAAGGCCGGGCCGGAGAGCAGCAAGTGAAATACGCCGCTCATGGATTGAAACGCCAGGCCGATAGAGACAGAAGCAGAGGAGCCTGGGCATGAGTGAAGTTCGAACCCTGATCGTCGATGATTCCTCGGTCATGCGCAAGATTGTGGAGCGTTCGCTCCGCCAGGCGGGGCTAAACCCGCTGGTGGTCTTCGAGGCCGGCAGCGGTATCGAAGGGCTGGAGCTGTTGAAAGGTCAATCGGTAGACCTGATTCTTTCTGACATCAATATGCCCTCGATGGATGGGCTGGAATTTCTGCGCCAGATCCGGGCGCAGAACCTGGCTCCCGGCGTCCCGGTGGTGATGATTACCACCGAGTCGAGCGAGGAGCACG
>CAYQSI010000112.1:0-8593 GCA_964420185.1 uncultured Occallatibacter sp. | reverse complement strand
CCTGAAGGGCCCAGAAAGACCATCTGGTTGATAGGCTGGGCGTGAAAGCGCAGTGATGCGTGAAGCTTACCAGTACTAATCGCCCGTTCGGCTTGTCCATAGAATTAACTCCGCGCAGTATGGCGGATGCTCTTCTAACAAGCCTTGTAAATTCAATCAATTTCGTTGGTTTTGTTTGGCGCCAGATTGCAACCGCGTTCCTATGGGCCTCCGGGAGAAACCATCCGGAACAAAGTAGATGCTGCGGTAGGCTGCGGGCAACCACCCGCCAAGCGCCATCAAGTTTGCCGGTGACTATACTGCGAGGGATCACCCGTTCCCATCTCGAACACGGAAGTTAAGCCTCGCTAGGCCGATGGTACTGCATGGGTGACTGTGTGGGAGATTAGGAAATCGCCGGCAATTATATCTGAGCAAAAAGCCATGCCACTACGGCATGGCTTTTTTGCGCGTACAGAAGTTTATTTCAGCATGATGAGTTTCTGGCGGTTTTCCGCAGCCGAGCCAAGCTCAAATGCTTCGGGCCTGCTGAAAGGCGCCCCGTAGTCTGCAATTCGCGGCTATTCTGAACAAGACCTTATGTCCGCCGACTTGCGCCAATTCGATGTGATTGTTTTGGGCGCAGGAGCGGCTGGGTTGATGTGCGCGGCGGTAGCCGGCCAGCGCGGGCGACGGGTTGCGCTACTGGATCACAATGGGCAGCCGGGGCGGAAGATCCTCATTTCAGGCGGCGGGCGGTGCAATTTTACAAATCTCTATTGCGGGCCTGGAAATTTTCTCTCTGAAAATCCACATTTTGCAAAGTCGGCGCTGGCGCTTTACCAACCCCAGCACTTCCTGGAGTTGGTCGAAAGGTACGGAATACCCTGGCATGAGAAGACGCTGGGACAACTCTTCTGCGACGGCTCGGCGCGGGCGATTTCGGAGATGCTGCTGGCGGAGTGCGAGCGCGGCGGCGTGGAAGTGGTCCTGAACGCACGTGGGATTGCGGTCGAGGCCACCTCTGGTGGGTTTAGCATTGCGTGTTCGCAGGGAGAGTTCAGCGCAGATGCATTGGTGGTGGCTACCGGGGGGCTGTCGATTCCGAAGCTTGGGGCTACGGGGTTGGGGTATGAACTGGCGCGGCAGTTCGGGCTGCTGGTGGTTGAGCCCAGGCCTGCGCTTGTGCCGCTGGTGTTAGGTGGGGATGAGGCTGGCTTGACGGAGCTGGCCGGGGTTGCGGCAGAGGTTGTGGCCTGGGCGGACTGGGCAGAGAGTCGCGGTCCTAGCGGGACTCGGTTCCGGGAAAAGATGCTGGTGACGCATCGCGGATTGAGCGGGCCGGCGGTGTTACAGGCGTCTTCGTATTGGCGGCCGGGCGCAGCGCTGGTGCTGGATTTTGGACCCGATCTGGCGCGGGGGCAGGCCTACTCCCAGACGCTGCTTTTGGGTGCATTGCGACAGCCTGGAGCGCGGCGAGATGTGGCGACGCTCCGGCAGGCGTTGCGCGAGGTGCTGCCGCAGCGGTTGGCGAACTATTTGGCAGACTCAGGCGGTCTGAAGGGCTGGTCGAATGCAGCGTTGGAGGAGTGTGAGCGGCGGCTGCACTGCTGGAAATTTCATCCCGTTGGGACTGAGGGCTTTGCCAAGGCCGAGGTGACAGCCGGGGGCGTGGACACTCGCGGGTTGCAGGCGCGGACGATGGAGGCGCGGACGGCGCCCGGGCTATTCTTCATTGGCGAAGTGGTGGATGTGACCGGGCAACTGGGAGGGTTCAACTTCCAGTGGGCGTGGGCTTCGGGGGTGGCGGCTGGCCGCGCGGTGTGAGGGGCATGGAGTAGGGCAGGCTCTTTACTCGCGGATGACTTTCACGAAGATGCCGTCGGGGAGTTCGCCTTCTAGCAGGTGAACTACACCGCCTTTCACATAGCCTTCCAGGATTTGGCGAGGAGCCTTGGCGGCGGGTTGCGCAGTGGGGTGGGATGCGGTTGGATGGTTTGCTGAGGCGCTGAATGAGTGCCTTGCCTGCCGGGCTGCCTCGAAATCTGCCGGCTTGCCGACCTGCGGAATCGCCGATTTGCCCATGCCCTTATCCATGGCTTCGTTGGCCAGACGATCGGCTTCCTTGTTTCCGCCACGGAGGGTATGGCGCATCTCAAAGCTCTCGATGCGGCGAGCCTGGCGTCTGGCTTCTTCCCACAGGGGGCGGAGGATGGGGCTGGCGACCTTGTACTTGCCCTGCATCTGCTTGACCATCAGCTCGGAGTCAGAGACCACCCGCAAATGCTTCACGCCGTGTTCAACGGTCCAGTTGAGCACGCCCAGGAGGCCCGAGTACTCGGCGAAGTTGTTGGTCTGGATGCCGAGGTACTCGCTCAATTCGGCCACGACGCGGCCTTTAGCGTCTTCGATGACAGCACCGTAGCCGGCGGGGCCGGGATTGCCGCGGGAGCCGCCATCGCAGTGGGCGGTGAAAGCTTCGTTGGAGGCATAGGCGGTAGGAGCGGGGAAAAGATTTTCATTCATCGCTTTCCAGTGTACCGGGTAAGGGCGAATCCGGGCCATGGCAATGCGCCGGCCTGCTTACTTACACGGGCTCTCCGCGTCTATTGCAGTGCGGACAAATCTCGTTCCCCGGAGCAGGCACGATGGCAACGGATGCGGCGATCTACCCCACTTCTCCGGTTCAGAGGCCGGCGGGTTTGGCATGGCCGGCAGCCATGAGGGTACAATCCTCCCAAGGTATGGCTGCAACCAAGGCAATGAACGGAGAGAAGAGCGCCGAGGAGCGGATGCAGGCGCGCGCGCCTGAGATGGAACTGATCCGCGAGGCGCAAGCGGGGTCGCGAGCGGCTTTTGACACACTGGTGCGGAAGTATGAGCAGCAGGTGCTCAGGCTGGCTCTGCACCTGACGGGCTCGGAGCACGATGCCGAGGACATTTATCAGGAAGCGTTTCTGAAGGCCTACCGGTACCTGGGAAATTTCCGGTTCGAGTGCTCGTTTTATACGTGGATTTACCGGATTGTGACCAATCTTTGCCTGGACCAACTGCGGCGGCGCAAGACACGGCGCGAGGACCGTTCGGTCATTCTGGACCACTCCGGGCGCGAGATCGACTTGCTGGCCTCGGTATCCGACAACCGGTCGTATTCGAACCCGGCCAAGGAGCTGGACCGCAAGGTGCTGGGAGAGCGGATTCAAGCGGCGCTGGAGAAGTTGACGCCGCGCGAGCGGATGGTTTTTGAACTGAAACACTACCAGGGGCTCCGCCTGCGGATCATCGGAGAGATGCTGAATACCACGGAAGAGACCGCCAAGAATACGCTCTTCAGGGCGACAAAGAAGTTGAGAACACAGTTGGCGGGGTTGCGTTAGGCCCTGCGAGCGGCGGACTTTTGTATGAGCATTGTGGCACTTTTTGAGGCTGGAAGGACGTAGCACTATGAATTGCAAACTCGCACACGAGCGGATTGTGGCGGCGGCGTATGAGGAGCTGGCCGACGAGCAGACGTACGAATTGGAGCAGCACTTGGGCGACTGCCCGGAGTGCGCCAGGGAGCAGGAACAAATGCTCGCGCTGAGGGCGCAGGCCGATGCTTATCCGGTGCTCGAGCCTGATGCCAATCTGATCGCGCGCTCCCGTCTGAGGCTGGAAGCGGCGCTGGACGCATTGCCGCCTACGCGCTGGTATGAACGGCTGGGCCACCGGCTGCTGAACAATATTGCCAGCTTGGAGGCGGCGCCGGTGGCAGCTTGTCTGCTGCTGTTGATAGGCGCCGGTGCGGGCTTGCTGGGCGGCTACCAGTTTGCGCAGAATCGCGTGACACACGCCGCTGCAACGCAAATGGCACAGGCAGCGCGGGGGCAGGTCCAGCCGGCCAGAGCCTCGACAGCAGGGGTGGCTGCACCGGCGGAGATTGCCAACATATCGAGCATTGTGCGGCAGCCGGACAGCCACATGGTGGAAGTGCGCTACAACCAGATGGTGCCGCAGCGGATTGAGGGCTCACTGGACGATCCGGCGATTCGGCAGTTGCTGATGCTGGCGAGTCAGAACTCAGCCTCAGCCGGGGTGCGAGGCGACTCGGTGGGGCTGTTGGCAGCCGAGTGCCGAGCCGGGCACGGTTGCCCGGCGACGGGCATTCGCGATGCGCTGATGGTGGCGTTGCGCTACGACAAGAACGCCAGTGTGCGTGAGAAGGCGCTCCAAGGGCTGGAGCCTTACGTGGCCGAGGATGTACGGGTGCGGGATGCAGTGCTGGAAGCGCTGATGAACGACGGCGACCCGCACATTCGCACCGCGGCCATCAACCTCCTGGAACCGGTAGAGGCCGATACCAGCGTG
Source organism: uncultured Occallatibacter sp. (assembly GCA_964420185.1). GTDB lineage: Bacteria > Acidobacteriota > Terriglobia > Terriglobales > Acidobacteriaceae > Telmatobacter. The sequence goes on along the minus strand of CAYQSI010000112.1, from coordinate 4,267 downwards.
CGGCAGGTGCTGCACTCGGTGGCCAATACGGACCGGAATCCGTATATCCGGACCGTTTCGAGACAAGTTTTGAACAGCGTACCGGAGATTCAGTAGAAGCTGCTCGCCTTCCGGTGACCGCACCGTCAGAGCAGAATGCGGGACCGGACCTGGTTCCTGGTCTTCCATTCTTTTCTCAAAGAGCGAGAAAAGGATGGGGCTCGGGGCAGGGCAAGCGCGGGAGAAAATGAGATGAAGAACTTATTGAGGCCGTACCGAAGTCTTGGAGTTGTGGCGTTGCTGGGGGCGGGTGTGTGGGTGGCGATGTTGCCACCGGTAGCAGCCGCTCAGGGGCGAGGCATTTTCCAACTGCTGGAGGAGCACAATCCGCTGCTGCTGCACTCCAGCTCGCAGGGCTACCTGGGCGTCGATCTGGCGGACGTGGACCAGGAGAAGGCGCAGACGCTCAAGCTCAAGGAAGTTCGCGGGGCGATCATCACGCTGATCGATCATGACGCTCCAGCCGGGCAGATCGGGCTGAGGGTTAACGACGTGGTGATCCAACTGAACGGACAGAATGTCGAAGGAGCCGAGCAGTTGCGGCGGATGCTGAGGGAGATTCCCGCAGGCCGCAAGGTCAGTCTAGAAATCAGCCGCGACGGCAACATTCAAACATTAGCTGCCCAACTGGCCGACCGCAGGGCCATGGAGCACGACGTCTGGAACAAGATCGGCACAGGCGGGGACGTATTTGCGCAGGGGCCGGGCATGGGCATTCTGGCCGGCGGGGGCGACGGATCGCTGCCGGGCGGGTTTCATATGCCGTTCTTCGGCAGCAGCCTGAATGTGGGCGCGCTGGTGGAACCTCTGACCTCGCAGATGGCGGAGTATCTGGGTGTGCCCGGTGGGCTGATGGTCAGGCAGGTCGCGCGGAAAAGCGAAGCCTCCTCCGCCGGGCTGAAGGCCTTCGACGTTATCCTCAAGGTCGGCCCCGAGGCCATCGCCACGATGGCGGACTGGGAGCGAGCGCTCCATGCCAACCAGGGCAAGCCGGTGCAGGTGACCGTGCTGCGCGACAGGAAGCAGCAGACGCTGACGCTCCAGGTGGACTCGAAGCGACACGGGGAGCTGGAATTTGAAGAGATTTTCCCGGCCGGCGACGAGCCGGTGATGGCGGGAATTGAGCCGGGGTTTGTCCAGCAGTTCGCCCGGGAAGCTGCCCCTCCGGCTGGGGCTCTACGTGATCAATTGCAGGCTGGCGGGATGGAGCACTTTGCGCTCAGCCCGGAGCAGGTTGAGGCGTTGCGCAAGCAAGCCGATGAACTGCGCGATAGTATGAAGGGCGAAAACTTCAAGATCGACCCCAAGCAGCTCGATCAATTGAAGCAACAGATGGATGAGTTCCGCAAGAACTTCAAGCCGGATAACTTCAAGCTCGATCCAAAGCAGATGGACGAACTCCGGCAGCAGATGGAGCAGTTGAAGCGCCAGATGGAAGAGATCAAGGGGCTGAGCCTCGACGGCCGCGTCTGAGGGTTTGCGACTACCAGCCGCTAGAAGGGTCTCGCCCTTTGAGAGGGTTGTGAATACATAGCAAGGCCCAGGGTTTGCGCCTGGGCCTTGCTATATCTGAATGAGGTTTCAGGAGTTCAGGCGCGCATGCCGATCTTCCGGCGCACAATGCCAGCCAAACCCACTAGGCCGCTTCCTAGAAGAAGCAATGTTCCCGGCTCAGGGGTAGGATCGAGATGGACTTGCTCAGTTGGTCCGGTTGTACCAGCAATCTCAGTCAAAGTTCCGAGCAATCCGGACGTGGCAAGCGTAATGTCAGGGGGATTATTGACATTGAAGGCCAAGGTGATGACGTTTTCCTCGGGAATGCTGCCAATTTTATGCCCGAAAACCATGATTGGCACACTCCACGGGGTGTCCTCGAGGACGACGGTGATATCCTTCGTTCCTCCAATGTTCGTATAAAGCCCATTGGAAGTCGCGGAAAATACGTCGGTTCCAGTAGGGTCGCTTTTGTCGTAGCCGAGGGTCCCATCCTGATAACCGGTCATGATGCCACTTAAAGAGGTGATGGACTGAAAATTACTGGAAAAGTCTACGGTTCCCGTGAATGTTCCGCCGTTTGTTAAGGCGAAACTAAGGTTGTAGTTAAGATCAGGATCGGCCTTCGCTTGGGTAGTAACCAAAAGTCCGGCCAAGGCCGCCATTGCAGTTACAAGCAATCTCAGTGATTTCATTAGGCGTCTCTTTTCTTTTCCGACGGCCTATTAGCCAAGAAACACCGGTCTGCAAATCCGAGTGCGTTCCGGCGGGAAGCACCGAAAATGAAAGACCTGAACAGCCACGCCTCTCGACAGTTGCCGCCACACACGTTTCCATCTGGTTGTCGTGACGCCCGTACAGATACGTCCGGGAGCCTATGCACAACAGGGATTATGCGTAGAAGAAGTTTATGGCAGAAGAAATGCCCCCGCAATAGCACCGAAGTGCATGTTACTTATCGGCACCGAATGGTTACTATAGTACTATTTAACTAAACATCGCTCTTTCGCCCTTTGTGGACAGCTTGAGCCGCTTAATCTCTGACAAGAGCGCGTTCTCATCCAGTATTAAAAAAGGCTCAGGGTTTACGCCCTGGGCCTTTTTCGTTTCCTGTATGTGGTCGAAACTTACTCGGTAGCCGTTTCCACGGCTTTGGTGGTGGCCACAGTCCAGTCGGGGGCGCCGACCTTGAAGCGCGCGAAGCGCCGCACGGTGATGTTCTCGCCCAGCTTGCCCACCTTGGTCGCGATCAGTTCCTTGATGCTGACGGTCTGCTCCTTGATGAACGGCTGCTCCAGCAGACAAACCTCTTCGTAGAACTTGGCCATCTTGCCTTCGACGATCTTCTCGATCACCGGCGCCGGCTTGCCCGTAGCGGCGGCCTGGGCGCGGTAGATCTCCTTCTCGCGGTCGAGATCAGACGCGGTCACGTCCTCAATCTTCACATAGCGCGGGTCGGAGGCCGCAATGTGCATCGCGATGTCCTTGAGCAACTCCTGGAAGTCTTCAGTGCGGGCCACAAAGTCGCTCTCGCAATTCAGTTCCAACAGGACGCCAATCTTGCCGCCGGCGTGGATGTAGGTACCCACCGCGCCTTCGTTGGTCGAGCGGGCTGCCTTCTTCTGCGCCGAGGCCATGCCCCGCTTGCGCAACACCACAAAGGCATCCTCGATGTTTCCCTTGGTCTCTTGCAAAGCCTTCAGGCAGTCGCCCATGGGCGCGCCGGACTTTTCCCGAAGCTCTTTCACCTGCTTGGCATTAATCTTTTCGCTCACTGTCGTCGTCTCTCTTTTCCTGGCTTTCGCCAGACTTGGGATGATTCCTGGCCGGTCAAGTTACCGGCATAAGAAAAGCGTGGCACTCAATTCTGGCGGCCACGCTTGTCTCATTCTGCGCGTCTCGGCGCGCAGCAAAGATTAAAGAGCGCCTTGTGCCGCTTCGGCCTCGTCCAGTGCCGCCACTGCGGCGGGCGCCTTGCGAATGCCGCCGCCCAAAGCCGCTTCCAGGTCTACGACCTCAGCGGGCTCCTCGACGGGCGCAGCCTCTGCAACCACCACATCTTCGGTCACCGGAGCGGGCAGCTCCTCCTGGAAAGCCTTGTCGCTCACCAGGTTGATGCCCTCGGCTGCGGAATCGGCGATCTTCGAGGTGAACAGGCGAATGGCGCGCAGCGCGTCGTCGTTGCCCGGAATCACGTAATCGACTACCGTCGGATCGCAATTCGTATCAACCACGGCTACCACCGGAATGCCCAACTTGCGAGCTTCCTTCACGGCAATCGCTTCGTTGTTCGAGTCAACGATGAACAGCGCATCCGGTAGGCGCTTCATGCTCTTGATGCCGGCCAGGTTCGCCTGCAGGTGCTTGCGCTCCCGCTCCAGGTGAATCACTTCCTTCTTGGTCAGCAGCTCATAGCGGCCATCCGTGGCCATCTCATCCAGTTCCTGAAGGCGCTTCACCGACTTCTGCACCGTCACCCAGTTGGTGAGCAGGCCGCCCAACCAGCGCTGGTTGATGTACGGCATCCCCGCGCGGGTGGCCTCTTCGGCCACGGCTTCCTGCGCCTGGCGCTTGGTGCCGACAAACAGAATCGTCTTGCCCTCGCCGCACAGCTCTGTGACGAACTTCGACGCCTCCTTGAACAGCTTGAGCGTCTTCTGCAGGTCGATGATGTAGATTCCGTTGCGCTCGCCAAAGATGTATTCCTTCATCTTGGGATTCCAGCGCTTGGTCT
>CAYQSI010000111.1:0-8659 GCA_964420185.1 uncultured Occallatibacter sp. | reverse complement strand
GCTGGAAGGTCAGCGCGAAGCCCTTGCGCACGCCGTAGTCGGTCACCGGCAGCACGTCAGGCCGTCCGAGACGAAAGATCAAGAGCATTTCCACCGTCCACGGGCCGATGCCGCGAACCAGGGTGAGCCGCTCGACGATCTCTGCGTCGGTCATTTTCCGGATGGCCGCGTGGGTGGGGACAGTGCCGTCCAGGGTGCGGGCGGCCAGGTCTTTCAGGGCGCGCACCTTGTTGCCCGAAACCCCCGCTGCCCGCAGAACTTCGTCGGGCGTGTCCAGCAGGAGTTGCGGGGCAGGATCGCCGCCGTAGTACTCGCGCACGCGGCGATGGATAGTGGCCGCTGCCTTGCCGTGCAATTGCTGGTAGAGGATGGACTCCAGGAGAGATTCGAAGGGCGACTGCGATGGATCAAGCCGCAGGGTGAAGGCGCCGGCGCGGTCAATGAGCTCGCCCAGCTTGGGGTCAGCCGCGCGCAGATGCGCTAGCGCCTCAGTGGAATCGAAGGGAAGCTTTGGACTGCGGCCGTCATGAATCATAAGGGAATAGTGTACCTCGCCGGGAGTTGTGCCGCGGCAGGGAGGGAAAAAAGCTGCCCTGGAAGCTGTGCTTGCTTGCCCAGTGCTTGTAGAATCCAGGGCAGAGACGAACGGGGAGCGCCTAAGCCATGAAGATGCGGCCGGGAACACAAACGGGATTTCTGCTGTGCGGCAAGGAATGGAGTGAAGGTGAAGCGCTGGAGGTGCGCTCGCCGTGGGACCAGGGGCTGGTGGGGCGAGTGACCATAGGCACCCGCGCCGACGCGCGCCAGGCCGTGAACCACGCCGTGGCCAGTCTGCGGCGCACACGCGCTCTGCCGCGCTGGAAGCGCCGCGAGATTCTGGAGGATGTGGCCGCGGCTCTGATTGAACAAAAGGAGCGGTTTGCACAACTCATCGTGGCCGAAGCCGGTAAACCGGTTCGCCTGGCGCGGAGTGAGGTGGATCGCGCCGTGCTCACCTTCAAGACGGCTGCTGAAGAGGCCGCGCGGCTGGGCGGCGAAACAATTCCGCTGGACCTGACCGAGGGCAACGAGGGCCGCTGGGGGTTGATGCAGCGCTTTCCGGTGGGGCCGGTGCTGGCTATTACGCCGTTCAACTTTCCGCTGAACCTGGTGGCGCACAAGGTGGCGCCCGCGCTGGCCGCCGGCTGCCCGGTGATTCTGAAGCCCGCGCCCGAAACCCCGTTTACCGCGCTGGCATTGGGCGAGGTGATTCTGAAGGCCGGATGGCCCGAGGAGGCGTTGGCCGTGTTGCCGCTGAGCAACGTGGACACCGCATGGCTGGCCGAAAAGGAAGACCGCATCAAGCTGGTCAGCTTTACCGGCTCGGCCAAAGTGGGTTGGGAGCTGAAGGCTCACTCAGGACGCAAACGCGTGCTGCTGGAGTTGGGTGGCAATGCCGCGCTGATCGTCTGCGGCGACTGGCCCGATTTGGACGAGGCGGCCGCCCGAACCGCACATGCGGCTTTCGCTTACGCGGGCCAATCGTGCGTGAGCGTGCAGAGAGTGTTTGTGGAGCACAGCGTCTTTGAGAGCTTTTTATTGAAAGTGGTGGAGGAGACAGCCAAACTGGCGGTCGGCGACCCTTCCGACGAGGCTACCGTGGTGGGTCCGCTCATTCGGCTCAGCGATGCGGAGCGCGTGGAGGCCTGGATCAAGGAAGCTGTCGCCGGAGGCGCCAAGTTACTGGTCGGCGGCGAGCGCCACGGCTCGATGGTGACACCGGCGATCCTTACCGGAACCAAGCCGGGCATGATGGTGCGCGACGAAGAGGTTGTCGGCCCGGTAGTGGCAATCGAACCCTACGACGATTTCGAAGAGGCACTGGCAGATGCCAACCACTCGAAGTACGGCCTGCAAGCTGGCTTACTTACTCGCGATGCCGGCCGCATCCTCACTGCCTATCGTGAACTTGAAGTGGGGGCATTGATCGTGGGGGATACGCCAAGCTGGCGTCTGGAACCCATGCCTTTCGGCGGCGTCAAGGACTCGGGACTGGGACGCGAAGGCATCCGCTCGGCCATCGAAGAGATGACCGAACCGCGCATGCTGGTGATCGCTGGGCTTTAGCCCGGGACTTATTGGAATGGTTGATTTGTGGCGGCGTGCCGTGGGGGCAAGACACGCCCCCTGGGTACGATTGTATCTAGGCCTTCTTGGCTTTCTGTGCGGCCCAGCGCTTGCGCTGCGCATCAGCAATCCGCTTGCGCGCTTCAGGGCTCAACACGCGACGCTTCTTCGCCTTTGCGGCGGGAGCAGCCTTCGCGGCCTTTGCGACCTTCTTGGTTATGGGCTCAGTTACCTTGACGGCGACTTTGCCGGTGCTAGCCAGCAGAGTGCGAGCCTGCGTGAGGCTGGCAATTTCTGCGTCGATTAGTGCAAGAATGGAATCAATAGCCATAAGTCAAGGATAATCAGAAATCTAGTTTTGCACAACCCAACATAGTCATTGGCTATGGTATGCCAGCGGAATCCGGCCATTTCATTGCAGCCTGCCTACGGTTTTCTCCTTATAGACCTTCTGCGGAATGAAGCCTTTTTTTCGCGCTGGCCGGAGATAAGTCCCTTGCGGTTGAACTCATCCTGGATGCCGCCAGCGGTCTGTTGGGGGAACGAAAATCCATCAGAATCCACGGGCTCATTCCTCTAAGTTTCGGAATCCGGTTCAACATTCCGAGTTGGTGGCAGTAGATATTGGTCTGGTATTCTTCGGTCCAGCAGATCATTGAATATCTTCGTTTGTCCCTCGGCGCGCAGCAGCAACGCCACACTCATCAGCCGCGAAGAATCGAGAGAGCGCGATTCCGGCACAAAGACAAGAAGGGGACAGGCCGCGCGGCCTGTCCCCTTCTTCATTGCATTCCGGCAGATTCAAGAGCGTGTTTTAAAAATGACTGAGCATGTACAGGATGCGCTCCCTCAGGGGCTAAGGCCCTTTGTGTTACTAACCTTTTCGGCACGACTGAAGTTGCGCCCTGAGACATGGAAGTCGCCGGCTAGACAAGGAAGCTGGTTCTTGAGAGACGCTCCTGCAAGTTACGGCGCGAGAAATCCGCGCCGCAAAGAGTCAAGCCCGCTGAACTATTGCGCGCGCCGCCACGCATAGAGCGGGAAATGGTTGGCCAGCTCGGCCACTTCGCCGCGAATCCGCTCGAGAGCCGCATCGTCGTTGCGCTGCTCCAGAGCTTTGGCGATCCAAAGGGCAATCTGCCGCATCTCCGGCTCCTTCATGCCACGGGTGGTTAGCGCGGGCGTGCCGATGCGAATGCCCGAGGGCTTGAGCGGCGGATTGGTGTCGTAGGGAATGGCGTTCTTGTTGACCGTGATGCCGGCCTTGCCCAGAGCCAACTCGGCCTCGGAGCCCAGGATGCCTTTCTGGAAGACGTCCACCAAGATCAAATGGTTGTCAGTACCGCCGGAAACGAGACGGAAGCCGGCCTCACTGAGGGACGCGGCCAACACCTTGGCATTGGCTACAATCTGCGCGGCATAGGTCTTGAACTCCGGCCGCAGCGCTTCGCCAAGAGCAACTGCCTTGGCGGCCACGATATGCACCAATGGACCGCCCTGCTGGCCGGGGAAGACCGCCTTGTCAACGGCCGCAGCCAGCGCCTGATTGCAGAGAATCAGTCCCGCGCGGGGACCACGCAGCGTCTTGTGGGTGGTGGTGGTGGTGATGTGCGCGTAGGGTACGGGCGAGGGGTGCACGCCACCCGCCACCAAGCCGGCGATGTGAGCCATGTCGAAGATGTAGACTGCGCCCACCTTGTCGGCGATCTGACGCATGCGGGCAAAGTCCCAGAGACGCGGATAGGCGCTGGCGCCGCCGATGATGACCTTGGGCTTCTCGCGCTCGGCGATGGTTTCCATCTCGTCATAATCGATCAGCTCGGTGTCGCGCCGGACGCTATAAAACGTGGGCCGGTAAAGCTTGCCGCTGAAGCTCAACTTATGCCCGTGGCTGAGGTGGCCACCATGGGCAAGGGAAAGGCCCAGGATGGTGTCGCCGGGTTGCAGGACCGCCATGTAAGCAGCGGCGTTAGCCTGCGAGCCGGAGTGCGGCTGCACGTTGGCGTGCTCGGCGCCGAAGAGCTGTTTAGCGCGGTCGCGGGCAAGATTTTCCACCACATCGGTGAACTCGCATCCACCGTAGTAGCGCCGCCCAGGGTAGCCCTCGGCGTATTTGTTCGTGAAGACAGATCCGGCTGCTTCCAGAACCGCTTCGGAGACAAAGTTTTCACTGGCAATCATCTCCAGCCCCTCGTGCTGGCGGAGGGTTTCCTTTTCAAGAGCAGCAGCAACATCGGGGTCGGCTTGGGCAAGAGACAAAGACATGCGGTCAGTCATACAGGGAATTTTAGACCCTCTACCCGCTGTTTTAACAGGTGGGAGGGGAAGCGCATTCTACGGGGGTTGAAACCCACGTATCCCTTCGGAATAAGGATTCCCGCAGTATGTACAGCCGTTGCCTTTCAAAGCTCTGAACTAATCAGAGATTCTCCTGGTTACTGACAGCATTATTTTGTTCGATTGGGAAGAGAAGCGCGGGTTGGGAAACCCGCGCTACAGCCGGCCAGGAGGCCGGCGCTACAGTTCGGATGGGTACTTCTTCATGCTGTCAGAGAACTAGCGGGTCAGCGCTTCTTCCTGGGCTTCAGCTAATTCCTGTTGCGCTTCAGCCAAATGGGCGGAATCTGAATAGACGGTGGCCGCGTTTCCTCGGGCGGCCTTCTCTTTGCGCAGAGCCTTGAAGGCCCGGTAGACAAAGGAGCCCATGTACCAGCCGTCGATGTACTGGTAGGGCGTCTCGCCGGTGGTGTAGTGGCCGCAGGGCAGCAGGCGTGGTTCGAAGTTGAGGCCGATGCGCTTGAACGCCTCCAGCACCTGCAGCGAATACTTGAGGGGGAAGGTCAGATCGTAGTTGGCGTAGACGACCAACACCTTTTTGAGCGCACCGTCGGCTTCGGGGCTGACGATCTTGTCGTAGTAACTGCACGGACTGACGGCTGCCCACAGGTCCCGGATGCGCTCTTGCGAGAGGCCGGCATCGGCCAGCGCCTGCTGGATGTGGCGCGTGCTTTGGCCGGCCCAGACCACGTCTCCGAAGGCTGTTGACGCATGGTTGAAGGCATTCACGCGCAGCCGCGGGTCGTGCGCGCTGGCCAGAAAAGCATAGCAAGAGCCCAGACTGGTTCCCAGCACGCCGAAGTGCTCATAGCCTTGCTCCTCCAGCCAGTCGAGGCAGCAGCGAATGTCCACCACGGCTTGACGGCAGGCCGAGAGGGTGCGGCCAATGTTGGCGCTGACGGCGTAGTCGGAGCGCTCCAGCTCAGCCGGCCGGCGAATGTCGTGGTAGGGCTGGGAGAGCCGCAGCGCCGAGATACCCATCTTGTTGAAGATGGTGCAAAGCGAGTTGTGGCTGAAACCGTCAGCATTCCACTGCGGTATCACCACGATGGCCTGCTTGGGCCGTTTTGGATCCTTGTGCGCCGGCGCCGGGTACCAACGCGCGTTCACCAGGTCGTTTTCGGGGTAGGGCGTGCGCTCGGGCGAGGTGAAGCGCAAAAACTGCGCCGCCGGAATCTTTCCTTGAGCGGCCTTTTGCTTGATTGCGGCGTCTTGGGCCAACGTCTCCGGACGCACATTGGTGGGAAAGAGCTCCGGGTACCGCTTTTCCAGCCGGAAGTCGGTGGGCCGCTTGTAGCTGAAGAATGTGTCGCTGTGGCGGATGAGGAACTGGTTGATGAGGACCATGGCGGCCTCAGCCTGGGCTGGATCAGCCCCGACCTCCGGTCCCGGCAGCGCCTCCGCAAATCCGTTCTCGCGAAGAAACGGCTCAATCCACTCGAAGCCCCACTCCAGTGGGCGCACTACGCGATTTTCATCGCGCGTGGTCAAGCGGGTCTCCCACTCGTACATCCAGCGTGCATATTTTTTCTTGAACATTGGCTTAGTTCAAGTTTACCAGCGCGCGAGGCTCGGCCGACAGGAGAAGGAGCTATGCGCCACTGTTCCCTGGCTGTTCTATGCGCGCCTTAGAATCTGTCCACAAACCGAGCGTTTCAGAGTTTTTTGCGGATTGCAGAGAATTTCCCCGCTTGGATGCACACTGATAGTGGCAGAGCTATGGGCCTCACGAGAGCAAGTGCTTGGGGCCGTCCCGTAACTCCTTTTGTTGGACGATTTTGCGCGTAAGTCGTTTGCTGAGAGGATTTTGCAGCGCACACCATGGCCTAACTCTAAGCAGCAGAGGATGTTACGTCCAAAATAGGGGTGGGGGTATCCGGCGTCCGTATGCCTGTTTGCCTCCCGTTCGGCACGACGGAAGACGTACCCTTGCAAAATCGCTAGTTTATGGACAGATTCTTAGGCGTATCCGCCAAGCCGTCAGCCACCCGAGGGTGAGCGCTGTAATCAGCGTGATGATACCGAGGGAGATGACGCAATAGAGACACCATACGGTGAGAATGTCTCTCTCAATGTGTGTCAGATAGAGTGCATACCCAAGCCCGATGAGCGAGGCAAGAAAGACCAGCGTCCTCCGGCGCATCAGCGCCAGGCCAGCAAGGGCCAAATAGCCCGCTATGCCGATACCAGCTACGGGAATGTGCGCAATCTCGGCGAAGGGACTGTGGTTCACGATTCCGCAGTCCCACTTCTCGTTGATGGAGCAGGGCTGGATATCAGTGGAGTAGTGAACGCGCAGAGCCAACAGGGAAACCATCGCTCCGGCCAGGGCCAGGATTGCAATCAGATATCTCATGGTTGTGAGTCTGATGCTACCAGATGGCCCGGCGCACGCTACCATGGATGCATGGACTTGGGGCTGCATGGCGGAGATCGGGTGGCCTTTTTCGGCGGCAGTTTTGACCCTCCCCACCTCGGTCATCTGGGGGTGGCGCGAGCTGCCCAGGCGGCGCTCGGCCTGGACACCGTGCTTTTTGCGCCGGTGGGCGCGCAACCGCTGAAGCCGAGGGGCTCGACGGCCGGCTTCGAAGAGCGCCTGGCGATGACCCGGCTGGCGATTGCCGGGGACCCTGGGTTTGCTGTCTCGCTGGCCGATGCGCCCAATCCGTCGGGCGAGCCCAACTACACGCTGGAGACGCTGCTTAGGTTGCGCGCGGAGCTACCGCCGGAGGGAGAGCTATTTTGCCTGATGGGTGCCGACTCGTTTGCCGGGCTCAGGCGCTGGCATCGCGGCGCCGAGATTCCCTTTGTGGCGCCGCTGATTGTGGCTTCCAGGCCGGGCGAGCATCTGGACGACCTGAAAGCCGCGCTGCCTGCAGGGTTGGCGATTGAGGCTGTGCCGGCGCCGGATTGGATGGGGTCCGAGGTAGAGGTCCGCTGCTATTCGCTTTGCAACCAGGCTGGCGACCGTGCGCCCTTCTACCTGCTCCCCGGACTGGAAATTGAGATCAGCGCGCGGGCAATCCGAGGCCAAATACGGATTCAGCAGCAGGCGGAGGCGGCATTTGGAGGCCGAAAGCTGGAACGCGCGCTGCTTCCCCAGCCCGTTTCGGATTACATCCGCGCGCACGGCCTGTATCGCTGACTTGCCCCTGTTTGATTGAAGGGCTACGATGAAGCTCGGAGAGCGATCGCAACGAATGGCTACCGTCGAGCAACACCATCAGCAAACCCGAATCCTCGTGCAGGCCGCCGCGGCGGTCTGTGAAGACAAGAAGGGCGAAGACACCCGCATCCTCGAGCTTGATCCCATCGACGCGGGCCTGTCGGACTTCTTCCTGGTTACCTCGGCCAGCAATGACCGCCAGGCCATTGCCATTGCTGACGAGATCGAACACCGGCTGAAAAAGGAGTTTGGCGTTATGCCCAACTCCGTCGAAGGCCGACGGCACGGCGAGTGGATTCTGCTGGACTACGTGGACTTTGTAGTGCATGTTTTCCTGGCTGAGCGGCGCGCATTTTATGACATTGAAAGGCTGCGCAAGTCCGCCCGCCCGCTGACTCCGGCCGAGTTCGACGCCGAGCTGAAGGCCGCGCTGGCCAAGAAGACCGTGGCAGCACGCAAAAAGGCTACGGTGAAGAAGGCCAAACCCGCAGCCGCAAAGGCGAAGAAGGCGGTTGTCAAGGCCGCACCCAAGGCGAAAAAGACCGTCAAGGCCGTTGCCGTGAAGGCCAAGGTAGCCAAGCCGACCGTGAAAAAGGCCCTGGTCAAGAAGATTGCAGCAAAATCGGTCCCTGCCAATAAGGCCGCGGCTAAGAAGGCGACAAAAATCACCGCAAAGACAAAGAAGAAGTAGTCAGCCGGCGCCAGGGAACGGCTGACGCCGTGTGTCTCTCAATGCACACGGTTCAGTTGCCAGGCCTGTGCGCTTTGAACGTCAGTCTTTTGGGGGATTTTTCGCGATATTTGGCTCTATTTTCGCGCGATTTGAGTGATTTTTGTGCCCGTTGGTTCGATTTGCAAGGCATAGATTACGAGCGCGGGCGGGGACGCCCGCACTACAGCCGGCCGGGAGGCCGGCGCTACAAAACAACTCTGATTTCCCTCTTGTTTTTTTTCGGCAAGTCCAGAGCTTTTTCGGAAATAGTGTAGACCGGAATTTTTTCGGTATCCCACCCATTCCGCAGAAAAACGCGGAATGGATGGGGCACGGAA
>CAYQSI010000110.1:0-9070 GCA_964420185.1 uncultured Occallatibacter sp. | reverse complement strand
TCGCGAAAAGCCTGCGGGGTGGAGACGCCAACCTCCGGCGTGGCCACCACGCACCAGACGGGCTCAAAGTCCGGCAGGGGATAGACCTCCTGCCCATGGTCAATGCCAAGAATGGCGCCGCCAACGAGAAACAGCGGCACATCGGAACCGACTTTGGCCGCAAGCTCCAGCCGCCGAGTCGGCCAATCCTGCCCGCCGACCCGCTGACTGGCAATCCCCAGCTCCGCCTCCAGCCCCACCAGCGCGGCTACGGCATTGGCCGACCCCGCGCCCAGCCCGCCCTGCACCGGCAGGCGCTTCTCGATGTTGATCTCCACCTCAGCCGTGAGGCCGAGAGCCTCCAGAGCCAACACGACCATCTTCCATGCGGTGTTGTGGGCGTCCGTGGGAACGCGGCTGTCGTTCGAGGTCAGATGAAGCGTGGTCGCGGCGGCAGGACGGGCCGCGACCGTGACCAGGTCGTAGAGCTCCAGAGTCTGGTAGACAGTGGCCAGCGCATGAAAACCATCGGGACGCGGGGCGCCGATTCCGAGGCCAAGGTTGATCTTTGCGTGCGAACGAACGGCTGTGGGCATACCGTTTCATTGTAGAGCGGGGGCGGCTCGCAAAAAGGATCGCCGGAGGAGAATCCGTACACCAGTGGGCCTACAAAATTTGCCGGCCTGGAAGGCCACAAACGGCAGAAACGAACGCAGACTTGCAGGAAAGCCGCTTTGCAAGCGCACGGAAAACCCGCGAATGACCGGCCCAGGGTCGATCAAAACACGCAAAACACCCTCAAAAATCCTTGATTTGCGTAGAATTGAAAGCTTATTTTCTACGATTTAAGGTGTGCCAGGGAAGCGGCGAGGCGGAAATGGCCGACTGAACTGGCTCAGCGGAGGAGGGGACGATGCGGAATGAAGTGCGGGATCTTGCGCGCAGGAAATTGGACGAGGAACTGCGACTTTACCGGCTGGCAGGAAAGAAGCACCCTACGCGGGAGTTGTTACGGAGGGTGCGGCAGGTGCTGGGAGTTCCAGTGGCGGAGGTGGCGCAGAAGTTGGGGGTGAACCGCTCGGTGATCTTCCGGCTGGAGCAGAGCGAGAGGCGGGGGACGATCTCTCTGCGGGCGATGACTCGCGTAGCGAATGCCATGAACTGCAAGGTGGTTTACGCGGTGATTCCGCGCGACGGGAAGACGCTGGATGAGATGGCGGACCGGCGGAAGTGGAGCAAGCTGCTGGAAGTAGGGGTTAGGGATTAGGGGTTGGGGAACAGCGAGTGCGCGGGCTGGCGAAGATGGGCACGGATAGTTCCCAAGGCTCAAAATGTTCTCAGAGATGGGATATCTCGAACTCAAAGTTTTTATTTTTCTGTCAATCAAAACCCGACAGGCGGGTCATGGAGGTTCGTGGTTTTCCATCCTTTCCGCAGAAAAAAGCGGAAAGGATGGGGCACCCCAAGTTATTGATTTGTTTAAGGGTGAGCCACCTGCCGCCGAAAAACTCTGGACACTACCTAAGACCCGCTCATCGCATAAAACCGCGATGAACGGGGCACAGCTTCTCATGACTCATGGTGATTCTTCAGGGTTGATGAGCGGGCCACCTGCCGCCACCCGCCAACCAAACAACCTTCCTGGTTTCCAAGAAAGATCGAAAGTGCGAAAAACTCTGGACACTACCTAAGACCCGCTCATCGCATAAAACCGCGATGAACGGGGCACAGCTTCTCATGACTCATGGTGATTCTTCAGGGTTGATGAGCGGGCCACCTGCCCTTGCCAGCCGGAGCCAGCAGATGCCAGCAGCAGCCAACAAATAGTAAAAAGTAGTAAAAAACAACGAAGCGGACCTTGAAGGCCCGCCTTAAGTCATTGATTTAACAGATGCTTATTCGATTTTGGTGCCGAAGAAGGGACTCGAACCCCCACACCCTTGCGAGTACGTGGACCTGAACCACGCGCGTCTGCCAATTCCGCCACTTCGGCACAGTACACAGGTCCAGCGTTCTCCACTGAACCGGCAGCAATTCTGAGTCTCGCAAATGCGGGACCTTGTGTCAAATCCGGGCGCACTAAACAGGCCGGGAGGGCAGGGGCTTCTGTGCTATCCCACCCTTGCCACACGCCACAAAACACAGATCCTTCGGCTTCGCTCAGGAGTGGCAAGGATGGGGCACCAGGAGTCTCTGGGAACTTGTTGAAAATCCAACTCGGACCAGAAAATCAGTCCTCAGGGGTTAAACAGGCTGCGGAAAAACTCGGGGTTGCGGGTGAAATTGGCGGAAAGAGTCCTTCCGTGGCTAAAGCCAGCATTGATTCTGTTGGCTTTATGCGGGGGTTGAAACCCCCGCCTCCCTCCGGAATCTTCGATTTACAACTGTAGTACTAGACCAGCTTGGCGTCGAGCGTGATTTCCGTGTTGTTGGCGAAGAGCTTCGAGATGGGGCAGCCGGCCTTGGCGCTGGCCGCGGCCTTGGCGAAGACTTCCGGGGAAGCGCCGGGAACGCTGGCCGTGGTGGTGAGCGCGATGCGGGTGATGGCGAAGCCGCCCTCGACCTTGCCCAGCGAGACAGCCGCCTGGGTTTCAATCTTCTGAGGCGTCAGCCCCGCGCCGCCCAACTCCGCGCCCAGGGCCATCGAGAAGCAACTGGCATGGGCCGCGGCAATCAATTCCTCGGGCGTGGTGCCCGCGTTGGCGCCTTCAAAGCGCGTGGCGAACGAGTAGTTCGCGTTGCTCAGCACGCCTGTCGCCGTGGAGATCGTGCCTTTGCCTTCCTTGAGTGAACCTGTCCAAACCGCACTTGCCTTGCTTGCCATTGTTCCTCCTTGGGGGTTGATTGGATGGTTGCGAATTGCGTTGCCGGATGCGATCCGGCAGATTGCCTGACGTGTATTCGATGCGTTCAAGGCGCGCCAGGATGCGTTCATGCCCCATCCTTTTCGTGATAAGGCGGCGAAAAGGATGGGGCATGGCGTTGCTGCGGGGTTTCTCGGTGATTAGAGTGTTTTTCCTGTTGGTGTAGAGTACGGCGTGGACCGGGAGGTCCACGCTACAGCCGGCCAGGAGGCCGGCGCTACACCTGTTGTCTGGGCTACCTGTTGCCGGGGCTACCTGTTCTTGCAGCGACCGGCAACCTTGAGCCAAGCAGGAGATCCACTCTATACCAACAGGCAAAACGTCTAGTGAGCGCGGCTGGCCTTGCGGACGGCCTCGAACTCGTCGCCGGGGAGCCATTCGATGGTCTTGGGCTGCTGGCTGGCCAGCCAGCCCAGCACAAGGCCGAACCGCGCCATCTTGGCGTTGCCACGGAAGTCCCAGTCGGCGTGGTACTCGTCGGAGGGCTGGTGGTAATGGTGCTTCACGAAGTCCATGCCCTGTTGCTGTCCCCAGGCTTTATCGTGCCCCTCGAAGAGACTGCCCTGGTCGATGGAGAAGGCGGGAATGCCTGTCCGGGCCAGCGAGAAATGATCGGAGCGGTAGCTACCGCCGCCATCGTGTTCGGGCTCGGGTTCGAGGGCCAGATCGAAGTCTTTGGCCACTGTCAGCACCGTGGGCCAGAAGTCAATGCGCTTGGCGTTGCCGAGGTTCACCGAGCGGGGAATCCCGAGGGGCAGCAGCATATCGTAGTTCAGGTCCAGCGCAAATTGCCCAACGGGAACCGGCGGGTGAAGGCCCAGGTATTCCGAGCCCAGCAGGCCCTGCTCCTCGGCGGTGACGGAGGCAAAGTAGACCGCATGGGGCGGACGCACGGGCGACTCGGCAAAGGCCCGGGCCAGTTCGAGAAGGATGCCGCAGCCGGTGCCGTTGTCAGCCGCGCCGTTGAATATGTTGTCGCCCTTGAGGCTGGGGTCGATGCCGAGATGATCGTAGTGCGCGGTATAAAGCACCGCCTGGTTGTCCACGCTTGCGCCGGGCACGCGGCCCACCACGTTCGCGCTGACGTAGCGCCGGACGCGGCTTTCAATGTGCGCGCGCAGCCTGACGGGAAGTTCAATGGCGTGAAAGGCGCCGGGCTTGCCTGCCTGGTCGATGGCCTGATCGAGATCGCCAAGGCCAGCCAGCGTCAGCAGCCGCTGGGCCACAGGGTGCTGAATCCAGGCCGCGGCGCGCAGCGTGGCGCTGGGATCGTTCTGTAGATAGCTCTTCTCGACAGCCTGCGAGTTGCGCACTACCTCCCAGCCGTAGGCGGCCAGATCCGTGCGGTGAATCAACAGCACGCCCACCGCTCCCCGGCGCGCGGCTTCTTCGTACTTGTAAGTCCAGCGGCCGTAGTAGGTGAGCGCCTTGCCCTTGAAGAATTTTGGGTCGTTGGAAGGAGGCTCGTTGACGATCATCAGGGCAATCTTGCCCTTCAGGTCAACGCCGGCGTAGTCGTCCCAGTTGTACTCCGGCGCATGAATGCCGTAGCCCACAAAGACGATGGGCGCGTCGAAGTCTGCGCTCTCCTGCCCGGTCTGGTCCTTGGCAACAATCTCTGTCCCGTAGGCGAGGTCGATGGACTGGCCCGTGGCGGGCACGAGCGAAAATTTTGTCTTGTCCTCGACGGTATGCACCGCGTAAAGCGGAACGCGCTGAAAGTAAGTGCCGTTGTCGCCCGCCGGCTCAACGCCAGCCAGGGCAAACTGCGTGGCAATGTACTCGGCGGCCAGTTCGCCGCCGCGCATGCCGGGGCCGCGGCCCTCCAGCAGATCGAGCGAAAGAAAACGCACGTGGGCGCGAATTTTTTCGGGGTTGATGGAAGCAGCGGCGGCGCGTGCGGCCGGCGGCAGACCGGCAACCTTAGGAACCGTATTGGCGGCGGGCTGTTGGGCGTGAACGAAGGGTATGGCCGCAATGCCTGCGGCCACGACGGCTAAAACCAGCTTGCTGTGCATGGAATCTCCCGGTTGGTATCGAGCTAAAAATACAGGCGCGTTCAACAGCACGCCTCAATCGACCCTTTAGAGTACGTCGTCCTCGTCCTGCTGGGCAATGGCGTCGAGCGGCGCGGCAGCCAGCAGATGCAAGCGTGCGAGCGCCTTGCGGGTCAGCCCGGTGAGCGCCATGGTTGCCGCCTCGCCCAGCGGAACCCAGCGCCGCAAGCCGCCTGTTACGGTCATCGCGTCGAGGTCGTCTTCAAAAACCGTGCGGATGCGGACGTAGTAGTTCACCTGCATGATGGCGTGGCGCAAGGTCAGGCGCAGCTCCTCTTCGGGGACGGCGGATTCGGTGAGGGCGGGCAGTTCCCATAGCCCCGGCATCACGGTCAGCGAAGCCGGCCGCTGCTCCAGCAGCACTTCGCGGTGCGCCTGGCCAGCCTGCCGCCCGGTGCGCACTGAGAGCGCGTAGGCCACCTCGCGGGCAATCATCGGCGGCCGCGGCGCGGTCTGGTGCTCGCCCTGGGTCTTGCAGTCGTCGGCTATCGGACAGACGAGGCACTGCGGATTGCGCGGCAGGCAGAGGGTGGCGCCCAGTTCCATCAGCGCCTGGTTCGAATCTCCCGGCTGCTGCGGAGAAATCAGCTCGGCGGCCAGCTCCTCGATCTTGTGCCGGACCACGGCGCCGCCGCCCGCGCGGCTGCCGGCCTCCCAGCCTTCCAATCGGCAGAGTACCCGCTCGACGTTGCCATCCACCACGGCCACCCGCTCGCCGTGGGCGATGCTGGCGACGGCCGCTGCCGTGTAGGCTCCAATGCCCGGCAGCAGGCGCAGTTCCTCCGCCGTTTGCGGCAGGTTGCCCTGGTTGTGGTTGGCTACAAACTGCGCCGTTTTGTGCAGCATGCGCGCCCGCCGGTAGTAGCCCAGCCCGCTCCACAAGGCCAGTACCTCTTCTTCCGGCGCTAGCGCCAGCGAAACCAGCGTGGGAAACCGCGCCATGAAGGCCTGGTAGCGCTCCACCACCACCGCTACGCGGGTCTGTTGCAGCATGACCTCCGAAACCCAGATGGCGTAGGGATCCCGATTGCGCCGCCAGGGAAGGTCGCGCCGACAGCGCTCGTACCACTCCAGCAGCCGTCCGCGCACCCTGGCGATTTTCTCCGGGTTCCGGTCCTGCTCGCCCATGCGCACAGCTTATCAGGCTGCGGAAAAATTCGTCCGGTAAAATGAAGCAGCTTTCGCCATGGAGGCCAAGGGGCAGGGCTACTACCTGTGATTCGCGTCTGCAAATGAGATGCGTCTGCCCTGCGAAGACAGTTGCCGCAATTGACCCGGCCGGGCTGCCTTCCTACAATCAAGCTACATTCTTCTTCCGCTGCGAATGACCCTCTCCGCGCTCATCATCGACGACGAACAACTGGCTCGCGAGGAGTTGAAGTACCTGCTCGGCCAGGTGGGCGGCGTGGAGGTGGTGGCGCAGGGAGCCAACGGCATCGAGGCCGTGGACCTGATCGAGGAGCACCATCCCGATATGGTCTTTCTGGATGTGCAGATGCCGGGGCTGGACGGCTTTGCGGTCATCCAGAAGCTGATGGATCACAGGTCAAAGGCCGGCGCGGAGGCTGAACCGCTGCCGCAGATCGTCTTTGCCACGGCATACGACCAGTACGCCGTGCACGCCTTCGATGTGAACGCGGTGGATTACCTGCTGAAGCCGTTTGACCGCACGCGCGTCGAGCAGGCCGTGGAGCGGGTGCGGGGCAGGTTGGCCGGCAGCGCGCCGGGCTCGCTGCCGGAGTCGCAAATCGATGCGCTGCTGCGTCTGCTCAACCGTCCGCAGGGCGCCAGCCGCACACCCCAGCCGGCCAAGCTCATTGTGCAGGCGCAGAGCCGCCTTCTGCTGGTGGACCAGGCGGAGGTCTGCTTTGCGGCTATTGATGAGGGTGTGATTCGCGTGGTGACGCGGAACTTCGAGGGACACTCCAAGTGCCGCACGCTTGAGGAATTGCTCGATCTGCTGGACCCGGCGCTCTTCTGGCGCGCCCATCGCGGCTTTGTGGTGAATATCAACCACATCCGCGAGGTGGTTCCGTGGTTCAAATCCAGCTACCAGTTGCGCATGAATGACAAGCAGCAGACTGAGATTCCGGTTAGCCGCGCGCAGACCCGGCGGCTGCGGGAGCTGTTCAATCTGTAGCGGACTACCGCATGGGATAGCTCGCTGACTTCAGGCGAAGATTTCCGTGACCACACCGTTTCCGCCGGGGTTGCTTAGGGAAAGTCCTCCGGCCCATCTATCACCCTCATCCTGGTATCGAAATTGGAGCTTTTTCAGCCTGGCTCCATAGCGATCTCTCAACTTGAGGTATTCCGGACTGAGAAGAGTTGTGTCCGCCAGCGTAGTTGCACAATAGGTTTGCACTGCAAGCGGAGCCAGAACGGCCGATACGAGCAGATCGGCCAACTGCAACCCTGCATGGTTGTCGCTGTGACCGTAGGTGGGGATTTCCAGAAAGCGGTCCAGCGGGTTCGTCCCTGCGCGATGTATCTGAGTCAAGAGCGAGTGAGCGACTCGGGTATTTGAGGATTTGTCGCGACTGTCGCAGATCATTTGTCCGAAGGATCGCTGTTCAGAGAGATAGGCCTGGAACGCTCTGGCGATAATTTGTACGGACGATGTGTAAACGGCCCGTCCGTCAAAACGGCCTCCGAGCGGTTTGATGAATATTCTTCCAGAGATTCGAATGTTATTGTTGTCCGCGATTTCGAATAGTCTGTCCAGAACGCGAAATGCTGCGCGGCGTTTGTTGCGCCCGCCCTCACGAATGCTTTTTCGTATCTCCGCGCCCTTGATCTCGGTAAGCAGCCAGTCCAGGAAATTGGCGTTTGGCGGCAGCAGCCGGCGAAAATAGCTTTGCTTTAGATTGATGAGATCGGAGGTCAACTCTTGCAAACTGGATCGAGGCACGAAGACGCCAAGAAGGACGAATACCGGCTGGGCTCCGGATTGTAGCGTTTGGAGACGTGGAAACGGAGCTGGATCTCCAGACTCATCAATGTAGCAAAGATGCATGGAGCAGCGATTCTAGTAATCGAAAGGCCCAAATACAACTAGGGGTCGCGTTTCCGCGACCCCTAGGATTTGCCGCCCGGACGAACCAGAATCGGCATGCGCCTCAAAGAGGCATACTCTTTGTAAAGATTATCACGAGCAGAAAAAATAGAGTAGCTAAATCAGAAACGCCTCAGTCGTACCTCTCGAAGACAATCTGCTTGCGGTGCCAGCCGAAGGTGGTCAGGCACTCGCGGACGCTGGAGACCATCTCGTTGAGGCCGCAGATGTAGGCGTAGATGTCGAAGTTCAGCTCCGACTGCAACAAGCTGGGATCGGGCGGGGGCGTGGGCAGCGGTTGGCCCAGACGCCCGGCACGCTCTGACAGGATGAGGGCCACGTGCTCCTGGACGTAACCGCGCAGGCCGGTCCAGCTCGCCTCGGCGCGGCTCAGTGTGGGCAGGTAGTGGAAGTTTGGCTTGCGGCGGGCGAGCGCCTCGAACTCGGCGCGGTAATAAATGTCGCTCTCGTGCCGCGTGCCATAAACCAGCCAGATTTGCTTGCCGTTGCTGCGATCCGTTTCCCCATCAGGCCCGTCCTCCGGAAAGAGCCATTGCAGGTAGCCGCGCATGGGCGCAATGCCGGTACCGGTGGCCACCAGGATGGAGTCGGTGATGGGTTCGTGGAGGGTGAAGTGCCCGTGCGGCCCATGAATCTGGATGGTTGCGCCGATGGGCAGATCGGGCAGGTCGGCCAGATGGTTCGAGAAGAAACCCTCCTCCACGCGGTTCACACACAGTTCGAAGCGGTTGCCGTTGGCCGCGGAGGCCAGCGAGTAGGCGCGGGTCTGCTGCTTGCCGTTGGCATCCGGCGCCACGGCGGAGACGAACTGGCCGGAGAGATAAGGGAAGCTCTCAAGCTCGTCGAGGACGAACCCGAAGTGGTAGCACTGGGCGACTTCGGAGATGCACTCCTTGCGTTCCAGCCGTGCAGTCATGAGTTCACGCGCCATGGCACTTCTTTCCGGGAATGAGATAGAGCCCGCAGAACGGGCTACGGGCAGTATCGCCATCGGAGGGGTGAAGTGGCAAGCCGGGCAAGGTCTTCCATGGGCGTTTCACCCTATAATAGGCAGGGAGCCGGAGAAGAGCCACGCGCGCTTTTCGGCTGCGAAC
>CAYQSI010000109.1:0-9147 GCA_964420185.1 uncultured Occallatibacter sp. | reverse complement strand
GAATGGTGCAGAACAGTTCGCGGCATTTGCTGGCGTTGATCAATGACGTTCTGGATATCTCGAAGATCGAGGCTGGCCAACTGGATATTTACCGTGCACCTTTCCCCATGCTCACCGCCATTCAGAAAACCGTGTCTGCCATCTTGCCTTTGGCCGGGAAGAAAGGGATCGCGGTGCGGACAGAGCTTTCACCAGAGGTGGGCGAGATTAACAGCGATCAGCGGCGGACGGAACAGATTCTGCTGAATCTGCTGGGCAATGCCGTCAAGTTCACCGATCAGGGAGAAGTGGTCGTTCAGTGCTGGCGGGACAAAGAATGGATCGTCACCACCATTCGGGATACGGGTATAGGGATTGACCCCAAGCATCACCAAAGTATATTTGAACCTTTTCGCCAGGCGGACACTGGCTTGGCGCGCAAGCGTGAAGGAACCGGATTGGGTCTCTCCATCTGCAAACGGCTGGTAGAGCTCCTGGGGGGATTCATCTCCGTGGAGAGCGCTCTTGATCAGGGCAGCACGTTCACCGTTCGACTACCTTTGGTATGGGACAAGACTCATGAAGAACACAGTTCTGGTAATTGAAGATAACGAACAGAACCTCTATCTGGTGCGCTTCCTGCTGGAGAAGCACGGATTGGTTGTCCACGAAGCCCGCGATGGAAGACTGGGAGTTACCATGGCCAGCGAATTGCGGCCGGATTTGATTCTGCTTGACATTCAACTCCCCATGCTCGACGGCTACGCCGTTGCCGCGGAAATCCGCAGGGATCCCGCTCTTCGAGATACGCCTATCATTGCGGTAACTTCCTATGCGATGGTGGGGGACCGCGAGAAAGCTCTGGCTTCGGGCGCGACGGACTATATTGAAAAACCCATCAACCCCGGCACCTTTATCGACCAAATCGCCAAACACTTGCCTTTGTAATCGGCTTTCTCTGCGAAACGAGATGATCCCATGCAAAGAATTCTGATCGTAGATGACAATGACGAAAACATCTATTACTTGCAGTCATTGTTGTGCTCCACGGGGTATGAGGTTCATACGGCCAGGAACGGCGCCGAAGCGTTGAACGCAGCCTTGGCCGATCCACCGGAGTTGGTCATTTCTGACCTGCTCATGCCGATCATGGATGGCTTCACTCTGTTGCGGCAATGGAAAGCGGACCAGCGGCTTAATCGGATTCCGTTTGTCGTGTACACGGCAACCTATACCGACCCGAAGGACGAACAACTTGCACTGGACCTCGGCGCGGACGCCTTTATAGTCAAACCTACCGAACCCGCTCCCTTCATGGCCAGAATCCGCGAGGTTCTGGCGAAAGCCGTGCGAGGAGATATGTCTCCCGCGAATGCTCCGGTTGGTGAAGAGACGGATCTGCTCCGGCAGTACAGCGAGGTCCTCATCCACAAACTGGAGTCAAAGGCCCTCCAACTGGAGGAGGCAAACCGCACACTGTCAGTGCGGGAGGCCCACCTCAGGGGCATCATTGAAAACTCTCCGAATTGCATCACGTCGATTGCCTCCGACGGAACGGTCCTGACCATGAACGAAGCAGGCCTGCGCATGCTGGAGGCTGACAACGCAGGGGAAGTTGTCGGAAAGAGCAGTTACAAAGCAGTTGTCTCGGAATGCCGCGACGCTTTTCGCGATCTCACAGAGCGTGTCTGCCGTGGCGAATCGGGGAGCATCGAGTGCGAAATCGAAGGATTGAAAGGTACGCGTCGCTGGCTGGAGTTGCACGCGGCGCCTTTGAAGGATTCGGTTGGGAACCGCACCGTGCTGCTGGGGATCGCACTGGACACGACCGACCGAAAGCGGGCGGAAAGTGTTCTGCACACCACCCTTCATCGCTTCTACGCCATCCTCTCGAACTTGTATTCCGGCGTTTTGCTGGTAACCGATGAGGGGAAGATCGAGTTCGTCAATCAGGCTTTCTGCAACTTCTTTTGCCCAGAAGATGTGCCCGATGCCCTGGTGGGGATGAAAGCCATCGACATGATCAACAAGACCAAGCAGGTCAACCTGCGGTCTGACGAGTTTGCCGCCCGCATTCAGAAGATTGTCAATGAAGGCAAATTGGTATTGGGCGAAGAGGTCCAACTGTTGACCGGGAAGGTGCTTCTACGGGATTTTGTCCCTTTGACCGTAAATGGCGCGTCTTTCGGAAGGCTGTGGGTTCACACCGACATCACAGAGAATAAGCAGACCGAAGTGCGCATTCGAAGGCTCAACCGCGTCTACTCCGTTTTAAGCGACATCAACGAGACCATCGTTCGCGTGAAAGATTCCCAGGCAATGCTTGAAGCCTCCTGCCGCATCGCCGTGGAGAAGGGGAAATTCCTGATGGCGTGGATCGGGATGGCCGATCCCGCAACAGGAGCGCTGATCCCCATCGTATCCAATGGCGTAGCCGAGGATTATCTCAAACAGATGAGAATCGATCTTAAAGACCTGAAGACTGCCAACGGGCCGGCGGCGCGCTGCTTCCATTCCGGAAAACATCAGGTCTGCAACGATATCGAGCACGAGCTCTACCGGCCGTGGAAAGAGTACGCTTTGCGGCTCGGATACCGTTCGCTGGCATCCCTTCCACTCCGTTGCGAGGGCCAGGTCGTCGGCGTTTTCAATCTCTATGCGAGCGAGTTGGAGTTCTTCGACGAAGAAGAGGACAAGTTGCTCGACGAGATGGCGATGGATATCTCTTTCGCCCTGGAGGTGAACCTGCATGAAAAGGACAGAGTGAAGAAAGAGGAAGAATTGCGCTGGCGAACCGCATTCTTCAAGGCCCAAGTCGACTCTTCTCTCGACGGCGTACTGGTGGTTGACAGCCAGGGAAGAAAAATCCTGCAAAACCAGCGCATGAACAACTTGATGAATATCCCCCAAGAGATTGTCGAGGACCCCAACGATGCCCGGCAGGTGCAATTTGTTCGATCAATCGTCAAGAACCCAGATCAATTTGAAGAGAAAGTAAATTATCTAAACTCCCATGCGGAAGAGATCAGCCGCGATGAGGTTGAATTGCTGAACGGCACCATCTTCGATCGCTACTCGGCCCCGGTCCGGGATCAACTGAACAATTATTACGGTAGGATCTGGACCTTCCGCGACATCACGGAGCAGCGGCAACTGGAAGAACAATTCCGCCAGTCGCAGAAGATGGAAGCGGTGGGCCAGTTGACCGGAGGGATCGCTCACGATTTCAATAATCTGCTGACCGTGATCATGGGTTGCTCTGAGTTCATCGGCGAGGAAGCCAAAGAGAACCCGCGCTTGAGCAAGATGGCGAAGATGATTCTCGAAGCCGCACAGCGCGGCGCGGACCTTACGCATCGCATGCTGGCCTTTGCGCGGCGCCAGGCGTTGCAGCCGAAGCCGGTCGACATCAATCGAATGTTCGTGAATATGGAGAGCTTTTTGCGCCGCACATTGAGCGCGGATATCGACCTTGAAGTGATCCAGAGCAAGGAGGATTGCACTGCGCTCGTTGACCTGACGCAGTTGGAGAGCGCACTGCTGAACCTTTGTGTGAATGCCCGGGATGCCATGCCGGAGGGCGGGAAATTGATCGTCGAGACCGGCATCGTCACCCTGGATTCCAGCTATGCGGAACAGAACGCCGACGTCACGCCGGGGCAATACATTCTGATTGCAGTCTCCGACACTGGCTGTGGCATCAGCCGGGAAAACCTGAGCCGCGTCTTCGATCCATTCTTCACCACTAAGGAAGTTGGCAAGGGGACGGGCCTGGGGTTAAGCATGGTGTATGGCTTTGCCAAGCAGTCTCATGGGCACGTCAAGATTTACTCAGAACCCGGGCAAGGCACATCGGTGAAGCTATATCTTCCCCAGGCCGACCCGGAATGCGAACCATCCAATCAGGAAGCAACCTTGATTGCCAATCTTCAAGGTTCGGAGGTCATTCTTCTGGTGGAAGACAATGCACCGGTACGTGAGTTTGCCAAGTCGCAGTTGCTCTATCTCGGTTACCGGGTCCTGGAGGCTGCAAACAGCAAAGACGCATTGGCGGTTCTCAGGAGGCACCAGGATATCGATCTTCTGTTTACCGATGTGGTGATGCCGGGCGGCTTGAATGGGCGCGAATTGGCTCTGGAAGCACGCAAGATTTACCCGTCATTGAAGGTGTTGTTCTGCTCCGGGTATGCAGAGAGCGCGGTTCTTCACCTGGGGCTTCTGGACGAGCATGTACAGTTGCTGAATAAACCCTACTCCCGGCTGCAACTGGCGAGAAAAATCCGCGAAATGCTGACGGAAAGCCAGTCCGCAAACGAAGAGGAGGGACGTAATGCCTAACAGGCGCATTCTCATTCTGGACGACGACGCGGCCGTCGGTCAGACCATCCAATGGATTGCGGAGAGCCTCAACTTCGAAGCGGAGTTTGTGACGCGTCCGGAAGAGTTCTTCAAGCGATTGGATCAGATGAGTCCGGACATTATCACCATCGATCTGGTCATGCCGGAACTGGACGGCGTTGAGATCATGCGGCTTCTGGCGGAGCGCAAATCGCGGGCGAAGATCGTCATCTCAAGTGGCATGGGCAGCAGGGTGCTGGAAGCCGCGCAGCGCTCTGCCTCGGAGCACGGGTTGAGCATTGCGGGTGTCATTTCCAAGCCGATTTCCAGGGAGGCTTTGCGCTTGATGATTGGCGAAGGAAGCGAATCCGATCAGCCGCCATCGGTAAGGACGCAATCCGCGAGCAGGGATGAATTTGAGGTGACCGCACCGGATTTGCAGAACGCCCTTGATCGCCACGAATTTGTATTGGCCTATCAGCCAAAAATCGAATGCAAGAACGGTGCCACGGCTGGGTTTGAAGCATTGGTTCGCTGGAAACATCCCGACAGGGGAATCGTGATGCCCGACAGCTTTATTCCGGTCGCGGAAAGAACCGGGCTGATCGATGCCTTGACAGCGCAGGTCTTCGACCAAAGCCTGGAGTGGTTCTCCCATTCATTTCCGCAATCCAATCTAAAATTGTCGTTGAATATTTCCGCGAAAAGTCTCGTGGATATTCAGATGGCCGATAACCTTTCCGCCACGTGCCACCGCCTTCAGATTGATACGGAGCGTATCGTCCTGGAATTGATAGAGACCAGCGCGATGGTGGATCCGATCCTCTCTCTGGATTTGATGACACGATACCGCGTAAAGGGTTTTCAGTTGTCTCTAGATGACTTCGGCACCGGATTTTCCTCCATGATTCAGCTCGTACGGCTTCCCTTTTCAGAGATCAAGGTGGATAAGTCGTTTGTCATGCAGGCACAGCGCTCCGGCGAGTCGCGTACCGTCATCAAATCGATCATCGACCTGGGTCACAGCCTCGGCCTGCTGGTCACGGCGGAGGGTGTTGAAGACCTTGATACTCTCAACTACCTCAATACCCTGGGGTGCGATCTTGCACAGGGGTATTTCATTGCACGCCCCATGTGGGGCGATGCCGCCCGTAACTGGGTGGAGCAGAGGAAGCCCTTATCGGATTGATATACCTGATCGGCTTCAGTGCCGTCTGGAATCAAACACGGCACTTGATGCATGCGGCAGCCCGGATAATGCGTGAAGGCTTAAAAAGCGAAAGTCATTTGTGGCACAAACATGTTGTCTAGACAGTGTTTATGGCATCAAGAGAGGCTTTCGCTTGCCTGATTCTACCTCGACACAGTGTTTGTTGTTCAGCGATTTGTACCAGCGACCTTTGGTGTTGTCCTTTGACCAGCGGCAAGGTTCCAGCGATGGCGGCGCGGTGCTGTTGCAGGCTGCCAATCGGATCTATGGCCTAATCGAGTCGATGACTGCTTGTCTGCCTTTTCATGCCGAACGAGCGCAACACCTCGTGCCGCCGATAAGCCCTGGCATTTTAAACCATTATGCGTGTTAGTCCTCGACAAGAACCGAACCTGAAGAAGGCGTAATTCGGTGTGAGCAGACGTTAGGGTGCTGAAGCGCCCCAAGAGGGAGTGCCAGCAATGCGTCACTGTCATAGCAGGGCAATGATGAAAACGGAGACGCCATTCGAAATCCGATCCACACCATCGCCCGGCCTGTTTGTATAGAGAAAAATCGTCTCAGTCTATGCTTTGTTCCAGGCGCAGGTCGCGAGATGAGGCGCCTACGCTAACAATGCGCTTGCCGCTGGCGGTCACCCATTTGCCATTGGCCGTAGACCAGTACTGCAACTGGCGCAGAGGCACGTGCAGTGTAGCCGTCCTGGCCTCGCCGGCGGCCAGGTGGATGCGGTCGAACGCAACCAGACTGCGCACCGGGAACTGCACGCCTGCGGGAATCTCACTCGGCTTGCCCAAGTAGACCTGCGGGACCTCATCACTGTCCGCGCTGCCCGTGTTCCTGATATTGACCTTGACGTCAAGGCCGCCGTCGGAGGCCTTTTCGATCTTCAGCCCCGAGTATTCGAAGGTTGTGTAGCTCAGGCCATGGCCGAAGGCGAAGAGCGGGTTGATCTTCTCTTTGTCAAACCAGCGATAGCCGACATTAACGCCTTCGCTGTAAGTCGTTTTTCCATCCACACCCTTGCGTGAGCGCTCGGGGTACCTGGGATCAGTGGCGGCGTAGTCTTCAAGCCGCTTGCCCCAGGTCATGGGCAGACGGCCAGCGGGGCTAGTCTTCCCCAGAAGCAGGTTGGCCGTGGACCAGCCACCTTCATCGCCCGGCCACCACATCTCGAGGACTGCCTTCACCTTGTCCACCCAAGGCAGTTCCACGGGCTGGCTGGTGTTCAGCACTACGATGGTGTTGGGGTTGACCGCAGCCACATCCTCCACCAGTTTGTTCTGTTCGCCAGGCAGGCCAAAGACCGGGTTGAGGCGCGTCCAGACAAACACTACCGCTATCTTGGCGTTTTTCGCGGCGGCGATGGCAGCCTCGTGGTCAGCCTTGCGCTGCTCGGGAGTGTACCAGTTGAGCCGCACCTGCACCGGCGCGTTAGAGGTGTCGGGACTGATCTGAATCTTGATCGCGTGCATTCCGGCGGTTAGTTGCACGGCGTGGCGCACATTATCCAGGCCGTCTGTCGTGGGAACGGTGTTGTCCTGGTTGGCTTGCAGAATATCGCCATGCACGTCGCCCTGGAAGGTACCCGTGACAGCCAGGCGCTTGCCGTCGATGGAGAGGTTAGCATCTGTGCCCAGGGCCTGGAGATAAATCCAGTAGCTGCCCGCATGAGGAACTGTGAGCGAGCCTCTCCAGGTAACCACGGAGTTGGGGGGCAGAGCATTGCCATTCTTCACGGTGAAGTCGAGTTGGGCATCGATCTGCTGTGTGCCTGAATCCGTACGCATCAGGCCGGGCTTGCCATTGTGGCTCAGCGCGCTGGCTGGCACGGTCGTTCCCGTCATGTCGTCATTCACGGCAAAGCGAATGTTGGGGTTCCCCGAGATTTTCTTCAAAGCATCGAGCGGACCGACTTGGCGCCAAGGCAGCCCCGCAGACCGCTCACCGCTGATGCCGATCGCGTCCACCTGGCCGGCGGTGGAACCGATCAGAACCACCGAATCGAGATCGGCGGCCTTCAACGGCAGCGCGCCGCCTTCGTTCTTCAGCAGTACCGCAGCCTCTTCACCCGTCTTTTCGATGATTTTGGCGTTGGCCTCGATGGACTGCTCGGTAACGTCGTGTTTGGACTGGCCGTCGAGGTAGCCGAAGTGGACGATCTCATAGAGCACACGTCCGGCGGCACGAGTGACGGCGGCCTCGGTCACGGTTCCGTCCTTGAGGGCTTCCGGCATCCTTTTTGGGTCCAGCTTCAAGCCGAAATCGCGCATCCCGAGAGATTTCGGGGTAGGCTCCTCGGGAATAATCCCCCCGAACATGTCCACATCGCCTAGCTCGACCGGTGGTGGAGGAGAAGCGGGCTGCGCGCCGAAGAAGGCGGGTTCGTAGAAGCCGAAGCCATTCGACCCGTCGATCATCTCCATATCCAGCCCGGCGTTGATGAAATTTGCCGCGTGGACCGCGCCCCAGTCCGACGTCACAAACCCCTTGAAGCCGAGTTCGTCGCGCAGAATTTTATTCAGAGTGGAGTCGTTGTCGCAAGCGAAGGTTCCGTTGACGCGGTTGTAGGAGCACATGATGGACGAGACGCCGGCCTTGATGGCCGCATCGAACGGAGCCACATAGACCTCATGCAGCGTCTGGTCATCCACCCACACGTTGGTGCCATCGGTGTCATAGGCTACAAAGTGCTTTACCTGTGCCATAACGTGCTGCGACTGGATACCCTTGATTTCTGCTACGCCCATCTCGGAGGTGAGCAACGGGTCTTCTCCGAAGGTGTTGTAGCCGCGGGCAAACTCAATGTCGCGATCAATGTTTACAAAGGGCTGTAGAGCGACGTCGATGCCCAGCGCGCGTGCTTCGCGCCCAATGACAAGACCGTTCTCTTCAGCATCCTTTACGCTGAAGGTGGCGGCCACGCCCATGGTGGCTGTCTCCGCCTGCGAGGGATGGCGCGTGAGCACGCCCGGCGGCCCATCGGCAAAACGCATTCCGGGAATGCCCAGCCGCGGGACTCCGCCCAGGTAGCCTGCCTGACCCTGATACACCGCAGGAGCCTCCTCCGCACCATGGATCAGCGTCAGCTTCTCTTTGAGCGTCATCTGGCTCAGCAGCTTATCTACCCGCGCATCGCCTGTTACCACCGGCACGATCTGCGCCAGCGCCATACCTGCACCTAACGTCAGAACCGCTGCTCCCAATACGGTGCATTTCCACATGCCAAACCCCGTCGTTCTTTGTGGGCGTCTCACTGTTGCCTCTCTCCCGTTTGCTGAGTGGATCACAGTGTCTTCGAGACGTAATGATTGATCCGACCCAATTTGATGAGATCGGGAAATTGCAAAAGCAATCGCTGGCCTTCGACTTCGTGTCGATTGAGACGAAGCTGAGGAGTCTGCGCACTGGAGGTAAACCACAGACTCCTCAGCTCCATGCAACCCCTTATTGCAAGACCTCCAACTCTGTATGCAGGGTTGCCGTTGAGTCACCACCGGCCCAAACGTCAAAGATTCCAGGCTCTACGCCCCAAGCCTTGCTCTCCGGGCTCCAGAAGCTCAACTCCTCTTTGCCCAAGGGGAACTTCAGCGTCTTGGTCTCGCCCGGCTTGAGTGTGA
>CAYQSI010000108.1:0-9166 GCA_964420185.1 uncultured Occallatibacter sp. | reverse complement strand
TATATTTAACTACTGTATTTTCAATATAACGAGGAGAATCTCCCCCTCTCCGCCAGAAATCCTTCCGAGAAAATTAAAAGACATCCAGAGAAAGGACGCCACGCCTAGCAGGTGCTAGCTGTGCGTCTTTCTGCCCATAGAAGATATTGCCGGGTTGATCGGGCAAATCTTGTACTGCGGCTTCGTCCGGGGTATGCAATGCGCAACCGGCCGGCGAGGCCCTGCCCCTGCGCGGCCATTATTCACTGCGGTGAAATCAGAGACACAGAAGGCACTGCCCCTGAAGGGCCAAAAAAGTTCTTCGACGTGTGAGGCAGCGCACAGACCACGGTGCCCATGAAAAGCGATAGTATCCGGCGGTCAGACAAATGCGAGTACGGGAGTTGTATATTTATTCTCCCCTCTTCGGCTTCACAGCCCATTTGCACAAATTTTCTGATTCATCGCTAGTGAAAGGAACTTTTATGCCTCAATTTGATACCGGCAACACTGGGTTCATGGTGCTATGCACCGTCCTGGTGTTGATCATGACCCCGGGCCTTGCCTTCTTTTATGCAGGCCTTGTGGGCCGCAAAAATGTAGTCACCATCATGGTCCAGAGCTTTATCTCGATGGCCTGGACAACAGTGCTGTGGTACCTCTACGGCTACTCGCTCTGCTTCAGCGGCGACTGGCATGGGATCATCGGCAATCTCAACCTTGCATTTCTGCACAATACTACCCTGAATACTCCCACCCCAGGCAGCCCAACCATTCCGCTTTATGTTTTCATCGCCTATCAGATTGTCTGTGCCATCATTACACCCGCACTGATCACTGGCGCCTTCGCCAACCGCGTGACGTTCAAGGCCTACATGCTGTTTCTGACCGCGTGGCTGACCTTCGTCTACTGCCCTTTCGTCCACATGGTCTGGGGCGGCGGCTTGCTGGCGCAGTGGGGCGTGCGGGATTTCGCCGGCGGCATCGTAGTGCACAATATTGCCGGCTTCTCGGCTCTGGCCAGCGTGTTTTACATCGGCAAACGGAAGGTGTTTGACCACCCGCACAGCGTTCCGCTGGTGGCCATTGGAACGGCCTTGCTTTGGTTCGGATGGTTCGGCTTCAATGCCGGCAATGAACTGAAGATGGATTCGATCGCCATCAACTCCTTCCTGAACACCCATCTGGCCGGCTCGTTTGCCGCCATGACATGGCTTCTCATCGGCTGGATCCGTGACAAGAAGCCATCCTTCCTGGGCTTCATGACGGGCGTGCTTGCTGGCTTGGTCGCCGTGACTCCGGCGTCGGGCTATGTTTCGTCCACCACTGCCGTAATCATCGGCATCATCGCCGGAGCGGTCTGTTACTCTGCCGTGGCGCTGAAGAACAAGATGGGCTGGGATGACGCGCTGGATGTCTGGGGCGTTCACGGCGTCGGCGGCTTCCTGGGCATCGTTTTGCTGGGCGTCTTTGCTGACAGTGCGTTCAATCCAACGGGCCCGAATGGCCTGCTGCTTGGCGATCACTGGTTCTTCATCAAGGAATGCACCGCCGTAATCTTCTCGTCGGCGTGCGCATTTGTCTTCACCCTTGTCATGTTGAAGATCATCGACTGGATTACGCCGGTAAGGGTGAGTGAGGAAACCGAGGAATCAGGTCTGGACATCGTGCTGCATGGTGAGCAGGCCTATGATGACACGCTCTAACCCCCTAACCAAGGGGATAGAGAAGACGTGAAGTTCATAACATGTCGATCTGCACTGGGGCGGCGCTTGCGTTGCCCCAGCGCATTTTCAGAAGAGAGCTATACACTCAGCCCACACCCCCGTCACGATCCCGGCGAATCGAGCGGAGGCCGCCCCGCTCAGGCGAAACGGCTGATCTGGCCGTTCCCGGCTAGCCTGACATTGAGTTCCGTATCGGGGTCGGTATCCAGATCCTCGAAGTTGTCGTCGTCGTCTTCGAAGCCGCTTGCAGCCTTTGACGCGCTGGGAGAGTAGGTCTCGTCTCCGGTTCTGGAAGAGCGCTCAACTTCGTACACGTCTGTCAATCCAAGATCAGTCACCCTGGACCTGACCATCGGCGCGATGCGAACGGCGATTACCGGGCTGATTTCCATCTTCGTCTGCTCCCCGTTTGGGAAGTTCCTCTGCCAGCGCATATCGGCGTTCTGTTGTGAAACTTTAATGTTTCCTATGGCTTTTTGTCTGAATTCAGGACAGTCCGCTCCATACATCGAGCAGGACTTTTGCGTTTCTCGGCGAATATTGGCTGAGGCGATGTTGTTAGACTGGAGCCATGTTGGATGAATTGCAGTTTCGCCGCGTGGCTGAAGCCGCTCTCGACTCGCTGATGCAGCATTTGATTGTGCGCGAGGAAGAGGCGGAGGCCGGTTTTGAAGTTGACCAACAGGGCGGGGCTTTGACCGTAGATTTCGAGGAGCCAGCGGGCAAATTCATGATTACGCCGAATGCGCCGGTGGGCCAGATCTGGATTTCGGCGCTTTCAACCAGCTTCAAGCTCGACTGGGATGAGGCGGCCTCGGCGTTCATCCTGCCGAGCACTGGCGAGCATCTGATTGCGCTCGTCGACCGGCTGATCGGGGAGCACCTGAAAAGCTAGGCATGTGTACACGTCTTGTACTAGAGCGGATGTTTCCTCAGGGGCTTAACAGGCTGCGGAAAAAGGCCAGGATTATATCTGAACTCCTGAAAGCAACCCTCAGGGGCTAAAGCCGGCGTTGATTTTGCGGCACTTACGGCACGACTGAAGTCGCGCCCTGACACAAAACGCCTTTCCGAAACATATTCCACGAGTTTTTCAGCAGCCTGTGAAGTTGTGCCCTGACACAATCCAGACCCAAAACTAGGAGCACCCATCCTTACGCAATGAACGCGGTAAGGATGGGGTCCCCACAGTGTCCGTCGGTTACTATTGCAGCGAATAGATGGTCTTGAGTTCCTTTTCCGCCACATTCCGGGGCAAAGGCGCATAGGAAAGCCCAGCAGCTTCGGCCTGACCAGACTTGACGATCCAGCTCAGCAGGTCACGGAGTACCTTGCCCTTGGCCGGGTCGGAAGACTTCAGCGGCACCAGCAGCCAGGTAAAGCTGGAGATGGGATAGGCGTCCTTGCCGGGCGCGTTGGTGATGGAGACGCGGTAGTCGGCGGGCATCTGCTTGACGCTGGCTCCGGCCGCAGTGACGCTGGAAATCGAGGCTTTGGTGAAATTGCCCGCTGCGTTCTTCACTTCGCCATAGCTGATTTTGTTCTGCAAGGCGTAGATCAGTTCGACGTAGCCCACGGAGCCGGACAACTGGCGCACGTAACCGGCCACGCCTTCATTGCCTTTGCCAGCTACGCCGACCGGCCAACTTGGCGAAGCGCCACGGCCCGGTCCGTTGGCCCATGCGGGACTCACCTTGCTCAGGTAATCGGTAAAGATAAAGGTCGTGCCGCTGCCGTCGGCGCGGTGAACAACAATGATCTTGAGGTTGGGCAGGTTGACGCCGGGATTGTCTTTCGCGATGCGGGGGTCATTCCAGTAATTGATCTTGTTCAGGTAGATGTCTGCCAGCACATCGGAGCTGAACTTGATTTCGTTCACGCCGGGAACGTTAAAGATGGGCACCACGGCGCCCAATACCGTGGGAATGTGAATCAGCTTCGTCTTGGACGGGGCCAACTGCTCATCGGTCGCAGGAGCGTCAGTGGCGCCGAAGTCCACCAAGCCTGCCGTCATTTGGCGGATGCCACCGCCAGAGCCGATGGACTGGTAGTTGATCTGGACGCTGGGATGGGCCGCGCTGTACTGGCTAAACCACTTGGAATAAATCGGATAGGGGAAGGTTGCGCCTGCCCCGGTCAACTTCTGGGCCTGAGCGGTGCTCAAGGCCAATACCAACAAACAAACGGCGACCAACATTTTCTTCACGGAAATCTCCCTGGCAGATTCCCTGCCACCTAAGATTCTCTGCGCGCAATGTTACGGGCGTTTGAATTGCGGGCGGATTTGTGATCTTCTCGCGCCATTCCAACGCCGGTTCGCCAACTCCCCATCCCTAACCCCTGCTCTTCGGGTATAAACTCATCCCAAGCCTATGTCTGCCCATATCTCGCTCACTCTGCTGCTGTTCGCCGTCCCGGCGCTGGTTTGCGCCCAAGCCCCAACCTATATGACCCACAAAATGCCAACCAAAACGCAAGCCCCCGCAGCGGTTCATCGCGCCGCCATCGTCATCGACACCCACGCCGACACTCCGCAACGCTTTGTGGATGAACACTTTGACCTGAGCGACCCGCTCGGCGGCGGCAACCTGAATCTTGCCTCTGCCCACCAGGGCAACCTGGGCGCCGAGTTCTTTTCCATCTGGGTCGATCCCACCATCTATAAGGGGCAGTATGCCCGGCGGACGCTCGAACTGATCGACTCCGTCAAGCAGCAAGTTGCCAAACACCCCAAGGAGATGATTTTCGTCGCCACCCCCGGGGGCATCGAGATGGCCCACCATGAACACAAGCTGGCCGCACTGATGGGCATTGAGGGCGGCCACTCGATTGAAGATTCCATTCCGCTGCTGCGCCAGTATTACGCGCTTGGCGTGCGTTACATG
The DNA here is from genome assembly GCA_964420185.1 of uncultured Occallatibacter sp. Lineage (GTDB taxonomy): Bacteria > Acidobacteriota > Terriglobia > Terriglobales > Acidobacteriaceae > Telmatobacter. Next base: position 4,575 of record CAYQSI010000108.1, on the reverse strand, counting down.
ACCCTCACGTGGACCAACTCGAATGGCTGGGCCGACAGCTCCGGCGACATCAACGACAAGTCCATTCCGCACACCAAGGAGGGCCTGAACCAGTTCGGCAAGGACGTGGTCCACGAGATGAACCGGCTGGGCATGATGGTGGACATCTCGCACGTCTCCGACCGCACCTTCTATCGGGCCCTGGTCATCAGCCGTGCGCCGGTGATCGCCTCCCACTCGGATGCGCGGGCGCTGTGCGATGCTCCGCGCAATATGACCGACGATATGCTGCGCGCCATAGCCCGCTCCGGCGGTCCCAACTCAAAGGGCGGCGTCGTGCAGGTTAATTTCTACTCCGGATTTGTGTCGCAAGCCTATCGCAACGCGCAGATCGCCATGGAGCCGGAGATGAACAAGGCCACACAGGCGCTCAAGGACCAGGCCAAGGCGGAAGGCAAGCCGGTTCCCTACGCCGAGATCGAGAAACTGCAACGCCAGTACGCCGACCGCATCCCTCGTCCGCCACTCTCGCTGCTCATCGATCACATCGATCACATCGCCAAGGTGGCCGGGATCGACAACGTGGGCCTGGGCTCGGATTTCGACGGCATCAGCGGCCAGCTCCCCGAGGGGATTGACTCGGCCGCCGACCTGCCCAAGATCACAGAAGCGCTGATGGAGCGCGGCTACTCGGCCGAGGACTGCCGGAAGATTCTCGGCGGCAACCTTCTGCGCGTCTTCCGCGAGGTTGAGCAGGTTTCCAAGGAGATGCAAGCCGAGAACCCGCAGAAGATCACCGAGAAACAGCCGTTTGACAAGGTGCAGTAACAGGGGGCAGGGGCAGGGATCTGGGATCAGCCGAAGACCGAAGAACCATGGATTTGGGAACGGCGACCTACACTCAGCCTCCCGCTCTATACTGGCTTTTCGCATTATTTCCTTTTCTGGAGGATGTCGAATGTTCCGTTTACGCCGCTTCCCTGCTGCCCTGCTTGCAGCTTCTCTTTTCTTCGCGCCCGCCCTGGTGAGAGCCGACGAGGAGACCCCCGCCGCCAAACCCGCCGCCGCTGACAAGGCCTCCGATAATGCTGCTGAAAAGGCGCTTCCCGCCGAAGTTACGACGCAAGGCACTGTCGATGTGGGCGGCAAGCACATTGCCTACACCGCCATCGCCGGCACGCTCACGGTAGGCTCGACCGACGTCCAGAATGCGCAGCTTGATCCGAATGGCAAGCCGCAGCCCGGCAGCCAGCTTGCCTTCTCCGAGCCCAAGGACCCCAAGGACGCTACGCCCGTCGCGCGGATGTTCTACGTGGCCTACTTCAAGAAAGACGCCAAAGCCGAGGACCGGCCGGTTACCTTCTTCTATAACGGCGGCCCAGGCAGTTCGTCGGTCTGGCTGCACATGGGCTCGCTGGGGCCCAAGCATGTGGTCACCGTAGGCGACCAGCACCTGCCCGCCGCGCCTTACAAGATGGTGGACAATGCCTACTCGCTGCTCGACACCAGCGACCTGGTTTTCATCGATATGCCCGGCACAGGCTTTGGGCGGATGACCGGCAAGGACGCGGACAAAGCCTTCTGGGGCGTGGATGAGGACGCCAACGCCTTTGCCCGCTTTATCGAGCGGTTCATCACCAAGTACAACCGCTGGAATTCACCCAAGTACATCTTTGGCGAGAGCTACGGAACCACCCGCTCTGCCGTGCTGGCCAACATTCTGGAGAACCACACGAATATCGACCTGAACGGAGTGATTCTGCTTTCGCAGATCTTCAACTTCACCACCGATATCGACTATCCCAGCGGCAACCCCGGCGTGGATCTGCCTTATATGATGGCGCTGCCCACCTATGCGGCCACGGCCTGGTATCACAAGAAGCTGCCCCAGCAACCGGCCGCGCTGGAACCGTTCCTGAAGGAAGTGGAAGAGTTCACCATGGGCCCCTACTCGCATGCTTTGGCTCTGGGCACGGATTTGACAGCGGCGGAGAAGCAGCAAGTGGCCGAGAAGCTGCACGAGTACACCGGCTTGCCCGTGGCCTACCTGCTGAAAGCCAACCTGCGCGTGAACGGCGGCGAGTTCGAGAAGACCCTGCAGGACGACCAGGATCTGACCACTGGAAGGCTCGACACGCGCTTCTCCGGACCTACCCTCGACTCACTGAGCGAAGGCGCGGAGTATGACCCGCAAAGCTCAGCCATCTCGTCGGCGTATGTCTCGCTTTTCAACGACTACGTGCGCCGCGAACTGAAATACGGCGAGGGCCAGACCTACCTGCCCGAAGCACTCTTCGGCGGCGCTCGTTGGGATGTTATGCGCCATGGCTATCCCTTAGGCCTGAATGTGGCCAACGATCTGGCCGAGGCGCTGAAGACCAATCCGCGGCTGAAGATCATGGTCAACGGCGGCTACTACGACCTGGCCACGCCCTTCTTCGCCGCGGTTTACGAGGAGAAGCACCTGCCCATTCCGCAATCGCTGGCCAAGAATATCGAGTATGACTGGTACGAGTCAGGGCATATGGTCTACGTCAACGACGAGAGCCTCAAACAGTTGCACGACCGCGTGGCCGCGTTTATCAAGAGCACACAGGCGGACGGCAAGTAACGGGATGAATCTGTGGTTTCCCAAGTCTCGGAATCGAGACTTGGGAAACCACAGATTCATCCACATACGGCAGTGAGCGCCTGCTACATCAGGTCGGTTGCCCAATTCACGGTTGCATCAAGATCATCCACATGGGCAAAGGCCTTGTCATTGGTTACAAGTACCGCGCCTAACGCAATTGCGTGGGCCGCAATTTGCGTATCCATATTCCCGAGGGTCTTGCCGGAGGACTCCAGCTTGGCTCTGAGCGATCCATACGCCTTCGCCTCATCGCGGCCCCATGGCAAAATCTTCACCGCAGCGAGAAACCACTCCATGCGCTCCCGGAGCGCGGTTGCTTCCGGCCTCTTGGCAAGACCATAGCGTATTTCGGCTTCGGTAATCGCTGAGAGGCAGACAACCTCATTGTCCTCCAGGTTGAGCATCCGGGCGCGAGCAGCCCGTGAGTGACCTTTGGCTATATAACTGACCATATTGGTGTCGAGCATATAAAGAAACTTCATAGTTCAGGCCGCTCCTGTGGCAGTCCCTGGGCACGATCTGAAGTGGAAAGGAAATCCTCCGGCACTCCCTCTTCATCGAACGCGGCGAAGATGTCCGCGAGGCTGGCTGGCGCTTGCGAGAGGATCAGGTCGCCATTCTTAGAGTCGCGACGAATATAGACTTCGCAACTGGAAAAGCGGAACTGCGCAGGGATGCGAACAGCCTGGCTCCGTCCGCTCATAAAGACCTTTGCTTTTTCAAGGAATGCCATCGTTCACCTCGCAATATAGCATGATATATAGCAGAGAAATAGTCAAACCAATTTTCCTATTACAGGGATGTCTAAAGGGCCAATTCTCAAAATCCGCGGGTCAGGTCGCGGACAATTGCATGGACAGCAATTGAGGCTGCGAGTCTCGACCAACATGAGTGCCCCACTGTATAGTTTTTGGAATGAAGCGCATAGCCCTTGCTTTCATCCTATTGTTTCCCTTTGCCGCTGCGGCCCAGTCATTCTCAGTCACTTTCCCCAGGGAAGTGAGCGCACAACCGCTCGACGGGCGGCTGTTGCTGGTGCTCTCGACAGATCCGAGCGACGAGCCACGCAACCAGATCGACGACACGATGCGCTCGCAGATGGTTTTTGGCCTCACCGTGGATGGATGGCAGCCCGGCCAGGCCGCCGTGGTGGACGCCACAGCGTGGGGCTATCCAGTTCAGAGTTTGAAGGACGTTCCGGCGGGCGAGTACACAGTCCAGGCCGTGCTCAACAAATATGAGACCTTTCACCGCGCCGACGGAAAGACGGTGAAGCTGCACATGGACCAGGGCGAGGGCCAACTCTGGAATATCTCGCCGGGCAATCTCTACTCGAAGCCGATGAAGGTTACGATCAAGCCCGGCGGCGCTATCTCTATACGGTTGACCGAGGTGATTCCACCCATCCCCACGCCGGCCGATACGAAGTACATTCGCCACATCCGGATTCAGAGCGCATTGCTGACGAAGTTCTGGGGCCGGCCGATGTTTCTGAGCGCCATCGTGCTGGTGCCTGAGGGCTTCGACGAGCACCCCAACGCCCGTTTTCCGCTTCTGATCTTTCATGACCACTTTGCGGCAGATTTTGAAGACTTCAGGACCACGCCGCCAGATCCCAAGCTGAAACCCGTCTACAGCGAGCGTTTCCATCTGGCCGGCTACAACCGCATCGAGCAGCAGGAGGGCTACAAGTTCTACCAGCAATGGATCGCGCCCGGCTTTCCGCGAGTGCTGATCATCAAGATTCAGCATGCCAATCCCTACTATGACGACTCCTACGCCGTGAACTCGGCCAACGTGGGCCCCTACGGCGACGCCATCGAAACAGAATTGATTCCGGCCATCGAAAAGCAGTTTCGCGGTATTGGACAGGGCTGGGCGCGGTTTATGTATGGTGGCTCAACGGGCGGCTGGGAGGCGCTGGCCGTGCAGGTCTTCTATCCGGAGCACTACAACGGCGCCTT
>CAYQSI010000107.1:0-9377 GCA_964420185.1 uncultured Occallatibacter sp. | reverse complement strand
GGTCACGCTTGTTGTCGTTCAACGCACGCACCGGTGCACTTGCTGGAGCAGAATAAGAGGGCTCGATCGACGCAAAGGCGAGCGGGAAAGAAACACCATGGACGAAGACTGCGAAGACATCAGGTTCGAAGTCGAGGAGGAAACCGTGGACCGCGGAGAAGAATGTTCAGACGAATCAGCCAACGAAATGCTCGGCACTGCAACCGGCCGGACCACAGAAAGGGACGTAGATTTCAATCCGGACGAGCTTGACTGGGCCAGCGCCCCAGTGACCTGAAGCCTTAAGCCGGACAAAGATCTCCCCGAAATGGACCTGATCCTCGACAACATCGACATTCTCTAACCTTCAACTCAGGGCGGTGCGGACATCCTCATGACGGAATGCCACACCGCTTTTGACAGCTGAGATCTGCATGGAAACTCTGCCTGATTCCGTCCGTCAGCTCGGAGAACGGTGACTCGATCTCAAGGCTCTGATTGGTATCTGAGCGCGTCTTCAGTTCTGATAGGTGATCGCAATCCTGCTCGTAACGGCGCCAAAGCTGGGTAGCGTCGACAGCTGGTGGATGGTCTGGAGGCTGCTCGTTCTCCTCGGAGATCAAGCTCATCCTGGCTCGTCGGGCGATCAAGTTGCATCATCGATTGCGCCGTCTCCGACATCAATCCGCCATCCAAGTGCGTCGCAACTGTCACCATTCATCGGATGCAAACGCTGTGGCGGTTGCCTTCATAGCGCTATCGATAACCAAATTGCGCTCCCTAAATAGGCGCCCGAATGATGACGATGCTGCGCGACGGGATCGCCACACGCCATCCCTTCCTCACCAGTTCAGCTGCCACAAAGGAACATTCCAGTGATCTATTCCATCCGTATTTGCAACGTCGATTCGGTCCATGTTGGTCCGTTCGTCACTTCCGTCCGCCACGGCGGACTGTACCGGGAGCTTGCTCAGCAAATGCATTGCGGGTATATCAAATGCGATCTTCTATCGAGCAATGCCTGGCGCTTTCAAGTTCTAAGTGCAACATTGTCGACTTTAGCTAACCAGAACTTCTGGAAGTCGAAAGCGCCCTCGGGGAAGAACCGTTCGGCCGGAGCTTTCCAACCAAGCGACTTCCTTGGTCTTGCGTTAAGCATCTCGGCGATGCCGTCGAGTTCATCCTGCGAGTAGCGGCTGAGGTCTTCTCCTTTGGGCAGGTACTGGCGCAACAAGCCATTGGTGTTCTCGTTGATGCCGCGCTCCCATAGGCTGTGGGGATGGGCGAAATAGACCTTGAGCCCGGTTCGTTCCGACAGGCTCTGGTGCTGCGCCATTTCCACGCCCTGGTCGTAGGTCATGGAGCGGCGCATCTGGGCGTCGAAGCGGTTGAGGATTTGTGCAAAGGACTCGGCGGCGGTCTCGGCCTTGCCATCGTCGAGCTTGACCAGAGCGACGTAGAGGGTGGTGCGCTCGACCAGCGTGCCCACCTGGGACTGGTTGCGGCGGCCCTTGATGAGGTCGCCTTCCCAGTGGCCCGGAACCAGCCGTTCCTCGATCTCGATGGGCCGGTCGTCGATCAAGATCATATGGGTGATCTTGCCGCGGCGCTCGTCCCCGGCCGAACGCTTGCGGCGATGCATGTGGGCGCGGCGCAACAGGGTGAGGATACGGGCGCGCAGTTGGCCGCGCGGCATGGCGTAAAGCGCGGTGTAGATGGTTTCATGCGACAGGCGCACCGGTTGCGGCATATGACTGAGTGTGAACGCGATCTGCTCGGGACTCAAGCGCTGGCGCAGATGCCCGGCCACTTGGTTGAAGAGCGGCGAGCCGGGCACGAGCTTGCGCTCCACGCGGGGCTTGGTGGCCAACTCGGCGGCGCGCTGCTGGGCCGCCGCGGCGCGGTAGCCGCCTGCCTTGCGAGGCCGTCCGCGCTGTCGCCGGGCTGGCTCGGCCCGCCAGCCCGGCGCGCCATCTCGCGGGCGATCGTCGAGCGCGCCCCTCATCCAATCGATTTCTGCTGCTGGAATTTTGGCAACCGGCGGCGGCATTCAGCGCAGCTCAACAACGTCCTGAGGCGAAAGTGCTGGCGTCATTTCTCCGCAAGCTTGCAACCAGTTACGAAGACCTCGGAGTCTTTGGATTCCTCCCTCCGCGGAATATGGGCATCGACTCGGGCTCTGAAAACACACCGGAGATCCTTGGCCATGACGCGGAGATGACCCGGTGAGTCGAACTTCAGAGCTGTCAGTACTTCGCCACCGAATGCATGTTCGCGATGAAGCCGCCAGCCGGCGACCTCGAAGTTTCTACTCCGCTTTGAGTCAGCACCTCTGCAATCATGCTGCCGAATCTCGTCCTCTGTCTCACCCGCAAATTGCTCACATCGGAAAGCCATTGATGTGATCCGCCTCACATCTCTGAGGGTCGATGCCACCAACAAGGGCTTGAGTCACGCGATCGCTTCGAATGACTGCTGGATACTTTCGAGCCAACTGCCGATATGGAGTACATGGACAAGTCGGGACCGGGAGATGGGTTCGCGTCCGACCCAACCGGAGCAGAGCAGATAGTGACCTACGATCGCAGATGGATTCACCGTCTACTGACCGTTGCAGAAGAACACAAGAAGAACGCTAGGATTCTGCACGAAATGCTCTGGCTGCTGAATATTCACCCCAAGCTGCCAGGGCTCGTACAGGTATTCCGCCATATCTCGGAAATCAACAAGGTCCTTGTTGAATGTCCTGAGACTGACAGGTTGCGAGCGCAGATTTCATCGTGGTCTCCGCTCCTCGAATGGGTTGCCGCGGACCCCACGAAACTAGCGGCCCAGCTATTTCCAGAAGCAGAGGCCAACTGGAAACGGGATCGGGAGAGGTTCCTTCGATCGAGAAAGCCTAATCCATTAATAAGACACGGTATTACTCGTTTCGGGCTCCACGGAGCTCTCTGGGCGTCCCACCCCAAGCCGCACCTTCAGAAGCAATTCCGCTTGATCCAAGGCCGAGTGCTGGATGCGCACATGATTATCGCTCGGCGCGACTTCGCCTTCAGTGACTGGGAAGCCGGACTCAGACCGACCAATAGCTTTGAGGATGGGCAGTATCGATCGACCTGGGCCGTGAGGCGATTCGCGACCGATGACGAAGTATGGCGCAACCATCTCGGCAAGATCAAACCCGAACATACGCGATCCGAACTGATTGAAGCACTTACTGCGATGGCTGACTCGTTCATTCACTTTAGGAGACCCGACTCTGATGAGAATGACGGTGGTTGGCGGTTCCGGCGATTCGAGGCCCTGCGACACGAAAGGGACGCCTGCGAATCTGCATTACGCTCGATCGCAGGTTTTCTTGATTGGTCAATCCACCCGGACGAACGCAAGAAGCGGTCTGGAGGTGGAGGAGGAGCACACGGCGGAGTATCGACGCCGAGTGTTGTGGAGGGAGGAGCCGGTGATGAGGATGAGGACGGCGGCGGTATAGATCCAATCATCGACTCGCACCACTTTGGAGAGGGGCACTCAAATCGCCGATCCGGGGTCTATCTCCCCAACCGTTGGCGCAACCGCTCTGAGAAGTATCGCGCGACAATAAAGGCGGGAGATCATCCAGGCGAGGCGTTCGCGTCCCAGCCGCAAGCCCTATCTGAAGATGCAGCAGGGGCTGCATTTGCCAGAGGCGGTGGAATCGAAATATCTAACCAGCTCCTTCCCTGGTCGTTCTCTGAGATGTCAATCGCCGAGATGGGCGAAGTCCTTGTTCAGTTAGAACGTTTAGCCGAATCCGGGAATCTGGAATTTGTCGAACTCCTCGCCCTCGCGAAGACGGTGCTGTGGACGGGGTCCTCGCTCAAACGGGCCCAGTCGCTCGCGATCGGTCCCAGCATTGCATCAACCGATAGCACTGCAATATTCCTTCAAACTATTCCGGGAACAGAGCTGTTTAGCCTGGCTGGTGCTGAGTGGAAGATACGTCCACTGGAGCTCGAGTTCAAAAGTACTGACTTCGATTTCAGAAAAGCTCGTCGGCTGGCAGATCCGAACTTTATGACGCTTCCTGTTCCGCGAAGCGTCACGGGGGCGATCGAGCGATTTCTGCATCTCCGTCGCGAGCCCGACGGCGGTAGCATCGAGCGACCTGGGTCGCCAGGCAGCGTAGTTCGACCGTTCGAGAAGTCCTCCGGAACATATGAAGCCGTCCTGGCTCGAGTGTTTGCTGATTCCTCTGTGAATGTCAGCTTCGGTCGAATCAGCAAGCTTCTTTTCCGGCGGATTTACCAGCAGACTGGAGACGACATCGTCGCCGCCGCTCTTATCACGGGAACGGATCATTATCTGGCCTCAGTTCGGCGTCACTACTGCACGCCCAGAATCGATGATCTCCGCGGAATCTACAGACGGGCGATCACATCGATAGCCGAGGATTTGTCAGAGCGCACCTCTTCCCTCGGTGCAGAGACCTTCCCGAACATGACGCCGGACTCGGATTCTATCGGCAGTCCGATTTGTCCAACTGATAAGTCTTTGGCCAAAGCGTTCAGCGACATTAGACGAGACATTCGTCTTCTCAAGAATGCGCCCTGGAACCGGAGCGACAGTCGATTCCAACGTCGCCACAATTACTACACCTTTTACACCGTGCTCAGCTTTAGCATCGCCGCGGCGATGAGAGGAGTCAGCACGCCATACTTGCATACCATTGACGTGGACAGCGAAACCGGATTTGCAGTCGTCACCGACAAAGACTCAGGCTCGGGCTACAAGTCCAGACTTGTATGGCTGCCAGAGGCCGTGCGAAAGCAAATGAAGCTCTACGAAGATTACCTTGCTGCGATCTCCGATCGTCTGCGCCTCAGAGCGTCTACGAAAGAGATGCCGTGCTATTTTCTCGATGAATTTGGTGAGACCTTGGAAGTTCGACCGAAGAGTCTTGTCCCATACCTTAAGCAATATCTTGATCTCCCCGCGAACGCGTCGCGCCACTGGACTTGTACTCATCTCAGAGAGAAAGAAGGTACGTTGTCGAGGGAGTCCATTGATGCTCTAATGGGTCACTGGTGGAGAGGAGAGGAGCCTTGGGGAACCTTCTCGTCCTTCTCTTATAGTCAATTCCGCAAGGAAATGGAGAAGCCGATATCAGAAATTTATACAGATCTGGAGTTTCGCCCCCTCGGAATCCGTGAACGGCGAGGTGACGCGTGTTGAACTCCACAGATACCCCTAGCCAGGGAGTTTTTAGCGATCTATCGGCGTTGAATCTCACTCCTCGCCAGACGACTGTGGTCCTGCCATCCCTCCTGGCGTTTCTCAAGGTACATTCGACAAAGATCGGAGATATTCTCAACGGTGGGACGGGAAAGTGGTCTGGCAAAGACCTGCGCGTACTGGAGCGCGTCGTCACTCAGGATGCCACGAGCAGCGAGCGCGCTGCAGACTACCTGCGCGTTTTGAGGAAGGCGTGCGCCTTTTGGGCAGCCAGAGAGCGGCTCGATGTTGGATACCCCCGGATCCCGACACTTCTAGTTTACCCGCCCAATCCTTTCCGTGGAAATTTCGCGAAACTGCTCCGGCATTACGATTTGTGGAAGCAGGTGCTCGATCATTGGCTTGATGCTACGAACAGGCGTGGCCCAGAACCCGACGGGGCCTCAGCAGGATTGGCTCTTGATGCTCTTGTGCTGTCATGCATCATCTATGGGGGCTTACACACGAGGTCATCGGTTGCGGCAATGTTACGCGCCCTCGCGGATGCGCAGAATCGAACTTTGTGTGTCGACGGACGAATGCACATCGAGTTATCGCTTTCCTGGCGTGGAATTCCGGACGTTGAATTCAGGCGGTGGCAACCAGATGCGCTGACGGCAACACTGTGGGCTACCATGCCCGACGGAGCGACTGGAGTTCTGCTGGATCCAGGGATCGAGCCAGCACAGTTGAGCGCATTATCTGACGTCGAACTTGGAAAGAAGGTTAAAGAGAGAATCGAGGCACGTCTGAAGCAGACATCAGGGCTGGAAGAAGCGCCTCGTGGGGGACTAGACCGCCTCCTCCAGGCAGCCAATCTCGCGGCATATACCGAAATTCCCTCGATCCTCGCTGCTTACGCTGGGCGAAAAATGATCTCGCACTCGCTGAAACGACGAGCATTTGAACGTCTTTCATCAGAGAAGTGGAAGCCACTCTCGAACTCACCTGCAACTATCGAAACGGCCCCCAACATCAACGTAGTCGACGCCAGCGTTCTTCGAACACCGCGAGATCTCGAACCCGAGTGGCTTCAAGACGTCCGCGCCGCATTATCCGCCGAGACCGCACGTGAAGCAAGGGAGGCAATGAAGCTGCTGTCCGCAAAGACGGAAGGTCCTTCCTTCGCAGGCAGACTTGCGGATTTTCTGGAGTGGCTCCTCATTGTCCGAACGCCGTCCGGAAAACCTCGAACACTGAGCTCCGCCAAGCGAACGGTCGTTGAGTTGGCGCGATCGATGGGTCCTCTTCTGGAGTTGCCTGATCCTTTGGATATTGATTCTGCCTCTCGTGAGGAACTCTACTCTCGCATGATTGAGAGTAAAGGCTCGCTCCCATCGGAAGGCGGCACCAGCAACAGCCCCAATGTGCCGGCTGTTTCGAAACGAAGACGCAACCTCAGCCGCGCACTTTATGAATTCGAACGATATCTCGTCTCCAAAGGGAAGGAGCGAGTCGAAGATGAAAGCATCTTCTGTGGGCGCTTCGGTCTTTCGGCGGTCGACGCCAACCTCGTGACATTTGAGGAATACGACGCCGCGCTGAAAGAGGTGGACAAGGTATGGCCACCTCGTGACAATCCGGAGCTTAATCGAATAGGCAAGATTCTTCTTTGTTTAGGCTTCCGCTGTGGTTTGCGCCGCCGTGAAGCGTTGCATTGCCTGACGGATGACATAGGTCCGGCTCCGGATTACGAGTTCCTTGTGCGCCCTTCCGAGCATCGGAAGCTGAAGAGCCGTAGTGCGAGGAGACGTATCCCTTTGCGCCACTTTCTATCGAGCAAAGATGAACGGAACGAACTCGGACTCGTGCTCGATTGGCAGAAACAGCGAAGAAATGATCCCAAAGCTTCTGCGTTTTTGCTAGGGATCTCGAAGGATGACCTCCAAGTAGTCCCAGAATCGATCATTGAGGAATTGAATGAGATTCTTCGCAGAGTAACCAAAGACGACGAGGTTCATTTCCATCATTTGCGTCATAGTCAAGCCGGATTTAACTGGCTCCGATTAATGTTAGCCGACCTGCCTCCTATAGATCTCTTCCCACACCTCGAGCAAACGTCCGCATGGCTGAGAGAGGGTCCTGAGTTTCGGAAAGAGATCTATGGACACGGCGGAGTGACGCGCAAGCATGCATATTTCGCTGCTCAGCAATTAGGTCACTTGAGTCCTTCTACAAGCATGCAGACGTACATCCACTTTGCCGACTACCTTCTGGCGCTTTTTCTGAGCCGGTCAAGCCGCATGAGCCCGACAAAAGGTCAGATTCTAAATGCAAGCGGAAAGTCGCGTCAGACTGCAGCGCGGTCGAGCTTCGATGACACTAATCTGCGGCCATTGCCTGTTGCGCTATGGAACGGTCGATTCTGCAAGGGTGATCTTGATCAGCAAACCAGGGACGACCCTTCTCCGGCCAATGTCGAATGGACCAAGTGCGTGTATGAGTTCTTGCATGACATCGAGCGAGGCGTGTCAATTCAGCAGCCGGCGGAGCTACACCATCTGGACAGTGTGAGTGCCGATAAGATCTACCAAGGCATGGCTGATCTAGGCTATGCGCGATCGGAGACAGGACCATGGCTTCGGAAGAATAGAGAAGAGAAGACAGAGCGCTTGAGATGGCCGACTGATCCATGCGACCTGGCCATCATCAGACACTTTGAAGTGAAGCTTGCCGAGCTCGCCGAGACTGATGCAGAAGTTACTGCCGCGGCGCTTCGTTGCTATCAGGAATTGATTTGGGACACGAAGCCACTGGTTGTATTTCATGATCCTAGTGGGGCTGAGGGAAAGCGGGCATTCGCTTTCGTTCAGTTTCTGAACGCGTTAGACATCAGTCGAATGAAAATCAGATGGTTCTCCTTCATCAAAGGACGCAGGTCGACCCATCTGGCGAAGTGGAAAAACCAGGTGAAGTACAACAGGCATGACAACAGAATCGAGAACATACCACGTCCGGGTGGTGAGAAGTGGTTTGGCATTATGCCACGGTTAGATGAATGGGCGGGAGAACAACACTCCGAAAATCCGGGTGCCTATGGTTTCCGTTTCCTGATGCGCATGGCTTATCTGCGCTGGCGCTAGAGATGGAGACTAGAAGTATGCAGTAACAGTCAACCAGCATCAGTCATCATGCTCATCACCCTCTTCTGGATCAGGCACAGCTTTGCGGCCGGAGCCAACTTGCTCCCAGTGGGTAAGCCCTTTCTCCAAGCGCCGTTTTCTTACTTCATCCTCGGGCACGAGCCGGTACTTTGCACCGGATCCAGATCCTTCTTCATTTCCCTTTTTAATCAAGTCTATGAATCCCTTCTTGATTAATTTGGGGATTCTCCTGTACACGGTTTTCGTGCAGGTCGCGCTTTCCGTCAGCAACTCTGAATGACCGACCCGGACTTCGTCAGGGGGAGAGTTTGGGAAGGCCTTGAGCTGTTCGAGATTGAGCTCTTTCAGTCGACCCAGAATCTCTCGTTCTGATTTGTTCAGAGTGTCCCGCTCGTTGACAATCACCTGAGGGTGCAGCTTCCGGCTCCCCGACTGTTTACTGGCCGGTGAAGTTGGAACCACAGGGTGTTGCACCGGAGCCGAAACACCCTCTTCTGTCTGCTTCGACTCACCACCCTGCTCTGAGTCTCCAACCTCGGAAAACGCTCCGGTCGTCTGCGACTGCTCACCCATAGGGACATCGGCAGTACCTGCTTCGTCGACCCCTGCTCCAGTGCGCTCCTTGAGGACAGTTTGTCCATCATCAGCATCACGAAGTGCCGGGTCAGTCAGTCTACAGGCTCCCGTTGCGGCGCCGTCCATAGGTGTAGTCCCCTCTTCTACTTCTTCGGAGGTAGCAATAGAGTTTGGTTCGTGCGAAGGATTGGAGCAGACGCCAAGCGAGGCGCTGTCGTTCGGCGGCGCCCCATGCGACACCTCATCGCCAATCACGAGCACTTCGTCATGTTTGTGTGACGGAGAAGTGGGCCCGGCAGCACTGGTAGCAAGTCCGTCCAGTGCTTCTGAACCCGGAGTTTCGTCCCCAGCGCTGTCGTAGGCATTCTTCAATGGCGTGGTCGTAGTGTCCGACGGGTCGCAATGAACGTTCAAGTCGCCGGCGTCACCAGAACTTGGGATGAGATCACTCGGTCGGGTTTGGGGCGC
>CAYQSI010000106.1:0-9463 GCA_964420185.1 uncultured Occallatibacter sp. | reverse complement strand
ACATAGGTGCTCTTGGCAATGAGCACGGCGGTGGGCATCCAGGCGGTGTCAGGCGAAAACTTCTCGTCTTCATGGGCTGCATTGGAGAATTCCGGCACTTCGGCGGTGCTGGCTGCCGCGGGCCACTGCTGCTGGCCGCTCTCGCGACGGCGCTGGGCCGCGACGGAGGGAGGATTGAACTGCATCCAGATGGCCAGTTCTTCTTCGTGCAGGATTTCGCCGGCGATCAGGAGATGCTGCTCCAGGCTGTCGCCCAGTAACGGCTTCCAGAGCTTGCGAATGAGGGCAAGCTGGTCTTTGAGAGAACGCGGCGAACCCAAGGCTGGCGCCCGCAGCAAGTCCAACAGACTGACCGGCTTGGCGCCGGTGAGCGGAATCAGCGGGCGAGAGGCGAAGTAGTCGGGTAGCTGCGCGGTCACCTGGCGATAAACGGTTTTCTCAGCCAGGGGCTTTTCCTCAAAGAACTCCTCGAAGGGCTGAAATGCCTCGTTGCGATTGGCTGTCCAGAGAAGCAGAAGTTCTTCCAGCGCGGCGGCCCTGTGGGGGGTGCCCTCGGATTCTCCCGCGAGCCACTGCCGGGGCGTCTCCAGGCCGCGAATCACAGAAATGCCGGGAAACTGCTCAACAAAGGTGAGCAGCAGGGTGTCCAGCGCTTCAGCGCCTACCTGCGCGGAGAAAAAATCCAGGGCGGAGGTCATCACCGCGGGGTCGAACTGCTCTCGGTACCGCGCCATCAGAACGTGGCTGGCCTCGTCGATCAGGCCCATGGCGTAGAGTTTGCCGGCATGAACGGCCAGTTCGGGGTGCTTTTCAACCTCGCGAACCTGGTTCATCCGGTGCGCAAGTTCGCGGCAAGCGGCCACATTGGCAAAGATGACGTTCCCTGTATAGGAAAAGAGCGATTCCGCGAACTGATAGCGTTCACGCACATTCCGGGAAATATGGAATTCCATCATAAGAAACCAAACTCCGAGACTCTTGCTGCCGGGCATCAGCCGCTCCAGCTACGATGCGCAGCTCAGGCAGCCGGTTCGGCTCATCGGAAGCTACGCCAAAGCTAAAGGTACATCAAAGAGGCCAAAGGCGCTGAATACTTTGATATTATCCTGTCCAGAATCGCCGCTGGCGCATCAATCCAGCGCCTTGTGGAAGCGGAGAATGGCCGCGGTGAGCAGGGCGACTCCAAGGACGGCCATGGCCGCCATCTGAGGCCAGAGAATGTCCATCCCCGCGCCTTTGAGATAGGTGCCGCGAATCACAACCAGAAAATATCGCAGCGGAATTGCATAACTGCAAAACTGCATCCAATGCGGCATCGTGCTGATGGGAAATCCGAAGCCGGAAAAGGTGATGGTAGGCATGATGAAGAAGAACGCGGTCACCATCGCCTGTTGTTGGGTGGAAGAGACGGTGGAGATCAGCAGACCAACGCCCAACATGCACAAGAGGAAGAGCACCGCCCCCGTCGCCAGCACCCAGACATGACCGCGAAACGGCACCTGGAACCAGAGCGAGCCAACCACGGCAATCAGCGTGACATCGAAGAGGCCGATGAGAAAGAATGGCAGCGTCTTGCCGAGAATGAACTCCGCCGGACGGATGGGCGTGACCATGATCTGTTCGAGCGTTCCGATCTCCCGCTCGCGCACCACGGCAAAGGCGGTCAGCGTTACCACGAGCACCACCGTCAGGCTGCCGATGATTCCCGGCACAAAGAACCAGCGGCTCCTGAGGTCGGGGTTGTACCACGGCCGCGGCGCAAGTTCGACCGACGGCATCACCTCGATCAACTGAGGGGCGATACGGAAGATGCGATCCTTCTGATACTGCTGCGCAAAGCCCAAAGCGATCTGCGAGATGTAGCCCGAGGCAATCAACGCGGTGTTTGAGTTGGTGGCATCCACGATCACCTGTAGCGGCGCGGTCTGGCCCTTGCGCAGGTTCTCGGCAAAGCCGGCATGAATTTCCAGGCCGACTGTAGCTTTTCCCTGGTCAATCAGATCGCCGAGCTGGCGCGAGTCCGTGAGTTGCCGCTGCACATCGAAGTAGGGACTTGAAGTAAAGCGCGAGACCAGCTCGCGGCTCTCCTGGCTGTGATCCAGATCGAGCACCACCGTCGGCACGTGATAAATCTCATAGGTGGCCGCGTAGCCGAAGACCATCATCTGAATGATGGGCGGACCAATCAGAATGAAACGCGTCCGCTTGTCACGGAAGACCTGGATGAACTCCTTGATCAGCATCTGCTTCAGCCGCGCCCACATAATTCTTCTCCTTTACTCCAGCCTCTTGTGGAAGCTGCGCGTAGCCAGCAGCGCCAGCACAAACGTGAAGACAGCCAGTGGAACCAGGTCCGCGTAGAGCAGGTGCGCGGGCGTTCCCTTGAGAAAGATTTTCTTGAGCACCGAGACGTAGTAGCGGGCCGGCAAGATGCGCGTGATCCATTGCAGGACAATGGGCATCTGCTCGATGGAAAACAGGAATCCAGACAATAAAAATGCGGGAAGGAAGGTAATCAGCAGCGCGATTTGGCTGGCCGCGAACTGGCTCTTGGCGAGCACGGAGATGAAGAATCCCAGCGAAAGCACGACCACCATGAACATGGCCGATGCGGCCATCAGCGTAGCCCACGAGCCGCGAAACGGCACGTGGAACCAGTAGATCGCGATCAGCGCGCTCATGACGGTATCGAACATTCCCAACACAAAATACGGCGCGAGCTTGCCGAGCATGATTTCCATCGCGGTCACTGGAGTCGAGATCAGTTGCTCCATTGTGCCGCGCTCCCACTCACGCGCGATGGTGAGCGAGGTGAGGAAGGCGCCGATGACCGACATGACCAAAGCCAGCACGCCGGGAATAATAAACGCGCTGCTCTCAAGGTCTTCGTTGTACCAGGTGCGCGTCTCAACGCTCATCGAGGCCGGCTGCATCGCGAGGCCGCGCTGGCGCAGCCAATCCATCTGAATCTGCGCCGAGTAGCCCTGCACCACAGCCTGCGCGTAGCCGATAAGCACGTTGGCCGTGTTGTCATCCGAGCCATCGACGAGCGCCTGCACCTGGACGGCGCGACCATCGCGCAGGCGTTGCGAAAAGTCCCACGGAATCACGATGCCCATCTTGGCGCTGCCGTCGTCCAGTGCGCGAGTCAGTTCGGGATAGCTGCCGACGACACGGGCGATTTGGAAATATTCACTGGACTGAAAATGTTTGAGCAGGTCCTGACTCTGCTGGCTGCCGTCGCGGTCGTAGACAAAAACGGGCAGGCCCTTGAGGTCGAGATTAACGCCATAGCCAAAGAGCAGCACAAGCACGGCGGGCATAATGACGACGATGATGAGGCTGCGCGCATCGCGGAGAATCTGCACGACCTCTTTCATTGCAATGGCAAGCAAGCGAGTCAGGCTCATGGCTTGCGCTCCTCCGCGGCTTCGCGGCCCGTGGTAAGCGAAACAAAAACATCTTCAAGACTGGGGCGAATCTTTTCCATGCGGCTCACGGCGATGTGGCGTTCGGCAAGATAGCTCTGAAGCTGCGGCACGGCAACCGCCGCGTCCTGCACCACCAGGTGCAGTGCGTTACTGAAGACAGCCGCATCCATCACGCCCGGCGCCGATTGCAGCGCCTCGACAGCGTCGCCCAGTGGCTCGCACTCGACGAGAAGCAGTTGACCTTTCATCAGATTGCGCTTCAATTCCGAAGGCGTTCCCAGCGCCACTATCTTGCCGCGAAAGATCAGCGCGAGACGGTTGCAGTATTCAGCCTCTTCCATGTAATGAGTGGTAACAAAGACTGTAACTCCCTGCTCAGCCATTTGATGAATCAGCTCCCAAAACTGACGCCGCGTGATGGGATCGACGCCCGATGTTGGCTCATCGAGAAAGATGACGGGGGGCCTGTGCAAGACGGCGCAACCCAGCGCCAGGCGCTGCTTCCAGCCTCCGGGCAGCGTGCCGGTGATGAGATTCTCCTGACCCTTGAGGTTGGCCATTGAGAGCGCCCATTCGACGCGCTCCTGAAGTTTGGATGAAGGCACGCTATAGAGTCCTGCAAACAATCGGAGGTTTTCAATGACTTTCAGATCGTTGTAGAGCGAAAACTTTTGCGACATATATCCGATGTTCTGGCGCACCGCTTCCGGGTTCTGGGCCACATCGTACCCTGCGACCCGCGCATGGCCTGAGGTGGGTTTAAGCAATCCGCAAAGCATACGAATCGTCGTTGACTTGCCCGCTCCGTTCGGGCCGAGGAAGCCGAAGACCTCGCCCTTGCGGACTTCAAGATCGATCCGATCAACGGCGACAAAAGTGCCGAAGCGCTTGGTCAGCTTGTCCATCACGACCGAGTTGGGCACGACCGGGTTGGCGATTTCAGGCATGGAGAGCAGCCCCCACGCTAACTGCATCGATAAAGAGGTCTTCGATGGAGGGAGCAACCTGCTGGATCAAATCGTAGGGAATGCTCGCTTGCTTGAGCAAGGCTACAAATTCCGGAATGCGGCGGGAAGCATCGTCCACGACCACATGAATTCCGTCGCCGGTGAGCAAAAGGCTTGAGATTCCATCGGCGTTTTGTAACTCGTCGCGCAAACGGCGCGGCCCTGGCCCGGTGATGGACAAAACTCCTTTGCCTAAGTGAGCTTTCAGATTTACAGGCGTGTCACAGAAGAGCAGCTTGCCTTGATGCATGAGCGCGACGCGATGGCAGCGCTCAGCCTCGTCGAGGTAGGCGGTCGATGTGAGAATCGCCACGCCTTCCGCAACCAGTTCGTAGAGAATGCGCCAGAAGTCGCGGCGCGAAACGGGATCGACGCCGGTGGTCGGCTCATCGAGCAGAATCACTTTGGGACGATGAATGAGCGCGCACACCAAGCCAAGCTTCTGCTTCATGCCGCCGGAGAGTTTGCCTGCCAGGCGCTTGCGAAATTCACTCATGCCCGCGGCCTGCAACAGTTGCGTGGACCGCTCGGCGCGCTCAGCCTTTTTCACGCCGAAGAGGTCCGCATAGAAGCGGATGTTTTCATCTACTGTCAGGTCTTCGTAAAGCCCGAAGCGCTGCGGCATATAACTGAGAGCGTGCTTGGCGCCCTCCGGATCGCGCGCAACATTGAAGCCGGCAACCGTAGCCTTGCCAGCATCGGGCGGCATAATTCCAGCTAACATGCGCAGGGTGGTCGTCTTCCCTGCTCCGTCTGGGCCGACCAGGCCGAAGATCTCGCCGGCGCGCACGTCAAAACTCAGCGCATCAACCGCGCGCACGCCGGGAAAACTCTTCGTTAATCCCTCGGCCACAATCACGGGTTGGAGTTGGTCTGTCATTTGCCGGCCGGAGCTGTCGCGGATGAGTTTGTATTCTGGCTGTTCGCCGCCAAATCAATATGTGCGTCCGCGGGCATGCCCGGCTTGAGTTCGTGATTCGGATTGTTGATGTCAATTTTGATGCGATAGACGAGCGTGACTCGCTCCTTGTAAGTCTGCACGCTCTTGGGCGTGAACTCCGCCGTGGAGGAGATAAACGAAATGCGCCCGTGGTATTGCTTGCCGGGATAAGTGTCCGTAGTGATGGTGGCTTCCTGGCCCCAATGGATGCGGCCCAGATCCGTCTCGGCGATATAGGCGCGCAGCCAGATGTGGTCGAGGTCCGAGAGCGTAATCACTGGAGAACCGGGCGCAACCACCTCTCCCAACTCCGCCTGGCGCACGGAGACCACGCCAGCTGAAGGAGCGCGTAGCACGGTGTAACCCAAATTTACCTGCGAGAGGCCGAGATTGGCGCTGGCTTCGTTGAGATTGGCGTGCGCAATGGCAATGTCTTCCTTGCGGCTGCCTTCGACGGCTTCGTTGTAGCGTTGCTGCGAGGCCTTGAAAATCGCTTCGGCGCGCTTCAGCGCGGTTGCCGCCTGGTCGCGCTCCTGTGCTGAAACCTCATCCTTTGCAAATAGTTTTAGAGCGCGCTCATTGTCGATCTTTTTCTCGTCCAAATCGGCCCGGGCATCGATCATCGTCTGCTGCGCTGCCTTCACTTCCTGTTGGCGCGTTCCAGCCAGTGTGAGAGCAAGGCTGGATTCACGGACGCGCACGCCGGCTTCGTCGATGCGGACTTTCTGCTTGAAATCAGCGTCGTCCAGCCGGGCCAGCAGCGTGCCCTGCTCCACTTGCTGACCTTCCTCGACCGGCAGCTCAACAATGCGTCCCTGCACCTTGAAGCCAACCAGGCTTTCGTGCGCTTCAATGTTGCCTGAAAGCGTAAGCAGGTTCGTGGGCGCAGCCTTTTTTGTCAGGCGCGGGTAGAAGTACACGCCCGCGGCAATGGCGACTGTCAGCAGAATCACAATTGGAATTACTTTTTTCATTGCTTGAAACCTCAGGAGCTAAAGCCCCTCGTTTTCCGGCTTCTTCCATCACGACTCAAGTCGTGCCCCGACGCAAAGCGTATTGCAACAAACGCCCTATGGGTTTCCCATGAACGCAAGAATGTTTTTCTCCGTATCGCCCATGGCGCGGGCAAGGGCAAACTTTGCGTCCACGTGGCTGCTGACGGCAAGAATGTAGTTCTCTTCGGCGCGCGCCAGTTCGTCCTGCGCAGTGACCACCTCGACGTTGTTCGCCGTTCCTTGCAGAAAACGGTCCTGCGCCAATTCCAACTCGCGTCGCGCCAGATCCTGCCCTTCACGCGCAACGGCCACCTGCTCGGCGGCGGAATCCAGATTCAACAGCGCCTCGCGAAGATCCTCGTCAATGCCGCGACGCAGATCGGCAATCTGATCATCAATGCGCTTTACACGACTGGCAAGCTCCTGCGCTTCGCCATTACGATCGCGGTCGAAGAGAGTGAAATCGATCTGACCTTGCACCAAGCCCGTGCTCCGAACGCCGCCGATGCTGCGCCCAATTTCGCCGAAGTTTCCGTTGACGCTCAGCTTCGGATAGGAGCGCGCCCGGCTGGCGCTTTGCTGCTCGACCAGCCCTTCGCGCTGGCTGGCGAGCGAGAGATAGTCGGCGCGGGCCAGCAACGCCGCAGGCGCGAGAGCCTCAATCTCCGGCTGATTCAAAGGCCGAAAGCCAAGCGGCTCGGCCAGCTCCAACGGCGCACCCGGAGTCATGCCCATATTGCGCTGGAGTTCCAATAGCGACTGCTTCAGTTGGTTCTGAGCGACCAGCAGCGTCTGCTTGTCGTTGGCAAGCTGCACCTGTGCGCGAAGCACATCCACGCCCGTTGCTGTTCCGGCATCGTGCTTGTCTTTGGCCAGCTTGTACAGCGTGCTTGAATCGGTCACGCGCGATTGCGCCGCATCAGTGCGCGCCGCGGCCGACTGCGCGTTCAGATAAAGTGCCGCAATGGCGCGCACGATCAGGTCGCGCGCATCCCGGTAATCCATTTTGCCGGCATCAAGAGCGCGTTCGCTAGCCTTCAGTTTGCGATAGCTTTCAAGATCGACGACGTTCTGCTGCGCGTAGACGCGGAAGTCGTAGTTGGAAAACGGCCCAACCACTTCCGGCATTCCAGGCAAGGAAATTCCAAAGGCGCGCAAGTCGCGATTCTGCACATTGGCGTAGGCCTGGGCGTTCACGCGCGGTAGCAGCGCTGCCGATAAGCGGCGCATGCGCGTGCCCTCCGCCTCCTCAACCTTTGTGCCAGCAAGCAGCACGCCCAGGTTGGCTTGCAGGGCTTTCTGAATCGCGTCCTGCAACGTAAGGCGATACGGCGCCGGCTGCTGCGCCACGGCGGATGCGCAAGCGAGCAGGCCAGCCAGCCCAAGAAGAGCGACAATGCGAAGATTTGATTTCATAATTCCTGCTTCTGCGTGGAGACTGCAATGGCTCTCCAGAAATGCTGAAAACTGTCCTCGATCCTTGCTTTGAGTTCCGGCGTTCCATCCAGCGACCAAAGCAAGACGGTTCCCATGCAGGTTTGCAAAAGTTGAATCGCAACCTTTTCCTTCTTCAGGCGCGGATCGATCTCTCCGCGCTCTTGCCCTGCCGCCACTACCTCCGCAATCATCCTGCGGCCTTCTTGCATATTGCACTCGATGATGGTTCGAACGCTCTCACTGGCCAGGAAGGAAGAGATAAAGGCGCGCGCCAGACTAGGGCTGCGACCCGGTTCCTCAGCGAGGCGTTGTACCAGGTGATGCAGCACGGAGTGAATCGCCTGCTTGCCCTGTACGCTGACCGAAATGGCTTCCCTGACCTTGGCAAGCTGGACCTCCGCCATCACGCCCAGCACGTGGTCTTTGCTCTCAAAATAGTTGAAAAAAGTTCCCTTGCCTACATCCGCCGCCTCGGTAATGTCCTCGACCGTAACGGAAGGAAAACCGCGCTCGGCAAAGAGCTGCAAGGCGCACCGAAAGAGGCGCAGGCGCGTCTCCGCGGCACGGCGCTGGCGGCGGCCCGCAGCGGGCGGATGGGCCGTGCCGCCGAGCGCCTCGACGAGCTGGACGGAGCGGATATCTTGACCTTGGCCCATATTTGAATGTTGGGCATTTATGACCATGAGTCACTTATAGCGCCGTGCACACATCCTGTCAAGAGAAAATATTTAGCCGAAAACCCTCTGTAGTAGTTGCGCCTTGCAGTACAGTCTGGCGGATCGCACGGCTGGGAATCGCTCTGGCTCGGCCGTCTGCACAACCGTCCGCGCTTCCCTCTCTCTGGCCGTGCCGTTTGCAGCCTTCGCCGAGCCGCTCTCGCCACAGTGCTGGATCCATTCATTGCCATCGACTCCAGCCGGCATTGCAACCATTAAGCATTGCCAGTAGACTGATGAAGGCTGATTGCGTCCTGCCGCTGAGCATTGGGAATCCGTTTCTGGACTCCGGGTGTGCGGCTGGGCAGCAACCGGAAAGAAGCAATCGGCCGCCTGCCGTATCAGGGCAAGACGCGCGAGTTCAGGGCAACCTGCGAATCTGAGCGGCAGATGGGCAGTAAAAACGCGGAGAGGTGGCAGAGCCCGGTTGAATGCACCCGACTCGAAATCGGACAAGGGCGAAAGTCCTTCGGGAGTTCGAATCTCCCCCTCTCCGCCAGGAATCTTATCAAACCACACAAAATAAATAAATTATTGAATAGTAAGGTGCTTGCAGTTGTCGGGCTCCCGACAAAATCTATGCAAATCGTGCATATTTCGCACTGCTTCCTACCTGTGAAGGCCAAAAAACCGACAATCCGACAACAGCTCGGCCGATCAGCCAACTGGCTCGAATCCTGTCGATGGTTGAGGGCCTTACAAAATAGTGTTCCAGCATGACAACCTCACATCGGAAATGTCCGATGGAAAATCATCATGCGCCCAAATAAAAAGTTATGTTCCCTTCAGAACGCGGACCGCCAACAGTGACGGGGCTGTTCGTGTCCAAGGCCACAAAACGGCCTGCGGAACATAACTACGATTTTGTTCCCGGGAACAAAATCGTAGAGGATCCGTGTCGGCACACCGCCGAAGTACTCAAAGGCGCGGACATGGG
>CAYQSI010000105.1:0-9624 GCA_964420185.1 uncultured Occallatibacter sp. | reverse complement strand
CCACAATTTGCTCTTCCAACTGCACCAGATCCGCCATTTTCTTCTCCAATCAGAACCGTTTGAATTGTTTTCTTGCGGCCGCAATCCCACGCTGGAAGTTTCCGATGCGCCAGACCCGCGCCCTTCCCGCCTGCTCCTGCGACCAAATCCCGTTTCCTAATTCCGCCCCCGCAGGGGAGCGCGCCCAAAGCAGCCCTTAAGCTGCTCCGGCAAACTTTTCCTTCTCCACGCCCTGGCCCAGAACCACCGCCAGATCGTGACCCGCCGCGTTGATCACGGTCGCCAGCCTCTGCGCCGGCGCGTTGATCAGGAACAGCAGCTTCGAGAACAACTCTTCCTTGCCCGGCATCGTCGCCAGCGCCTTGATCTCGTCGACCGTCAGCAGCTTGCCGTCCACGATGCCCAGCTTGAACTGGAACTCCGCGTTATCGCTCGCCCACTTGGCAAAAACCTTGGCCAGCGCCACCGGATCGCCCGAGGTGAAAGCCACCGAGTTCACGCCTTTGAGCCCCTTCAACGCGGCCTCAACGGGCGTGCCCTGGCCGGATACGGCTGCCAGCTTGTTCTTCACCACGCGATACTTGCCGCCCGCTTCGCGGATCACCTTGCGCAGCGCAAAGTCCTTGGCCACCGTCAGCTTGGCAAAAGTGCCGATAATCGCCGTCGTCGAGGTCTCCAGTTCCTTCGCCAGCAACTGGACCTTCTCCGTCTTCTTCGCCCTTGAAATCGCCATCGTCCTGCTCCCTCAGCCGGCCGCGCCCGCGAATCCCCCCACCGGCGCTCCATGCTCGAATACTGTTCCTTGAACCCAAGCCCAGGGCGGGAAGGAAGCTAACCGGCGCACCGGCTGTTCCCTATTCCCTGTTCCCTATTCCCTGCCTTTTAGTGCTTGCCGGCCGCATCCGCAACCGCTGAATCCAGCGGCACCCCGGGGCCCATCGTCGAGCTTAGCGTGATGCTCTTGATGTACTTGCCCTTGGCTACCGAAGGCTTGGCGCGCACAATCGCCCCAATCACCGTCGTCGCATTGTCGATCAGCTTTTGCGGGTCAAAGCTCAACTTGCCCACCGGCACATGCACCAGGCTGGTCTTGTCGGCGCGGAACTCCACTTTGCCGGCCTTGATCTCTTTCACCGCCGCGGCCACATCCATGGTCACGGTCCCGGTCTTGGGGTTCGGCATCAGGCCCTTGGGGCCCAGAATCTTGCCCAGCCGGCCCACAACCTTCATCATGTCCGGCGTGGCGATCAGCGCGTCGAAGGCGGTCCAGCTTTCCTTCTGGATCTTCTCCACCATCTCCTCGCCGCCCACAAAGTCAGCGCCGGCCTCCGTGGCTTCCTTCTGGCGGTCGCCGGTGGCAATCACGGCCACCGTCTTGGTCTTGCCCAGCCCATGGGGCAGAACCACGGTCCCGCGCACCATCTGGTCAGCGTGGCGCGTGTCAACGCCCAGTCTCATGGTCAGATCGACAGTCTCGTCGAACTTGGCGTACTTCACCTGCTTGAGCAGGCTCACCGCCTCGGGCAATGGATACGCCGGCTTGATCACAGCCGCGCGCGCCTTTGTAATGTTCTTGCTTGTTTTAGCCATTCTTCCCTCGTCTCCCGCCGTTTCTGCCAGCCCCGCTTTGCGGAGTGCCTGCGGCTCGCCGCCGAGGCTACGTTGTTTAACGCGCCGAGGCGAACACTCGAACAGGCCCAGAAACCGTGGTGCTTATGACGGTCCAGGGATTCCCCTGGACACATATTGGAATCATAGCGAAAGGGCCACGGAATTGCAAACGGAACTCTCTTCCAATACAAGATGAGCCTGAAGGGGCGGTCATGCTGGGATGTGAACATCCGCATGTGCGACGCAGAAAAGCAGACAGATGACTCCACGGGGGTCTTCCGTCTCCTTTAGGCGGGCGCCGCTCCCAGTACGGAAACCGCCAGGGAAATAGTTTGAACGCATCCTCAAAGTTCTGGCGGGGAAAATGCGCAGTAAAGTAGGGGAACACTGTTCCCCCTAACGGTTCACTGTCGGTTACTTACCGCTCTCTATTGAGAATAGCGAATATGCGGCGAATAGGTACCCGTCCTAACTGAGATCTCCAGCGTACTCCTTCGCCTGTCCGGAGTGATATCACGCAGGGACAGAATCCCCGCCTCTTTGCCCGAACTCCTATCTTCTGTATGAACGTCTTATGCACCTTGCGCGTGCACTCTTCAATCTCCTCGTGGGGCCCATCCATCGCTCGAGCGCGCTGGTAACAGTGACCTTCTTGCCCCGCACGGCAGCGGCTCGCGCAGCCTCTTCGGCCGCTCTCGCCGTCCCATGCCGCTGCCAGCCGGATAGGCGCGTTACGCCAGCGAAACCAATCTGAACGACGCAGGAGGTTGAGGGAGATGTGTCCGAGGAATCGCTCCGAAATGGGGCAAATCCTGGCTTTCTGGTCCCGGCAAAGGCGCTGCCGGGCACGCCCGGGCTTGGGCCTTGGAATAGATGCAAAAAAGATCGCGAGAGGAGGCAACAGGTGGTATATTGACTCGCAGCCGAGAGGCAAAATGGGAATTCCAGTCCAGATATTTGAGTAACCCCAGAAAGGATTTGCACGTGACGAAAAACCTTTTGAAAAACGCACTTGTTGTGCTGGGGCTTGCGCTTTGCACATGCACCGCGGCTCATGCACTCGCCTTCAAACCCGGAGGTGGAGCTCCCGAGGCCGATCCCAGTCTGGTGATCGGCGGCTTCGCGCTGCTTGCCGGAACGCTCGCTGTTCTGCGCGTTCGGCGCAAGAAGTAGACCGGACAGACACTGAATCGAAACGGTCAACCCGATGGCGGCTTGATGAGGGGTAAGTGTTCTCTGTCGACGCTGTTTTTTTGTTTGCCCCCTCGCCTTCTTGGACGGCTGTCGTTGCTGGGCGCAATGGTGGCGGTTGAATGGGTGGCCTACTTTCCGCCCGGAAGTTTTCTATTCGTCCATCAGAGATTTCTCCGGATCGCCATCGTTTCCTATGCGGTGTTTCTCGGTCTCGGATATTCCAGATTTAAAACTCAACAAGAAACCATACCCTTCAGCCGCATTTTCTTCGCTGGTCACCTGGCCTGTATGGGAGCGGTTATTTGCTCCATCCTGGCGCTGCTGCATGGAGGCGGCTGGCTGCTCTCCGACGCCTTGGCTTACACCAGAAGCGCCTCAGGCTACGCCACCAGCGCCGTCTTCCTGTTGGGAGCTGTCTTTCTGGCCCTGGCTTGCGTCCCGCTCCGTGTCTGGATCAAAACGATTCGCTCCACCAGTCCCTTATGGCTATATTCTTCACTCGCCGGCATTGCTGTGTGGGGGTTGGGTCCACCGCTCAGCTCACTATTGAACCGATCGAGCGCCGTAAAAAGCGAGGTTTTGCAGGTCATCGCTTTTCGTTCGGTGCTGCCGATCATTCGCCCCTTCCTGCCCAATGTCTTTGCCAATCCAGCAGCTTTCACCATTGAAACTCCCCATTTGTCAGTCAAGATTAATGTAGGTTGTTCCGGGATCGAGGGTCTGGGACTGGTGCTCGTCTTCAGTGTTATCTGGCTTTGGTATTTCCGGAAGGAGATTCGCTTTCCGCGGGCGCTGCTGCTCATCCCCTGCGCGCTGGGATGCATTTGGCTGCTGAACATCCTCCGGCTCTCCGCTCTGATCCTTATCGGCGAAGAGATCAGTCCCGAAGTCGCCATCGTCGGTTTTCACTCCCAGGCCGGCTGGATTGCATTCACCCTCGTCGCGCTGGCTTTTTCCATGGCTACCCAGAAGCTTTCCTGGGTACGAAAACTGCCGGACTGCGTTTCCTCTTCGGCTGGCGACCCGCAGAGTGGAGCAATGCGGGGAAGCGCATCGGAGCCGCTGGGTGAACTCCGTGGAGAATCTCCGGCAATTCGCGCATATCTGCTCCCGTTTCTTGCTATTCTGGCGGCTTCGTTTATCTCCAAAGCCGCTTCTGGATACTTCGAATGGCTGTATCCATTGCGTTTTTTTGCCGCGGCCATCGCCCTCTGTTTTTTCTGGCCGGAGTTGAAAAAACTCAACTGGCGCTTCGGCTGGATTGGGCCGGTCGCCGGCGTGGCTGTCTTCCTGGTGTGGATCGCACCCTCCTGGTGGGCGCATCAATATGCGCCCAGTCCGCTGGGCCCAGCGCTGGCAGCGCTTTCGCCCACGGCCCGCTGGACCTGGATTGCCTTTCGCGTTGCCGCCGCATGCCTCACCGTGCCCATCGCTGAGGAACTGGCCTTTCGCGGCTGTCTGGCACGCCGGTTGATCAGCAGGGAGTTTGACCAAGTCTCCTTTACGGGCCTGACCGCGCTCTCTGTAGCGCTCTCTTCCCTGGCCTTTGGCCTGATGTATATGCAGGGCCTGATGGATTGGCAACACTTGATAGCCGGCACGCTGGCCGGTCTGGCGTTTGCCGCGGTGCTCCGCTGGCGCGGACGCATGGGCGATGCTGTCATTGCGCACGCCGTCAGCAACCTCTTGCTGGCCGCGTGGGTTCTGGGCTTCGGCGACTGGGCGCAATGGTAAATTAGGATGGAAATAGCGTGCAAACGATACGAGTAGAGACACCTTCGGCGAAATACGGCGTGGTGACGGGGAGCGGCCTTCCTGAGTTCTTTCGCCGTGACGCCGATCTTGTGGGGGCAAAAGGGCGAGTGGCGAATGAAGGCGGTGATCGTAGGCGTGTTAGGCTTTTCAGGAGTGTCCATGGGAAGATTCCCATGTCTTCAGTATTTTTTCAGCAATATCGGTCATTCTTAAACTTCGTTCTTTGTTTTCAACAGGTATCCCTATGAAAGACATCTATATCGCCGATCTAGCCAACTTCGACGAGGGCAAGCCCTTCGACGGCTTCTTCCTCGTCTTGCTCAAGCAGCAACGCACCACCAAATCCAACAAGCCCTACCTCAACCTGATCCTGGGCGATAAGACTGGCCAGCTCGAAGGCCGCGTCTGGGATATCTCTGACCCGCGTATCGCCAAAGATTTCGACAAAGGCGACATCGTCAAGGCCCGCGGCAGCGCCTCCCGCTTCGACGACCGCCTGCAGATGAAAATCGACCAGCTACGGCTCGCGCAACCCAACGAAGTGGACAAGATGGACCTGATGCCCTCGACCACCTACGATGTGGCCGACCTCTGGCGCCAGCTTCTCAGCTTTGTCGAAAACTTTACCAATCCCGACCTCAAACGGCTGCTCACCACCCTGCTCGACGACCCGGCCCTCGCCACCGCTTACCGCGAAGCCCCCGCCGCCAGGCAGCTCCACCACGCTTGGCTCGGCGGCCTCCTGGAGCACGTCGTCAGCCTGCTTACCCTGGCCGACCGCGTTGCCCCCCATTACCCGATGCTCGACCGCGACCTGCTGCTCACGGGCGTGATTTTGCACGACATCGGCAAGGTGCGCGAGCTGAGCTGGGAGACCGGCTTCGACTACACCGTCGAAGGCAGCCTGCTGGGCCACATCCAGATCGGATCAGCCTTGGCCGAACGCGCCATGGACAGCCTGCCCAACTTCCCGCCGCGCCTCAAGACGCTGGTCCTGCACATGATCCTCTCGCATCATGGCAAGCTGGAGTTCGGCTCCCCCAAGCTGCCCATGATTCCCGAAGCCTTGGTCCTCAACTTCCTCGACGACTTGGACGCCAAGATGCAAGCCATGGCCGGTGAATTCGACAAGTCCATCCGCGAAGGCAAAGGTCCCGGCGAGCTGACCGGCAAGGTTTGGTCGCTGGATCAACGCCAGTTGGTAAACACGAAGCGGTACTTGGGAGAAGACAAGGAATAGGGATCAGGGATTAGGGATTAGGGAGTGAGAGCATTGGCCAACCGGATTATGGTTTTCTTTCGCCGCCAAATACTCTGCTCCTGTAGCGTTCAGGCGTTTCGATAATCAATCTCGTTCGTCCGGCCAGAGTCAGCAGGTCCGCATCGCCCGTCACCAGCGCGTCGGCTTTGCCGCTTTCCGACAGGTCCAGCAGGGGCTGATCCTTCGCGTCGCGGCAGAGCAACGGGCAGGTAACAGCAATCCGCACGATCTCGCAAAAAGGGATGTAGCCGCTCAAAGCTTCCAACTGTTCATCGGCGGTGAGGCAAAATTTCGGGTACGCGAGGATTCTCGTTAACTCCACTGCCGTCGGACGCGAGACGAGCGGTACACAATCACCGGCCTGCCAATGATCAACCAGCCAGCTCAACCGGCCGTGAAAGAGCAGCGCGGAGAGGACGACATTCGTGTCGAAAACAACTCTCGCTTTGGCGGCAGCTCTCACTGGTTTTGCCGTGCCCACGCAACTGCGTCGGTAATATCCTGCTCGGTGATGCCAAGCCGTTCGAGCTTGTCGCGCACCTCATCCAGTCGACTCGGGCGCAGCGGTTTGAGGGTGATCGCGGAGCCGTCCGTACTGACGTCGAAGTATTCCACTCCGCTGAAGCGGGTGATCACCGCTTTGGGGAGGGTGAGTTGGTTCTTGACAGTCATTTTGGCCAGCATGATTCGCCTCATTCAAGGAAACAAGGAAATCTTACCATAAATCAGGCTTGAATGGTAGTTCAGACGGAAGGTCTTCGCAATTCCCTGCTCGCTCTTCCCTATTCCTTGCTTCCCACGAACCACTCCCACTGCTCCGGGGTCAGCGGCACCACTGAAAGCCGCCCGATAATCACCAGCGGCGACTGGGCAAAGAGCGGCTCGGCCTTGATGGCGGCCAGCGGCTTCGGCTGCCTGAGTCGCTTGCCCACCTTGACCTTCACGATGGGAACCTTGGGATCAGTGGCGTCCACGCTCACCACGGTTCCGGTGCCCACAGCGGTGCGCTCGTCGCCGGTGTGGTAGAAAATCCACTTCGACCCCGGCTTCATCTCGCGCAGATACTTCACGGCAGTCGGGTTGGTCACGCCATCCCAGATCGTCTCCTTGTCCCCAAGGAAATCGTCGAAGGAATAGACATCGGGCTCAGTCTTGAAGAGGAAGTAACTCATGCGCTCCATGGTAGGCGACTTACCGGCGAGAAGAACATAGCGAATCAGCAGGTCCGTTACCGATTTCGCTCATTCCAGCAGAATCTCGCTGACTTGCCGACTCGCTGAACCGCTGCCCCGCCCTTCCCGTTACAATTAAAAGAGGATGATACGTTTCTCAACCGCCGGCGAGTCACACGGAGAGGCGCTGATTGCGCTGGTCTCCGGACTGCCGGCAGGTGTGCCCATCGATCTCGAATTCATCAACCGCGAGCTGTGGCGGCGGCAGCAGGGCTATGGCCGCGGCGGGCGCATGAAGATTGAGACCGACAAGGCCCATGTGCTCAGCGGCGTACGCCACGGCAAGACCATCGGGACTCCAATTGCCATCGAGATCGCCAACCGCGACTGGAAGAATTGGGAAGAGAAGCTGCCCGTCGAGGCAGGCGACCCCGTGCAGCACCAGGCGGTGGCTGCGCCGCGTCCCGGTCACGCGGACCTGGCCGGCGCCCTCAAGTACAACTTTCCCGATGCCCGTTACGTGCTGGAGCGCGCCTCGGCTCGCGAGTCCACCGCGCGCGTGGCCGCCGGAGCCCTGGCCAAGCTGATGCTGCGGACTCTGGGCATCGAAGTCGCCAGCCACGCGATTCGCGTAGGCCGCGTTGCGCTCGACCGCCCCGCCACGTGGGAGGAGATTGCTGCTCTTGCAGCCAGAGACGAGGTTGTCCTCGGCTGCGTGGATGAGGCCGCCGAAGCCCGCATGAAGGAAGAGGTTGAAGAGGCAGCCCGCACCGGCGACACGGTCGGCGGCGTCTTCGAGGTGGTGGCGCATGGCGTTCCCGCCGGCCTGGGCACCTACGCCAACTGGGACGAGCGCCTCGATGGGCAGCTAGCCGGAGCGGTAATGAGCATTCAGGCCGTCAAGGCGGTCGAAATTGGCCGCGGCGTCGTGGCCGCCGAGTCATTCGGCTCCCAGGTCCACGATCCCATTGATTACGCCGCGGAAGACACCGGCCGACCCACTCGCTTTACCCGCCCGCGGAACAATGCCGGCGGCATCGAAGGCGGCATTTCGAATGGCGAGGAGATTGTGGTGCGCGGCTATTTGAAGCCCATCTCCACCCTGCGCAAACCGCTTGATTCGGTGCGTTTTGACACCCGCCAGACCACTCGCGCCAGTTACGAGCGCTCGGATATTTGTGTTGTCCCGGCGGCCGGCGTGGTGGCCGAAGCCATGGTGGCGCTCACCATCGCCCGCCTGGCTCAGGAAAAATTTGGCGGAGATTCGGCTCTTGAATTGCAGCGAAATTTCGCTGGCTACATCCAACAGATACGGAGCTATTAGAAGACTGATGATTTTGAAGATTGTAAAATTTCCCGATCCGGTGCTCGCGCGGCCCGGAGAGCCGGTCACCGAGTTCAACGCCGAGTTGCGCAAGCTGATTGCCGATATGTTCGAGACCACCTACGCCGAGCAGGGCGTCGGCTTGGCCGCGTCGCAGGTGGGAATTTCCAAACGGCTTACCACCATCGACTTGAGCATGGGCAAAGACCCCAAGCAGCGGCTGGTACTCATCAACCCGGAAATCATCTCCAGCGAGGGCCGGGTCTACGAAAATGAAGGCTGTCTGAGTTTTCCCGAGATCAACGAGAAGGTAGTGCGCGCGGCCAAAGTACGCATTCGCGCCCAGGATGAGCGGGGCAAGTGGTTCGAGATGGACGGCGAAGACCTGCTCGCGCGCTGCTTTCAGCATGAGATCGACCATGTGGATGGCATGTTGTTCATCTACCGGATGAGCGCCCTCAAACGCGACCTGACCCTGCGCAAAATCCGCAAGTTGCAGCGCGCCGGCGAGTGGTAAACCCGGCCCCGGAGACGAAGATGACGAGACCCCTCAGACTGATTTTCTGCGGGACTCCGCGCTTTGCCGTGCCCACGCTGGAGGCATTGCGTGCGGTGGGACATGAAATCGCGCTGGTTGTTTCGCAGCCCGACCGGCCCGCGGGCCGTGGCGGGCAACTCTCTGCCCCGCCTGTCAAGCAGGCCGCGCTGGCCGCTGACCTTCCGGTCACACAGCCCGAGAAAATTCGCAACAACGCAGAGTTTCGCGCGCAACTCGAGGCCATCGCCCCCGACGCCATCGTTGTCGTCGCCTACGGGCGCCTCATTCCGCCGTGGATGCTCGCGCTGCCCCCGCTGGGCTGCATCAACCTGCACGCCAGCCTGCTTCCCAGGTACCGCGGCGCCGCCCCCATCCAGTGGGCGGTGGCCATGGGCGACGCCTTCACCGGCAACACCACCATGCTGCTCGATGAGGGTCTCGACACCGGCCCGATTCTGCTGCAACAGGCGCTGGCCATCGCGCCGGAACAGACCGCCGCGGATTTGTTCGACGTGCTTGCCGTCGCCGGCGCGCCACTGGTGGTCGAAACCCTGACCGGCCTGGCCAATGGAACCATCAAGCCCCAGCCCCAGAATCACGACGGAGCCACCTTTGCCCCGCTGCTCGACCGCAAAGACGGCCGCATGGAATTTGCCGCGCGCACGGCGACGGAACTCAAGAATCGCTGGCGCGGCTTTCAGCCCTGGCCCGGCGCCTTCACCGCGCTCAACGGCAAGAAGCTGATCGTTCACCGCATGGAAGTCGTGGA
>CAYQSI010000104.1:0-9765 GCA_964420185.1 uncultured Occallatibacter sp. | reverse complement strand
GCTTCTCGCGTTCAGATCGAATGGACAACCTCCTGAAACTTCACAAATAGGGAATAGGGAATAGGGATCAGCTTTCTGGCATGGACGGCTCGTGCATCAGATTCGCGGATAGCGCCATTGTGGTTGCCAGGTGTTGACCCCGGCCATCCGGCCAGAAATATCCCGGCTGCGATATGATTTCTGCACTTGGCACCAAGACAAGGAGGTCTTCACCATGCCAAAGTTCGTGATCGAGAGAGAGATTCCCAATGCAGGCAAGCTGTCGCCGGAGCAATTGCGGGCGATATCGCAGACATCGTGCGGTGTTCTGCGAGAGATGGGTCCACAGATTCAGTGGGTTCAGAGCTACGTCACAGACGACAAAGTTTACTGCATTTACATCGCCCCGGATGAAAACGCAGTCCGCGCGCACGCCCAACAAGGTGGCTTCCCCGCCAACCGTGTCTCGCGCATTCGAGCGGTGATTGATCCCACAACGGCGGAGTAGCCGAAGAAATCGATCGATCCGTTTTCTCGGATCACTACTTGTCAAAGAACCTTCCCCGCCCACCTGCAGCCCACGGATCGTAATGAGCGGCAAAATTGGCGCGGGTTTGGACGCTGGGGTGGTTGTACTCCCAGAACTCAATGAAGGGGCTGGGATTGGGGTCTTCGAGCCATGCCTCTCCTAAATGGTTGAAGGCGGAGACGGCGGTTTTCTGCGGATCGGCAACGATGCCGTGGATGGCTTCCTGCCCGTAAACGTCGGCTTCGTGCTCGAAGTGGCGGCTGAAGCTGTTGCCGGCCGGTTGCAGGATAAAGCCGGCAATAGAGAACGCGAAGAGCAGCACCACGAATCCCTGGCGGCTGGCAAGCGCGGCCGTCCCTTCCATCCCGCCCAACCCCCAGCCCACGCCAAAGCGGCGCGCCAGCCAGCGGGCAAACGCGGCGCAGCCCCAGAAGACAAAGAACAGGCCGGTTGCCATGCCGCAGAGCTCTTGGGGAATGTGATTGAGAACGTAATGGCCGCTCTCGTGGCCAAAGATGAAGAGGACTTCGTCGTCAGGCAGACGGTTTGTGGCCGTATCCCACAGGACAAAGCGCTTGGTAGCGCCCAGGCCGGTGACGTAGGCGTTCAGGCCGGTGCTCTTTTCGCTGGCCTTCATCAGGAACATGCGGTCGGGGGCGATGTGGGTTCCGGTGCGGGCGACAACAGTCTCCAGCCGGACCACCAGGGCGGCGTGATTCCTGCCGAGGGGTTCGAACTTGTTGAAGATCGGATCGAGCAGCGGAGACGCAAAGGCGGAGAGCACGATGAGGGGCAGGACAACCAGCCAGACCCAAAACCAGTAGAAGCGCGGCGAGACACGGACAATCCAGTTGAAAAGCAGCAGAATGGGAACGCCAAAGGACAGTGAGAGGCCCAAGCCTTTGGCCAGATCGCCCAGCCAACTGCCCCAGCCCTGAACGCTGATGCCGTAATGGCGGCTGACCAGATGGCCGACTACATCCAGGGGCAGACTGGCCAGGCTGGTGACGATCAGAAAGACAGCGAAGAAGAGTAGCCCCTGGAGCAAGTGGCGGCGCAAGAGGCGCTCAGTCCAGGCGGCCAGGCCGGCGGCCCAGCGGGAGGCAAGCAGCAGCCAGAGAACGGCCAACCCCCAGAGCGAGCCGGCAATGTCGAGGGCCGTGCGAATGTGGCTGAGGGCGATCGCCTTGGCCAGCTTGTCGGGCGGCAGGGAATAGGCCTGCGTGCTGGCAGGTTGCGGTGGGACCACTATACAGGCTGCAGGATCATTCTTTCCGGAGGGAGGCGGGGGTTTCAACCCCCGCATAACGCCAACAGGATCAGGGCTGGCTTTAGCCACGGAGGGACATTTTCCGTCCATTTCGTCAGAAGTCTCGAACTTGCCCGCAACCTGTGCAGCGGCTGGACCTGGCTGGGTCGGCGCCGCCTGACCACGGCAAAGTTGTGAATCGAGGCCGGTGAGCAGAAAGGCCAGGCAAAGCGTCGGCAACATTCGGCGCGCAAACATCATGGATAGTTTCCTTTACCGAAGCTTACTCTGCGACAATTCCGTGTAAAGATGTTTTACCGGGTTTTTCAGCCTATGACAGAGATTTGTTTTGCCTTCGGAAGGCGGACGGCCACCAGGGCCGGTATCCGTGCGGTTTTTGCCGTTTTGGCGTTGGCCTTGCCCGTGGCTGCCGGAGCGCAGCAGCAGGCCGCGCCGGTGCCCCACCCCGCGAACGAGGCACAGTCCCTCCACCCCGATTCCGCGGGGACCCCGGTGCTGCTGGACGCGATGACAACCGAACTCAATCGCGCCTTTACGTCGCTCGGCAAGCAGGAATCTGGCAAGCAGTTGCCGCCTTACTTCCTGAGTTATGCGGCGGGCGATGCCAGCATGGTGATGATTCGCGCACAGTTTGGGGCGCTGGTGGACAGTTCAGCCAATCACATCCGGGTCGCCGACGTGCAGGTGCGGCTGGGCGAGCCGAAGCTGGACAACACGCACGGCGCCCATCGCGGGTCGGCGGTAACCAGCACCGAGCTGCCGCTGGGCGACGACCGGGAGGCGCTGGCGCGGTCGCTGTGGCTGGCCACCAACACCGGTTACGGGAATGCGCTGGATAACTACATGCGGGTGAAGACTGAGGCTGAGGTGCGTGCCAAGGAAGAGGACAACTCGCCGGACTTCAGCCAGGAGGCGCCGCAAGTGCATATCGGCACGCCGGCCCCGCCCGTGAAGGTGGACCGCGCGGCGTGGGAGCAGCGGATAAAAGCGCTCTCGCGGGTCTTCCGCGAGTTCCCGGATGTGAACTTGAACGTAGTGATGCTGACGGCGCAGAACGAAACCGACTACTTTGCCTCGTCGGAGGGTTCAAGGGTGGTGGCGCCGCACCAGCAGGCGAGGGTGGTGGCGTTTGCCGTTAGCAGGGCCGAGGACGGGATGGACTTGTTCCGGGCGCAGACCTTCGAGGCTGAGACCGTGGAGGGTTTGCCCACGCAGGCGGCCATGGAAGCGGCCATGCGCGATCTGGGCAAGAGCCTGGAGGCGCTGCGCAAGGCGCCGGTGACCGAGCCCTTCGACGGACCGGCAATTCTCTCCGGCCGTGCGGCGGCGGTCTTCTTCCACGAGGTGTTGGGTCACCGGCTCGAAGGCCAGCGCCAGCGCGGCGATGAGGAAGGCCAGACCTTTACCAAGGAAGTGGGCAAGGAGGTGCTGCCCACCTTCCTTTCGGTGGCCGACGATCCCACACAGACAACATTCGGGAATACGTGGCTCAGCGGCAACTACCAATATGACGACGAGGGTCAGAAGGCGCGGCGCGTGGAGTTGATTCAGAACGGCGTCTTGCAGACCTTCCTGATGTCGCGTCTGCCCATTGCCAGCTTCAGCGCCTCGAACGGCCACGGCCGCGCCCAGGCCGGCAAAATGCCCACCGGACGCCAGGGCAACTTGATTGTAACCTCGGACAAAAGCGTTTCCGAGGCCAAACTGCGCAAGCAGTTGATCGAATTAGCCAAAAAACAGGGCAAGCCGTACGGGCTTTACTTCGAGGACATCTCTTCAGGGTTTGCCGTCACCCAGCGCAATTCACCGCAGGCTTTCCAGGTCATTCCGCTGGTGGTTTGGCGAGTCTATGTGGACGGCCGGCCGGATGAACTGGTCCGCGGCGTCAGCATTGTGGGCACACCGCTGGCGGCCATGAAGCGCATCCTGGCCACCGGCGACAAGAGCGAGGTCTTCAACGGCGAGTGCGGCGCGGAGTCGGGCACCATTCCGGTCAGCGCCGTGGCCCCGGCCATGCTCGTCAGCGAGATGGAGACCCAGCGTCAGCCGCAAGGCACGGCCAGGCCGCCAATTCTGCCAATTCCGTCGGAGAAGCAGTGAACAGTGGTCAGTGAACGGATTACGAACCTCTGGTTGAGTCGATGTTTTGAAAGGGCACGACTTTAGTCGTGCCGCAGATGCAAGAAGAAGTCGGGCTTTACAGGCTACGGAATAACTCGTGGAATGTGTTTCGAAAAGACGTTTTGTATCAGGGCACGACTTTAGTCGTGCCGCCGAGACAGCAAAATCAACGCCGGGTGCCCCATCCTTGCGACGTTCTTGTTTTTGTCGCAAGGGTGGGAAACCTCGAACCTCAACCAGCCGTACCGTCCCGCTCTTTCCCCGGCCACTAGTGCCGGGTGCCTCATCTTTGCGCCATTTTTTTGTTGCAAGGATGGGATCCCTCGAACCTCAGTGAGAAATTTGGAGCCGCTATGAATTCGATTCGTCCTGTTGCATTGCCGGCAGCGCAAGATGCCTCCCGGAGGGAGGCGGCGAGAATAGCCCAGGGCGAAACCCTGGGAATGCGTTGCAGAAGGAAGAACCGCCCCGGAGGGGCGGATCGAATCCTGCGCATCTGCGCCCGCGTCCTTCCTGCATTGTTTCTCGCGGCTCTTCTCACCGGCTTCGCCCCTGCACAGAAGCCCGTCCAGCCAACCCGCGCCCAAGCCGAAAAAGACCCCATGCTGAAGGCCATGCTTGAGGAGTTGGACCGCAGCAAGAGCCAGTTGCAGTTGAAGGGATTTGAGAAGCCGTTCTTTATCCAGTACCGCATTGAAGAGATTGCCAACTTCGAGACCAAGGCGGCGTTTGGAGCCACCAGCAGTTCCCGGCGCAGCCGCGAACGCGTGGCGCGCGTGACGGTGCGGGTGGGCGACTACAAGACCGACAGCTCCGGAGGCCGGGGCGACGGCGCGGTTCAACTGGCGGCTCTGGACGACGACCCGATTGCGGTGCGCTCTGCCCTGTGGTGGGCAACAGATGAGGCGTACAAAGGCGCGTTGGCGGCCTATGCGCAGAAGCAGGCTGAGTTGAAGCAGGTCGAAACGCCGCCGCAGGCCGACGACTTCAGCAAGGAAACGCCGCTGATCTCTCTGGCGGAGCCGCTCAAACTAAAGGTGGACGACGCTGCGTGGGAGGCCAGGGTGGCGCGGGACAGCGGCCTCTATCGCACCGGCGCCAGCGTGAAGAACGGCCAGCGCGATGTGCGCTACTCTGCCGGGAATTTTACCGCGCGGGTGACCACAACTTGGCTGGTCAACAGCGAGGGAACCATCCTGCGCAAGTCGGCGAGCTATTACGGAGAGGCTTTCGCGGTGGGCGCCCAGGCGGCCGACGGCATGAGGCTGGACCGCTCCTATTCAACGGCAGGACCTGCACTCAAGGACCTGGATTCTTCTGAGGTTTTTGAAAAGCACGCGGTCGAACTGATCGCCTCGCTCGCCGATCTGCGCAATGCGCCAATCGTCGAAGAGGAATACCACGGCCCGGTGCTCCTCAGTTCCGATGCCGGCGCTGACACCGTGACGGCCCTGATGTCTGCTGGTTTGGCGGCTACGCGGCCCAAACTGGGCACCGAGGCGCGCACCAATGGCCCGTTTGCCTCCAGCTACCATGCCCGGGTGCTGCCCGATTTTCTTGATGTGGTGGATAATCCCGGCCTGAAGAGCTATGACGGCAAAGGGCTGGTCGGCGCTTACGACGTGGACGACGAGGGCGTCTCCGCGCAAGCGGTAAAGCTGGTAACGGCGGGCAAGTTGGAAAATTATTTGATCGGCCGCGAGCCTGTGCGCGACTTTCCCCAGTCGAACGGCCACGGACGCGCCGGGGTTGCCGCGGCGTCGAAGCCAGTGATCGGTGTAATGGAGGTGACTTCCCAGGAAGGATTGACGGACAAGGAACTGAACCGCAAGCTTCTGGACCTGGCCAAAGATCGCGGGCTGAAAAATGTCTATTACGTAGCCACCATGGGCCCAAATCAATCGCCGCGGCTGCTTTATCGCGTGAGCCAGGACGGCACTCAGGACGGCAAGCGCGAACTGGTGCGCGGCGCCACGCTGAACGACTTGGATCAGCGCGCTCTGCGTTCCGGCGTGGTGGCCGCAGGCAAGGAACTGTGGATCGGCAACTACTTCGGGGACGTGCCGGAGACAGTGCTGGCGCCAGCGCTGCTCGTCGATGACGTAACCATCCGCCGCGCCAACAAGAAGAACGACAAGCTGCCCTTCTATCCGCCGCCGGAGTAGAGCTGTTGAGCTTGGGCAGCGGATTGAAGAACCCGCTAATGCTTCTTCCAACCGCCGACGATTGCGCCCATCAAAATCATGCCCAGCAGCCAGAAACCGGCGTTGATGGCGAGCAGGCTGAGGGGACGAATCTCGAAGATGTATCCGGTGGACAATGTCGTCAGTACCAGACCGAACCACAGCAGCCCCGCCACCTTCATTCCGCGCAGCACTGTCTGCGGACCGGTAAGCTGGGTGACGCAGGAGATGGCAGCGGCGATGATCGCTTCCGAGATCAGAGCCGTTCCAAACTGCAAGGCCGGGTTGAGGGACGCCGGGCCCATCAGCCACTCACGGGTGCGTCCAATGCCGTCAAGCCACGGCTGCATAAAGATCGAGTACCAGCCTGCCTCAAACAGAAAACAGGCAACTGCGGCCACACTGATGGCCAGATAGTTCTGCCGAACTCTCGATTCCTGAATTGTCAGACCGCCTTCCATTTCAGCTCCTCACCAAAGGAATAGGCTTTACAGGGTTGTCCACGAAGAATGAAGGATGCAGCTAATCCAGCCGCGTCAAAAATGCATCGCCCTCGGCGGGGCGCAGGCGGTGGGCAATTCGCTCGGCCTGCTCGCGATTATCGCCCTCAGGACGGATGCGGACCCAGTAGCTGTCTTCACCGGGGAATTCGATCACGCTGGCGCCGGGATACTTGCGCAAGAGCTGTGCTTTGAGCTTGGTGGCCTTGTGCTCGCTCGTGAAGGCGCCGATCTGCACGCACCAGCGGCCACCGGTTTCTATGGGCTTTGGGGTCCGGTAAACATCCACGCGAACACGTGCGGAACCGGCCCGGTAGACGCCCGTGGCCTTGGCCGATGCGATGGTGAGATCGACCAGCCTGCCCTCCACAAATGGGCCGCGATCGGTAACACGCATGGCGCTGGACTGACCGGTCGTCAAGTTGGTCACCACGATCAGCGAACCCATGGGTAGGGTGCGGTGTGCAGCGGTCAGGGCGTGGTCGCTGAAGACCTGGCCATTGGCGGCTTTGCGGCCCTTGTACGGCGCGGTGTACCAGGTGGCCAGCCCCTCCTCGGTCAGGATGGGCTTGTGCGTCTTCACATAGTGGAGGTCTTCGGCACTGACCCCGCCCGGCGGCGCTGGCGTGGGCGCGATGCGTCCTAGCGGCATGGGTGCGGGCGTGGGCGCGGTTGCTGGAGGATTGGCCTGCGTCTCGGGCGGAGCAGCTTCAGGCGCGGGCAACGGGGCAACATTTCGCCGATGACCGCAGCCCGACAAAATCAGGAGCGACGCAGCCGCGAGCGGCAACGCCAATCTGACCCCGTGCCGGATGCGCCATAAAAATTGGGTGCCCCAGGTTTCGATTCTGAAACCTGGGAAACCACAAGCCTGGACTGAACTTTTCATCAGCCTCGCGGACCCCTGTTCTGGTCAAAGCGGTCGGCCAGATCGCGCAGTTTGTCGGCCACGGTGCGCAGGGCCGAAATCGATTCGCTGCGAACCTGGGGAATCACCGCGTCGTTCACATAGGCGATTGTGTGGCGCACTTCCATTTCGATCAACTCGATGGCCTCTTCGATGCGGGCGCCGACACTGCCAATGCCGGGAGGGGGAGGGGGATTCGTGCTCATGACCATGCACCTCGCGCAGGCAAACACTGAAAAACAATCTCCTTCTCAGTCTGAGATGCGCAGTGCGTCGCGTCAATCGCCGAACGCCCGAAGGTGCCGCAATGGTCAATACTGGAAGCGGGTCCGAGGCGGTTAAGCAGCGGCCACTTTGTGGCCTTGCGTGTTACTTTCCACAACAGGATTGCGTCAGACTCAACGAATGTACCAGAATGGCGGTTGGGGATGCGCGTTGCTCTCCATAGGCCGATCGGGTAGCGAACGGGTCTTCCCGGAAAGCGTCCGCGACTAAATCTCCCGCCAGCGAGGGCCTTGGCTCTTGAGAAGCGTTTCGAGAGAAAACACCACGAATGAACCCGCCGCCGGCCGATGGAAGTTGAACCGGGCGCGGATGGGTCGTGCCGTTCTGTTGCTCGTTGCGGCATTGCTGCTGCCTGCAAGTTCAGCGTGGGCCGCTCCGCCGGAAGGCCCCAATCTGCCGCTGCCGGAAGCCCCTCAACCGCAAAGTCCCACCCCCGCCGCTGCGCCATGCCAAGTGGTGACCGGCCCGCAACCTGTGCCTTGCCCGCCCCCGCCCGCCAGAAACCGGTATGAACGCTTTATCAACGGGCCGCAGGTAAAGCCGCTGACGCCGAAAGAGAAGGCGCGGCTCGCAATGCGCAATGTGCTGGACCCCTTCAACGCCCTCACCATCCTGGGCAGCTCGGCCATCGCCGTAGGCTCCGACGCAGACTCCGCCTACGGCCCCGGCATGACCGGCTTTGGCCGCTACGTGGGCGTCAGCTATGCCCAGGACGTCACCGGCGAATTTTTTGGCACCTTTCTGATTCCGTCCATCGTTCACCAGGACCCGCACTACCATCGCATGCCCACCGCTTCGATTCCCCGCCGCGTGGGTCACGCCATTGAGCAGGTGGTGTGGACCCAGGGCGACAACGCCAAGGGCATGGTGAACTACGCCGACTTGGTGAGCTTTGCCATCGACGACGAGATCGCCAATCTTTATGTGCCTGGCCGGAGAACCAATCTGCCCTCCAGCGCCGAGCGCTACGGCATCACTCTGGCAACCGCGCCCATTGACAATTTCATTACCGAGTTCCTGCCCGATGTGGCCCGCCGCATTCACGTTCGCGTGGTCCTGATTCAGCGCATTATCAACCAGGCAGCCAGAACCCCTGGGGCCGGATCGTCGTAAGCGGTATGCACTTTCCCGGCCATCCGTTGACCGCCGTTTTCTCTCATTTGCCTCTCCGTTCGCTGCCTCCAAATTGCCATTCAACGGTTGATTCCGCCGTTTGCTGCACAACCGTTGGGTTGACCGGCGGCCGCGCTTACCTTAGTAGTGGATTTTCAGTCCCCCAGGCTGCCGGCTTCCGGAAGACCTGGGTTGGGCCGGGCGAAAGACCGCCATCGGTGACCAATCTATTTGAGGAGACCGTAACAATATGTCCAAAGCAGTCAAGTACGCCGAAAAAGCCGTTGTCTACGCGGCCAAGGGCGCGTGGGTGGTATTTGAACGACTGAACCGCATCAGCCCGAACCCAGGGTTCACGCCCAAGTGGAGTGACAAGCCCCTGCTCAAGAGCTACGAGAAGGAAAAGCCGCCGCTGGGCTGGCCGCGCACCACAGACTCGCTTTGCCCCAAGTGCGTGCCAGAAATTCGCAAGCAGATTCTGGACGGCAAGCTCCCCATGGAAATCCTGCTGAACGAAAAGGTGGGCGAAATCAAGGCTCAGATCATTGAGCGCGACGGCAAGATCCTGATGGTGAAGGACTGCCCCAAGCACGGGCATTTTGAAGACGTGATGTCGATCGATACGGCCTTCTTCAAGCATCTGGAAGAGAGCTTCCCCGGCCGCGACATCCGCGCCCACAACGACGACAAGCTCCACCACCACGGCACCTCGACCCTGACCCACGGGCGCGGTTCGGTGCTGACCATCGATCTGACCAACCGCTGCAACATGATGTGCGATCCCTGCTTCATGGATGCCAACCAGGTTGGCTTCGTCCACGAGCTCACCTGGGACGAGATCAAGACCATGCTCGACAACGCCATCACCATCAAGCCCA
>CAYQSI010000103.1:0-10032 GCA_964420185.1 uncultured Occallatibacter sp. | reverse complement strand
CCGGCCCGGCGCGCGGCCAGGAACTTTTCCTTGATGCCGCCCACTGGCAGCACGTTGCCGCTGAGAGTGATTTCGCCGGTCATGGCGGTCAGCGGGCGTACCGGCGTATCGGTCAACAGTGAAACCAGAACCGTAGCCATGGTCACTCCGGCCGAAGGGCCATCCTTGGGAATCGCTCCGGCTGGGACGTGAATGTGCAGGTCGAGTTCCTTGGTGAAGTCCTCGGCCAGCCCCAGCGAAGTGGCGTTCGAACGCACCCAGGTGAGCGCGGCCTGCATCGACTCCTGCATCACCTCGCCGATCTGGCCGGTCATGGTGAAGTTGCCCTTGCCCTTCATCTTGTTGGCCTCGATGAAGAGAATGTCGCCTCCGGCCGGCGTCCAGGCGAGGCCAACGGCCACTCCTGGGCGCTTGATGCGCTCGGCGATCTCGGTGTCAACGCGCACTTGAATGCCGCCCAGAAATTCTTTGACCGACTCTCGCGTCACCACCAGCTTTTCCGTCTTGCCCTCAACCACGCGCCGCGCCTGCTTGCGGCAGACCGTGCCCAACGTCTGCTCCAGCTTGCGCACTCCGGCTTCCCGCGTGTAGTGGCGAACAATGTAGCGCACCGCATCCTCGGGAAACTCGATCTGCT
This sequence comes from uncultured Occallatibacter sp., assembly GCA_964420185.1. Classification (GTDB taxonomy): domain Bacteria; phylum Acidobacteriota; class Terriglobia; order Terriglobales; family Acidobacteriaceae; genus Telmatobacter. The sequence continues at coordinate 9,395 of CAYQSI010000103.1, read as the reverse complement.
CAGGCGTGATGCCGTTCTCCTTGATCTGGCGCGGAATCAGGAAGCGGAAGGCGATCTGCACCTTCTCCTCTTCGCTGTAGCCCTGCAGAAAGATCAGTTCCATGCGGTCCAGCAGCGGCGGCGGAACCGTATCCAACTGGTTGGCCGTGCAGATGAACAGCGTTTTCGACAGGTCAAAGGGCACGTCAAGGTAGTTGTCGCGGAAGGTGTTGTTCTGCTCAGGGTCCAGCGTTTCCAGCAAGGCGGACGCCGGATCACCGCGAAAGTCCCTGCCCAGCTTGTCGACTTCGTCCAGCATCATCACCGGATCGTTGGTTTCGGCTCTCCGGATGCTCTGGATGATCTGCCCTGGAAGCGCGCCAATGTATGTGCGGCGATGGCCGCGAATCTCCGCCTCGTCGTGCATGCCGCCCAGCGAGACCCGCTGGAACTTGCGGCCCAGGGCCCGAGCGATGGACCGGCCCAGGCTGGTCTTGCCCACCCCCGGCGGCCCCACGAAGCACAGGATCGGCCCCTTCATGTCCGGCTTCAGCTCCAGAACGCTCAGATAGTCAAGGATGCGGTCCTTCACCTTTCTCAGCTCGTAGTGATCCTCGTCTAGGATCTCCTTGGCCTTGTTGATATCGACCTTGGACCCCGAGCTTTTGGCCCACGGCAAAACGGCCAGCCACTCGATATAAGTACGGGTGAGCGAGTAGTCGGCGGCCATGGGAGACATGCGCGCCAGACGCGCCAACTCCTTCATGGCTTCCTTTGTCACTTCTTCCGGCATTCCGGCGGCTTCAATTTTCTGCCGCAGTTCGTCGGTCTCCCGCTGGCCCTCATCCTGTTCGCCCAGTTCTTTCTGAATGGCCTTGAGCTGCTCGCGCAGGTAGTAGTCGCGCTGCGACTGCTGCACCTGGTCCTGCACCTCTGTCTGGATCTTGGTGCGCAACTGCTGCACCTCGATCTCTTTAGCCAGATGCTGATTCAACAGCTCCAGCCGGGTGCCAATGCTGGGCGTCTCCAGCAATTGCTGCTTGTCGTCGGTGGTCAGGAAAGGTAGCGACGAGGCTACAAAGTCCACCAGCCGGCTCGGTTCCTCGATGTTCGCGGCAATGGTTCGCAGTTCATCGGAGAGCGTCGGGGACTCGGCCACAATCTGCTGGAACTGCTCCGTTACGTTGCGCACCATCGCTTCCGCGCTGGCCGTAGCTTCAGGTTCGGCATCCTCCAGCGTTTCCACCTCGGCCACCATGAAAGGCTCCGTCTGCACGTAGCGCACCAAGCGCACCCGCTCCATGCCCTCGGTGAAGACAAAACGGCTCTGGTTGGGCATGCGCACAATTTTGTGCACCGTGGCCAGGGTTCCCACGGCATGCAGGTCAGCCGGCTGAGGCGAGTCCAACCGCGCGTCCAACTGGGCGGCGACCACAATGGCCCGTTCCTCACCCAGCGACTCGATCAATTGGATGGAACTCTCCCGGCCAACGGTCAGGGGCAACACGGCATGGGGAAACAAGACGGTATCCCGAACCGGCAGGACAGCAATCCGGCGCAGGCCGGGGGTGCCTTTTCCGGAGGGGTTTTCGGAAGAAGGCGAGATGGGAAGATGATTCAGCATTGAGTGTCCTCGTATCAGCTTTTCTTCATTAGATCACGCAGACTTCGAAAAGTTTCATGAAAAGTCCTGCTCCCTGTATTCTCTCTCCTTCTGCAAACCGTGCAGACCCCTCTTGTTACGGCCCAGTGAGGAATGCAGTTCCCTGTCCCAAACTGCGGCGTCGGCGATTCTCCTTGAAGCGCCAAAGATTGCTCAATTCGGCGTCTTCTCGGAAACCGCGACGAACGAACCGAAGACAGACCACGGGGAGCACCCTTCTGTTGCCGGCGGGATGCACTGTAACTCGAAGAATGTATCGGCCAAAACCCGAAGAAGGTGAGCAAGGCCGAGCAGAGGTTGCTTCGACGGATGCGCACGGAGCGGGTTTGGGAGATGCGCATCCTTTTGGTAAATCAATCCATAACCCGATGCGCTGCACCGGACGCCGTTCCTCGTTACTATAAGGAACAGGGAATTAGAGAGAATTACGCGACGGGGTGTGGTTCCCGTATTTGTCAGGGAGATATGGTCTTGAAGGCAAAGCCTGAGTGGCACTGCGGCAAGCGGTCTGGGTACGGCATTCTCCTAGCCACTCTCCTTGCCTTTGGGATCTCGGGCGGAATCGGCGTCTGGAGCCAGAGTCTCGCCAGCGGCACGAGCAGTTCCGAAGCGGGCGGCGATCAGGCGGCGCAGACGCCATTCGATTCCCTCGCCCAGTGGGAGGGCTTGCCGGTACGGCGCATCTCGTTCGACGGAGTTTCAGCCGATCGCCTCGCCCCGCTCCCCGGCCATCTGGCCCAGGCAGAGGCGGCGCCTCTGAGCCGGGAAAGCCTGAGAAGGAGTCTGCGCCAGCTATTTGCGACCGGCCTCTTTGAAACCATCGCGGTAGAGGGAGTCCGCGAAGAGGATGGCGTGGCCATCATCTTTCGCGGGACACCGCGCACCTTTATCGGGGCAGTCAGCGTAGACGGCGCCAAGGGCGCCACGGTCAACACGCAGCTTGAGAGCGCCAGCCAACTGGCGCCAGGCACCCGTTTTACTCCAGCCAAACTGGACCAGGCACTCGAACAGATGCGCGCGACGCTGGCTCAAGACGGCTTCCACGAGCCGGCGATCACCCAGACCCTGACGGCCCACCCGGAGGAACAGCTCGTCGACATTGCGTTTCATGTCGTTTCCGGCCCGCAAGCGCGTGTAGGGACCGTAGAGGTGACGGGCGACCCGGGGATGAGCGTGGACGATTTTCGCCACCATGCGCACCTGAGAGCCGGCCAGCGCGTGGACAACGAAACCGGCAACCGTGCCTTGGCCGGGGTGCTGAAAACCTACCAGCGAGAGCAGCGGCTGGAAGCTGAAATCAAGCTCGAATCCCAGCAGTATGCCGTGGAAAACCAACAGGCCAATTTTCGCTTTTCCGCCAACCGCGGGCCCACTGTCAGGGTGCTGGTCGAGGGCGCCAAGATCAGCCCGGACCGGCTCAAGCGAGTGATTCCCATCTTCGAAGAGGGCAGCGTGGATGAGGACCTACTCAACGAGGGCAATCGCCGGCTGCGCGACTATTACCAGCGAATGGGCTACTTCGACGTGAAGGTGGAGCACGAACAGAAATCCACGACCGCCGAGCAGGTGACGATTCTCTACACGGTGCGGCTGGGGCCGCGGAGGCGGGTTGAGCGGGTCTCGGTCACGGGCAATCACTACTTTGACTCCGCAACGCTCAAGGAGTTGCTCAACGTGCATGCCGCCGACTCCCTCGACCACCACGGCGACTACTCGCAGGCGCTGGTGGCCGCCGACATCAACGCCCTTCAGGCCGTTTACCAGAACAACGGCTTTTCCAAGGTCAGAATTACCCCCGAGACCAGTGCGGCTGGAACCGGAAAAACCGGCATGCAACCTGCCATTGGGGCCCCGGTCGACAGGTCTTCGTCGCAGGGGAAAAAGACCGCCCCGCTCGCCGTGGTTTACCGCATCCAGGAGGGCGAGCAACTGCGGGTGGGCACGGTGCTCCTGGAAGGAAACGCGCATGTGGACGCCACCAAACTTACGCCGCAACTGAATACGGCCGTTGGGCAACTGCTTTCGCCGCAGAACCTGGCCGGAGACAGGGACGAGCTGTTAACTGACTATATGAGCCGGGGCTTCGACCATGTGCGGGTTGAGGTCGCCCAGCAGACGGAGCCGGCCGATGCGAGCAAGGTGGACGTGGTCTTCCATATCACCGAGGGACAGCAGATTTTTGTGCGCAAGGTGCTGCTGACGGGGCTGCACTACACCCGCCCGGATACGGTGGCCAAAGCCATCACCCTGCATCCCGGAGACCCGCTCAACGAGACGGCGCTGATAGAAACGCAGCGCAATCTTTACGACTTTGCCCTCTTCAATGAGATCGATACGGCCGTCGAGAACCCCTCAGGGGGGGAGACGTATAAGACCGTGCTGCTGCAGGCGACAGAGGCGCGGCGCTGGGCGCTGACTTATGGCTTCGGTCTGGAGGCCCAGACCGGAACGCCACAGTACAACTGCGGCGGCATCATCGCCAGCGGCGCCAGTTGCAGCCCCAACGGCAAGACAGGCGTGAGCCCCCGCGTGCTCGCAGACATTACCCGCAACAATCTCTTCGGTAGGGAACAATCCGTCTCGCTGCGCGGCAACTACGGCTTGCTGGAACAGAAGATTGACCTGCTCTTTCAGAACCCGCACTTCGAGGGGAACCGGAACTTCGGCCTGACTCTTTCCGGCGGCTACGCCAACAGCCTGGACGTCTCCACCTACGTGGCCTCCAGGCTGGAAACCGGAGTGCGCTGGACCGAACACTTCAATTCACCGGGGTCGCGCATCTCCAAAGCCAACACCCTCGTCTATGAATTTGACTTCCGCCGGGTCAAGGTGGAGGCTGACAGCCTACAGGTCGCCCCCGGCGAGATCGCGCAGTTGGCTACGGCGGTGCGCGTAGCGGGTCCGTCTCTGACGTGGATTCGCGACACCCGCGACTCGCCCCTTGATGCGCATCGGGGCACCTACACCAGTGCCCAGGACTTTCTTTCCGGCGACGCCCTGGGCGCCCAAGCCAACTTCAGCCGCCTCGACCTGTCGAATTCGAGTTACTACGGCTTCAATAAAGGCCGCATCGTTTTGGCCCGCAACACGCGCTACGGGCAGGAGCGGGCCTTTGGCAAGCTCCAAAACGAGCTGATTCCCCTCCCCGAGCGGCTCTATGCCGGCGGGGCCACCTCGCTGCGTAGCTTTGGCCCGAACTCGGCCGGTCCACGCGACCCGGAGACGGGCTATCCAATCGGCGGGGCGGGCGCGCTGATTAACAGCACCGAGTTGCGCCTGCCGCCACCCACTCTGCCCTGGCTCGGCAACACGGTCAGCGTTGTGCTCTTCCACGATATGGGCAACGTCTTCACCAACGCTTCCGACGCCTGGGTCAGCGCTCTGCGGGTTCACCAGCCGGAGCGCGATAAGTGCAAGATCCCGACCCCTCCCACCCAATCCAACCCCGTCCCGGAACCCAGCGGCCCCTCGACCTCGACCGGCACGCAGGGGGCGTGCAGCTTCAACTACTTCTCTCATGCGCCGGGGGTGGGTTTGCGCTATCATACGCCGGTTGGGCCCATCCGGCTGGACTTCAGCTATAACGTGAATCCGCCCATCTTTCCAGTGAACGTCAACTACTCGCAGTCCAATATAACTGCCAATCAGCATGTGGGCGAAGCCCCCCACTTCAACTTCTTCTTCAGTCTGGGACAGACCTTCTGATGCGCAACCGGACCCAAATTCGGCTCAAGAGCAAGCGTGGACTAGCCTGCGTATGGGCGATTGCGGCGTGTCTGGCCGCCGTGGGGGCAACTCGGAGCCTGGCCCAGGCGGCTCAGCCGGATCATGCCGTCGTACTCGACCGGGTTGTGGCCGTGGTCAACAACCAGGCCATCCTGGCCAGCGACCTGGACGAGGAGATGCGGCTGGCGGTGCTGGACCCCGGCCGGGCCGGGCTCGGCGTTCTCACGCGGCAAAAGGCTCTCGAGCAATTGATCAGCCGCGCGCTTATCCAGCAGCAGATTCGCCAGGAGGACGCGCAGGCGGCAGAGCCTATGCAGGCCGAGGTCGATGCCCGCCTGGCGGAGATTCGCAAGGAAGTACCCGCCTGTCTCCGGCAGAACTGCGCTTCTGAGGAGGGTTGGAAGGCGTTTCTGGCAGCGCACGGGTTATCGCAGAAACGGGTGGAAATCTATCTGCGCAACCGCCTTCAGATTCTGCGCTTCATCGAACTGCGCTTCCGGCAGGGGATTCGCATCAATCCGGAGGAGATCCAGACGTACTACCGCGAAACGCTGCTGCCCCAGTATGCGCTGGGCGAAGCGGTTCCACCGCTGGACAAGGTGGCCCCGCGTATCGAGGAGATACTGCTTGAGCAGCAGGTGAACGTACTCTTCGACGACTGGCTCAGGAACCTGCGCAAGCAGGGCAGTGTGGAAGTGCTCGACCCGTCGCTCGAAACCTCTGAAACCCCTGGCAATGCAGGGAAAGGAGGCGCATGAGCGAACCCGAATCCACGCCTTCTCTCCCCGCTGAGACTCATGAGCCCGTTGCGTCGCCCAAAGCGCCCCTGCCCCGTCCCAGCCGCCTGCGCCGCTTCTTTCTGCTTCATCTTCCTCTTGCCGTGGCCTGTTCGGCGATTCTGCTGGGGTTCACTGTCGTAGGCCTGTTTTTTGCGGCCAGTTCTGCCAGTTTTGAGAACTTTGTCCGCAGGCAGATGGTGAACAATCTGGAAGCCGCCACCGGCGGACGAGTCGAAATTGCCTCCTTCCATTGGCGTCTGCTCAGTCTGGAGGCCGAAGCCGACGGGTTAGTCATCCACGGCCTCGAAGCCCCCGGCGAGGCTCCCTACGCCCAAGCCGGACACGTGCGTGTGCGAATCAGTGTTCTGGGTTTCTTCAGTCCGCGCATTCTGCTGCGCGAACTGGAGATCGCCCGCCCCCAACTGCACCTGATCGTCTACCCCGACGGCTCGACCAACCAGCCGCAACCCCGCAAGCGCAGAAAACCGGGCAAGCCCGTACTCGACAGATTCTTTGATCTGAAGGCCGGGCACGTAGCGGTTGAGCAGGGCGTTCTGGACTACGAGAACCGCGCCGCAGCCTTCGATTTCCAGGACCGGTTCATTCCGCTTGATTTTGCCGCCAACGATCTCTCCCTGCGCATGGCCTATATGCCGGCAGTAGGTAGGAATTCGGAGTTCTATCGCATCGAAGCCGGGGTACGCGATCTGAGCCTTTCGCGCGGCGCTTCATCCAAACCGGGCAAGGCGCCGCCTGTTGGAGGATTTCTCCAGGCCACGCTGGACCTGACCCGCACCGATGTATTCCTGCGCTCCTTGCGCCTCACCGCCCGCAGCCACGGCGTCAAGGACCGCACGCTGGAAATCTCCGGCTCTCTCAGTGACTTTGCCCGCCCCCGCTGGCAGGCCAAGGCCGTTGGAGAGCTGGATATGCGCTTGCTCGACCCCATTACTGGCTATCCCTTCGCACCGGAGGGCATTGCCCATCTGGACCTCAATGGCTCCGGGGAAGCTGGAAGTTTCCGCGCCGATGGCGGCGTCCATGTCGAGGACGGCGCTTACATCGGGACCGGCGTCGTTGCCACGGGCGTGGGACTCGATGCGCATCTTCACGCCGACCCCGAGCAGTTGCGGATTACCTCGATTGTTGCCCGCCTGCGCCAAGGCGGCGAGATTGATGGCGACCTCACACTGGCTCACTGGCTGCCCTCGCTTCCGGGAGCGGCCACCATGCGGCCAGCCAGTGCGCCCTCGGGTAAATCTCGCAGCGCCCAAAGCCAGCCCGCTCTTCCCGCAAAACCGCCCCAACCGTCCGACGAGATCACCATTCCCGTCAACGGCAAGGTGACGGCTCAATTCAAGGACGTTGCCCTGGATACGCTGCTGGAGATGGTCTGTGACCCGCCTTTTCAGCATCTCGGCTTCGACGCGCGGCTCAACGGCCCTGCCAATGCGCTGTGGATCAACGGCGACGTCCGCACCCTCTCCGTGGACGCCTTGCTCGGCCTCACCCCACCAGCGCAGGCGGCCCAAGGCAGAGTGCGAGCCAGCGGCCTGGTCGACGCCACCTATACCCAGCGCGACGGCGCAGTCGATCTGCGCAAGCTGGAGCTTGATCTTCCCTCCAGCCGTCTGGAGGCGCACGGCCATCTCGGCGCATATCCTCTGGTCAGCCCCTCAGCGCTCGCCGTTGATTTCCACACGGGAAACCTCGGCGAGTTCGATACCGTCTTGCGCGATCTGGGCCTGAGCTACAAAGGAAAGACCGGTGCTGCCGCCCTGCCCATCGCGCTCAATGGCCAAGCAGATTTTCACGGCACATGGTCCGGCTCGCTCGTCGATCCGCGCCTTGCAGGCTCCGCAAAAGCCACACAGCTTGCCGTCCAATTGCCGCCGATGCCCGCAGCCAGCTCCGGCCAGCCCCAATGGATCCGCCTGGATTCGGCCGAGGCCGCCGGCAGTTACTCGGCAGCACGCATTGTGATTGAACATGCCCTGCTCCATCGCGGAAACGAAGAGGTCAACCTCAGTGGCAGCCTGGCTGCGGCCACCGGAAGCGCCGCCCACGGTCCAGCGCCCATTCCGTCCTTCGACGCCAATGCAGTGCTCCACCTTCGTCTGCGCGCCGGTCAGGTCGGCCTGGACGATCTGCGGCCCTTCACCGGCCCGAACCTGCCGGTGGCGGGCGCTCTCGATGCGCAGCTTCAGGCCGACGGCCCCCTCCACGCGCTGGCTGGCTCCGGGTGGGTCGAGCTGAACAAAGGCAGCATCTACGGTGAACCAGTGGACCGCATCCGGGCGCAGGGCACGGTCGCCAACCAGACCATCAATCTGACCTCAATCACGGCGAGCGAGGACGCCGGCAAGATTTCGGCCACCGGCAGCTACGGCCTTCAATCCCACCGCTTCCAGTTGGACGCCAGGGGCGCGGGCCTCGACGTGGCCCGCATCGAATTTCTGCGCCGCAAGGGGCTGGCCGTGACCGGCAAGCTGGGATTTACCGTGCAGGGCTCGGGAACGCTCGACGACCCGCGCCTTGAAGCCCACGCCACCCTGCCCGGCCTTGCCCTGGGCGGAGAACCGCTCGGCGGGCTGGAGCTGCGGGCGCGCACAGTCAACCGCACCGTCATTTACGACCTGACATCCCGGCTGGAGGCTGCCGAACTCACTGCGCACGGCCAGACGGCGCTCACCGGCGACTATGCCACCCAGGCCAAACTTGAGTTTTCGCGGTTCAACATTGGCGCGCTCCTCAAGCTGGCCCATCTCCAGGGCCTCAGTGGCGAATCCGCGCTGGCCGGAACGGTCACCGTTCAGGGGCCTTTGGCGCGGCCCGAGCAGTTGCGCGGCGAAGCCAGAATCCAGGAAGTGGAGGTGACGGTCTCCGGCGTTCATCTGAAGAGCGAGGGCGGCGCCCATGTTACGCTTGCCGATGCCACACTCCATCTCGACCCGTTCCATGTGACTGGCGAACAAACCGACCTGCGCGCCCAGGGCAGCCTGACCCTCAAGGACAAGCAGCAACTGGACTTTGCCGCCAGCGGCGCAATCAATCTGAAAGTGGCCGAGACGCTGGACCCCGACCTGACCGCCAGCGGAAACACCTCCTTCCAGCTAGAAGCGCACGGTCCGCTCATGAATCCAAGCCTGCGCGGCCGCATCGATTTCCAGGACGCGGCGCTTTCCCTTGAAGACGTGCCCAACGGCCTGAGCCAGTTGCATGGAACGCTGGAGTTCAACCAGAACCGG